>NZ_JBPEHL010000069.1:0-1032 GCF_051201095.1 Shinella sp. BE166 | reverse complement strand
CCTGCGAGGTTCCGGGCGAGGCAGTAGAGTTGCATGATGATGCCGACGCCGCCATGCACGACGGTCCAGAGGGCGACGACCCAGACGATCGCCGGATAGACATGCACGGTCGGGTCCATGCTGGTGAGATAGGGCCCGGCAAGCCCCGCGCAACAAGCGGCGAGCGCCAGGAGCGTCGCGACGACGAGCGCGAGACGGGTGAGGCCGCGCCGGTCGGCTTCATTGACCCGCCGCGCGACAAGCATGGCCGCCCAGGCGAGCGTGAAGAGGCCGGCGGCGGTAAGCGGCCAGAGCATGCCGGGACCCGCATGGCCGGCGGTGAAATCCTCGTGGATCGTCCAGTAGAAGAAGTAGCCGAACATCAGGCTGGCATAGGCCGTGCCGTCGCCTGCCATGGTGATGAACATGGCCCACCAGCCGACCGATTGCGGCCCCGACGTATAGAGCGGGAGCGTCTCGCCGAGGCCGACGTCGCGCATCTCCTCCTTCGGGATGACGGCTGTGCCAGTCCAGAGCCGGGCAATGATCGCCGCGAGCGTCATGATCGCGCAGACGATTGTCGTGATCCACCAGTGGAAAGTCAGCGCGATGAAGACACCGCCGAGCGAAAAAGCGGCAACGATGGTGAGGATCGACGTGCCGCCGACGCGCAGGCATTGGATGGGTTTTGCGTCGAGCACCGAGGTGACGAGCGTTTCGCGCGCGCCGTCCTTGGCGTCGGGCAGGTAACCGCGGCCGGCCTTGATGTCCTCGATCAGGCTGGGCTGGTCCCAGATCTCGGGTAGCGGCTCGTGATGATCGGGATGGAGCGCACGCCCCATTTTTCCTCCGGCTCGCTGATCCATTCCAGCGTGCCGGAGTTCCAGGGGTTCTGCGCGCCCTTCGGCTGGCGGTGTTTTGGGCGCAGCACGTCGATCACCACAAGGGCGACGCCGGAGGCGAAGATGAAGGCGCCGATGGTGGAGATCAGATTGAACCAGTCCCAGCCGATATCGGCGGGATAGGTGAAGACGCGCCGGGGCATGCCGCGCA
>NZ_JBPEHL010000068.1:0-1219 GCF_051201095.1 Shinella sp. BE166 | reverse complement strand
TGAATAGCCCCTAGATTTGTAGACGCCTTCTTTCCTAATTTTGAGGCAGGAAGAGCATCATGAGCAAATCGAATTTCAGCGAAGATTTTAAGCGTGACGCGGTGCGCCAGATCACAGAGCGAGGCTATCCGGTTTCGGAGGTTTCGCAGCGCCTCGGCGTGAGCCAGCATTCCCTCTATGAATGGAGGAAGAAGTTTGCTGCGTCGAACGCCAAAGGCAACGACGAGGCCGAGGAGATCAGGCGGCTGAAGAAGGAACTGGCTCGCGTCACCGAGGAGCGAGACATCCTAAAAAAAGCAGCCGCGTATTTCGCCAGGGATGCAAAGTGAAGTACGCGTTCATTGCTCTGCATCGCCTGCAATTTTCGGTGCGGACGATGTGCCGCCTTCTGCGGGTTCATCCCAGTGGATTTTACACCTGGCTAAAGAACCCGCTGAGCAGGCGAGCCAACGAGGACAAGCGCCAGACCGATCTGCTCCTGAAGGCATGGGAAGAAAGCGGCAAGGTCTACGGTTATCGAAAGCTGCACGATGACCTTCTCGATCAGGGAGAGATGTGCTGCCCGAACCGGGTTGCGCGACTGACGCGTCTCGCCGGGATCAAAGCACAGATCGGCTACAAACGCCGTCCCGGCATCTATGGCGGCAAGCCTGCCGTTGCTATCGACAACACACTCGACAGGCAATTCGACGTGGCGGCTCCGGACAAGGCCTGGGTCACGGACATCACCTACATCCGAACTTGCGAGGGCTTCGCTTACCTTGCGGTCGTCATCGACCTCTATTCGCGCCGGGTCATCGGTTGGGCACTGCAGAGCCGACAGACCACGGACGTCGTATTGCAGGCTCTGCTCATGGCGGTGTGGCGACGTAAACCGAAGGACAAGGTGCTGATCCATTCGGATCAGGGGTCGCAGTTCACCAGCATGGACTGGGCATCGTTCCTCAAGCACCACAATCTGGTTCACTCGATGAGCCGACGCGGCAACTGCCATGACAATGCGGTGGCAGAAAGCTTCTTCAATCTTCTAAAGCGGGAGAGGATACGTCGCAGGGTCTACCGTTCTCGCGATGAAGCTCGCCAGGACGTGTTCGATTACATCGAGATGTTCTACAACCCGAAGCGCAAACACGTCAGGAACGGGATGCTGTCGCCCGTCGAGTTCGAGAAGCAGCAGAAAATCTAACCCGAGGGTGTCTACGAAACTCGGGGCTATTCA
>NZ_JBPEHL010000067.1:0-1243 GCF_051201095.1 Shinella sp. BE166 | reverse complement strand
TCGGCTAGTCGGGCGTTCATAGCGTAGGCCGATGCCCAACTGACGTCGTGGACCTTCACCTCGTTGCGGCCCGTCCGCTCGACGATCAGCTTTTCCAAACCATTTGCTGAAAGGTCCGGGTCCCCATCCGCAGAGACCGGCGCCTGTATCTGGAACAGATCGGTACCCATGAGCGGGCAGATGGCAACCATCCGCTGCATGTCACCGGTGTTGAACTGCCACCAAACATCACGGCTTAGGCCGGTCAGGCCAACGTCAGCGACAATCGCGCGCACGCCCAGGGTTTTGCCGGGGAACGCGATACCAAGTGCGTGTCGTACGAAGCTGCGACCTCCGTCCGCGCCGATCAGATGGCGTACGCGAACCGTCTCCGCTCCGCCCGAACGAGAAAGATGGGCCGTAACTCCATTACCATCTTGCTCGAAGCCCGTCAGCTCGCATCCGAACTCAACCCGCCCACCCAGTTCCGCCAGCCGGTCCCGCATGATTTGTTCCGTCAGAAATTGCGGGATCATCAGCGGAATATGATACGGCTCCGCGGGTGTCGCCTGAACCCGCCCCCCAAAATCTCTCTCCATGAAGCTACCGTCGTCGCGATATTCTCGCATCCTTGGGTAAACGCCCCCGGCCGCGACGATCTTATCGAGGATACCGAGATCCTCGAAGATCTCTTGCGTCCTAGGTTGAATCCCCTTGCCTCGCGAGCCCGGGAACGGTTCGCGCTTCTTGTCGATCAGGCGGAAAGAGACCCCCCGCCGCGCCAATTCTATTGCTAGCGTCAGGCCAGCCGCTCCCGCGCCGCAGATGAGCACATCTGCTTCGAATTCGTTTGTCATGTCGCTCTCCATGTGTGTATTATGCACATAATAGGAGATGCGCCATGCCGTCAAGGAATAATGTGCAACTTACACATATCAGCGAAAAGGTCCGTGAACTGCACGGTTCGCTAATCGACATCGTCACGCTCATGAATCGGCCCCAGCGTGACGAGGCGCTCGTTCGGGAGGCGGGAATCGCCCTAGATCGAGCCCTCTTCCCGCTCCTTGTCGGGATCGAGCGGCGGGGACCGATCGGCATTGTGGAATTGGCGGCCGGCGTCGGGAGGGACTACACCACAGTTAGTCGGCAGGTCGCGAAGTTGGAGAGCCTCGGGCTTGCCGAACGCAGGCAAAGCCCGGCTGACCGTCGCGTGAATGAAGTTGTTGTCACGGCGAAGGGCAAGGCAATGACCGACAAGATCGAT
>NZ_JBPEHL010000066.1:0-1261 GCF_051201095.1 Shinella sp. BE166 | reverse complement strand
GGCGGCCAGACAAATGGACGAGCTCATATGGCTCGCATCGTTTCATGGGCCTTTGCCGAACCCGGATCATACCGGTTTGCCATCACATTCGCTTACCCTCGCAAGCCAGCACTGATCATAGGAACAGTGCTGAAGCTGTTATGCTGCAGACGGTGCCGCAGCAATTGGTTTGTGGTACTTCTCTTCACGCGTCAGCATTGCCCACAAGGCGCGTGCCGTTTTGTGCGCGACGGCGACAGCGGTGACGTTGGTCGGTCTGCGTGCCGCCAGTGCAAGCAGCCACGGACGAGGCGTCACGTTTTTGCGGAACAGCGTACCGACAATCGCTCTTGCGCCATGGATTAGAAGCGCCCGCAGATATCGGTCGCCTCCTTTACTGATCCTTCCGATCCTCTCTTTCTTCCCGCTTGCATGCATCCTTGGGGTCAATCCAAGCCAAGCCGCAAAATGCCGCGCCGACTGGAACTGACGAGCATCTCCTACAGCTGCAAGGATAGCGCTCGCCGTGATAGGGCCAACACCTGGCGCAGTCGCTAGTCGAAGGCTGTCTTCGTTGCTCTTATGCCACTCGACAATCTGTCGTTCGACAGCAGCAATTTGTTCTTCAAGTACATCGATATGATCAAACAGGGTATTGATAGCTTGGCAGGCGATCGCTGGTAGGTCGTCTGGCGTCATTGCGTTCATGCGCTGCCGCAACTCTGACATGCGGTAGCGGCCTTTTGAGGTGATAAGCCCAAACTCACCAACCAATCCCCGCACAGCGTTGATCGATGCTGTTCGTTGCCGAACCAGCAATGAACGAGACCGATGCAAAACGAGTACTGCCTGCTGATCTCGGGTCTTGATTGGAACGAAGCGCATGCTTGGACGACCCGCCGCTTCACATATCGCCTCTGCGTCTGCCGCGTCGGTCTTATTCCGTTTTACGTAGGGTTTGACATATTGCGGCGGAATGAGTCGAACTTCGTGTCCCAAACTGACCAGCTCCCGAGCCCAGTGATGAGCGCTCGAGCATGCTTCCATTGCGATCGAACAAGGCGGCAGCTTAGCAAAAAATGCCAACAATTCGCTGCGTCCAAGGCGACGGCGAAGAACAGTCTCGCCGGCAGCATCGACGCCGTGAGCTTGAAAGACTGTCTTTGCGAGATCAAGACCAACGGTAACAACAGGCATGGGATGACTCCTTCTTGGCTAAAAAGACAGCCGCCATCTTCGCTGAGGGAAAGGGAGCGGTCCATGCCATCAAATGGGCCGTCCA
>NZ_JBPEHL010000065.1:0-1323 GCF_051201095.1 Shinella sp. BE166 | reverse complement strand
CTCGTCCGTGAACCGTGAATGCTTCATTCCGTCCGTCTCCTTGATACGACGGACTCTACCAAAATCTGGAGGAAGTTCAGGGGCTCAGGTCACCGGCCGGCGACCGGCCAGGCTGGCATGCCGGTATAGCGAACGCCGTGCTGAACGATCTGGAAGAGTTCCCCGTCGCTCCAGGTGGCGATCTTGTCCTTGAGATCGGGCGGCGGGGGCAGCATCCTGCCGACGCTATCGGGCCGCGGCATGGCTGGCGAGCCGTGGCAGATCGCACACCCGGTCTCGAAGTGCCCGGCCGCCATCGGCAGCATGCCCTCGGTGAAGGCCGGAACCGTCGTGCCGATCGCGGCGGTTCGGACCGACGACCGCATCACCCAGTGCAGGAAAATGTCCGCGACCTTCCAATGACCGGTGCTTGCCTTGACGCTGATCAGGCCGCTCCATGCGACGAGAAATGCGACCGCGATGCCGGCGACGGGCAGAACTGTGAGGTGTTTCCAGCAGATCCGCATCAGCGCTCCTCCACCATCTTCTCTTCACCGTCTCGAAGCAGGCCCGCGAGCAGGGCGACGCCGCCGGCGAGATAGGCGAGCGCCCCCACCATCAGCATGACCACGCCGCCGATCTGCTGGTCGGCGGCCGCGGAAAGAGGGATGCCGAAACAGCTGACGGCACCGTCGCCGTAAAGCGGGCGCGGCGCCAATGCCAGAAGCACGCCGAGCAGCGTCATGTGCATGGAGGTGAACAGCAGGCCGATCGTCCCGGCGAGCCGCCCGTCGCCCGGCCGCAGACAGGTGATCCACAGCAGCAGGCCGGCGGCGAGAAAACTCGCCTGCTCGACGAGCGTCAGCGCCCGGCTCGCATCCGCCGTCGCGCGCAGAACCGGTACATGCCAGAACCAGACCACAGCGAGCTCGACCAGCGAGGCCAGCATTGGCGTCACCCACGCTAAACCTGCCGGCGGATCACCCTGCGTGCCGCCAAGGCCATAGGCGATCAGCGGCGCGGCCACCGCGACGATGCCCATATGCGCGACCATATGGACGGTGAAGGAGCCTGCGCCAAGACCGAGGACGAGGGCAAGGCCGAGAAGCGCAAGGCCGGCGCGGAGCGCGATGGTCCTCATGGCTGGCACGCTCCGATGAGCAGCAGCGGCACGGCGCCGAAGACCACTGCGACGAAGCACAGGCCGGAGAGCAGCAGCGTCGCAAAGCCCTGGAAGAGCAGGCGGTCTTTGCGGGTCGGCTCGTCATGCGGCGGGTCGCCCGAGCCGAAACCCCATTGCCGCCAGGCAAGATAGGCCGAGAGGACGATGCCCGACAGCGCAAC
>NZ_JBPEHL010000064.1:0-1559 GCF_051201095.1 Shinella sp. BE166 | reverse complement strand
AAACACGTCAGGAACGGGATGCTGTCGCCCGTCGAGTTCGAGAAGCAGCAGAAAATCTAACCCGAGGGTGTCTACGAAACTCGGGGCTATTCACTCCAAAGTTGCCTTAGGCGCCGTAGGCTGCATAGCGGCCATGACGTCCGTGTCTCCTTTCTACGCCGCCTCCATTGGTCCCCACCGGTTGGAGATTGGATCGGACGTGGAGCCGGTTCAGTATACGAAAAAGAGACCACAGCGATGGGACAGACATGACAATCGTCGCGGCGACAACTGGCGCGCGGAAAGGCGGGATTGGAATGGGCATCGCGGTTATCGCGACCGCCGCGCAGGCTACCGCCGCAACAGCGCTGGCTTCTGATACCCGCTGGCTGCCTTTGGCGCCGGCGCGATCATCAGCGGGGCCATTAGCAGCCAACAATGGTACAGCGCTGGGTCGCACGCTCAATGGTGCGCCAACCGTTACAGGACGTATCGCGCGTACGACAACACATGTATCCCCTATGCGAGCGTGAGGGCGAAATGCGTGTCGCCGTACTAGCAGTCAGGTAAGCTAACGGGACGTTCGAGGGCCGCGGTATTCTGCGGCCCTTTTGATTCCGGGCGCCTTGCCCTACTGGGGCTGAGAAAAACGGACACTGCCGCGCATTTCCTGCGCCTCCAGACCCGGGCGGTTCCCACACTCCTGGGATCAAGCATGGGAACCTACGTTCGAGATCTTCGTTTCGCCTCCGTTATTGAAACGGAGATCATTATGAGAAGTTTGATATTCGGTATGGGTATCGCCGCCCTCTGTGCGTGGCCAGCACAGGCCCAGCAGCAGGCCGAAAAATCCTCTCCGCAGGCGGGGAAAAAACCGTCGGAAATTTTATCGCTTATCGAAGCAAGGCCCGACTTTGCGCGCCTCGACGAAATGTCGTGGAGCGACCGCGGGTATTATGAGATCCAGTACCGCACAAGCGACAAGGCCCGTGTTGAAATCAATATCGACGCTGGTGGAAACCCAGTGGACCAAGAATAGGCTGCCCCTCTCGAGGAACACGTGCCAAATTCGCGATTAGCCTATGCGACCTGGCAAAACCGTTCGAACGAGCGTCTTTTGCAGCACGAATGTCGATTGGGGCACCTTCATGCAGAATGCGGTCCCTTTTAGTTACCGCGAAAGCTGAACCCGACTGCCGCCAATGCACTCGAGGCGCTTTGCATTGGCGAGCATGTTGAGAGCGCTGACAATCTATTCCTGCTTGTAACCCGTGGCAACCAGGTTGGCCGACCAAGTGGAGGTCGACGATGTTCTTGGCTGTGCATTCGACCGCGACCAGTTCGACGAGCACGGCGTCTTTGCAGGGTTGATTGGGTGTTGGCATTATTTATCTTTCATCGCTCGGACAGGAAATCGGGCCACCGGTCTATGAAGCAAGCGACGCCGACACAGTTGGGCGAATTTCTCACTCCCCTTGAAGAGTTGTAAGCGCTGTTTTCAGGCCACGGCTTTCAGTTCGTGCTTTGCGGCATAGGCCCAAGGCAGCAGGTCGTCGATCTGGCTATTTGGATGATTGTTG
>NZ_JBPEHL010000063.1:0-1667 GCF_051201095.1 Shinella sp. BE166 | reverse complement strand
CGCGGCGTGACGGGGCCGGCAACCCTCGGCCCGGACCTCACCTTCTTCGGCCAGCGCCAGACGGTCGGCGCCGGCACGCTTGCCAACACGGCGCAGAATGTCGCCCGTTTCATCCGCGACCCAGGCGCGGTGAAACCCGGCGCGAAAATGCCGGCCTTCGACATGCTGCCGGAAAAGGACATCGCCGCCATCGCCACTTACCTGGTGGGGCTCCAATGACCGATCTCTCCAGCGAAGACCGGACAGCGCAGGAGGCACAATTGCGCGAGGTCTGGCGCACGCCGTCCGGCTGGCGCTACTGGACCTCCGTCAACAATACCGAGATCGGCCTGTGGTACGGCGCGGCCGCCTTTGTCTTCATGCTGTTTGCCGGTGTTCTGGCCCTGCTCGTGCGCGTTCAACTCGCCGTGCCGGGAAACGATTTTCTCTCCGCCGACACGTTCAACCAGGCCTTCACCCTGCACGGCACGGTGATGATGTTCCTCTTCGCCGTGCCAATCTTCGAGGCGGTGGCGATCTTCCTGCTCCCTTCCATGCTTGGCGCGCGCGAACTGCCCTTCCCCCGGCTTTCCGCTTTCGGCTTCTGGAGTTTCGCGCTCGGCGGCGTCTTCGTCTGCGGCTCGATCTTTTTTGGCGCGGCGCCGAACACCGGGTGGTTCATGTATCCGCCGCTTGCCACCGACAAGGAATATTCCGGCATCGGCGCGGATATCTGGCTCCTTGGCCTGTCCTTCATCGAGGTCGCATCGATCGCCGCTGCGGTGGAGCTCATCGTCGGCATCATGAAGTGCCGCGCTCCCGGTATGCGCATCAACATGATGCCGCTCTTCGCCTGGTATCTGCTGATCGTCGCCGGCATGATCCTCTTCGCCTTCCCGCCGCTGATTGCCGGCGACATCCTGTTCGAGATGGAACGGATGTTCGACTGGCCGTTCTTCGACGCGGCGCGTGGCGGCGATCCTCTGCTCTGGCAACACCTGTTCTGGATCTTCGGCCACCCGGAAGTCTACATCATCTTCCTCCCGGCAATCGCGCTGATGGCGATGATCGTGCCGACCTTCGCGCAAAGACCGATCGTCGGCTATTCCTGGATCGTGCTCGCCGCCGTCGGGACAGGTTTCCTGAGTTTCGGCCTGTGGGTGCACCACATGTTCACCACCGGCCTGCCGCAGATCTCGCTCGCCTTCTTCTCCGCCGCCTCCGAGGCGGTGGCGATCCCGACCGGCGTGCAGATCTTCGTCTTCATCGCCACCATGCTCGCCGGCCGCGTCATCTTTTCCGTTCCGATGCTCTTTGGCGCAGGCGGGCTCGCCATCTTCATCATCGGCGGGCTGACCGGCTTGATGGTGGCGCTTGTGCCCTTCGACTGGCAGGCGCACGACACCTATTTCATCGTCGCCCACCTGCATTACGTGCTGATCGGCGGCATGCTCTTTCCGATCGTCGCCGGCATCTACTATTATTACCCGCTGCTGGATGCGCGAAAACTCTCCGACCGGCTCGGAAAAATCGCCTTCTGGCTGATGTTCGTCGGCTTCAACGTGGCCTTCTTCCCCATGCATCTCGCGGGCCTGCGCGGCATGCCCCGGCGCGTCTTCACCTATCCCGCCGATATCGGCTGGGACTGGTTCAATCTGATCTCCACCATCGGCGCCTTCATCTTCGCC
>NZ_JBPEHL010000062.1:0-2007 GCF_051201095.1 Shinella sp. BE166 | reverse complement strand
CCAGGCGAGGCATTCCAGTTCGATTGGAGTGAAGATTATGCCGTGATCGGCGGCGAGCGCACCAAGCTTCAGGTCGCACACATCAAGCTATCGCACAGTCGGGCGTTTCTGGTCAGAGCCTACCTGCTGCAGACGCACGAGATGCTGTTCGATGCCCACTGGCACGGGTTCCGGGTGTTCGGCGGCGTACCTGGTCGCGGCATTTACGACAACATGAAGACGGCGGTCGACCGCGTCGGTCGCGGCAAGGAGCGGCAGGTCAACATCCGTTTCCTCGCGATGACCAACCACTACGTGTTTGCCCCCGAGTTCTGTAATCCCGCCGCGGGGTGGGAAAAGGGTCAGGTCGAGAAGAACGTCCAGGATGCCCGACCACGGCTATGGCAACAGATGCCGGACTTCCCGGATTTGGCCACGTTGAACCTCTGGCTGGAACAGCATTGCCAGGACCTGTGGCGAGAGACGGCGCATGGCACCTTGTCCGGCACGATCGCGGATGTTTGGGCTGATGAGCGGGCAGCATTGATGGCGTTGCCGACTGCATTTGACGGTTTCGTCGAGCAGAGCAAACGCGTCTCGCCGACATGCCTGATCACCTTCGAGCGTAATCGTTACAGCGTGCCAGCATCATTTGCGAACCGGCCCGTCAGCCTGCGGATTTATCCCGAGCGACTGGTCATTGCGGCCGAGGGCAATATTCTCTGCGAACATCCGCGGATCATAGAACGCAGCCACGATAAACCGCCGAGGACGATTTACGACTGGCGGCATTACCTTGCCGTCATCCAGCGCAAGCCAGGAGCCCTGCGCAATGGCGCACCCTTCCTGGAATTGCCGCTGGCCTTCAGACAGTTGCAAGATCAGATGCTTCGCCGCCCCGGCGGTGATCGTGAGATGGCCGATATCCTCGCTCTGGTGCTTCATCACGACGAACAGGTCGTCCTCAAGGCGGTGGAACTGGCCTTGGATGCGGGGGTGGCGACCAAGACGCATGTGCTGAACCTGCTGCATCGGCTGATCGACGGCAAGACAATCGATGGTCCCGACATCGATACGCCACAGGCGCTGACCTTGCTGCGTGAACCCAAGGCCAATGTCGAACGCTATGATGGCCTACGCGCCCGGATCGCAGGAGGTCGCCATGCGTCATGACCCCGCAAGTGCTGCCGTCGTCATCATGCTGCGTAGCCTGAAGATGTATGGCATGGCCCAGGCGGTCACGGACCTGATCGAGCAAGGGGCTCCAGCCTTTGATACGGCCGTGCCGATCTTGTCCCAGTTGCTGAAGGCTGAGATGGCCGAGCGCGAGGTCCGCTCCATCGCCTATCATATGAAGGCCGCTCGCTTTCCTGCGTACAAAGACATCTCCGGCTTCGACTTCGCCGCCAGCGAGATCAACGAGGCTATCGTGCGCCAACTGCACCGATGCGAGTTTATGGATGGGGCGCAGAACGTTGTCCTTATCGGTGGCCCTGGCACTGGAAAAACGCATGTCGCGACCGCTCTTGGAATCCAAGCCATCGAGCATCATCGCCGAAAGGTCCGCTTCTTCTCGACCATCGAACTGGTCAATGCTCTCGAGCAGGAGAAGGCCAAGGGCAAGGCAGGCCAGATCGCCGAGACGCTGGTCCGCCTCGATCTGCTCATCCTGGACGAGCTGGGATACTTGCCGTTCAGCGCCTCAGGCGGAGCACTGCTGTTCCACCTGCTGAGCAAGCTCTACGAGCGGACCAGCGTGGTGATCACCACCAACCTCAGCTTTAGCGAATGGGCAACCGTCTTCGGCGACGCCAAGATGACGACCGCTCTCCTCGACCGTCTCACCCACCGTTGTCATATCCTGGAAACTGGAAATGACAGCTTCCGCTTCAAAGCCAGCTCGGCCGCCGCAGCCCAGAAGAAAGGAGAAAAGCCAACCCCTTGACCAAGTCCTGATCAGAAAACCATACTCAGAGGTGGCTCACTTCTCGGTGGAAAAACCGGCTCAGTTCTGCGTGGAAACCAACA
>NZ_JBPEHL010000061.1:0-2113 GCF_051201095.1 Shinella sp. BE166 | reverse complement strand
CCTTCGATGAGGCCGCGCTCCGCCTTGATGGCGGCCGCGATGGCGACGCCCGCAGCGCCCTCGCAGAGCATGTGGTGATGCTCGACGAACAGCTTCATCGCCTGCGCGATCTCCGCCTCGGAAACGTCGATCCAATGGTCGACCAGGTCGCGGCAGGGCGCAAACGTGATGGTGTCCGGCTCCACGCCACCCGCCGTGCCGTCCGACAGGGTGTCGTCGGAATCGAGGTCGAGCACGCGTCCGGCCGCGACGGAGGCTGCCATGACGCGGGAGGCCTGCGGCGAGCAGCCGACGATCTTCACCTGCGGGGCTGCGGCCTTGAGATAGGTCGCGATGCCGGCGATCAGCCCGCCGCCGCCGACGGAGGCGATGACGGTGCGCACATCCGGCAATTGGCGCAGGATTTCCACCCCGAGCGTGCCCTGGCCGGCCATCACGTCGATATCGTTATAGGGCGGCACGTAGACGCCGCCTTCGGCCTCGGCGAACGCCCGCGCATGGGCTTCCGTCACCGCGGAATCGGTGCCGTGGAAGCGGACCTCCGCGCCGAGCCGGCGGATGGCGGCAACCTTCGCCTCGGAGGCATTTTCCGGAACGAAGACGATGCCTTCGCCGCCGACCTGTCTGAGCGCGAAGGCCACGGCCGCGCCGTGGTTTCCCGACGAGGCGGTGACGACACGCGTGGTCGCGGCGGCGCTGCCCAGTGACAGGATCTTGTTCAGCGCACCCCGGAGCTTGAACGAGCCCGTATGCTGGAGGTTTTCCAGCTTGAGATGCACGTCGAGGCCGATCGTCTTCGAGAGATAGGGTGAGGCTTCGAGATAGGTCTCCCGCACGAAGGGCCGGATGCGCGTCTCGGCGTTCCGGATGGCATCGATTGCAGTGGTGGATTCCATGGGTGTCGCCCTCAAATCGCTGTGGACTGAATGTCCATGTAACACAATGCGTCCACGATAGGGCGGCATTTTCGGGGAAAGTCAAGCGGTGTGGATGAAATTTCCATTCTGGACAAATTTGTCCACGAATGGCACTGTCGCGGTGACATGTGAGGCCACGGACTTGAACCAGCAACTTGAGAGTTACGCCCGGATCTGCGACGCCGTCGCCCTGCTCTTCCAGCCGTTTGCCGAGGTCGTGCTGCATGATCTCGCGACCGAAAAGGTCGTCTATCTCGCGGGCAATTTCTCCAAGCGGGAAATCGGCGAGCCGTCGCTGCTGCACGAAATCGATTTCCAGCCGGACGAACGCCTGATCGGGCCTTACGAGAAGGTGAACTGGGACGGCCGGTCGATCAAGGCGATCAGCGTCGTGCTCGCGGACCATCTCGGAAAGCCCGCCGCGGTGCTCTGCATCAATGTCGACCTGTCGGATTTCCATTCGGTGATGCGCACGCTTTCGACGCTGATCCGGCTGCCGGAGGACAAGGCGAAGCCCGCAAGCCTCTTCAAGGAAGACTGGCACGAGCGCATCAACGAATATATCCAGCAATGGACCCATGCCCGCGGCATCCGCATCACCGACATGACCCGCCAGCAGAAGCGCGAACTCGTCGTGGCGCTCTCCTCCGACGGCGCATTCTCCGCGCGCAATTCCGCGCCCTACATCTCCCGTGTGCTGGGGCTCGGCCGCGCCACCGTCTACAAATACCTCAATGAAGGCAATGCATGATGATCAGCCTCACGCTGGACGACCTCAAGCGCCTGCCGATTGCCGGTTTCGCGGTCGACGCCATTCGGGACGCCTATGTCGCGATCGTCGACGGGCGGGCGAACATTCCGCCGGTCGGCTACCTGAGGCTCGAAGCGCAGAATGCCGACTGCCACATCAAATACGGCTATATCGCGGGCGACGACATCTTCGTGGTGAAGATCGCCTCGGGCTTCTACGACAATCCGCGCCTCGGGCTGCCGTCGAGCAACGGGATGATGATCGCCATTTCCTCGGACACCGGCCAGGTGGTGGCTACGCTCTATGACGAGGGCTGGCTGACCGACCTCCGGACCGGTTTCGGCGGCGCCATCGCGACGCTGGCGCTCTGCCGGCGGGACAGCCGGTCCATCGCGATCGTCGGATCGGGCACGCAGGCCCGCCAGCAGATCAGGGCGCTGTCCGC
>NZ_JBPEHL010000060.1:0-2152 GCF_051201095.1 Shinella sp. BE166 | reverse complement strand
GTATGGAGATCGGCACATCCGAGGCCGAGGCGATCTGGACCGAGTTTCTTCGAAAGCTGACCAGGCGGGGTCTGCGTGGCGTCAAGCTCGTCGTTCCGATGCCCATGAGGGCATCAAGGCAGCGGTGTCGAAGGTGCTGTCCGCCACATGGCAGAGGTGCCGGGTGGGGCTGTTGAAGAACTCATATTCCTATGAAGGCGGTCCTCAGCAAATTGCTGCACTGATAGGCTGACCCAAGAACCTGAGGTCGCTGCCCGGCGATCTACCGGGGCGCTTTTCTTGATAAATGGATCGCCAGATAAGGCTCCAGAATAATAAAAAGGCGGCGGCAAGCCGCTTCAGGTTGATCGCCATAGCGGTCAGGAAGGACTGGATGCGCATGTTCTCCAGGCCGCGGCGCACAGCCCGTGCGAGACCATGCCAGGATTTCGCCTCGCCATGGAAACCTTCCGAACGCCAGCGATGCCGACGATACAGGCGCTTTTCCTCTTTTCCCCAACGGTCACGTTTCCGCCGTGCTCGAAGAAGTGCTGGATAATCGTTGACGATGACCACAGCTTTAGTCACGCGCGAGGGGGACAGGCAGATCGCCGCAAGGTCGCATCCCTTGCAGTCCCTGGCTTTCGAAGCGAAGAAGCGCCCATATGCGACCTTGGTTCGGTTCGGGCGCAGAATCTTGCCGCGTAGGCATTTTACGATATCGTGGTGGGCGTCATATCTGAACCGGCGCAAAGGGACCTTGCTGCGAATAGGCTCTGCCTTGGTTGGGATCACAGCACTGATCTTGCGCTCCTCCAGCCCGCCAAACACCTTACCATAGGCATATCCCGCATCGGCGGTCGCCAACGTTATGGCCACCCCTGTCGTTTGCGCAGCAGTGTCGAGCCGAGACAGTATATGATCGCCTTCATTCGCCTCGCCGGTTGTGACGTCGATCTCGACAATGACGCCACATTCGTCATCGACTACACCATGCTGCTTGTAGGAGGGTTCAAGACGTCTGTTTCGGCCATTCGTGGCCATCGAAGCATCCGGATCAGTTGTGCACACTTTCTTGTATTTCCCGGTTTTCTTCGAGTTTCTGGCCGCCGTCTCATCTCTTCCAGAGTCATCATTGTTGGCATCGGCAACGTCATCGACATGGCGTGCGACCAGGCTCTCCCAACTCACATCCGCGCGGATCAGCGAAGCATCCACATGAACAACCTCACCTTTCGCGATCCCAGCGGCGACGCAGGCTTGAACGCTCTTCTCAAAAATGCGCCGGAAGAGATCGGCGCCCCAGCGTTTGCGGATCCGGGTCAGTGAAGAATGATCGGGCAACTTCTCTTGCAGGCCGTAACCGGCAAACCAGCGTATTGCCAGATTAACTTGTGCTTCGCGGATCAAACGACGGTCATGGACAATGCCCAGCAAGAACCCCGCGAGCATCAAACGTAACGCGGCTTCAGGATCGATCGCGGGCCGACCAACTGAGGCGGCATAACTCTCGGCCACCATGTCGTGCAACCACGACAAATCAAGAACCCGATCAACACGGGCCAGAACATGCTCGTCGGGAACCAGATCGCGTAGCGACCCGCACAGGAAGAATTCAAACTGTTCTCCGGATCGGCGCTCCAGCATCGAAAGCTCCATATCGATCTCGCCATAAGCCTATTGAATCAAAAAGATAAACCTTTTTCAACAGCCCCCGGGTCCACTTCATGCGCAATGCGCTCGCCCATGCCGGGAAGAGCGGTCGGCGCGTCGTCTCCGCCTTCATCGCCACGGCCTTCGCCCAGGATACTCCGGAGGCTGCGAGCGCCCAGTGGCGCAATGTCGCCGACCAGATCAGGCCGAAGGTGCCGAAACTCGCCACGCTGATGGATAGTGCCGAACAGGATGTGCTCGCCTACATGACCTTTCCCAAACAGCATTGGGCCAAGCTTCATTCGACCAACCCGATCGAGCGTCTCAACGGCGAGATCAAGCGGCGCACCGAGGTTGTCGGCATCTTCCCCAACGATGACGCCATCGTCAGGCTCGTCGGCGCGCTCCTGCTCGAACAGAACGATGTGTATGGACCGCTCCCTGTTTGCAAGGAGTAATTTGAACGTCACGGCAGACACGGTGCTTGCGGTCGTGTATCCGGCCTGTTTATGCGAGCCGC
>NZ_JBPEHL010000059.1:0-2494 GCF_051201095.1 Shinella sp. BE166 | reverse complement strand
GTAAGCGCTGTTTTCAGGCCACGGCTTTCAGTTCGTGCTTTGCGGCATAGGCCCAAGGCAGCAGGTCGTCGATCTGGCTATTTGGATGATTGTTGACGATCCTGGTGAGAACGTCTGAGAGATAGGCCAGTGGCTCGACATGGTTGAGCTTGGCAGTCTCGATGAGCGAGGCGATGGTCGCCCAGTGTTCGGCCCCGGCATCTGACCCTGCAAATAGCGCATTCTTGCGATTGAGCGCAATTGGCCTGATGGATCGTTCGACGGTGTTGGAGTCGATCTCGATCCGGCCATCGTCGATGAAGCGGCTCAAGCCGTCCCAGCGCGACAAGGCATAACGGATTGCTTCGGCGAGCTTTGTCTTCTGGCTGATGTAGCCAAGTTGTTCGCGCAGCCAGGGAGCGAGGCTGTCGATGATGGGGCGACTCTTTTCCTGACGGGCGACACGACGCTCCTCATGGGTCCGGCCACGTATCTCATCTTCGATCCTGTAAAGTTCAGCGATACGTTTGAGTGCCTCGCTGGCAATGGGTGCGGGACCGGCGGCAGCCAGTTCATAGAAGCGGCGTCGAACATGGGACCAGCAGAAGGCCAGCGACACGGTGTTCTTTGCCGCGAGCGGGCGATATCCACTGTAGCCGTCGACCTGCAGGATGCCGACGAAGCCATCGAGATGGGCCATCGGTCGTTCGCCTTTGCGATCCGGCGCATAGACATAGGCGACGCCGGGTGGATCATTTCCCTGCCACGGCCTGTCATCACGCGCATAGGCCCAGAGCTGCCCGGTCTTGGTTTTGCCACGTCCAGGGTCGAGCACCGGGGCCGTCGTCTCGTCGGCGAAGAGCTTGGACGACGACTTCAAATGATCAAGCAGCCGCTGATGAACGGGGCGAAGATGCCAGGCGGCACGACCGACCCAGTCGGCGAGCGTCGAACGGTCGAGGTCGATGCCCTGACGCTTGTAGATTTGCGCCTGGCGATAAAGTGGCAAGTGGTCAGCATATTTGGAGACCAGCACCTGGGCGACGGTAGCCTCGGTCGGAATGCCACCTTCGATCAGGCGAGCAGGAGCGGCGGCCTGGACCACGACCTCCTCGCAAGCCCGACAGGCATACTTCGGGCGGCGCACCACAAGCACGCGGAACTGGGCGGGCACAATGTCCAGCTTCTCGCTGACGTCTTCGCCGATCCGATGCAAGTCATTGTGGCAGCACGGGCAGGCATGGTCATCGATATCGACCACGATCTCGATGCGCGGCAGGTGTACTGGTAGCGAACCTCGGTTCGTGCGCCGCTTGGCGACCCGCGCCTGGCGAAGAGCGTGGGAGGCCTGCTCCTTCTCTTCCAGACCGGCAGCCTCGACCTGTTCGGCCTCTTCAAGCCCCAGCAGAAGCTGGTCTTCGGGAAGGGTCTCGGCCCGGCGGCCGAAGCGGTGGCGCTGCAATTCCTTGATGATCTGGCGAAGGCGGGCATTCTCTGCCTCGCGCGAAAGCACCATGGCTTTCAGCGCGTTGAGGTCATCCGGAAGCTCGTCTGCCGTCATTGTCATGGATCGAGAACAGCATATTTTACCGCTCGGATCGAGAGGCTGGACAGTGCTGATTCAATTGGTCGCGGCCGCTATCCAGCCTTTACCGGGATGCGCGTTTCGCTCGGCGCATGCACCCGTTTCCAGTCCAATCCCTCGAACAAAGCCGAGAACTGAGCGGCGGTCAAATGCATCGCGCCGTCCTGCATTCGAGGCCAATGGAACTCGCCATCCTCAAGTCGCTTGGCGACCAGGCACACGCCGCTGCCGTCCCAGAAGATCAGTTTGATCCGGTCCGTGCGTTTGGCCCGGAACACGTAGATCGTGCCCGAGAACGGATCGGCACCCATCTCAGCCTTTACCAGCGCCGCCAATCCTTCGGCACCTTTGCGGAAGTCGACGGGCTTGGTGGCGATCATCACCTTTACCGCACCAGACGGGCCAATCACGATTGAGCCTTCAACGCCTGGATGACGGCGGCAATGGTTGCGGCATCGGTGCCCGAGGCAATGCGCAGCATGGCTCCATCAATCTGCAATTCAATAGCCGCCTCCGGAGAAGTTCTTCTTGGCAAACGTGCCTGCCGCGCCTTCTTCGGCTCAGACTTCTCGGGTGACACGATGACCGCTGGTGCAAACATCGGCTCCTCCACGGGCACAGAAAGAACCTCACCTGGCTTTCGGGCGAGCCGTCGCCATGTGAACAATTGCTGCGGCGTCAACCCATGCCGCCGCGCCACAGAGCACACCGTCACGCCAGGTTCGCAACTCTCCGCAATGATCTGCGCCTTCTGATCGTCGCTCCATTCGCGACGACGGCCATTGCCAGTGAATACCTCGAACCGGCGCACCGGCTCATCCTTGGATTTAGGCGTAAGCTCTGAAATCGACATATGTCCAAGCCCTCTTTCGAGATTGAACATCGACAATCATAAGCTGATCCGGAAGGTGGGGTCAGGACGGCGCTTAC
>NZ_JBPEHL010000058.1:0-2932 GCF_051201095.1 Shinella sp. BE166 | reverse complement strand
AAACACGTCAGGAACGGGATGCTGTCGCCCGTCGAGTTCGAGAAGCAGCAGAAAATCTAACCCGAGGGTGTCTACGAAACTCGGGGCTATTCATACCAGCCGTTCGAGGGCGCGAGGAAGCAATGTCGCGGTCCGCCTTCACAGTCGGCAAGGATCTCCGTTCAGATTGCAACCGTCGAGACGGTGACCCAATCTTAAAAAGGGTGACGCACGTGATCGGGTTCCGGGAGTTTCGCTTGTGTCGACATAGGGATCAAATGTTTGCCTATAAGCGCGAAGGCAACACGCGGCTCAGGAGCGAGGATATCAGTGCGCCTTGCGAGTGTAGTGATGGAGATCGGATGACGGTCGCTCCACAGTTTTCGCGAAACGCATTTTGCTGTCCCACGGCATGTGTGCTGCGCGTGGCCCAACGTTCGAGAAGTAGGATCTCCTGAAGCTGTCGATGGTGTCGCGACGAAATAGTCGGCCCTGACGGTGCGCTGGAACCTCGACGCGGCGACAGGGTTATCAAAACAACGCCGTGGAGGCTCTCATGAATATCGACGACTTTGCCGACCAACGGCCGCTTTTTGTGCTTGAGAACTTTTTCTCGGGATCACTACGCGGATGGGGCATCACTCTCAGCCGCTTGGGCAACCTCCAAAATCGCTTCACCGTGGAGGCGGCGGGCCGCTATGACGCATCGGCAAACACCCTGGTAATAGAAGAGGCCTACTCTTTCGAAGACGGCCATCGTGATATTCTGACCTGGACAATTATCAACCGTGGCCAAGGCAGGTACGAGGGGCGCGAAACCCTCATTGGCGGCACGGCAGAAGGCACGCAGGCGGGGAACGGTTTTCACTGGAAATATCACCGCGAGGTCCCTGCCGCCGATGGCTCTAAGACCAAGTACACCTTCGATGACTGGTTCATTCTGCACGACGAGAACCACATGACGGCTCATGCATCTCTCACGAAGCTGGGCATAGAGTTCGCGACAATCAGCGCGTTCTACGAACGGGTATCCTGACGTGGCGCGCACCAGTACCGTCTCTGCTCTTCCCGTCTACACCGTTGGGCATTCGACATGCACGATCCCTCAGTTCGTCGAGTTGCTGCGGGCTGGCGATGTACGGGTGGTCGTGGATGTCCGTCGATTTCCCAGGTCGCGCTCGAACCCGCAGTTCAACGAAGATGCTCTTCCTGCAGAACTTGCTCCCTATCAGATCCGATATCGGCGGATTCCCGAACTCGGCGGCCTTCGCGGGAAGATGCCGGTGCCTGAGGAAGTGAACGCCTTTTGGGAGAACCGCAGTTTTCACAATTACGCCGATTATGCGCTGTCCGAGGAATTCGGAGCGGGCTTCGAGCAACTTCTCGGACTTTCGTCAGAAGAACGGGTGGCGATCATGTGCGTGGAAGCCGTGTGGTGGCGCTGCCACCGCCGTATCATTGCCGACTACCTCATCGCGGCAGGACGATCCGTTTTCCATTTGATGGGCGACCACGATGTGAAGCCCGCAACGCTGACCAAAACCGCCATTCCGGAACTCCGCGGCCTAAGCTATCCTATACAGCATTCGGTAAGAGAGGCGCCGCGTTCGGACCGATGATGGCGACAGAGGTTTTCCGCGACGGCGATTGCCTTTACTGTGCGCCGGGTGAACCGTATCGGAGGCAACATGTTCATCAAGACGATCGAGCCCGACGAGGCGACAGGCGAGATCGCGGCGCTTTACGCCGCAGAGAAGGAGTCGATGGGCCGTGTGATGCAGGCGACCCAATGCTGGTCCGCTCGGCCTGACGTCATTCTTCCCGTGGAAAATCTCCTTCACCAAATCCGAGACGGCTTTTCACTCGGATTGTTGAGTTTCCGGTTGATTACCTTCGTTTGTGCCAAACATGTGCCATCGAGCTACTGCTCCCACGTCTATTTCCGCAGCCTTTCGGGAGTGCTCGGCAGGGAGCAGACGCTCGCTGTCCGAAGGGACTACCGGACGGCGGGCCTGACTGCGCAACAGGTCGAAATGCTGGCATATGCCGAACAGATCACTCTCGACGCATCGAAGATAACGGAGGCGCACATCCAGCGTCTGCGCTCTGTCGGGCTTACGGATGTCAACATCGCAGATATCGCATTGGCGGCGTCCTTCCGCAGCTTCATGAGCCGCTACTTCGACGCCGTTGGCGCGACCGCTGAGCCGGAATTTCTGGATGACGATCCGACGGTGCGGGACGAGATGGTAGCGGTCAGAAAATAGCTAAGCAGAACGGAACTGCGCTTTTCGACCTTGGCATCGTCGGCCTTGGAGAGGTCGCTGCGGATACATACCGAGGCTTGCCAGAAGAAACGGGCAACGATAATCGATAATATTCGGAAGGTCGCGCGCCACATTATGCGGGTGGCAAAGCAGAAACGGGAGGTGAGGACCGCCGTCATCGTTCCGTCGAGCGGGGATTATACCAGGCTCGCTGCCCGCTTTCCCTATACCGAGACACCCGGTCAGATTGCCGCAGTTGAGGCGGGCTGGCCGATCTGGCTTCCGGACGCGTGACGGATCGGCTCGCATGCGATGCTCTTGCGCGTTGTGCCGTGTCAAAAAAACGGTTAGTCGGCGAGTCCGAGGACTGAAGCTGTCTAAGCCTGACTACGGTCGGCGGTAAATCGCGGACGAGGAGGCGTATGAGCCGGCAAAGGCCCGCTTGACTTAGCCCGATGGCTACTCAGCGGCCGGGTTCCCAGCCTCGTTCGCCAATGCGTCCGCGAACTTTCTCATCAGCCGCACGAGATCGTTGATTTCCGCCGGCTCCCAATTCGCAAAAACGCCAAGGGCGATCCTTTCGCGTGCAATATCGATCTTGTCGGTCATTGCCTTGCCCTTCGCCGTGACAACAACTTCATTCACGCGACGGTCAGCCGGGCTTTGCCTGCGTTCGGCAAGCCCGA
>NZ_JBPEHL010000057.1:0-3434 GCF_051201095.1 Shinella sp. BE166 | reverse complement strand
CGCTTGTCCTCGCTGGCCCGCATGCTCAGCGGGCTCTTCAGCTAGGTGTAAAATCCGCTGGGATGAACCCGCAGAAGACGGCACATCGTCCGCACTGAAAACTGCAAGCGATGCAAGGCAATCAACGCGTACTTCACTTTGCATCCCTGGCGAAATACGCGGCCGCTTCCTAAGAAACACTCGTCTCGGCAATCATGGGTTCCAACTGGAAGCCTAGAGACCGGGCGCGTCGTTGCAGGTTTGCCAAAACCCTACCGCGATGCCGTTCGTCATAAGCGGCAGCACCAGGATCACGATAAGCCATGCCGAACCGAAGGGCATTGAAGAAGAGAACCGCGATCTTGCGTGCCGTCGCCGTCACGGCCTTCTGCTTTCCGATGCGCCGGCCAACCGCCGGTAAAATGCACCCAGTGCCGTGTCGCTTCGGCCAATAGTGGTGGCTGCCAACCGCAAGAGTGCGGTTGCCCGGCTCGATGATCGGCGGGTTGTCGACGAGAGAAGTCTTCCGCCAGATATTTTGTTGCCGGGAGCCAGGCAGAGCCATGATGTGAAGTGCTTGGCAGTGGGCCATGCCCGCAAATCCGTTCCGCATTCGCCGATGAGCTTGAGGGCGAGAGAGGAGCCGAGGCCGTGGATTTGCGTCAAGTCTGTGCCCGTAAGGCCGTATAGAGCCGCCCGGACATCAAAGGATGGTGTATTCGCCTGCTTGGTCTTCGTCCGGATTTTTGGCAGCGGCGCGCGCGGCCCTTCGACTTCAGCAGTCATCGTGGCAATCGCTGCTTCCAGCTTGTGGCCGCATTCGAGCATCTTCAGTTGATAGAAGTCGTAAAGCTCCAGTGATTGGGAAAGAGCAAACACATGCTCATCACGATCGTTGCCGATCAACGATGCTTTGATCGTTTCGATAGAAGAGTGGCAGCGAACGTCACGCAAAGACGCCAGGACGTCGGGATCGCGCTCGCCGGAAACAATCGCCCGGATGATCTTCATACCCGTCACGCCGGTGATGTCGGAGACGACATGATGGAGCTGCAGGTTCATCTCCATGAGAGCTTTTCGCATGTGCTGGATATGAGCCGCCGCGTATTCGACCAGCCGTTCTCGCTGGCGCAGATAAGCACGCAGTGTCGCGACCTGTGAGTTCGGCCGAAAGCTTCCGCGCAACAGACCATAGGAATGCGGTTGGGGAAGCCATGCCGCATCGTTGACGTCGGTCTTCCGGCCGGGGACGTTCTTCGCATAACGCGCATTGACGAGGATCACCTCAAATCCGTGCTGCTCTAAAATCTCGAGTGCCGGTATCCAGTAGACACCGGTCGACTCCATCGCCACGCTTGTGACGCCGCAAGATCGGAACCAAGTGGCGAGGTCATGCAGCTCGTGGGTAAAGGTGCCGAAAGCGCGGATCGGCACGTCATCACTGTCCGGATAGACCGCCGCCATATGCATAGTGGACCCGATGTCGATGGCGGCGGCGCACGGATTCAAACGGGTGAGGTTCTGTGGTGCAGATGATCTTGTCTTGGGCATGGCTTCTCCTCCTTTGGTTGGGGAGGGGCTCGGCCGCGCAAGTTCGTCATTTTCCTAACCGGGATCGCCGCCAGAGCCGCGTCACCACTCTCAAGTTCGCAACAGCCCATGTGCCACGTTTTTGAACGGGGTCGAACGCCTCCAATAAGCAGTCGGCAACTCCCCTCCGGCAGCCTCGACAACTCTGGGGCTCATACTCAAGTGATGCTAATATGTCGTGCACATTTGTTGTGCCACCACTCCGAAGGCCATGATTTCGGCCGCGCGTATCTCAATGTACACATTATCAGATTTTATTAGCCGGCTAAGACCCTTTAGCTAATTTGGCTCTTCGGCAGCCATCGGGAGTTGTGCAGTTCATGCGCAGCCGTGAATCGCTATTTTTGGATCGGCAAGCGCAAAATATTCCGTCCCTACTTGATCTAGTGTGTTGTTTTTGGCGCTAACAGCAAAAGGCGGCGGCGGTAAGCCGAGCCTTGAGCTTTCTGAGCAGTGAAAAAACCCTGACAGCTGTCAGGGTCTGAAGCCAGGTTCGCGGTGTCGAAAACAAATAGTTCAGGCGCGTTCCCCAACGTGAAATCTCGCGACGCATTCTCGCGACTACAATCGCATACAGGGAGATAAATCGGTAGACGAGGAGGTGCGCAAGACCACTATGTTCTAAATCGGCGTTCGCTCTTCGAGCGATCTTAACGATCTATTACTTTAAAGATCACCGGTAACTTCTAGGTCTCGCCGCCCAAAGTATAAGAGGTGGAGCATTCGTGCCTCGACCTAGAAACCACGCCCGCAAAGGGCGCAAAAAGCACACTCGGATCGTATTTAAATTTTTGTAAGGCTGTCGTGGCTCTCTGCGCGTTGGAAACTGGATTGAGTGAAGACAACGTGAATGGCGACAAAAATTTGACTTCAACGCGGTTCGTTATACCTCATTCCCACCCAAGCACGCGCGTGATGCCGGCACTTAGTCATTTCTCGTTCGCCCCCTTTAGACTTGGGCCTTTTCATCGCCATGACTTCTGCTGTTCTTTGGATGCACATTCGGCCATCGTAGGTCCGGTCTTCCGTATGTAGGGAAATATTAACAGTGCCGTGTCGACGCAGAGAGTGCCCACCATCGCATATAAATGAGCACCAATTCTATTTTCGCCAGAAATGAGCGGGCATGCTTGTAGTCGGTTTCTGTTAGCGGTCGCGCATCATTCTTGTGTCACGGTGCTGCCCTAGAGAACCGGCAAGATACGCCGTTTTAATCCGCCATCATGTTGCGAAGATCTAGATCTTCGGTCGCGGCTCGATCAATCAAGCCGATCGGAACTCGCAATATTCGTGCTCTAACTGATTTATGTTTTCGCAAATTGGACGGACTCGAATAAACTCGCTCTCCGTCGCGAAAAGAGGGATCTCCGGATCTAAAGGTATCGATTAGCATCACAGACTCGTGAAAAAGATAGCGCTCTGAGAATGTATTTCCCAGATAAATAGCAGGGCAGTAGGTACATCGGCAACACGCTCCTTTTTACTGGGTACGGTCTCCATGCGAATTTTGCGCTTGTCATAGCTGGGTGTTAGAGGCGCATCCCAAAATTGTTCGCGCCTCTCCTTTATAGGGCACTTATCTTGGCCAAGCATTTAGACACCTCACCGTGAGGGGAAATTAGTGAATCATGTGCAGCGGAGGTTAGCTCGATCTCGGAAGGATAGACCTCATTCTGTTCGTCTCAGAGAAGAAATGAGATAGTGTGCAAGGGCGTTTCACGTTGGCCAGAGATGGAGGGTTTGGGCTGCCGCAGCACCTAGTTATATACGGTGACCTGAGCCCCTGAACTTCCTCCAGATTTTGGTAGAGTCCGTCGTATCAAGGAGACGGACGGAATGAAGCATTCACGGTTCACGGACGAGCA
>NZ_JBPEHL010000056.1:0-3996 GCF_051201095.1 Shinella sp. BE166 | reverse complement strand
CGTGGCGTGCATGCATTGCCGGAACAGCCGACATCCTCGGAGACATTTGCCAAATATTCCCGGTCGTCCTGGCGCGACGAACGCGGCACGGATGCAATCGAGCTCTATCGGATCCCCCGTATGGCCCACGGCACACCCGTCGATGCCTCCACCGGCTATGGCCACGGCGCACCCTTCATGCTCGATGTCGGCGTTTCCTCCACCGTGGAGATCGCAAGGACGTGGGGACTTGCGGCCTCCTTCGAGCGCCGCGAGCGTCCGAAGGCCGAAGTCATCGACGAGCGTCCCGCCATACACCCGAGCGGCGGTGCTGGAAACAAGATCCAATCCGTCATCGAGAATGCACTGCGCTCGGCCGGGCTGATGAAATGATGTCACCGTGGCTCACCTGACACGCCACATATAGATGGTCGGCGGAGCACGTCGCTCCGTCGTTGTTCTGGCAAGAGACCGACGGTCCGCCCGTTACAATTCCGAGAGCGAAGGGCTGGATCGGCGGCGAGGCCAGCTGCACCACGCGTCATCCGAAATCGTCAATGTCCATCTTGCCGGCCGTATTCGAGGCTCACATCCGACAAAGGGTCTAGGCCTTCTTGAGCGCCTCTGGCTTGTGCGCTGCCCGCTTGCCCGATTTGTCGCTTTCGACGATGAACTGAGGATCATCTTTCGTGGCCTTGACGGTATGGCCCTTGATCCTTGTTTCGCTGGTCTGCTTCCTTACGACCTTGCCTTCGGTTTCGCCCTGGCTGGTCTCCCAGTTCACCTTGTCGCCTTTTTTGAACTTGTCGCTCATCTTGGCCTCCAGCAACGTCAATCGGGGCTCGCCACTGAGGGAGGCCTGATGTTTGCGGGCTCGCTTTCCCCGCCGCCGCGCGCGAATTCGTCGTCGGCTTGCTGATTGACCCGGGTCACGTCATCCGACTCCTGCTCGGTCAACTCCACTTCCTCTCCGGCGCGCCTCCAATGGTCGGCGTGTTGGCCGTACGGACGGCCTTCGTCCTCCCAGATTTTATAGGCGCGCTCACGGTGCTGCTGCTCCTTATCCACCATTTCAGTCTCCGCGATTTTTGAGCCGATCCACGACCAAAAGCCCGGCATCGAGCCGGGCTTCAGGTCTGCTGAAATACCTGTCAGTGATGGTGTTCGGGCATCGCCTTGAGCTGGTCCTTGGTCCAGGCCGTCACCGCGTGAACGTCGCCGTCCTCGTCGCGCATGAACTCGAGATCGGTCAGCGGAACGCCGACCGGCTTCGCACCGATGCCAAGGAACCCGCCGACGTCGATCACAGCGGTGCTTCCGGAGCCAGCGCCGTGGACATGGTCAAGGGTGCCGACCTTGTGGTCGTCCGCCCCATAAATGGTTGCGCCTTCCAGAACGTCAGGCGTCATTTCGGCAGCGGTGAGACGTACGTGATTTGTATGGTCCATGTCGGTTTCCTCCATTGAATAGGAGTTTGGGAAACCCGCATGGCTCCTCTTTGTTCCGCGAGGACGACCTGCGATTTTGCGGTTCTCAGCGCAACGACAGCCCCCTGTAGTCGGCTATGATCGAAGAGACGTCGTCGAGCGCAGTCTTCGCATCGACTCCACCGGCTTTCCGAGCCTCACCACATCATTTCCGGTTGGATCTCGGCAAATGGACGCGCCGCCCCTATTAGGAAGGCGCGTCCTGCCGGCCACGTCGCTCCAGCGTCGTCCGCCCCATTCCCTAGAACGAAGGCGCCGTCGCCGTTGGATCCTATTCTTCGCTATCGTTCGGAATATGGCTATCGACGCCCCGCGTCAGCAGCTCCCGCGCATGCACATTGCGAACGCCCTTGACGGCGCGGATCGAGCCAATGAGATGGCGACGATCGTCCTCGCTGTCGATACTGCCATCGATGTCGACCACGCCGTCGCGGACGTTGATCTCCAGGGAGGCAAGGTCGATCTGCTTGTCGCCTTCAAGTGCTAGCGTTATGCGCTCTTCCAGTTCGTCGTCCGCGATCACATCTTCCGTCCCGTCGGAAAATGGCAGGGGAGCGCCGCTCACGTCGGTCGCCACCGGATCGAGCGACACCTCGACACCCTCATTGTCCAACTGGTCGAAGTTTGCGTCCGGGGCGCCATAGGGTGCGTTCCGCGCTTCGCGTGGATCGGCGTCCTTGTCGGCATAGGGCCATCCATCGCGGATGTCCCGTTGCTCGAAGTCACGAAAATCGTCTTCACGTGAGACTTGCTTGCGGTCGGCCATCGCTTTCTCCACTTCATTATTCCTGCTGCATTGGGAAGATCGAACCGATCATGACGCACTTTGTTCCCTGCTTGCCCTGCTGCGCGGGGTCTGTGCGCTTATGCGGCAATCACCTTGCGCCCTATCTTGATGGTGCGGATGCTGTTAGCACCATTGGGCAACATTGGAGAAAGCCGTGACCCTCAACGAAAAATTCAAAATCATTCTCGGCGCCTTCCTTAGCCCGCGCTACGGGGTCTCGCCGTCTGCCCCCCGCGGCACGGTAGAAAACTACTCCAGAAAACATGGGTTGGCCGGCTCGGACTTTTCCGAGACCATCGAAGCGGCCATAAGCGCGGGATTGATCTCGATCGGCTCAGACTCGTCGTTCTCAATTCGGGAAGCCGGCCGCACCAAACTGGCACGGCGCTAGCCAAGAGCTGGAGCCGCAAGCGCAGAATGACCCCCTGAATAGGTTGGCGTGTTCATCCGCGAGACCTCACCAGGATAGCGCTCTCGGACGTTTCAGGCTTCAAGCAACTTCCAAATTTGTCTTGCCGTCGATGCGAGGCTCGGAGCCGCTCGAACCAAAGCCAGTGAACCGCGTTACTGGTGCGCTACGCTATCCGTATTGGATTTATTCCAAGAGGACGAGGCAAGGCGCGAGGCCAGTCAAAGCCCCGACTGGCCTCGTTCGAAAGGAGACACCATGACGACGCTTATCACCTCGCCACGCAAACCAATGAGTGACGCCTCCGCGCAGAGCGACTGCGAGAACGCTGTTGCACGACCAGTGTGCGAATTGATCGACAAAATCACTCAAGCGGGCTGGGCGCCGGAGATTGCCTATGCGGCAGTCAAAAAAGTGCTGGAGGACCAGACGCATG
Source organism: Shinella sp. BE166 (assembly GCF_051201095.1). Taxonomy (NCBI): domain Bacteria; kingdom Pseudomonadati; phylum Pseudomonadota; class Alphaproteobacteria; order Hyphomicrobiales; family Rhizobiaceae; genus Shinella; species Shinella sp. BE166. The sequence continues at coordinate 898 of NZ_JBPEHL010000056.1, read as the reverse complement.
CCTACGCGAAACACCCGCGGCCTGCTGAGGGCCGTAAGCCCAGCCCATTTCCGCTCGCGCCGGTTTGATAGGAGTCGACCCTGTGAGACTGAAAGCCAATGTCATGGGCATTTGTTTGCTCACCACCTTCGTCCTCATCTTCGGATCGATTATTAGTATGGTGCTGTTCTCGGCAGGAACGGCTCCAACGACAATGAGCGTCGAGGCCCTCGCAAAGCAAGAGGCGCACTAGTGCCTAAAGGCGCCAAACAATCCTAGATCCGGACGTAAAAGTGCTTGAGTAGGGCAAGCAAAAGCATTCGGACGTCCCGCGTATGAAAAGGCGATGTTCGTGGCTAATCTAGTGGCTCAGCGCCGCAGCAAATCCCGTCCCGGCAGCAAATGAGGAAGATCGGCGCCGGTGCAGGTTTACCCCTTGCCCGCCGCAGGATGCGAGCCATATCGCTCAAAGTAAGTCCCTCAGGAGCAAGATCGATTTCCCGACGCGCCCTCCCCATCCTGCTGATCCCGCTGAGCGGCTGTACCGGCGCGCAGTCGGCGCTCGACCCGGCGGGAGAGGAGGCCGCGGCGGTTTTTCAGCTCTTTCTTGTCATGGTGGTGGGTGGCGCGCTGATCTGGATCGCCGTGGTCGGCCTGCTGATCCATGCGGGCGGCGGCGCGAAGCGCCGTGGTCGGCGGAGAAGGCCGGGCGGCTGATCGCCTGGGGCGGGGTCGCCTTTCCCGTCGTGGTGCTTCTGGCGCTGCTTGCCTATGCGGTCTGGCTGATGCCTGCGATCCGGCCGTGGCTGGCGCGCGTCGCCCCGGCGCCGGAAACGATCGACGTCACCGGGGAGCAATTCTGGTGGCGGATCCGCTATCCGGCGAGCGACGGCATGGCGGGCTTCGAGACGGCAAACGA
>NZ_JBPEHL010000055.1:0-4001 GCF_051201095.1 Shinella sp. BE166 | reverse complement strand
CAACCCCTTGACCAAGTCCTGATCAGAAAACCATACTCAGAGGTGGCTCACTTCTCGGTGGAAAAACCGGCTCAGTTCTGCGTGGAAACCAACACGCTACGATCGAAAGCTCGCTACTCGCCGAAAGGGTCAAAATGCTCTCGACGCGCAAGGTATGAGCAGCTGAGAGCGCTTTCTCCACGGCGATTAACTCGAGCGCAAGAGAATAGAAGCGAAAGAATTCGTAGTCGGGGCGCGGCGAATCCGGAAAGATTTCGGACCAGCGCATATAGCCCATTGAGCCCGAAACGTGGTCCGGCAAGCGTATATAGACACCGATGTGGTTGAAGTCGGAGATGGTCTTCTGGATTCGCAGAGAAGGGTTGGACAGCAGATCTTCCCAGCAAATGCTCCTAAGAAGGGTGGTCTTGCCACTCCCTCTGCTTCCATAAACGAAAACTGACTTATCGGCCGCCAAATGCGCGGCTGTTGGAGTGAACCATATTAGGGGAGAGCCTGAACTCTCATGTTCCCATCGCGTCGGCCGGAAAGGGTTCACCACGGCTGCCACCCTACTTCTCCGCTCTCAAAATCCAGTGCGTCGGCGATAGATCGTAGTTGTCGATCATGATACTGCCTTCAGCCTGCAATTGCTCGACAATGATCGTCAGGCGCTGTTCGTCCAAGCCGTGCGCCTCATCGAGAAAATGTTTGGTCAGTTCGGCCCAGTATATTTGACCGACCTCCAAAATCTTTCCGTAGATAATGCCGGTGTTGCGATCGGAGCTCCGCTTGCGTCCATTGTTTAGGGCGATTGAAATCGTGTTTTCGCGCTTCAAAATCCCTGATTTGTCAACCCTATAGGGTGTGACGTGGCAGGCAAGCGCCACTGCATTCTCTCCGAACAGAACATCGATCAAATTGAAGCCTTTGGGAATATCGGGTGCGCTGATCGAGACCACGGGAAAGCCGCCTGGAAGCTGCAGCACCTCGATAGGATCCTCGTGGATGTGGCCGTGCAAATATATCACCGGCCGTCCGAGCTCGCCGAGGGCGCCACGCAGCGCGCCGCCATTAACGAGCTCAGTGTAAGGAGCGAGCCGCGGTCGTCGTTGCGGAAGCAGGTTATGATGAGCGACCAGCACTGGCATAGCGGCGCCCGAAAGGGTTTCCATTTTCGTCACAACGCTTTCAATCGTTTCCTCCGAGAACGCTGGCGTATCTAACTGGCGATCATAATACGCCTTAATCGCGGCGTCGGAGTCAGGCCCGCCCATCACCGTTTTGATTGCTGCAGCAATCTGGCTGCGAAATTCGGGCGGAATGTAGCTTTCTTCACCGCAGCCCCAGCAACTGTTGAGAAGAAAGAGCTCGATACGAGCGTTGCCTTTTTCGACTGATCGATGCATCGCCTTATTGACGGGCAAGGGGGGCAGGCCGGCACCAGTTAGGGCTTCCACCAAAGGCGTGAATTTCGTGCTGATCCCGGGTTTAAGAGCCAGGGTGCGGTTGATGTCATGGTTTCCGGGAACAATGCCGACTGGAATATCGCGATATAGACCTTTTGAGCCGAGCTGCAGTGCGCTAGCAATGTATTTTGAGCAGGCTTCATAGCCGTCGAGTTTGCCGTAATCAGTCAGATCGCCCATGAACAGGACGGCGTCAATATCCTGTTCCTTGATGATCTCAAAGATGCGCCGGAAGACGGTTTTGATTGGGCTGCGCGAAATGATGTTTTTCAGATTCAGCGGGAACGTGGTGTCCTTGTCGTCCACGAAGGCCTTGTTGCCAGCGTTGGAAACTAGGTGAATATCGCCAATCTGCAGCAGCCTAACTTTTGGTAGCACTTTATCCCCTCGCCCAGAGATTGCATATCGTCTTGGCGTACCTGTTTCAACGCTAAGTCGAAGAACGAAGAATTTTTCAGTGCAAAAGCCGAGCCGCCAATACATCGGCTCCAAAACCACCATTGCTGTTCCATTGCTAGGTGAAAGAAGAGGCGACGGGAAAAGAAAACAATGATCGACATATTCTCGTAAAAAGCAGGAAGCCGAGCAATCCTGGGGATGCAATGAGAAGATATATCGCTAACGGGCGCGACGATTTGTTTGTCAAGAAAATCGGCCGGACTACGCTCGCAGCATGGGAGCCATTTTGGGAAGTTTTAGGAATTTACTTCTCATTCAACCATCAAGAGATTGACGACGAACATCCGGAATGGAGAATGATGTGGTTGAGCCAAGTGACGTTGCTCCGCGTTATTGGTCATGTATTGGCTAAAGTTGATATCGACATCTCGGCCGCCCACAAAGTGACCATCGATGCCAAATGGGCAGAATGGAAGGCGCAGAGAGCGCACCATTGGGTGTTTTGGGACTTCATTGAGGACGAGCGCAACAATCTGTTGACGGCTTACCAATTTGGCGTCGAAGTTGATGGTCATGGCCTTTTTCATGACACTCTGGACATGGATGGTCATGAGCTTCTGCGAGAGGCTATATATTGGTGGCGCGACCAACTCGAAGAGATTGAGACGGATTTGAGTGTGCAAGTCTGTTCGTCTAACAGAGTTTTACCGAAATCGCAGGGATATCAATGAGATAACTTTGAGTTTCTCCCTCAATTGAGGGGGCGCAGGTTCGATTCCTTTCACATCACAAGATCTGATCTTGGCCTTGGGTGCGTTGTGTCGGTATTTAAAAGGCAGCTTTGCAGCAAAGCGCAGAATGACTGCTTTGCGCCCGCCATTTCGGCCACAACGACGCTCGTCGCCCTCGCTCGGAAACAGTCATCCCGCTTCATCACTTCCCCGTTGCGCAAGATGGGGACATCATGGCGCATGCAGTGCCCTATGGCAGGGCCGTCCACCCAAGGTCGGCTTCGACCCTCCGCCTGTACGGGGTGTCGATCTGCCGGGGCGCATGGCGGATATAGCGTTCGGCCTCGTCTTTCTTTGCACCTTCGAGCCCCTGTAAGTAGGAGACGACCTGCTCAATGGTCGGGGCCACCGATTGTCCGTCGAAATGCGGGGGCAGTGCCGTCCACAACACATCTTCCACGCCATGCGCGAAGGCCCAGCCCGGTAGGCTCGGCAGCGCCTCCGGCGCGGCTCCGCCCTTCGACCATGTCGCCACCCAGTCGCCGTTCTTCGTCCCCTCGCGCGCCATCAGCTGCCGTTTCGCGAGCGCCAAATCGTCCGTGTCCATAATAACCCAGAACGATCGCACCTCTGGTGCTGTCGGCTCCAGCACCAGAGTTATGCGCCCGTCGTTCGACTGGCGCGTAAATTCCACCCTCAGCAGCGGCCCATCGTCAAACCACCCTTGGCGGATAGGAAGCTCGCGTGGATCCCAGATCAACGATCCCCAACCTAGGCACGCAATCGCCATTTCTCTTCCCCCCTCCTCAACGCTCCTGAATATGTCGCACATTCCAACCTGGCCTACCACCCAGTGGCAGCGGCGGTGCTGCTGCGAGCGGCAAAGTGTTACCCAAATACCTTTGGGCTTCGCTGATCTATTTAAGGTTGCTGTTGCACAAGATACGCTTTCTCCGCTAATTGTTCAGTGAAACAATGGGGGAGGGGAGCATGGCGGTTACGGCAGCCTTTGGCTTCGATGAAAACGCTGACCTGGAGAGCAACCTCACCAAGTTCAAAATGCATCTCGGGTTGCATGACGCGGCCCTGAGCGCACAGCTCACGACCTTCTACCCGGTCCTCCGCGATGAAACCTATACGTCCTCGACCGTTTGGAATGCTATGTTCCAAGCGATCCTTGATGCGGAAGCCGCTGCCGCACAGCAAACCACTGCGCCCACGCCTGCGGCGACTGGCGCAACCGCAGCTGCGGCAGTTCCGCCCGTTGCCGGTCCCACTGGCTGGTTTCTGGAAGGTCTGAGCATTGAGGGCTTCCGTGGCATAAACAATGAATAGCCCCTAGATTTGTAGACGCCTTCTTTCCTAATTTTGAGGCAGGAAGAGCATCATGAGCAAATCGAATTTCAGCGAAGATTTTAAGCGT
>NZ_JBPEHL010000054.1:0-4417 GCF_051201095.1 Shinella sp. BE166 | reverse complement strand
CGCTTAAAATCTTCGCTGAAATTCGATTTGCTCATGATGCTCTTCCTGCCTCAAAATTAGGAAAGAAGGCGTCTACAAATCTAGGGGCTATTCACCGTCATGAAGAAGCTCGGGATCAAAATCAGCCGGTCGATGGGCATCAGGTGTACTCGAGCACTGCCATGACCGCCCCTTAAGTCGATCGTTGCCGGCACTCAATCCTGTGTAAACGGTGTAGGAAATTAGTACGAATACCGACAGCGGCTCGAGGAAATTAAGGTTTTAAAGACCAAAAGGCGTTGCGCAATCTCCGGTAGCTTGGATCGACCGAACAGAAGGATAGGCTGGCCGGGCTCCAGGATGGAGCCTGATTCGAGGAATGAGCATGCCGCACCGGTACCTTCGCCGCATCGCGCCAAAAAACGCGCCGGCCGACGATCTGGCTCGTGCAATTGCCGATATAGATAAACGACTTGAGCAAATCAGACACGCCAACGAGCCCATTCCATTTGACGCCTATCGCGCTCGGCGAATTCTGGGAGAGGCACACGCCCGCTGCTCCAAGCGAGTGGGGGCCCCTATCCCCCTACTTTCCAACACACGAGCTGCACGGATCGATTCGATACCTAGATCAGATCGATCCCGCAGGGACCCGGTTGAGCGTTACGAGGCGCTCCCGGGTTTTCCCTATCCACCATCCGAGCCCCAATATTTAACGGGTTGTCTTACGTCGGTGCCGAGGACAGATTTGCGTTTCCGCAAATCAGTATGCGGCTTGCATGTCTATGAAGGGACAACCATGACCTACGACTGGACCGGCGAAACGACGCGTAAACGCAATCGATTGAAGCTGGCAATGAGCATAGTCCTGAGCCTCACCATCGTGCTCGGTATCCCCGCGGCCCTCTCACCGTTCATGTGAAACGCAACTAATGAAACCGCACAAAGACAAGCCAGGCACCGCCCATTCTTAGAACTTACTCACACTTTAAAGCTTACTGTCGACGCTTCCAAATTATCTGCTCTCTAACCGTTTTAGTCAGCGCGACCACGATTGCGTCCTCGCCGTCGTCGTCCAGGCGGTCTTCCGGATCGGCAGTGGGGCGCTGAAAAACAACGTCATGGTTGCCATCGCGGCGGCAGCGTTCGTAGCGCTCTTTTTCCTCCACGTGCCCTTCCCGCTGATCATCGTCGCGGCCGGGCTTGTAGGCTACATCGGCGGGCGGGCGGGTCTTCCCGCGTTCAAGGCAGGCGCTGGGCACAAGTCAGGATCGGGCAAGATACTGGAAGACAGCAATTCCGTTCTCGGCGAGGATATCCCGCATCACGCCAGGCCCAATCTCGCCTGGTCGCTCAAGACCTCCGGTGCTCTGGCGGCGCTCTGGCTCATTCCCGTCGCGGCGCTGATCCTGGCGCTTGGCTGGGACAACGTGTTCTCGAAGATCGGCCTGTTCTTCAGCCAGATGGCTGTGGTGACCTTCGGCGGGGCTCATGCCGTACTCGCCTATGTCGCGCAGGCAGCGGTGGAAAACTACGGCTGGCTCCGCCCGGGCGAAATGCTCGACGGCCTTGGCATGGCCGAGACGCCACCTGGTCCCCTCGTCATGGTGACGCAGTTCGTCAGTTTTCTCGCGGGCTATCGCGATCCGGGGGCACTGTCTGCGCTGACGGCGGCGACGCTGGGCGCGATCCTGGCGACTTGGGTGACCTTCCTGCCGAGTTTCCTCTGAATATTTGCGGGCGCACCGTTCATCGAGAAAATGCGGAGCAACATCGCGCTCGGCGGTGCGATGTCGGCAATCACGGCCGCGGTCGTCGAAGTCATTCTCAACCTCGCAGTCTGGTTCGGCACAAACGTGCTGTTTGCCTAGGTCTGCCGTCGCTGGTCCTGACCGTGTTGGCAGCGCTCGCCATCTTTCGTCTCTGCGTGTCCGTCATCGCGGTCCTAGCGATGTTGGCCGCTGTCGGGAGCGGCTGGCAATTGGTCATGCGAAGCTAGGGACAGGAACGCGTCCATGACGGGAACCGCGGCGAGAAACTCAAATCCAAATGGCTGCGAGATCTCTTTTGGTCTAGGAGGGATACGAACTGGTGCCCCGCTGAATGGAGTCGAATCACCCGCCTGGCTATGAGGCCGGCCATTCCTGCGCACCATGTAGGACGCGAAGAATACGGATTGTTGTTTCGGCAACGGTATATGCCACGATATAAGGCGTGCCGTTGATCACAAGTTCGCGCGTCCCAGCAATCCTACCAACGCGCCCGCTCGCGGGAAAATCGATCAGGCGACGAGTGGCGCCCACGATCCGTTCGTCGATCAAGATGGCGGCTGAAGGATTGACTGCCTCAGTATATGTGAAAATGCCGTCGCGATCCGATAATGCAAACGCAGACCAAGTGAGCTTCACGATTTCGATGCAACGGATTTGCGACGGGCCGCTGCTCGACGTTGCGCAAAATGAGAACCGACTTCTTCGTCGGACACATCTGGTCGAGTATCGTTCAACGCTTCGAGCACCCTCGCGCGAAACCAAGCATCATGCGCTTCACTTCCCGAAAGAAGCTCAAGTGGCAGCGCACCCTCGTTGGCTGTACGGGTTAGCAAAATACGGACCGCATCAGATACCGTAAGTCCCATGCTCTCAAGCACGGCGGAGGCACGGTCCCGAACGTCGGAATCAATGCGTGTTTGGACAAGAGCGTTTGCAGCCATAGCTATCTCCCACATCTTAGGAGATAGTAATGCAATTGCATGACGAACTCCAGAGTGGAACTCAAACCATTTTCGCGCCGCCATGTGCTAGTTAAGCTCTTGAAAGGACACGAACCGCCGACCCCGTCGCTTAGTCGTTTTACTCAAGCCTAGTTTTTGGCCTACTACTTGCCCTCGGGAACCGCCGAGTTAGCAGCTGACAGTCTGCTCTCGTGACGAAATCAGAAATGTGGCCATCTAGTGTTCGGACATTTGCGGACCCAAGCGTGGGTCAGCCCGATCAGACTTTTCGGCTCGCTTCAGTTGACAATCTCCATATATCCTATAATCTGGATGTATGGAAAGCATCGCAGCAATCTCGGCGCTGGGCGCCTTGGCCCAGACCACGCGGCTGGAGACCTTCCGTCTCCTTGTCCGCTACGAACCCGATGGCATCCCGGCCGGCGAGCTCGCCCGCCTCATCGACGTACCGCAAAACACCATGTCGGCGCATCTTGCAACGCTTTCGCGGGCAGGCTTGGTGACGAGCGAGCGGCAGAGCCGATCGATCATCTACCGGGCCGACCTCAATGGCTTGCGCGAGCTGACGCTGTTCCTCCTCAAAGACTGCTGCGGTGGATCGACGGAGCTTTGCGCCCCGCTCATCGCCGAATTGACGCCCTGCTGCGCCACGGACGCGAAGGTGTCATGAGCGCGATCAAGTTGGAGCAAATTGAGGGCAACGACGCTGGCCTCAAGGCAGCCTTGACGGAAGCGCATCTGCCAACTGATGACATCGAGGATCATGGTCGCACCTTCTTCAGGGCGCGATCATCGGATGGCCGGGCTATCGGTTTCCTCGGTGTCGAGCACTGCGGTGATGACTTTCTCCTCCGTTCGGTTGTCGTGCTTCCCGATCATCGGGGGCAAGGACTGGGCAGCGTTTTGGTACAGCGGGCGGTGGCGGGTCTCGACCATGCCGGCGACGTCTTCCTTGCCACGACGAGTGCAGCACCGTTCTTCACGCGCGTCGGATTTTCTGAAGTCCAGCGGGACAGCGTTCCCGCAGCCGTGCTGGCGACCCGCCAGCTTTCCTCCATCTGCCCATCATCGGCGACCATCATGAAGCTTATCAAGCCGCCGACCTAACCACGGACCACGACCATGACCGATGAGACCTACAACGTGCTGTTCCTCTGCACGGGCAATTCCGCTCGTTCTATTTTTGCCGAAGCCATTCTCAACAAGGAAGGTGGCGGACGGTTCAAAGCCTTCTCCGCCGGCAGCCAGCCGAAGGGCGAGGTCAATCCGCACGCCCTGAAGGAGCTGGAAGCGCTCGGCTATCCCTCGACGGGCTTCTCGTCGAAGAGCTGGGACGTGTTCGCGAAACCCGGCGCCCCGCAGATGGATTTCATCTTCACCGTCTGCGACAGCGCTGCCGGCGAAGCCTGCCCGGTCTGGATCGGTCATCCGATGACCGCCCATTGGGGTGTGGAGGACCCTGCTGCCGCTGTGGGCTCGGAAGTCGAGATCCAGCGTGCCTTCGCTCAGGCCGCACGTTTCCTAAAGAACCGGATCGCAGCTTTCGTAAGCCTGCCGCTGGCTTCCATCGATCACATGGCGCTTGAGACGAAGCTTCGCCAGATCGGTACGATGGAAGGTTCGACGTCGCCGCAAGGAAAGTCCGCCTGATGTCCACGTTCGAGCGTTATCTGACCATCTGGGTGTTCCTGTGCATCATCGCCG
>NZ_JBPEHL010000053.1:0-5255 GCF_051201095.1 Shinella sp. BE166 | reverse complement strand
GGTGGTGTCCTTCAGGTTGGCTCTAAGCAACCCGACCCTACCGGAAATCACCGATGGCTATGAAATCCAGCTACACCACATCCTGGGACACGATCTCCGCAAGAGGGCAAGGTCTTCTGGAAACTATCGGATCGGCCGACATGAGTTTAGAAATTCTTATAGCTGGCGCGGGGCGGGGACGATATGGCGCGCCATGCTGGCAGACCCTCCCAGGATTGTGACAGTCCATGAAGACGACAGCTCAAACCCTTCGCGATTATCGCGGCCCGGCCCTGTTCAGCTTCGGGTTTCGGCCTTTTTTCCTTTTCGCCGCACTCTGGGCCGCGATAACAATACCGCTCTGGCTCCTATCATTTCTCGGTATCGGTGAAATCCCGGCCACGATCTTCACGCGCGACTGGCATGTGCACGAAATGCTGTTCGGTTACACCGCCGCGGTAATCGTGGGGTATATGACCGTTGCAGGCGCCAACTGGACGGGACACTTTCCCATCGCGGGCCGGTCAATCGTCCTATTGGTGCTGTTGTGGGCGGCCGGACGGCTGGCAATGCTCGCCTATCCCGTTCTTGGTTCGATAGCCGCCCTGATCGACGCCCTGTTCCTCATCGTGTTTGCTGGCGCGCTTTGGCGTGAGCAATTTGCGGCCAGCAGTTGGCGCAACGTGGCGCCCTGCATCATTGTATCATTACTGGCGATCGCCAATGTCAGTTTTCATGTCACTATGATCGTGCCGGATATCTCCCTTGCGGCAGAACGCATGACCATCGGCCTTATCACCTTCCTCATCGCCCTGATCGGCGGACGGCTCGTGCCAAGCTTCACCCGCAACTGGATGGCGCAGCACAAGATCAAGCCGGAACCGGCAGCCTACGGTCGCTTCGACATGGCCGTCCTCGGCATCACCGGCGCGGGCATCATGCTGTGGGTCGTCTGGCCCTCGGCCGCCGTCACCGGGGTCTTGCTGATCATCGCCGGCGCTGGCCTCTTTATCCGCCTGCTGCGCTGGCGTGGCTGGACCGTCATCAGTGACGGCATGGTGGTCGTCCTTCATCTCGGCTACTTTTGGTGCGCGCTCGGTCTCGCCATGCTTGGCGCCTCGATCCTCTCGCCGGCGCATGTGTCCGGTTCCGCCGCGATCCATGCACTGGCCGTCGGCGCAATCGGCATGATGACGCTGGCGGTCATGACCCGGACCAGCCGAAGCCATACCGGCCGCGAACGGCGCGCGGATCGCCCGACGCTGGCCATCTATGGCTTGGCGATGGCGGCCGCGACCACTCGCGTGCTCGCACCATTTGCAATGTCGATCTATTCCGAACTGCTCGTCCTGTCCGCTCTCTCCTGGTCATTAGCCTTCGCCACTTTCGCACTGGTCTATGGACCTATGCTGGCGCGCGCTTGGAAGCGAAAGGTCTGATCGCGACCTTCGCGAGGGACCAAACGGCGTCACCAGACCTGGGACACGATGCGCAGCAAGGCAAAGTCGTTGCGTCGGCAATTCCTGTATCGCCTGGATATGCGCCGTGCCTCGCGCCCTCCACGATGACAAATCACAGCCTGCGGTCAACGCTCCTGGAGGAGATTGAAGCCGCGAGCCGTAAGGTCGTGGGCAGCACGCTCGATATGTCCGGATCGATCCGGGTGGCTGCGGCTACCACCTTCGGCCGCCTTCACATCCTGCCCCTCATCCCCGAGCTTCTGGCTACGTTTCCCGGGCTTGAGATGGACTTGGTTTTATCGGACGCTATGCGCGACATGATAAGCGGCACATCGCCCTTATAGATAGGCGATCAACACCTTGGCAGACTTGAATCGCTGTCCTGCCCATTGGAGTAGCGCCGCCACGCCACCCATCACCTCGTGAAACAGCTTCCGGCTGACGACATGAATGGTCGCCTCGTCCGGACTGACCAGGATAAAACGGTCCTTGATCGTGTCGTAATCGGCCATCAGCACCACGGCTCCCGTCTACCGCTCCATGTGCGGGCCAGACCTTCCGCCACAAGCATGTCGCCGGCGTCCCGGCCGTTGACGCGGACAGCCGCCAAGGTGCGGCCGTAGCGATCGGTATCCTGTCGCTGGATCTCCACCTTTCCACCCTCAAGGATGGAAGCGAGCCGTTGTTTGGACTGCTGCGCCAGGTCGGATTCGAAGCGGCATTTCCCCTCGATCTCCGGTGCGTCGATATTGAAGATCCGGACAGATTCGCCGCCACGGCTCCCGACGCGGAACGTGTCCCCGTCCCAGATGCGGATTTCTGTCGGCTCGCACTGCACGGCGCAGAGCATGATGATGACGATGATATGGCTGGTCATTGGCCTGCTGTCTTCGGCTCCGTGTTGTGGGATTTGATGCCGGACAGATCGATCCGGATGCTCGCCTTGTTCGGGTCTTCGTCCGTGAACGGCGGTTCTGAAGGCCCCTCGCCCGTCTCAGTCTCTGCCGACTGCTCGCCTTCGGCCTCCTGAGCCTCGGCGGCCTTTGGCTCGGCAACCTTCACGTCTTCGGGATCGTCGGCATAAAACACGCGCTCCCCCTCGAAGATGCCGGTGCCATAAGCCCATACCGCGTCATCGAACGCCTCGGGCCGGGGATTGCCGTACCACTTCGTGACGATGCGGTAGACCTTGCCGAACAGAGCCGTGCCCATGCGGAGATTTTCGCAAGGGTCGAACAGGTCGATACTCAACTCGCTCTTGTCGGCAACACCGAGGCCGGCCGGATACTGCGTCAGCCCGACGCGAACCACGGCCTGGCCCACATGCTGTTGCGTCAGCGCCAAGGCGTCTTCGGCCGTGGCCGGCTTGGGAACGGCAAACGTCCGCTGGCCGCTCTTCACCGTGACCGTCAGGTGATCGGCAGCACCCACTTCCTCGACAAACTTCTGAACGATCTCGACGCTCAAGCGCGGATCGGCACATTGTTGAATCAAAGCCGCGTCGATCATGCCCGCTCCTTTCTCAAGTATTGAAGGCCATCACCAGCGGAAGCCCGAACAGCGAGGCCCACGCCTCTGCGTTCGCCTTCTGGATTGCGACAATATTGGTGTTTCCGATCCACCAGCCGTTGCCTGTGGCAACAGTCTACGTGGGCGAAATTGGCGCAGGAAAGACGACCGCTGCGTGCCGTCAGGCTGGCTTGGTAATTGATCCACAAACGGCGTCGGATCTTAAGGGTCTTTTACTTGATACGGGAGGGGGAAGAACGACTCTCTGCGATGTTCGCGTCGAGACTGGTGATCGCTTCTCGCTGACGGTCGAGCCTGTCCCAGATGAAGAAGTCTACAAGCTTGTCACCGAAGCCTGCCGCGGCATCCGTGAGAAAATGTCGGGCGAGAGTGGAGCGGCTCAAGGAGACTTCAAACCGGCTGAGGAGGTGGAGCGAGCATTGCGTAACATGGCGCAATTGCCACGTCCGAGAGCTCGCAAAGGAGTTCCTGCTGCGCCCGACCCGGCGCTTGAGCTATGCAATCATTTTGCCGATCTCGAGGAGTTCATTGCTGAGTTCGCAAGTCGCCTTAGTCTTTGGCGGCGGAGTCGCCGTGTTATCGAGTTCGACGGATCGGACCCACGTGAGGGTCGTCAGTGGCTGAAAACGACGTTTACGGAGATAAACAACGGTCGCCATGACGATTTCACATTGCCGAACAAGATCACCGTAACAGTTCCATTCGCGCTAGTTCCCGATCAGCGCCTGTCCGTCACTCTTGTTGATACCAGAGGCGTGGATGGGACGGCTATCCGTTCGGACATCATTGGACACATGAAAAACCAGCGAGCCGTGACATTGTTGTGCTCAAAATGGGGTAGCGCACCCGATCCAACATCCCAAGATCTTCTCCAGTACGTGAGAGATACCGACGCGGATCCCACCCTCTTTGCACGAACAGCTGTGATTGCTCTTGCCCGCCCCGGAGATGCTCTTTCAATGCGCCACGATTCCGGCGACGCTGCGGAGGATGTGGAAGAGGGCTACGACATCAAGCATGGCCAGATCGAAGGTGCTTTGCAGAAAATCGGATTGATGGGCCTGAAAGCCTTCGTCTACGATGCGGGCCAAGATGATCCGCAACTATTGACCTCCTTCGTAATGGAACGAATCGAGGCCGTTCGACGCACCCAGACGGAGGCCGGAAAGGCCACAATCTCAGCCATCGAACAAATGTTCGCGAACCTTCAGCAGCAGCAGGCTTTAGCGGCGCTGGAGTTGGTGAACAATGACCTTGGTCGCTTCGCTGAAAGGCATCATCGGCTCGTCACGCCGCCTCGTCCTGCCCATGACAGATTGATTTCAGCAGTTGGCAACCTGCATCCCCGCACCGTCTGGGCTGCCACCACTCGTGCCGGGCAGTTCTGGAGTTTCGATGTATTCCAGAGACTTGGAGACGGTGCCGCAGCTGTTGCAAAATTGAGGTCGAGGAAAGTTCTCGATGGTCTTGTTGAAGTGATTGAGTCCCGTAAAGCCGATCCCGAGTTGGAGAGCACTTACGGGTTCCTCACGGAGCTTCTCGAAAACGCAAATCAGTGGGAGGCGGACTTTGTCGACGCGGCAAGACACCATGCAATCGCTGTCTATAGGACTGCGCTCAGCGGCGACCGTGATCTCTGGGAGGCTTGCGAGGACCCCTATGGTCGAGGCCAGGGGAACTACAGGGACCATGTCGCTCGCACTTTACGCACGTGGTTCGAAGAACATGATGAATTGGGAGAAAAGCTCGATCAACGCATCGCAAGGGCGTGGTTAAAAACGTTCATTCGGCCACTGAGTCAGGCCGCAGGACAGGCGCACGCCGTGCAGCCATAGCTCCACGGAACGGCCGGTCATTCGATCAGGTTGTCTGCGCGACTGGCCATGAGATCGATCCTCAATTCGCGCCGATAGCGCGTGGGCTCTGTCCTACGCCCTTTCAACTATTACGCGCTAATGCTAGCTTGAAGTAACTTCACCCGTCGGTCGCCAAGTTGGAACGACGACACTCACATATTTGGATCGCCATGAACTCGATTATTCTTCAAGGCGGAAATAACAGCTTCGTAGACCCCCAAGCGCAGCGCCTTATTGACTTCCTTCGCGACGTCGGTCTTCCCTACGATAACATCATGGCAGACCCGGGGGAGCGAGCGATCATCGCAGCCAATCTGCCGACTTATCTCCAAGCGTTGTGAATAGCCCCGAGTTTCGTAGACACCCTCGGGTTAGATTTTCTGCTGCTTCTCGAACTCGACGGGCGACAGCATCCCGTTCCTGACGTGTT
>NZ_JBPEHL010000052.1:0-5835 GCF_051201095.1 Shinella sp. BE166 | reverse complement strand
CAACAGGCATGGGATGACTCCTTCTTGGCTAAAAAGACAGCCGCCATCTTCGCTGAGGGAAAGGGAGCGGTCCATGCCATCAAATGGGCCGTCCAACGATCCCGCTACATGACACTGGAAACCATCGCAACAATGAGCGATGATCCGCTCATCAGCCTGCCAGCCGCAAGCTGACACTCATCCGGCCCTCCGGGATGAGCCGTGGTCGTCTAAGCTACACCACGTCATGGGACACGATCCTTGCGGACTAAAATCCAAGCTGCATTTGCGCCCGTCATGCCGTCTGGAAACGATGGGGCACGCGTGACTTTGCTGGGGGAAAAATGCGATGAAGCAGGACGTTGAAGATCAGCGGTTCATGTCGATCAATGGATTTGTACAAGCCATCGGCCCCGACGATGCGCAAAGGAGCCTCCATCACGAGACCCTCATTGCGGCAGAATTTGACCGTTACCATTCAGGCGATCCCTTTCAGGATCTGAAGCATCGTGCGCGCTTTTCAGAGGAGGATCAGGACCTTCTCAAGGAGTAGAGGGCGCTTGCGGCTGTCAGGAGCAGGGAATTGGCGCTGGAAACGCGGTGAGCGGGCTGCCGGTGACGATGCCGGGCGGCAACGCCCTGTGAGTTTGCCGTTCCGATGGCCATACGCTATGTTCAGCATATTGATTTGTGCCTGTTTCCGTGCAGCGTGCGCATTCGGCGTCTCGATTGCTGACAGAGCAAGCCCCTCCCGTTTCAAGAGCAAGGTCTGATATGCCTTTCAACGAACGCTCGAAACATATAACGGAGGGGATCGCCCGCTCGCCAAACCGCGCCATGTACTATGCGCTCGGTTATGAGAAAGCCGATTTCGACAAGCCGATGATCGGCATCGCCAACGGGCATTCTACCATCACGCCCTGCAATGCCGGCCTGCAGCCGCTGGCCGACGCGGCCGTCAGCGCCATCGCGGCGGCTGGGGCCAATCCACAGACCTTCGGCACGCCCACCATTTCCGACGGCATGTCGATGGGCACCGAGGGCATGAAATATTCGCTGGTCTCGCGCGAGGTGATCGCCGACTGCGTCGAGATCTCGGTGCAGGGACAATGGATGGACGGCGTGCTGGTGCTCGGCGGCTGCGACAAGAACATGCCGGGCGGTATGATCGGCATCCTGCGCGCTGACGCACCGGCGATCTATGTCTATGGCGGCACCATCAAGCCTGGCCGCTGGAAGGGCGAGGACCTATCCATCGTCTCAGCCTTCGAGGCTGTTGGGGCCTTTATGGCCGGCACGATCGGGGAGACGGATTTCGAGGGGATCGAACGTCACGCCTGCCCCTCCACGGGCTCCTGCGGCGGCATGTATACAGCCAACACCATGAGTTCCTCCTTCGAGGCGCTCGGCATGTCGCTGCTCTATTCTTCCACCATGGCAAATCCGGATCAGGAGAAGATCGATAGCGCGGCGGCATCCGGCCGTGTGCTGGTTGAGGCGGTCAAGCGGAATATACGCCCGCGCGACATCGTCACCCGCAAATCGATCGAGAATGCGGTGGCGCTCATCATGGCGGTGGGCGGTTCGACTAATGCGGTTCTGCACTACCTGGCGATAGCCCATGCCGCCGAGGTTGAGTGGACGCTTGACGATTTCGAGCGGGTGCGCCGCAAAGTGCCGGTGCTGTGTGACCTGAAGCCCTCCGGCCGATACATGGCGGTGGACCTGCATGCTGCAGGCGGCGTGCCGCAGGTGCTGAAGATCCTGCTGGATGCGGGTCTCCTCCATGGCGATTGCCTGACGATTACCGGCCGCACGCTTGCCGAGGAACTGACCGACGTGCCAGCTGAACCGCGTGTTGACCAGCGTGTCATCATGCCGCTGCGGCAGGCGCTCTATCGCGAAGGGCATCTGGCCATCCTCAAGGGCAACCTTGCCGAAAATGGTGCGGTGGCCAAGATCACCGGACTGAAAAGCCCGGTGATTTCCGGTCCGGCGCGGGTTTTTGACGATGAGTCTTCCGCCATGGAGGCGATCCTGGCCGATCGCATTCGGCCGGGCGATGTCGTGGTACTGCGCTACCTCGGACCGAAAGGCGGGCCGGGCATGCCGGAAATGCTGGCGCCGACCTCGGCGCTGGTCGGCCGGGGCCTTGGCGAAAGCGTTGGGCTCATCACCGACGGCCGGTTTTCTGGAGGCACCTGGGGCATGGTCGTCGGCCATGTCACGCCAGAGGCCTATGTGGGCGGAACCATCGCGCTTGTGGAGGAGGGGGATTCCATCACCATCGACGCGCAGCGCCTACTCCTTCGACTGGACGTGGACGCGGCCGAGATTGCCCGTCGCCGCGCGGCCTGGAAGCAACCCGAACCCCGCTACAAGCGCGGCGTGCTCGCCAAGTTCGCAGCGCTCGCCCGCCCGGCCGACGAGGGTGCGGTTACTGGATAAGTGACGGAGTCCGACGAAGATCATGAGCCATTTCGCGCTTCTTACGCTTCACCTTTTTGCCGCTATCCTGTTTGTCGGGACTGTCTTCTTCGAAGTTCTCGTTTTGGAAGGCATCCGCAAGCGGGTGGGGCCGGACGCGATGCGCAAGGTGGAAACGGAAATCGGCTGGCGGGCGCGCCGCCTGATGCCGTTCGTCATTGCGGTGCTCTATATGGCAGGCGTAACCATGGCCTGGCAATATCGCGAAGACCTCGCCCGTCCCCTCGACAGCAGTTTTGCAACACTGCTGTCGATCAAGATCGCGCTGGCGGCTAGCGTTCTGGCGCATTTCATCACGGCTGTGATCCTTGGCGCGCGTGGTAAGCTGAGGTCTAGGCACACGAAAGTCATACACCTCAGCGTCTTCTTCCATGTGGTCCTCATCGTTTTCCTGGCGAAAGCAATGTTTTACATCAGCTGGTGACGATCTCGAGCGAAAAGGCCTGCTTCGCCAGACTATCGAGGGGCGCACGAAGAATCAGTCCAGATCGGCGGGATCCTGCGCAAGGAAGAAGTTAGCTGATGGCGTGAGGTCTATAGTTTCACGGTATCAGCCTCGAGCTCCGTAGACTGGCTCGCCTTGAGCGTTACGGAAGCTCTGGGAGTTGGTTGTGCGGATCGACGCCGTTCATTTTGATTGTCTGCAAGAGGGCGACCGTGGGCCATCTCTGCTGCTGGCGAATAGACTGTTTTCTCGTAGTTGTTTGAGGCCTTGCCGATTCCGATGAAGCCGCCCCATTGTTCCGAGATGATTGCGCCCCCGGATTCCGGGATGATCTCGCCCCCTGTTTCATCGGGGTCTGCAGGCAGTAATTGTTGTCAGTTCGTTCGAGTAATGTGTCAAGCTTTGCGCGGCAGATTTCGTCGTAGGCTTCCCCCGCTGAGTTCGATGCGGTGGGCATTGTGGACGAGGCGATCCAGGATGGCGTCGGCGTAGGTGGGGTCACCGATGACACCGTGCCAGGCGGATACGGGGAGCTGGCTGGTAATGATCGTCGATCGGCGGCCGTAGCGGTCCTCAAGGATTTCCAAAAGATCGTGACGGGCCTGTTCGTTGAGCGGCTCAAGACCCCAGTCGTCCAGGATCAGGACCTGAACATGGCCCAGGGTGCGTTGCAGCCTGGCTGGCAAGCCTTATTGCCAAGGGCACATGCCAACCAGCTCTTCCCGACGCCTGAGGGGCCGCATATGGCCAGATTGTCGTGAGCACCGATCCAGTCGCCCCCGAGCAGCTTCATGAAGAGCGCACGGTCGAGGCCGCGTTCGGCGCGATAATCGACATCTTCCGGGGTCGCCTGATGACGAAGTTTGGCGAACCTGAGACGCGCCGCAAGTTTGCGGTCGTAACGGGAACTCCATTCCCGCTCGAGCAGCAATCCGAGCCATTCGGCATGCGAGAGATGTTCGGCCTCGCCGTTGGCGACGAGTTCGCCGAAGGCTTTGGCCATGCCGGCCAAGCCCATGGCGTTCAGTCGATCAAGTGTTGGATGAGCAAGCATTCTTCGTTCTCCTTAGTGGTAATAGCGAGGTCCGCGGATGTTTTCGTGGTGGATCGGTTCGTGCGAGGCGGCTCCATTCGAGCTCGCCGTCCGGTCGAGGTGGTTGTCGAGGATGGAGCGCACCGAACCATAGGTCCGGGCCCCGATCTCCAGCGCTCGGGCGCAAGCGGCATTGACCCTGTCGCGGCCGAAGCTCTTGTTAAGGCGGATAATCCCGAGGCAGGCGCGAAAGCCCTGCTCGGGATGCGGCCGGTCGGCAAGGATGCGCTCGCACAAGAGGTCGACATCCGGCCCCATGGCTGAGGCTTCGCGTCGAATGCGTTCGATCGTCCAGTCGGCGAACCGACGATGCGCCGAGGGCATATGATCGGGGATTGTCGTGTGCTTGCCGTTGCCACTCGAGCGGCGGTGCGCGGCGATCCGCTCGCCCTTATGGAATATCTCGATCGTATTGGCGGTGATACGCGCCTCAACCTGCTCGCGGGCAAAGCGATAGGGAACCGAGTAATAATGCCGTTCGATCTCGACGTGGTAATCCAGCCCGGCACGCCGGATACGCCATTCGGCGAAGACATAGCGCTCGACAGGCAAGGGCCGCAGAGCCGGACGATCGAGTTCCTCGAACAATTGACGCCGCGTGCAATTGACCCGACGCAAGACCCTGATGTCGTTGAGGTCACGGAGCAATTCCATGATCGCCGCATTGACCTCGGCGAGACTGTAAAAGACGCGATGGCGCAGCCGTCCCAACAGCCAGCGCTCGACGATACGAACCGCGGCCTCCACTTTCGCCTTGTCGCGCGGCCGCCGCGGCCGTGTCGGAAGAACGGCGCTCCTATAGTGCGCCGCCATGGCGCAATAGGTCCTGTTGACCTGAGGATCGAAGTGGCACGCCTTGATGACCGCCACCTTGGCATTGTCGGGCACAAGAAGCGCTGGCGAACCGCCGAAGAACTCCAGCGCCTGAACATGGCATTCGATCCAGTCCGGAAGCGTCTCGGTCCAGCGCGCCTGCGCGAACGAAAGGCTGGACGCTCCCAGGACCGCCACGAACAGGTGTGCCTGCCGCGTCTTGCCCGACAGCCGGTCGACGACGACCGTCACCGTGTCGCCGGCATAATCGACGAACAGCTTGTCGCCGCTCGCATGCTCCTGCCGCATCGTCACAGGCAGCTTCATCGCCCAGCCGCGGTAAAGGTCACAATACCGGCTGTAGCGATAGCCATCCGGATAACGGCCGATATACTCGTCCCAGAGAATTTGCAGCGTCACATGCTTGCGTTTGAGCTCGCGATGCACCTCAGCCCAGTCCGGCTCGGGGGCCCGGCGATGACCCGTCTTCGTCCCGGCCGCCTTGTAGAGCGCCGCTTCCAAAACGGCATCGCTCATGTCGTCGTCCAACGGCCACGAAAGCCCTGCAGCCGTCGCCCGCCGCAGCGTCTCGCGCACCGTCGACGGCGCTGCCCCGACCCGAACCGCAATTGATTTATGGCCCAGTTGCTCGGCCCGATATCTCAGTATCTCGCGGACACGCCGCATCTCCAGTCTCTCCGCAGGCATCCCGTTCCTTCCCCATCACCATCGACGGAAGGAACTTCACACCGGCAGAACACCCACGCCACACCCCCTCCGAAGGGGGCGGCATCATCTCGGAACAAGGGGGCGACTAATTTTCGGAACTGGGGGGCGAGATCATTTCGGAATCAGGGGGCGGATTGCCTCGGAATTTGCAAGGCCTGATCGCGCGCTCGACAATGTTGGAGTCGATCTCAATGGTAAGCGCCGTCCTGACCCCACCTTCCGGATCAGCTTATGATTGTCGATGTTCAATCTCGAAAGAGGGCTTGGACATATGTCGATTTCAGAGCTT
>NZ_JBPEHL010000051.1:0-2500 GCF_051201095.1 Shinella sp. BE166 | reverse complement strand
TCACCGTCTTACTGATCCTAACCAAACTCCGAATACCGAGGAGTACTAGTCGGCAGACACACGGCGGGTGCTAACGTCCGTCGTGAAAAGGGCAACAACCCTGACCTCCAGCTAAGGTCCCCAAGTCATGGCTAAGTGGGAAAGGATGTGAGGATCCCAAAACAACCAGGATGTTGGCTTAGAAGCAGCCATCATTTAAAGAAAGCGTAACAGCTCACTGGTCTAATTAAGGGTCTTTGCGCCGAAAATGTAACGGGGCTAAAGCCATGCACCGAAGCTGAGGATACGTCGCAAGACGTGTGGTAGCGGAGCGTTCCGTAAGCCTGTGAAGGGAGACCCGTGAGGGCTCCTGGAGGTATCGGAAGTGCGAATGTTGACATGAGTAACGATAAAGGGGGTGAGAGACCCCCTCGCCGAAAGACCAAGGGTTCCTGCTTAAAGTTAATCTGAGCAGGGTTAGCCGGCCCCTAAGACGAGGCGGACACGCGTAGTCGATGGGAACCACGTTAATATTCGTGGGCCTGGTGGTGGTGACGGATTGCGTAACTTGTTCAGACTTATTGGATTGTCTGGGCGGGGAAGCGGTTCCAGGAAATAGCCCCACCGTATAGACCGTACCCGAAACCGACACAGGTGGTCAGGTAGAGCATACCAAGGCGCTTGAGAGAACTCTGCTGAAGGAACTCGGCAAATTGCACGCGTAACTTCGGAAGAAGCGTGACCCCTTTGCACGCAAGTGTTGAGGGGTGGCACAGACCAGGGGGTAGCGACTGTTTATCAAAAACACAGGGCTCTGCGAAGTCGCAAGACGACGTATAGGGTCTGACGCCTGCCCGGTGCTGGAAGGTTAAGAGGAGAGGTGCAAGCTTTGAATCGAAGCCCCAGTAAACGGCGGCCGTAACTATAACGGTCCTAAGGTAGCGAAATTCCTTGTCGGGTAAGTTCCGACCTGCACGAATGGCGTAACGACTTCCCCGCTGTCTCCAGCAGAGACTCAGTGAAATTGAATTCCCCGTGAAGATGCGGGGTTCCTGCGGTTAGACGGAAAGACCCCGTGCACCTTTACTATAGCTTTACACTGGCATTCGTGTCGGCATGTGTAGGATAGGTGGTAGGCTTTGAAGCGGGGACGCCAGTTCTCGTGGAGCCATCCTTGAAATACCACCCTTATCGTCATGGATGTCTAACCGCGGCCCGTCATCCGGGTCCGGGACAGTGTATGGTGGGTAGTTTGACTGGGGCGGTCGCCTCCGAAAGAGTAACGGAGGCGCGCGATGGTGGGCTCAGACCGGTCGGAAATCGGTCGTCGAGTGCAATGGCATAAGCCCGCCTGACTGCGAGACTGACAAGTCGAGCAGAGACGAAAGTCGGTCATAGTGATCCGGTGGTCCCGCGTGGAAGGGCCATCGCTCAACGGATAAAAGGTACGCCGGGGATAACAGGCTGATGACCCCCAAGAGTCCATATCGACGGGGTTGTTTGGCACCTCGATGTCGGCTCATCGCATCCTGGGGCTGGAGCAGGTCCCAAGGGTTTGGCTGTTCGCCAATTAAAGCGGTACGTGAGCTGGGTTCAGAACGTCGTGAGACAGTTCGGTCCCTATCTGCCGTGGGTGTAGGAATATTGACAGGATCTGTCCCTAGTACGAGAGGACCGGGATGGACATATCTCTGGTGGACCTGTTGTCCTGCCAAGGGCATAGCAGGGTAGCTATATATGGAATGGATAACCGCTGAAGGCATCTAAGCGGGAAACCAACCTGAAAACGAGTATTCCCTTGAGAGCCGTGGAAGACGACCACGTTGATAGGCCGGGTGTGGAAGCGCAGCAATGTGTGAAGCTTACCGGTACTAATAGCTCGATTGGCTTGATCGTTCTCATTGTTCATGCTCATCGAATGAAATTCGATGAGCCATCTCTTCTGTCCTGACGCACGAAGTGCTCCGGACGGGCCGCGCCATCAGGCGCGACGGCCTCTGGCCTTGCGGAGCTTCGCTCCGTTGCCCAAAAGAAGAAAAGACGTGTTCACAAAATTAAGACAAACGAGGAGGCTTGCCCTCCTCTACCAGCTTCTCAATATATTGCCCTTAGCCGACCTGGTGGTTATGGCGGGGTGGCTGCACCCGTTCCCATTCCGAACACGGCCGTGAAACGCCCCAGCGCCAATGGTACTTCGTCTTAAGACGCGGGAGAGTAGGTCACTGCCAGGTCTGCTAATGGCAATATAATCAAACAATCTTCTCGACACATCTTCGGCCCAAGCCGACCAAGGGCCGCTCTAAGCGGTCCTTTCTGTTTGGTGCCACGGGAACACGAGACAAATTGCCAAAGCAATTTGCTCGGCAGCAGCGACGAACCCCTCAGGTTCATCGCACCGGTATTTTGCCGAAGGCAAAAACCTATAACGCGGGGTGGAGCAGCCCGGTAGCTCGTCAGGCTCATAACCTGAAGGCCGCAGGTTCAAATCCTGCCCCCGCAACCAAATATCAAAAAGCCCTCC
>NZ_JBPEHL010000050.1:0-6316 GCF_051201095.1 Shinella sp. BE166 | reverse complement strand
CTGCTCGTCCGTGAACCGTGAATGCTTCATTCCGTCCGTCTCCTTGATACGACGGACTCTACCAAAATCTGGAGGAAGTTCAGGGGCTCAGGTCAGAGGTATTATCGCCCCGACGGCATCCGTAGAGCATCGATCTTTCGCTCGGCTCGACCTCGCAGCAGTAAGCCCCCGGTGAGGGCCGTCTTGCGAGGTTGATGCGAACATTGGAAGTCCTAGTGCAAACACTAGGAGTAGTCCTATGACGAAGCATCCGATTGAAGTCATCACGTCTGTCGAGCGCCGTCGGCGCTGGTCCCGCCAGGACAAGGAGCGTCTCGTTGCAGCCTGCCTTGAGCCAGAGGCGGTTCTCTCCGAGATTGCCCGTGGGGCCGGTATCCACGTCAGCCAGCTCTTTCGGTGGCGCAAGGAGCTTTGCCAGATCGAGGAACCGAGGACCGAGACGGCGCGCAGGTTGGTGCCGGTTATCCTGTCTGAGGCCCAACCCGCGGCTACGGACGCGCCAGCCCCATCGCAGTCCCGCCGGAAGCGTAGCGATGTGACGATTGATCTGGGCCGCGGTCGGCGCGTCCGCGTGGATAGTGACATCGACACGGAGGCGCTCGGCCGCATTCTCGACTGTGTGTTGGGTCGTCGATGATCTCGGTCCCTGCTGGTGTGAAGGTCTGGCTGGCAACGGGCCATACAGACATGCGCAAAGGCTTTCCCGGTCTGTCGCTGATGGTGCAAGAGACGCTGAAGCGCGATCCGATGTGCGGGCATCTGTTCGTCTTCCGCGGTCGTGGCGGTGGCCTGATCAAGGTCATCTGGCATGATGGTCAGGGAGCCTGCCTGTTCACGAAGAAGCTGGAGCGGGGACGCTTCATATGGCCGTCGGCGGCCGATGGAACCGTTGTGATTACGCCTGGGCAGCTTGGTTATTTGCTGGAAGGTATCGACTGGCGAATGCCGCAAAAGACCTGGCGGCCGACCTCGGCCGGATAAGCAAAAACGCTGGAAACGCTGGATAGAATATGATTCCATCAGCCCATGAACGATGCGGCTGAACAGCTTCCTGACGACCTTGCCAGCGCACTTGCGGCCCTGGCGGCGGAGCGTGCCCGGCGCATCACGGCCGAGGCCGAGGCAGCGACCGCCAAGGCAGAGGCCGCCAGCGCGAAGGCGCTCGTGTCGCACTCCGAGGCGCTGATCGCGCGGTTGAAGCTGGAGATCGAGAAAGTCCGCCGGGAGCTTTACGGCAGCCGCTCCGAGCGCAAAGCGCGGCTTCTCGAACAGATGGAACTGCAGCTCGAGGAGCTGGAGGCTGATGCTGGCGAAGATGAACTGGCGGCGGAGATCGCAGCCAATGCCTCGACCGTTAGGGCCTTCGAGCGCAGGCGACCATCACGCAAGCCCTTTCCTGAACATCTCCCGCGCGAGCGTGTCGTCATTGCTGCTCCGACAAACTGCCCCTGCTGCGGCTCGGCCAAGCTGTCGAAGCTCGGTGAGGATATCACAGAGACGCTGGAGGTCATTCCGCGTCAATGGAAGGTCATTCAGACCGTGCGGGAGAAGTTCTCCTGCCGCGAATGCGAAAAGATCACGCAGCCGCCAGTACCCTTCCATGTGACGCCACGCGGCTTTGCCGGACCCAACCTTCTGGCGATGATCCTGTTCGAGAAGTTCGCCCAGCACCAGCCGCTCAATCGCCAGAGCGAGCGCTATGCCCGAGAGGGGATCGACCTCAGCCTGTCGACGCTGGCCGACCAGGTCGGCGCGTGTGCCGCGGCCCTGAAGCCAATCCATTCGTTGATCGAGGCCCATGTCCTGGCCACCGAGCGACTGCATGGCGACGACACGACCGTACCGATCCTGGCGAAGGGAAAGACCGATACGGGCCGCATCTGGACCTATGTCCGGGATGACCGGCCGTTTGGCGGGCTGTCACCGCCTGCGGCACTGTTCTACTCATCGCGAGACCGGCGACAGGAGCATCCCGAACGCCACCTAAAGACCTTCTCCGGCATTCTGCAGGCGGATGCCTATAGCGGCTACAATCCGCTGTTCAAAGTAGATCGCGATCCCGCGCCTCTGCGCCAAGCACTCTGCTGGGCACACTCACGCCGCAAGTTCTTCGTGCTGGCCGACATCGCCGCGAACGCCAAACGTGGCAGCAAAGCTGCGCCGGTCTCGCCAATGGCGCTGGAGGCCGTCAAACGGATCGATGCCCTGTTCGATATCGAACGGGAGATCAACGGTCTTGCCGCAGAGCAGCGCATGGAGCGTCGCCGCAAGGACAGCCAGCCGCTTGTCGAAGAACTGCACGATTGGCTGCAAATCGAGCGAGCAAAACTGTCGCGCAGTTCTCCCGTCGCCGAGGCAATCGACTACATGCTCAAGCGCTGGGATGGCTTCACGTCATTCCTCGACGATGGCCGGATTTGTCTCACGAACAACGCCGCCGAACGCGCGCTCAGAGGCTTTGCACTCGGCAGGAAGTCATGGCTATTTGCCGGATCGGATCGTGGTGCTGAACGTGCGGCGTTCATGGCGACACTGATCATGAGCGCCAAGCTCAATGACATCGATCCGCAGGCCTGGCTTGCCGACGTCCTCGCCAACATTGCCGACACGCCGATCAGCAGGCTGGAGCAATTGCTGCCGTGGAACTGGAAACCGATGCAAACAGCAGCCGTTGCGGCATAGGATCAACGATGGATCACAAAGCCAACCGAGCTATCATTCGGAAAATATTGCTCACAGAATGGGACCCCATCGGGGTGTCGGACATTCCTGAAGCGCAAGACGAATATGATGCCTATGCCGATACCGTCTTTGGCATGCTGACCAACCAAACCGCCTCAGTTGACGCCATCGCGCAGTATCTCTTCAAGATCGCGACTGAGCACATGGAGCTCTCATACCCAGAACTTGCAGAGCGCTGCGACAAGGCTGCCAAAGCTATCGCGGAACTTCAGTCAGGCCGCTGAAGCTGGACACCATCAGCGCCAACCGCGGTAGTCACCGGATACTTACTCGCAGCATGGCTTTCAGCTTCGAGAATGCGTTCTGAATGGGGTTGAAGTCCTGGATATAGGGCGGAAGGAACATGAGCTGGCGCCGGCACGTTCCATGGCATCGCGGACGTCGGCCTTCTTGTGTGCGGCCAGGTTATCCATAATGACCACGTCGCGGGTCTCCAGCATCGGCCACCGGTCCTTGAAAATGTCTTCGCAAACTGCCGAATGGACCGACTGTCAGTGATGTCCATGTGGGCGATTTCGATACCTCCTCCAATGGAGGCTACTGCTTTCGTTGCGCGCTCGACGTCCCTTGCAGGGACTATAACCCGAGAGCCGGCGCTTGAATGCACGGGCAGTCTCAAGACCGAAACCCGCATATCCCCCAGTTACTATGGCGGCTTTTCCAGTAAGTTTATTCCACGGATCACCAAGCGCTTCTCCGCTCTTTTGCTCGCGAAAGAGTACCGCTAACTGTCAAAAGCGTAGATACGGGAAACGCTGCCTACCGCAGCGGCGCGAATTGCCGGCTCACAGGACGTCGCTTCGCGGGCCGCCGGTCTCGGCGAAGAAAAGACTAAGGTCGTCGATCGAAACTTTTGGATGCCTCCAGTGCCGTGCGATTTTTGAGGTTGCGTTTCTCAGCTCAGTTTATTAACAAAAGCTTTCAAAACCCAACTGAATTCCATAATAGAGCCTATGCCGCCGGCTCGAAGAATTCAACGGCTTGCTTGTTTACAGAACGTGTGGGTCGCAGGTTCGCATCCCCTCAAGAGCTAATAAAAACGCAAAGTAAGTGTGTGCCCCTAGTCGACCTTTAGGAGGTTTGAATGTTTAATGTAGCCAACAGTCCGGCCATTACGCTCAACTTCGGCGTTTCCCAAAAGCACCTGCCTGACGGTTACAAGTGTTCCTGCGGATAGATGTTCCATGGGTTGACCTGACAGATCGGGCTTTGCGAACACCTCTGAGGGCGCGACTACGACGAAGCGTGACTGGCTTGCTGCAATAGCGCTCGCTGAGGAAGAGCTTTCCACAAGACCGACTGTCGCGGTTCCTATTTCGAAGTTGGATCCCACAAATGCAGATTGCGGGATTTGCCGCTGCTTGAACTCCCTAAAGCTATATTCAGGAACGGATTTATCTAGCCAGCTCATGATTTCAAGGACATCAATCTGGCTGTCTTTGTCGGTATCGGCTTTTCCAAGGCCCTCAAGAAAGGCGTAGGTGAACACGCCGTGGCCTCTGAACCCCTCTAGCGCAGGCGCATCGTCTGTCGACGCAGCGATAGTCGTTCGACCTAGGGCGCGCGTCATTTTCTCAAACGCGACGGCACGCTGGAGTCCCCTGGCCGCAACGCGTAGCCCAGTCATTGAGCCACTCTCGCAGGTGTCGAGCAGCACCATGCTTTTTTGACTTGGAACCATCGCAAGCCATGACTGAAACTGATCTTGGTCTATTGCGTTGTTTGAAAAAGAATTTTCGTCCTTGTAGAGAAAATCGTAGGGAATGAAGTAATAGCGCCCATCGACAGTTTTCCCGTGCCCTGCAAGATAAAAGACAAAGGTATCGTTCGGGCGAGCCTCATTGGCGACTTGTTCAAACGCGGCCCCTATTCCCGCGGCTGTGGCCTTTTCGTCTAGAACGTTGGCGATCTGAACCCCGCCTTCAAAATGTTGGCCGGCCTTTTCGAAGGCCTTTGAGATGGCAATTGCGTCAGGTACCGCATAATTGAGCGCAAATTTGCTATCGAAATATGCGTTCACACCCACCGCAAGTACGAAGAGCCTTGGTCTTAGAGCTTCTGAATTGTCGACCGTCAGTTCCAACGAAACGGGATCCGACGCGATTGATCCATTGGCGTTGTATGCGATTACCTCGATGTGATTAAGACCATTCTGAAGGAACAGTGATTTCGTTTCGCGTCGAGATGGGCCGCTTTGCACGCGGGCGAGCCCGCGTGTTGAAATCCCGGATGTGACGCCGTTGATGCGCCACTCGAGTTTGCCAATGCCGCCGCCGGCATCCTTGAGTTCGATGTCGAGATCCACTTTGCCTTCACGTACAGAGGGGTTGAGGTCCGTAAACCTCAAAATCGGAGGGGGCCCAGCCGTAAGCAGCTTTTCCATATCCAGGCCATCCGCTGCAGCGGCGACAACACCCTCGATGTCGCCCCCGATTTTTTCCTCGACTAGATCGGGCCTGAAAAGGCTACTGTAGAACTGGTCAATACTGTAGACATTGAGGCCCTTAACGACCTTGAGTGTCTTTGCTGCCTCCGGCGTGGCGTCAAAAAAACCTTCTGGAGTTATGGTAACGGACCCACCCCGTTCGTTCGGAATGATAGTAGCGAGTAGAGCTCCGGTCTGAAGCGACCAAATCTTAATCGTACCATCGTCGCTTGCGCTATAAAGCCGAGTGCCATCGGGCGAGTAAGTGAGGCTTGTAATTGCCCCGGAGTGGCCTGACAGCTTAAAGGTCTCATAGGCCGCTTCGCCCAATGCGCTCCACACACGAATTATGCCTAACATTCCCCCGGACGAGAACGTTTCACCAGTCGGTGAGAAGGCCAGCGCATCGGTACGATCATATCCGATATCGAAGCGGGCAAGCTCGCGATTTAGGCGCCAGTTTCTGAGTTGTACCGACCCGCCGGCAGGATCAAAGCGCGCTATCGCTAATTGATCATTGTTTGGCGAAAACACCAATTTGGAAAGACCACTACCATTTTCCGAAATTTCCAGAGGGTGCCCGTTGAAGGTGTGTAGCTGTATGATTCCATAATCGTCGAACGCTACAACCTCGCCGTCCGGTGATAGACTCGCCTGCTCCCGCCCCTGAAAGGACTTGATCTCTTTTCGTGTGTCGAGATCCCACAACGCGGCGCTGTCTGCACCCGCTGAAGTGAAGTATCTACCTGTCGGTGATACGGATAGCCATACATCGCTATTTGCCAGCAAGCGATGTAGCTCGGCGGGCTTGGATATTCTCAGGAGGTCAAGTGGCCCCTTCTTCGTTGCGACGATCAGGCGATCCGTGGCCTGATCTGCAGCCACCGAGTTAATCGAGGTCATATAGGTTTTGAAAACCGAATCTTGTCGTGCGCTGACAGGGTTCCAAAGTGTAAGCGCCCCTTTGCTGTCTCCGCTGACGAGACGCTGCGCTTCCTTTGAATATGCAAGGGACGTAACGGTTAGAGCGGGCTTGCCAAATCCGGTGAGAATATTGAATAGCCCCTAGATTTGTAGACGCCTTCTTTCCTAATTTTGAGGCAGGAAGAGCATCATGAGCAAATCGAATTTCAGCGAAGATTTTAAGCG
>NZ_JBPEHL010000049.1:0-6527 GCF_051201095.1 Shinella sp. BE166 | reverse complement strand
TGCGCCGTGTTGGCAAGCGTGCCGGCGCCGACCGTCTGGCGCTGGCCGAAGAAGGTGAGGTCCGGGCCGAGGGTTGCCGGCCCCGTCACGCCGCGTACCCCATGACAGCCGGCACAGCCATGATAGGCAAAGAGCCGCTCGCCTTCGTCGACACCCGGCCGGTTGCCGCCCGCTTGTGCCTGGCGCCAGGCGGCATAGTCATCCGGCTCCATGACGACGACCGAAAACGCCATCAGCGTATGCGACGTGCCGCAGAATTCCGCGCAGGGCGCGCGAAAAAGCCCGGTGCGCGTCGGCTCCAGCGATAGCGTGTTGGTCCGACCGGGGATCATGTCCATCTTGCCGCCGAGTGCCGGGATCCAGAAGGAATGGATGACATCGGCCGCCTTCAACGAAAAGGCGGTGCGCGTGCCGACCGGCAGCCGCAGCTCGTTTGCCGTCTCGAAGCCCGCCATGCCGTCGCTCGCCGGATAGCGGATCCGCCACCAGAATTGCTCCCCGGTGACGTCGATCGTTTCCGGCGCTGGGGCGATGCGCGCCAGCCACGGCCGGATCGCAGGCATCAGCCAGACCGCATAGGCAAGCAGCGCCAGAAGCACGACGACGGGAAAGGCGACCCCGCCCCAGGCGATCAGCCGCCCGGCCTTCTCCGCCGACCACGGCGTTTCGCGCCGCCGTCCGGCATGGATCAGCAGGCCGACCACGGCGATCCAGATCAGCGCGCCCCCCACCACCATGACAAGAAAGAGCTGAAAAACCGCCGCGGCCTCCTCTCCCGCCGGGTCGAGCGCCGACTGCACGCCAGTGCAGCCGCTCAGCGGGATCAGCAGGATGGGGAGGGCGCGTCGGGAAATCGATCTTGCTCCTGAGGGACTTACTTTGAGCGATATGGCTCGCATCCTGCGGCGGGCAAGGGAGGAACCCGCACGGACGATGATAATCTTGACCGAAGCGGTGTGTGTTTCGCGGCATCCGCTATAGGGGGGCTCGGTCGCAGGAGTGGTGAGCCAATATCATCCAAGATCGGGCGGCGGCGACACGTGAGGGCCACGCGCCGCCTGCAGGCCCCCGGATTACCGACCCTGCGCCTCGGCCTATTGGCTCGACCTCGGCTCCCGCACCCTTTCGGGCCTGGAAACCTCGCATATCGGTTCCCGCGGGGAAAGTGTCTGCCGAAAAATGCCCCGAAAATGGCCGGTTGAAGACCGCGCCGTCGGGTTAAGCGCGTCGATTACCCGCGAGAGCGCAAGCAGGGAACAAAGCGCCGCCATGATCGGTTCGATCCTTCCCAATGCAGCAGGAATGATGAAGTGGAGAAAGCGATGGCCGACCGCAAGCAAGTCTCACGCGAAGACGATTTTCGTGACTTCGAGCAACGGGACATCCGCGATGGATGGCCCTACGCCGACAAGGACGCCGATCCGCGCGAAGTGAGGAACGCACCCTATGGCGCCCCTGACGCGAATTTCGACCAGTTGGACAATGAGGGTGTCGAGGTGTCACTCGATCCGGTGGCGACGGACGTGAGCGGCGCGCCCCTGCCATTTTCCGACGGGACGGAGGATGTGATCGCGGACGACGAACTGGAAGAGCGCATAACGCTGGCACTTGAAGGCGACAAGCAGATCGACCTTGCCTCCCTGGAGATCACAGTCCGCGACGGCGAGGTCCACATCGATGGCAGCATCGACAGCGAGGACGATCGTCGCCACCTCATCGGCTCGATCCGTGCGGTTGCGGGCGTTCGCAATGTGCATGCGCGGGAGCTGCTGACGCGGGGCGTCGATAGCCATATCCCCAGCGATAGCGAAGAATAGCACCCAACGGCGACGGCGCCTCCGTCCCAGCGCATGGGGCGGACGACGCCAGAGCGACTTGGCCAGCAGGACGCGCCTCCCTAATAGGACAGCGCGTCCCTTTGCCGAGCTTTATTTGGCGGGCTGCGATGCCTTGCCGAGCTTCACGGATGGCTCTCTGCCCCATACGCGCAACTTGCCCAGTTCCGCCACGAAACCGGAAAGCCCATCCTCGCCGGGAAGGGCAAGGATACCCTCATCGAGCGCATCGGCGATCCCGGCCTTGGCCAGCAACGGCATGGCCGACTGGTCGTAACCAATGAACTTGCAATGCTGGAAGGCATCCGCCACGAAGTCGCGCGCGGCCGCCTCCGCCACCAGGTCGTCGATCGCCTCGGCAGAGGTCAGCAACGCGACCGCGTCGAAAAGGACCGACGGCCCGCCGTCGATCATGTGGTGGGCTTTGACCAACGATCCATCCGATGCCGTGACGCCGCCGACTTTGGGCGCGATCAGTTCGCATGTGCCCTTTTCCTTGTTGACTGCTGTGATCAGCCCGTTCAACAGCTTGGCATCGACGCCGTCCGTGACAAGGATGCCGAGCTTGCGGCCCTCGAAGCGCTTCGGCCCGTTCTCGACGATGCTGAGCGCGGGCGAAGGTTCGAGATCCTGGCGCGTCGGAACAGCCGCATCGGCCGGCTTCGGCATGGGCTGGAGGCCGAGCTTCTGGGCCACCGTCGTCGCGAGCGTCTCATCGATGTTCAGGAGGTGCGACACCATTCGCTCTCGGATGGCCGGCGTTTCCACCTTGCTGAGTTCGAAGGTGAGGGCGGCTGCGATGTGGCGTTGCTCCGGCGGAGTCTGGCTGATGAAGAACTGCCGGGCCTGGCTATAGTGGTCGGCGAAGCTTTCCGGGCGCAGCCGGGCCTTGGTGCCCTGCTCTTCGGCAGGGAAGGGGCGGTGGCCGCGCGTCGGCGATTCACGCGGACCTTCGTTGAACGAATTCGGCTGGTAATTTACCCGCCCGACCGGATTGCGCATCGCCATGTGCCCATCCTGCTGGAAATGCGCGAAGGGACACTTCGGCGCGTTGATCGGCAGATGGGTGAAGTTCGGGCCGCCGAGGCGCTTCAGCTGCGTGTCCAGATAGGAGAAGTTGCGGCCCTGCAGCAGCGGGTCGTTGCTGAAGTCGATGCCCGGGGGCACGTTTTGCGTCATGAAGGCGACCTGCTCGGTCTCGGCGAAGAAATTCTCCGGCATGCGATCGAGCACCAATCGACCGATCGGCTGCGGCTTGAGGATTTCTTCCGGGATGAGCTTCGTCGGGTCGAGCACGTCGAAATCGAAGCTGTCGGCGAACTCCTGGTCGAAAAGCTGGACCTGCAATTCCCATTCGGGGAAGTTGCCGGACTGGATCGCCTGCCAGAGGTCGCGGCGGTGGAAGTCCGGGTCGGCGCCGTTGATCTTGACCGCCTCGTTCCAGGCGACGGACTGAAGGCCCAGCTTCGGCTTCCAGTGGAATTTGACGAAGGTCGATTCGTCCTTGGCATTGACGAAGCGGAAGGTATGAACGCCAAAACCCTCCATGAAGCGCAGGGACCGCGGAATGGCCCGGTCCGACATGGTCCACATGACCATGTGCATGCTTTCCGGCGTCAGGCTGATGAAGTCCCAGAAATTGTCATGGGCGGTCTGTGCCTGCGGGAACGCCCGGTCGGGCTCCTGCTTGGCCGCATGGATCAGGTCGGGAAACTTTATGGCGTCCTGAATGAAGAACACCGGAATGTTGTTGCCGACGAGATCCCAGTTACCCTCCTGGGTGTAGAGCTTGACCGCGAAGCCGCGCACGTCGCGGGCAAGATCGGCTGAACCCTTGTTGCCGGCCACCGTGGAGAAGCGCACGAAAGCCGGCGTGCGTTCGCCCGCGCGCTGGAAGAGGTCGGCCTTGGTATAGGCGGCGAGGGACTCGTAGGTCTCGAAGAAGCCGTGCGCGCCATAGCCGCGGGCATGGACGACGCGCTCGGGAATACGCTCGTGGTCGAAATGGAAGATCTTTTCACGGAAGTGAAAGTCGTCGACGACAAGCGGCCCGCGCGGGCCGACGCGAAGTGAATTCTGGTCGTCGGCGACAGGCCCGCCCTGGGCAGTCGTCAGCACGGGCGTGTCGCCCTCTGCCGTCTGGTGAAGCTCGCCACCCGCACCGCGTCGCAGCTTCACGTCGTGGATCGTGGCGGTGTCGGTTGCGTCTCTCGGCGCGGCGGCGGTTCTTTTCTTGGCCATGGATGCGGCTCCTGGTGAACTCGTTTGAGGGCAAGGTTGCGCGGAAACAAAAAGGCCGCCCTGCAAGGCGGCCTGATCTGCTTGCGACCAGTCTAGCTGGCTTTCTTCGTCGAACCCTTGGCGTTTGCCGAGGATTGGCCGAGGGCTGTCAGCTTCCGGTCGGTTGCAACCTCCTCCTGGAGATTGGCGTCCAGAAGCGGAACAGCGTCCTTGAGGCCAAGTTGCGCCGCCCAGGCCTTGAGCGTGCCGTAGCGGGCGATCTCATAATGCTCGACTGCCTGGGCCGAGGAGATGAGGCCGGCATCGAGCGCCGCGGTGCCCTTGTAGTCCTCCATGATCTCCTCGCCTTCCGCGATGATGCCCTGGATGGCTTCGCAGGTCTTGCCGCGCGCCGGCTTGCCAAGCAGCTCGAAGACCTGTTCGAGGCGCTCGATCTGGCCCTGGGTCTCGTCACGGTGCTGCAGGAAGCCGGCTTTGGCTTCTTCCGACTGGGCCGCACGCGCCATCTTGGGCAATGCCTTCAGGATCTGCTTCTCGGCGAAGTAGATGTCCTTGAGCGTATCAAGGAAGAGGTCGTTGAGAGTCTTTTCCGAAGCCATTGAAGTTTCCGATCACGTTTTCGAGAGGTTGGACTCAAGAAACCGTTAATCAGGGACGACGTTCCTGCGGTTCTAAAATAAATTATTCATGGCAAAGGCAGCGGGAGTTGTGCGGATGGGCTAACCTTGAAGAAGTGAACCAATGGGAGGACGGCATCGGTGTCCCGGGCATTCAAGCCAAGTGGGCTGAGGACCGGGAAGCCGATGGGATCAATGCGAAGGCTGCGCTCGACGCTGTCTCCTCGATCATGGCCGACTTTGAGAAATAACGATATCTGGTCGGCATGGCCGAACCCACGCCGCCCGTTCGCTGGACACCCGCCTTTTCGAAACAGAGCGGAATGTCAGGTATATGCGGAACAAAGGCGAGCCATGCGGATTTTCACCACTCCAATCCACATGGAGGAAACCGACATGGACCACACGAACCACGTACGCCTTACCGCTGCCGAACTTACCCCCGACGTCTTGGAGGGTGCAACGATTTACGGCGCAGACGACCACAAGGTTGGCACGCTCGACCATGTCCACGGTGCTGGCTCCGGAAGCACCGCTGTGATCGACGTCGGCGGGTTCCTCGGCATCGGTGCAAAGCCGGTCGGCGTTCCGCTGACCGATCTTGAGTTCATGCGCGACGAGGACGGCGACGTTCACGCGGTGACGAGCTGGACCAAGGACCAGCTCAAGGAAATGCCCGAACACCACCACTGACGGGTATTTCAGCAGACCTGAAGCCCGGCTCGATGCCGGGCTTTTTGTTCGTAGATCGGCTCAAAAATCGCGGGAGATTGAAATGGTGGACAAGGAGCAGCGGCAACGTGAGCGTGCCTATAAAATCTGGGAGGATGAAGGCCGCCCGGGCGGTCAACATGCCGACCATTGGAGGCGCGCGGGGGAGGAGAGGCAATTGAGCGACCAGGAGGCAGATGACGTGACCCGGGTCAATCAGCAAGCCGACGACGCATTCGCACGCGGCGACAGGGAAAGCGAGCCCGTAAACATCAAGCCTTCGTCCGTGGCGAGCCCCGATTGACGTTGCTGGAGGCCAAGGTGAGCGAGAAGTTCAAAAAAGGCGACAATGTGAAATGGGAGACCAGCCAGGGCGAAACCGAAGGCAAGGTCGTCAGGAAGCAGACCAGCAAAACAAAGATCAAGGACCACACCGTCAAAGCCACGAAAAGCGATCCTCAGTTCATTGTCGAAAGCGACAAATCGGGCAAGCGGGCAGCTCACAAACCCGAGGCACTCAAGAAAGCCTAAAGTCCTTTGTCGGATGTCAGCCTCGAATGCGGGCGGCAAGACAGACATCGACGACTACGAGTGACGCGTACCGCATGCTGGCTTCGCCGCCGCGAGGCTCCGTTCTATCACATCGGAACCAAAGCCTTCGCTATCGGAATTATGGAGGTCGCACCGTCGGTTCTTCCTTGAGCAACGACGGAGCACCGTGCTCCGCCGTGTTGGGCGAGCCAAGGTCACATCATTTCATAAGCCCAGCCGAGCGCAACGCGTTCTCGATGACCGATTGAATCTTGTTCCCACCACCGTCGCTCGGGTGTCTGGCCGCCCGCTCGTCGAGGGTTTCGGTCTTCGGGCGCTCGCGGCGCTCGAAGGAGGCTGCGAGGCCCCAGGTCCGTGCGATCTCAACCGTCGAGGAAACGCCGACATCGAGCATGAAGGGCGCGCCGTGGCCATAGCCGGTGGAGGAATCGACGGGTGTGCCGTGGGCCATGCCGGGGATCCGGTAGAGTTCGATGGCATCCGTGCCGCGTTCGTCGCGCCAGGACGACCGGGAATATTTGGCAAATGTCTCCGAGGATGTCGGCTGTTCCGGCAATGCATGCACGCCACG
>NZ_JBPEHL010000048.1:0-6880 GCF_051201095.1 Shinella sp. BE166 | reverse complement strand
GCGAAGCCGGGAGCCGAAACGCCAACGATGACCGGGACCTTGGCTCGGGAAACCACCCGCTTCACGATGGCACGGCTTTCCTCGGGCTCCAATTTCGGGGCCTCGCCCATGATCCCGAGTATCGTGATGCCGGTGCAGCCGCTTTCCTCGTAAAAGTCCGTAAGTCGATCGATAGATGTAAAATCTACCGATCCATCGTTGAGAAAAGGTGTCGTCGCGATTGCGTATACGCCCTTGGAGCTTGCGCTGAATGCCACTTTTACTTTCCTCCCGAACAGGTCAGTGCGTCTTTGTTTGGTGTCCATTGGATCACGGCCGTAGGCGATCCGTCATCGTTTATCACAGCCAGCTGGCACTGATCGGCCTCAAGCTCGTGATGAGCTTCTCCCTATCTTGAGCGGCGCCCTTCGATCAGCGACGAGAGCGCTGTAACAATCGCATTTCGGCTATAGGGTTTTCGGACAATCGGCACATTCGCCAGTGTATCAGGAAGCTCAGCGCCCTCTCCGTAGCCAGTCGCGAATACAAAAGGGGTTCCCCTTTTTCTCAGCTCCTCGGCAACCGGGAAGGAATTCGTGGCGCCAAGATTGATATCCAGGATGGCGAGGTCGGGTGGACTGGCTTCGATCTGCGCCATCGCCTGTTTGACGGAACTGGTGGTGGCGACCTGGGACAAACCCTCGTCGGCAAGCATGGCTTCCAGATCGAGGGCAATGAGGATCTGATCCTCGACGATGAGGACCGAAGGATCTGTTGCACTCAGCCCCTTTGGACGAGGGGAGGCATCCTCCTCCAACCGCACTGCCATTCCCGACCCAGGTGCCGTCAGCCTGACGTGGGGAGGGGGAATTTTGAAGGTTGCCTCCAGTCCGGATGCTTCGAAACGGATCGCGCTTTCGCCGTTGAGGTCGTAGGGAACACTCCGCTCGATGAGTGCACTGCCAAAGCCGCTGCGGGAGGGTACATGGACGACAGGACCTCCGTGTTCGCGCCAGCGGATTTCGCAAGCGTCATTCTTCGCCATCGACCAGGAAACGTCCACCGTGCCCGAAGCGACGGAAAGCGCGCCATATTTAGCGGCATTCGTCGCGAGTTCGTGAAACACCAGCGCCATGACGGAGAATGCGCGGCTGTCGAGCCATACGGCCGGCCCAGCAAGACTGACGGTCGATACTTTCGATCGGTAGGGCTGGAGCTCTGCTTGCAGGAGATCGCCGAGGATGCCACCGCCATCGCCGCGCACCACTTGGTCATGAGCAACTGAGAGGGCTTCGATGCGGCCTTGGAGGGTGGCGACGTAGTCTTCGAGCGTGCTCTTGTGCTGCTGCGGGCTCGTCACGAGCGACTTGATGACAGCCAGGATGTTTTTCACGCGATGACTGAGCTCCTGGTTCAGCATGCGCTGCCTCACCTCGGACTTGCGCCGTTCCCCCGCCATCAGTTCGTTGTGCCTCAGCACGATTTCGACGATGGAGATGCGTGCGATGTCGGCGATTTCACGATCCGCATCCGTCCAGGACTGGGCCTGGGCCTTCACCGTCTCCTTCCAGATCGCGAAGCTCTTGCGCGGCGTGAGCCGGTCACCGAGGGGGCCGGTATCGTAGGTCTTTTCAGGATTGCCTGCCCAGTCGAGGGTTTGCACCAGCTCCTTTCGAAAGAAGAGGAGGCAATCCGATCCTGTTTGGGAGAGCGGAATGGCGAGCACCCCCGACACGTGATCGCTGTAAGATGCAGCTTCCGGCAATTTTTGCGACAGTGCGTGGGTTGCCCATACACGACCTTCGCTGATGATCCTGATGAACTCGAGAAGATGGGGGACCGCTTCCTTCGGCGGAGTGGTGCCATAGCCGGCCCATTTTCCGTCAAACATCACGCCGATGCCGTCGTTTGGCAGGAGTTGAGCGAATTCCTGCAAGCTCTGTCTCAGAAGCTCACCGACATGTTCATGATGGGACGAAAGAATGAGGAAACGATCGAGCGCCTCCCGGATGCCGGCAACAGCCTCGACGCGCTTGCGCTCCTTCAGTGACTTGAGATGAAGCGAGAAAAACTCGCCGAACACCTCCATTGCCACGCGCTGCGCCATGGGCAGGGCTTGCGGAGAGTAGTGGTGACAGGCGATCAGGCCCCAAAGGGCGCCATCGAGGATAATGGAGATCGACATAGAGGCCGCGACGCCCATGTTGCGCAAATATTCGCAATGGATAGGTGAAACGCTACGCAGATGCGCGAAGCTGAGATCGAGCGGCTCGCCGGATGCATCCAGCACTGGATTGACCGGCACTCGCTCGCCGCTGGCGTCGGCGATGACGCGAATCGTGTTCTTGAGATACAGCGCACGCGCCTGCTGTGGAATGTCGCTCGCCGGAAAATATTGGCCGAGAAAGCTTTCGAGATCGGCGCGTTTTGTCTCGCTGACGACCTTTCCTGAACCGTCCTGCTCGAAACGATAGATCATCACGCGGTCATAGCCGGTCGCGCCAGCAACGATCCGACCTGCCCGCTGCACAAGGCGGTCGACATCGGTGATGTCGCTGATGCGGCCGATCATCTCGCGTGCGATATGCAGGGGCTGTCCAATAGAAGGCGCCTGCTCGAACTCGATGACGACCGCGGACTTGTGGTGATGGATGGCAATGTCGAACACACGCTTCCCACACACCATGTCGAGAAGAAGCGCTGGCCGCGACGCAGTCGAGACGGTTGCGAGCGCGTTACGCAGGTCATGTAGCAGCTTTTGTCCGACCACGTCGCCGACATTGCGGCCGAGAAGATCGCCGTCATAGCCGAGGACGGTCCGTGCATTTTCGGAAGCTCTCTCGATGGTCGTCAGGCCGATATCACATGCGAGAAGGCATCCGTGCGACTGAATGCTGCCTGGTATGTGGATGGGCTCGCGATCGCAGGTATCGAGATTGACAGGTTCAGTCGGCGACAAGAAGTTCACTTTCAAAGCATTGCAGCGCTAGGGCGAAGACGGCATTGGCAGACGTGGCAGCCCGCTCGATATCGAAGTCGGAGGCCTCGTCCAAGAGTACGAGAAAGGATTGCCACTGCGCTATGTCCTTTGACATAATGGCGAGATGCCGCGCTCCAAAAGCCTCGTCAAGGCCGAGGGCAGCAGCCCGCTGGCAAAGAACTCGGGCGCCAAGCGTGGAGCCCTCCAGCACATAAAGCGCCCCAAGCAAGACACTGTGGTCGGTCAGGTCCATGTCGTGACCCGCATCTCCAGCCGCTGGCAAACCCAGGTCGATAGCGTCTCTGTTGAGAGACTTTGCAAGCGTTATCGGGCGCCAGGACCAGCCGGCCGGCCAGACGACATGCTTCAAAGCGCCCTCCATCGCAGCGCGGAACGTGCTCACACTCGTCAGATAGCGTCTGTATTCGTCGACGGTATTGAAACTGCCCACGGAAGCGTCCAGCCGCTCATGTGCCGTCTGTGTGCGTTTCCTGAGAGAAAAGCGTCGTTCGCTACCGGCCAATCTTTCCTCCACAGTGGGAACGCCAACATCTCCCCACAGCGGCGTTGCATCGAAGCAGGCCAAAAGCGATGAAACGAGCACCAAAATCGCCGTGGAGTCTAGGCGCTCCTAACCTACCGGGCAAGGGCAAGGATGCCCCGGTGGATATGCTTCTCCCTCTTCGCGGGACTCGATACGGTTTAAGTGTTTCTCGCATGGCAGTAAATTTGTGACCGAACAATACGGAGAAAAATGGTCGCTTCAGCATTTCGTGAAGCGACCTCCCATTTGCGGTCTTTTGGTTGGGGGGAGCATGATAAGGCTGAGGCTGCTGCGACCGCAGAATTTTAACTGGCGTGCTGCCTCTCTGGTTCCCAAGATCCCCGCCCGTGTAACGGCGGGCCGTCCTACCCGAGGGCGGCCCCAATAACTAAGCGCTCATCAGCGGAGGCGTGCCCGGTCCAGATCGCTGCCAGACCGGCGGCAACGACTGAACGGGCATTCCAGCTTCCAAGCACGCGGCAATGAAAGCCTCGCGTGCGATGGTGACGGGCGTATGCCTCAGAAGCGCGGCCCGGCATTTTTCACATGCGGGCCTGTAGCGCTCGCCGTGCCGAAGGGGCCATTCATTCTCCAGAAAATCAAGAGCCTCGTGGACACTGTGAAAGGTGCGCGTCAGGCCGTTGGCGAAGCTAACCAAGAGCGGAGTAGAGAAATAAACATCAGCCAGCATCGGAGTCCTCCTTTCTAAGGCAAACCTGGCGGGAAACGATATGGATAATACGTGCCAGTTTTCAAGATTTCCGGTGTAGGGGCTCACCGCTGCGCCCCGTCCTCTATCGGAAAGGCAAAATTTGGGGGAACTTCCCAGCAGCGACCGGATTAAGAGAGGGTTGAAAACGGGAGGTCACAATGAAGAAAATTATTGTCCTGAGCTGCGTCGCACTGTCGCTAGCCGCTTGCACCGCGACCGAACAGGGGGCGGGTGTGGGCGCCGCTACAGGCGCTGTCATCGGCGGCGTTGCGACGGGGAACGTGCGCGGGGCCGCGGTCGGCGCGGCGGTCGGCGGTGTCGCCGGGGCCCTCATCGGCAACGTAGCGGGCCAACCAGGCCGTTGCTACTACCGTGACCAGTATGGCCGACGCTATGTTGATCGCTGCTGAACGCAGAGCATAAAGGAACGCGCCTTTCTCTAAATCGACTTAGACAATTAGGGTTCCCTTCGTCGGAGGCGGTTCTAATGCTGCGGCCATAGTCGTGGCAGGTGCGCTTCGTTCCCGCAAAATTGCTCACAATGGGTCGTTGATCTTTTGCTAGACGCCCGCGTCCTTCGCGGGCGCCGTGTTGATGCGCGAAGCGGGCTTAGA
Source organism: Shinella sp. BE166 (assembly GCF_051201095.1). Lineage (NCBI taxonomy): Bacteria > Pseudomonadati > Pseudomonadota > Alphaproteobacteria > Hyphomicrobiales > Rhizobiaceae > Shinella > Shinella sp. BE166. The sequence goes on along the minus strand of NZ_JBPEHL010000048.1, from coordinate 2,051 downwards.
CCCGAGAGTTGGTTGGCGTGGCTTGCCAGTGTGTGGGCCGGTCATTGAAAGAATTCCTCATAATGCGGCTCCATTAAAGGATGATGCTTATCCGCTCCGATTGCGGAGATGCAGTTCGCCTACGAGGTCCGCGCTTTGGTTGCCAAGGCCCTGTGCGTAATGTTCCGGTTCACTCCGCGGCGCTTCGTTCGGTCGCGTCCCGTACTGCGAAGTAGGCGGCCAGCGCGGCGATGTCGTCCGCCTCCAGGTTCGCGGCCGCCCGAAGCATCAGCTCCTTGAACGGGCCGCCCCCTCGCGTTTTCCCGATGAACAGCCGAAGCTGGTTTGCGAGATAGGCAGCAGGTTGGCCGGATAGGCGGGGGTAGCTGGGGTTTGCCTGGGCCTTGTCGTGACACGAGAGGCATGCCGGAATGCCGCGGTCAGGATCGCCTTTTGTCGCGAGCGCCTGGCCTCGTTCGAACAGGCTGCTCTCCGACCGGGGCCTTGAATCGGCGGCTTCCTCAGAAAAATGGCGCGCTAGAGCTTGCAAGTCCGCTTCGCTCCGCGTGTCGATAGCCACGGCCATGACGCCGCTGTGCCGCGTTCCGTCAGCATAGGCAAGAAGAGCCTCTTCAAGATAAGCCGCGGATTGCCCGGCAAGACGAGGAATGAGGCTGTCCGGCCCGAGCCGGGCCGGCGCATGGCAGCCGTTGCAAGTGTCGATGATCTGGTCCATCGCCTGCGACCGGGTCGCACTGAAGCCCGCGAGCGTGCGGTATTGTTCGGCATCGAGTTCGCGATAGCGCCGCAGAAAGGCGACCATCGCCCAGGCCTCGTCTTCACGACCGGCGACCGGCCAGGCTGGCATGCCGGTATAGCGAACGCCGTGCTGAACGATCTGGAAGAGTTCCGCGTCGCTCCAGGTGGCGATCTTGTCCTTGAGATCGGGCGGCGGCGGCAGCATCCTGCCCACGCTATCGGGCCGCGGCATGGCCGGCGAGCCGTGGCAGATCGCACAGCCGGTCTCGAAGTGCCCGGCCGCCAGCGGCAGCATGCCCTCGGTGAAAGGGGGGACCTTCGTGCCGATCGCGGCGGTTCGGACCGACGACCGCATCACCCAGTGCAGGAAAATGTCCGTGACCTTCCAATGACCGGTGCTTGCCTTGATGCTGATCATGCCGCTCCATGCGACGAGGAATGCGACCGCGATGCCGGCGACGGGCAGAACGGCGAGGTGTTTCCAGCCGATCCGCATCAGCGCTCCTCCACCATCTTCTCTTCACCGTCTCGAAGCAGGCCCGCAAGCAGGGTGACGCCGCCGGCGAGATAGGCGAGCGCCCCCACCATCAGCATGACCACGCCGCCGATCTGCTGGTCGGCGGCCGCGGAAAGAGGGATGCCGAAACAGCTGACCGCACCGTCGCCGTAAAGCGGGCGCGGCGCCAGCGCCAGAAGCACGCCGAGCAGCGTCATGTGCATGGAGGTGAACAGAAGCCCGATCGTCCCGGCGAGCCGCCCGTCGCCGGGGCGCAGACAGGTGATCCACAGCAGCAGGCCGGCGGCGAGAAAACTCGCCTGCTCGACGAGCGTCAGCACCAGGCTCGCATCCGCCGCCGCGCGCAGCACCGGCACATGCCAGAACCAGACCACGACCAGCTCGACCAGCGAGGCCAGCATTGGCGTCATCCACGCCAAGCCCGCCAGCGGGTCGCGCCGCGTGCCGACGAGGCCACAGGCGATCAATGGCGCGGCCACCGCGACCATGCCCATATGCGCGACCATATGGACGGTGAAGGAACCTGCGCCAAGACCGAGGACGAGGGCAAGGCCGAGAAGCGCAAGGCCGGCGGGGAGCGCGATCGTCCTCATGGCTGGCATGCCCCGACGAACAGCAGCGGCACGGCGCCGAAAACCACCGCGACGAAGCTCAGGCCGGAGAGCAGCAGCGTCGCAAAGCCCTGGAAGAGCAGGCGGTCCTTGCGGGTCGGCTCGTCATGCGGCGGGTCGCCCGAGCCGAAACCCCATTGCCGCCAGGCAAGATAGGCCGAGAGGACGATGCCCGACAGCGCAAC
>NZ_JBPEHL010000047.1:0-9408 GCF_051201095.1 Shinella sp. BE166 | reverse complement strand
GCAAACACGTCAGGAACGGGATGCTGTCGCCCGTCGAGTTCGAGAAGCAGCAGAAAATCTAACCCGAGGGTGTCTACGAAACTCGGGGCTATTCATATCGCCGGACTCTAGGTCAACGACTTTGATTCCTTCAGGCGAACCCACTGCAAGGATGTTAGCTTGAGGGCTTAGCGCCATCGTGCCAATCAAGCCTGAATATCTCTTCAAGGTCTTTAGGGTAGGGGCACTCAACATCTGGACATTTCCTTCTGCGTCCCCTGTAATAATTTTGGTGCCATCATGCGAGTATTTGCTGAAATAGACAGGATTGCGTTGGTTTGAAACGAGACGTTTTTTTTTGGATTTTATGTCGACTTCAAACGTGGCGCCTTGATTATCACCGATAAGAAACTTCTTGCCGTTGGGTGATATGGAGGCTGCGAACGGAATACCCGAAAGCCGTCCGAAAGATCCGACTTTCTTTCCGCTACGGGTGTCCCAAACGCCCACACCCTCGGTTTCGTCGGCGACGAGAAGCTGCATCCCTGATTGGGCAACCGCCGCACTTGTCGAGTCGCCCTGCGCAACAAACAGCTTGTGCCTGATTGAATCTGATCCACGCGACCGAATTGTTGCATGGCTACCAAAGAGGCTGACGTAGGAATTACTTCCGGCGAGGTAAGCGGACCAAGGTGCGATCTGGGCATAGCTATCCCGATCGTAGACCGCGGCGAGCTGTCGTCCAGTCTCAACATCCCAAAAGCGAATCGAATAGTCCTCATTTTGGGCCTGAGACATGATTTCTTTCCCGTCAGGAGAGAAAACGGCGTTACGAACAATACCGGCGTGCCCAACGAACACGCGGAGTAGACTTTGCTCCGCGACGTCCCACAATCGAATGCTGTTATCTTCCCCTACGGTTAGGAGAAGTGATCCATCCGGCGAGAAGGCGATTGATCCAATGCCGCCTGCATGTGGGGTCTGGGGAACAAATGAGACTGCGGTCTGGGCGAAGGATGGGATGAACCCGTGCACAAGCAAAACGAGGAAGGTCAATGTGAGGAGCAAGCAATCGGCTAATTTGCGCATCAAGGTCTTGTTCCTGAGACACCAAGGAGACAGCGCATAAATTCGAGAGCGCTTTCAGTATGCACGGTATCTGAACACGCCAGCGTTGCAATCGAATTTTCGGCTTTTATCGAGGGGATGATCGCCGTGCTGCTCGGCATCAATCGGATTGAACGGCAACGAATCCAATTACATCGCGGATGCAGCATTCTGGCGAGTTTTCGTATCCCTTCAAGGCGTTTGGGTTTAATCATTTTGCACCAAATTTGTCTGCATGATCACAGATTCCGTCTCCTTTAACTTGCCCCGCTGCGATAAAAGACTAATTAGCAGGCATTGAATTTGAGGCTGTCCGTTGATCAAAGCCAGACCAGCGTTTTTGCTGCTTTGCGCAGCTCTTATTCCGATGCTGGTATTGGCCGCTTTGATGGGCTGGTTTGTCATTCGTGGAGTTGCCCCCAAAAGACCGGACATGCTCAGGCTTGAGATTGCGAGCTGATGAACTCGCGCGGGGATTGATATCCTAAAGCACTGTGCGGGTGAAGATTGTTGTAATGCTCGAACCAGAACGGCAGTTGCGCCATGACGGTTTCGGCATCCGGGGTGGGGTTCACCGCGACGTAATCGCGCTTGAAGGTTTTCACGAAGGCCTCGGCCATGCCGTTCGATTGGGGGCTGCGCACCGGCGTCGTGCACGGTTCCATGCCGATGTCGCGGAGCAAGGACGCGGTGTCCCTGGCGATGAAGCACGAGCCGTTGTCGGTGAGCCATTCGATGGGCTCGGACAGCATGTTGATGCGGCCGAAGCGGTTCTCCACGGCGGTGATCACGAGGTCCTGCACGTCCTGGCTCTTGATGCCCTCAGTGGTGGCGACATGGGCGATTGCCTCACGGTCGCAGCAATCGAGGGCGAAGGCGACCCGGACCTTCTCCTTGTTGTCGCAGTCGATCTCGAAGCCGTCGGAGCACCATCTGATGTTCGAACGTTCGACAGCGACCTGACCGTCATGGAGGCGATCATCGACCGCTCCGGTGTGGCGCACCAACAGCAGATTGTGCAGCCTCATGACTCGGTAAACGCGCTTGGCATTGGGCCACGAACGCCCGTCCTTCCGGGCGTTGCGGCGCAGGATGGCATGGACACGCCGATAGCCGTAGGTGGGCATGTCGGCGATGATGGCCTTGATATCCTCCACCAGTTCCCGATCCGGGAGTGGTGGGCGTCCTCTGGCTCTGGAAAGGGAGGCTGTGGCACGCGCAGCGATATTCGACCGGGCGACACCTAGAGTTTCGCAGACGGCCTTCATTCCAAAATTCCCCTCGGAAGAGAGATCGAGCGCAACATCCGTTTTTTTGGGCCTCCGGCGATTTCGAGGGCTTCCTTGAGGATTTCGCTCTCCATCGTCTTCTTGCCTAGCAGGCGCTGCAACTCCTTCACCTGGCTCTGAAGCGCCCGATATTCGGATGCCGGAACAACCTCCTCTTCGGCGGCCGTCGCCGTCAACGCACCTTGCGACGCCAACCTGCGCCAGGCGAACAACTGGTTCGGCTGAATGCCATGACGACGGGCGACGATGCTCACCGTCGCATCCGCCTCATAGGTTTCCTGGATGATGGCCAGCTTCTCCGCCGCGCTCCAGCGCCGCCGTCGTTCAGGCCCGGAGAGGACCTCTATATTATGCTTGATGTTAGTCATAATGCCGACACTACTCCTACACACTTAACTAAGTGGGGGAGCATGTCCGGGCCTTTCGGGGGCTAATTCACTGGTTTGTCATTCGTGAACGGCAGACGGCTATTGCGGATGGGATCCAGGATCGCGCTTCGCTGCTCGCTGCAGCCGTCCAGCGTGACCTAGAGACTCAGATCCAGCTTCTGTCCCTCGTGGCTGAGTCACCTCGTCTCGATCTCCCTGTCTCCAGAAGCAGTTTTGCCGAAACGGCTCGCCGCCTGAAGGCCAGAGCACCTCAGTGGGAACAGATCCGGGTCACGAATGATGACGGTGACGTTGTTCTTTCATTTCCACCTCTCGCGACTTCCGCATCGCGTAAAGTCGTCGATCAGGAAAGCCACGATCGGGTCGTGAATTCCGGCGTCGGCGTAGTCGGAAACGTTGTCATAGGGTCAGGAGGGAAGGCTGCCTTCCCCGTACGTGTACCCATCCAACGCAACAACCGGACAAAGGCCGTTCTTTCGGCTGTCATTCGCCCGGAGATGATCGCAAACATTCTTAGGGACAGCGGCCTTCCAAAAGGCTGGTCGGCCTGGGTCACTGACAGTCAGGATCGGCTCGTCGCCGCTACCGCTGCGTCTAACCTTGAAGCGAGACCCGCTTCCGAATTCGGCGTTGGCGTCGAAGGCGATCGTTATCAGTTGTTTGACGGATCCAGTCTCCAGACCGCCAGTGCGTCGCTCGAGGGCACGCCCTGGCGGGTGCGAGTTGGGCTGCCTTCTGCGATCTACGTGCGCCCGGCCCAGCAGGCAATACTGCTGCTCATCGTAGCCGGGGCTGTGATCGCGCTGCTTTGTGCTCTGGCAACCGTGCTGCTTTACCGCGAACTGCGCGCAAGGACTGCTGAGCGTGAAAGAGTCGCCAATTGGCAACGCATGGATGCGTTGGGGAAGCTGACAGGTCAGGCAGCTCACGATTTCAACAATCTCCTCATGGTGTTTCAGTCCGGCGTCGAAGGGATCGAGAGGCGCAGACACGACGAGGAGCGCGTCACGCGGCTCCTTGGCCATATGAAAGAAGGACTGACCCGAGGAAAGAACATCACCCGTCGTCTGTTGTCATTCGCAAAGCGTTCGAACCAGGGCGCCGAACACATCGAGCTCCCAGTCAAGTTTGAGGAGATGGCCCCACTTCTCCGCCAAGCCCTCAACGATAGCATTTTGATCGACGTAGACCTTCCTGCTGATCTCTGGCCGATCCATGCCGATCCGGTTGGCCTCGAAATTGCACTGATTAACCTTCTGACAAACTCACGGGAAGCCATGGCGAACGGCGGTAAGGTCACGATCACCGCCCGCAACGTTTCGGAGGGATCTTTCGAAGACAAGAGGATACAAGGACCAGCGGTTGCGATAACGGTCACAGATACAGGAAGCGGTATTTCGTCTGCGGACCTTGAGCGGATCTTTGAACCCTTCTTCTCCACGAAGGAAAACAGAAGCCCCGGTCTCGGTTTGACCCAGGTACACGGATTCGCCCTAGGTTCGGGTGGCGTCATCAAGGGGGCAAGTCTTCCTGGCCACGGTAGCGCATTCACGCTGCTGCTGCCGAAATCAAAGGCACCGAGCCTGACAGGCGGAGACGCCGCGGACGCAAATTTCCCAGAGTGTCTGTTGATCGTGGATGACACGCCCGCTTCTCTGGAGTCGGCGCGTCTTGGATGGGCTGGTTGCCGACATAATTACGGCGCGCAGCGGAGCGGAAGCGCTCGAACTGTTGCAGAGCCGGGCTGAAATAGGAGCCGTGCTTAGCGACATCATGATGCCAGGAATATCCGGCATCGAGCTTGCCGAGGAAATCGCCCGCAGAAGGCCCGAGCTCCCCGTCGTTCTCATGACTGGTTACAGCGACAAGCTCGAAGCTGGAGCCGCGGTGTCTCGCCCGGTTTTAACGAAGCCCTTCGCGACAAAGGACCTTGCCGCCGCACTTGCAGTTTCACGGCCGGGATTGCCGGATCTCACGAACGTGGTTCGGCTTGATCAAACCACGAGATCTTGAGCTTTGGACACCGGTGAGGTGAGCGACTTAACTCGCTCTCGCAATGCAGGGCTACATGGCTGCCTCTTATGCTCGAGTTGGAGCTTGCGGCGCGAGCGAGAGAACTCAGACCCCAGATTGGCATCATCATCGCCTCCGGAATCGGCCGCGTCGCGCTCGACGCTCGCAAGCAACGCAGGTTTTTATGAGAACCCCGATGATCTCGACGCAGTTCAGCCGTCGGATGGGGCAGGCTGCGGTCGCGACAACCACGGTTCGGACGCCTGAACAATCTATCGGGATTGGTCCGACAAGATGAGCGGTCGGCCAGAATAGATTAGTTGCTGATCGACATCGCATTCATGAGAAGTGCAACTGGGAAGCCGGCGACGATCACCGCCGCTCCCAAGGCAGCGAGTATTTTCAAAACATACGCCCTTCGAGCCTTTGCCGTATCCCACTCGTAAGCCATGTGACGCTCTCCCGCTCTTTCGCGATAAAAACATTGCCAAGCACGTTCGTCGAGTGCGCAGCGGCAACAGTCTGAATACGGTTTGCAAGAAGGGAACCGTCCGCAAATCCGGAGGTTATCAGTTGTCGCCGAGGAATGAGGGCGCGGCCAGAAGCTACCTGGCAAACCGATCAAATAGAGGTCATGGGAGACTACGTGTGAAGGTAAGAGAATTCATGACGGTCCAGGTGATATCAGCGAAGCCGACCGATACAGTGGAAGACGTGGCGCGAATGATGTCCGAGATCGACAGCGGCGCCATCCCGGTGATCGAAGATGATGTCGTCGTCGGGATGATTACCGATCGGGACATCGTCATACGCGTCATTGCCGAGCGCAAGGACGGCTTAACGCGGGTTTCCGACGTCATGACCGAAGGGGTCGAAAGCTGCCTGGAAGACGATGACATTGCCGAAGCCGCGAGACGGATGACCGAGCTTCAGATGCGCCGGCTCGTCGTATTCGACGGCGAAGGCAAGCTTTCCGGCATCATCTCGCTTGGCGACATAGCGATCGAGCATCAGGGCGATCTGGCGACTGAAGCGCTCGAGGAAATCTCTCAGGACTCGTGATGCGATCATTCGAGCGCGCGCCGTCTTACGCCATTCGCTCATCATATCGAAGGGACGGTTAGAATGGCCGAGCGCACCGCCGAAGACGTTGCAGCACGACGGGCAAGGCGCGCCGAACGTCGCCAGAAGCAGCGCGACGCGAATATCGATCGAGCGGCTAAAATGCACCAGTTGCGGCTTGACAATTCCAAGCCGGCTGATGATCCGATGGAGGATCAGGTGGCGGGCGGTGTCCATATCGGGTGCTCCGGCTGGTACTACTGGCACTGGAAGGGCAAATTCTATCCGGCCGACGTTCCGTCCAGCGAGTATTTCGCGATCTACCAGGACCATTTCAGGACGGTCGAACTCAACGCGCCCTTCTATTCCTGGCCGACGATCGGAGCCGTAAAGACCTGGATCCGTCAAGCCGAGCCGGGTTTTGTCTATACCATCAAGGTCTGCGAGCTCATCACGCATATCAAGCGGTTTGAGGACACAAGGATCCTTGTCGAGGATTTTGGATATATCGCCGACCTCCTCGGGCCGCAAATGGGCTGCTTCCTTTTTCAGCTTCCGCCAAGCGTGCGCTATACGCCCGCGATGCTGGATTCCATCTTGTCGCAGGTCGACCCTTCACGCAGGAATGTCGTTGAGTTCCGGCACAAGAGTTGGTGGAATGAGGAGGTCTTTGACGCCTTCACGGAAGCAGGGGTGATCTTCTGTTCTTGCAGTGGTCCGCGGTTGCCCGACGAACTGGTTCGGACTGCCGACGACATCTACATCCGGTTCCATGGGACAACGCAGTGGTACCGCCATGACTATACGGACGATGAACTCATCGTATGGGTGGACCGCATCAAGCGAAGCGGCGCCAAGACCGTATGGGCCTATTTCAACAACGATCGCGATGGCCACTCCATCAAAAATGCTACGCGCCTGACAGAACTGCTTGAGCTTCCCCAAGGCTGATTTGCCAGCGTGGAACTTCCAAATTGGTGGGAAGTTCACTCTTCAAACAGGAGAAGATGACGTGTCGAGCACCAAAAGAGGCAGAGCACAAGACCGGGCACGCGTCGCAGGCGGCCAGGACCAGGAGGTTCGCTACGAAGCCAAAAAAGAGGGCGTTACAAAGGATGTCGTAAAAAGTGCTGTCAAGGACGTTGGCAACAGCGGTACAAAAGTCGAGGCCAATCTGGAGAAGAAACGATGAGCCATCGTGAGGTTGCCCTGCCGGACGGCTCTCGTGACGGGCGCTTTTTAAATCAACGTCAGCGTGCGAAGGTTTCGTTGGCGTTCACCGAGACCGCCGGTTTGAAGGCGAGCGCTCGAATTACCAATGGCGGATTGCTATCGATAGCGGCTCTGGTCTCCACCATCCTTCTGTCGACAGCGGTTCTGGTACATGTTGCCACACGAGACGCCCGGTCCAAGAGGCTCTGGTAGCAGTGGCCGAGTCAAACGCGCCCGATCACTCAAATGCAGCAGCATATGGCTTGTCCATCGCCACGGAGCCTATGGAAGCCAAATTGGCTAAAGCGCTGCCGTCCGGAGAAGGCTGGCAGTACGAGCCGAAATGGGATGGCTTTAGGTGTATCGCATTCAAGAACGGCACATCGGTGGATCTTCGAGCTAAATCCGGAAAGCCGCTTGGCCGATATTTTCCGGAAATGGTGGCGTTGCTCGCCGGTCTTCCGGCGACTGACTTCGTCATCGACGGGGAATTGGTGATCGAGGTGACGGGGAAGCTTTCTTTCGACGCTCTGCAGATGCGCTTGCATCCAGCCGAAAGCCGGATCCGCAAATTGTCGCGAGAAACCCCTAGCAGGCTCATCGTCTTCGACATGCTCATGGATACGGACGGCACGCCACTTCTGGACAGAGATCTTGCGTATCGCCGCGAGCGCTTGGAAGTTTTCTGTGACGGGATCAAGGCCGATCCGGATCACTTTATCATCTCGCCGACGACCAGGAACTTGCGCGTGGCGGAGACATGGCTCTCCGGATCGGGTGGGGATACCGATGGCGTGGTTTGCAAGCGGATCGATGAACCTTATCGATCTGGGGAGCGGGCGATGACCAAAGTCAAGCGCCTGCGGACGGCGGACTGCGTTGTGGGCGGGTTTCGGTATGAGAAAGACAGTAAGTTGGTCGGTTCGCTGCTGCTCGGCCTTTACAACGATGACGGCCAACTCGACCATGTCGGTTTTACGTCTGCGATTGCTGACATCGAAAAGCCTGAACTGACGGCGAGACTTGAAGCGCTGAGGGATGCTCCGGGATTTACCGGTAAGGCTCCTCGCGGACCGAGCCGTTGGACGACAGACCGATCTTCCGACTGGGAGCCTCTCAGACCTGAACTGGTGGTGGAAGTCAAATTCGATCAGATCACCGGCCGCCGCTTCCGGCACGGAACCAAGCTTCTGCGTTGGCGACCGGACAAGAGGCCGTCTCAGTGCGATTTCAGCCAGATCGGGCTTTAACCATGTGGGCTCGGCGTTACGCGTCGCCCTGTCAGGTATGCGCATCGCCACGCAAACTCTCCCTCGTCGGTTTCAGGATAAAGCGAGGCGACGAGAACGGATCCGTATAAGATCAGGACGCTGGCCAACACATCCACCCAGTTACAGGGCCGAGCGATGCATTGGTCACCACGTCGGCCCAGCGATTGAGTTCTCTACGTCTATATCGGCCAGACAAGCAAAAGCATCGGTACGCTGACGATGAGAACGATGCAGGACAAGGGCAGGCCCAAACGGGCGTAGTCGCCAAAACGATATCCTCCCGGTCCCATCACCAGGGTATTGCACTGGTGGCCGATAGGCGTCAGAAAATCACAGCCGGCGCCAATGGCGACTGCCATCAGAAATGCGTCCGGCTCAAACCCCAGCTTCGACGCGAAGGTCGCAGCGATCGGAGCCATAACCAGAACGGTAGCCGCGTTGTTGAGAAACGGCGTGACGGCCATGGCCGCGACCATAATCAACGCCAGCGCCCCGTAGGGCGGCAGCATTTCCGCCGTCCGCGAAAGCAGATTGGCAATGATGTCCGTCGTCCCGGTGGTTTTCAACGAGTCGCTGATGGGGATCAGCGCTGCAAGCATGATCAGGATAGGCGCGTCGAGGTGGCGATAAACCTCGCGTAGCGGCAGAGAGCCGCTTACGACCATGAAGAATGCGGCCGCGAAAAATCCAGCCGCAACCGGCACACCTCCGAACGCCGTTGCGCCCATCGCCGCTGTAAGGATCAGGACGGGGAGGATGGCGTTGCGGGCACTGCCCAGCTTCAGGTCTCGCTCGACGAGAGGCAGGCATCCCCATTCACGCAAGAGATCGGGAAGGGCTTGCAGATCTCCCTGCAGAACGACGACGTCGCCGTTGCGGATTTTGATTTCTCCCAGGCGCTCCGTGAAACGCTTGTCACGGCGGCTGACCGCAAGAAGGTTGAGACCGGTATTGTCAAATAGCGAAACGTCTTTCGCGCTCAGGCCGATAAGTGTTGGTTTCCACGCAGAACTGAGCCGGTTTTTCCACCGAGAAGTGAGCCACCTCTGAGTATGGTTTTCTGATCAGGACTTGGTCAAGGGGTTG
>NZ_JBPEHL010000046.1:0-9595 GCF_051201095.1 Shinella sp. BE166 | reverse complement strand
CGGCAGCTTCCGTGACGAATGCCTCAACGAAACACTGTTCTCGTCACTGACGCAGGCGAGGATCGAAATCACAGCATGGAAGGAGGACTACAATCCTGTTTCATCACACCCATCTTTCTATGTTGTTGAAGGGAATAGGCTTTCTTGATCTGGAGACGATCCTGTGGGGTGTCGCGGGTTCTGTCGGACGCGCTGGAGGATTTGACGTGCTTCCGGGGCTGCGAGTTTTGAACGGCTGAAGATCCATGGGCCATCGGGCAGCGGGTGAGCGCCTTCGATCGCCGGCCTCGGCCGCCAAGCGCAGCGTCTTTGGCGTGATCCCGAGCAACTTCGCCGCTCCTCCCAAGTTAACCCATGGCTCCATCCCGTCGATCTGAGGACGGAAGACTGGAATCTTGCGATATGACCTCAGCGCGGTGACCCGCTCACGCGTCCAGCGATTGCCATTTCCGGTCGTCAGTCCATTGCGATTGAGGACACCGGCAATCACGTCGTCATTGGCAATCAGAACGAGCTGTCGCACAGCATCGACGATGTCGTCCGGGGTCGCGTTTCTTTGCCCGCGGCGGCGCTTTGGTAGGCGCAGTTCGGTGTGGACCCCGCCAACCCAATGAATGACAAGGACGATCTCGGAGGCGGCATTATCGAGATCGGCGGCCACTTCATGGATAAGCGTGCGAACGATGCGTTTCTTCAGCCTTGCATCGGTTGTCGGCGCCGTCCAGACGATACGAAGGTTTCCCGCAAGTGCGGTTACCTGTGATGCGGACATGGGGAATGGCTGCGGCGTAACCGTCCGATGTTTGGCAATCTTGGTTTCGATCTCGCTGACGCGTGCGAGTGTCTTATTCCAGCGAGCTTCGAGCTCCGACGTTACAAGTCTGTTCTCTGGATCAGCCGCGTCGTATTGTCGGAATGCCCGGTCGGCGGCATAGCGCGCCGCCTCGAGGTCGCGCAGCAGGGCATCCTGAACCTGGTCGCGTTGGCTGGCCATATTGCGTTCCGCTTCGATGGCGGCGGTAACGGCTCCTGGTTCGACCACGCCGAGCAGTGCCTCTTCGATCGCGTCGTCGACCCGCAGACCGCCGAAGGCTATGCAGCGGGGCTCGCCATTATCGAGTAGGCCACGCCAGCAGGAATAGCGCGGAATATTATGATTGTTTCCGGTGTACCGGACTGTCAGCTTCCGACCGCACCTCTTGCAACGGAAAAGGCCGGCAAGCAGAGCGTCGCCGTGCTTCGGTGCCCCGTGATGGCGGCTGGCTGGCACATTGTCGCTAACCATCTTGCGGATCTCCTCCGCCCGTTCCCAACTGACGTAACCTTCATGTGCATCCGGGATCAGCGCAAGCCATTCATCACGCGCCTTGCGACGAATTCCAGACCGGCCTTCGTATCGGGGCACGGAGCGACTCTTACCATAAGCGTAAGCGCCTCCGTAGATCGGGTTCGCAATCATCCGGTGGATGGTGGCATAATTTGGCCTGCGCCAGATGACGTCACCATTGGTATACCTGACCGGCAGGTCCAGCCCCTGCTCGAGGAACCATAGCAAGGCCTGCCGGGCACTGCCGAGTTCGGCAACCTTGTCGAAGACGAGTGCGATGGCTTCCTGGATGCGTCGATCGGGATCCTTCTCGATCCTATCACCGGCCTTCACGAAGCCGGCCGGAACAGTGACCACGAGCTCACCGCGGCGAGCCTTCTCATAGCGGGCGGAAAGGGAACGCTGACGCAAGAGATCGAGTTCATACTCGTTGAGGCTGCCCTTCAAACCCAAGAGCAGGCGGTCGTTGCCCTGGCGGGGCGCATAAACTGCTTCCTGGTCGACCAGGACGGTATCGACAACGCGGCACATCTCGATGAGTTGCTGCCAATCGCGGCTGTTCCGGGCGAAACGCGATACCTCACGTGCGGCCACGGCGCCAACCTTGCCAAGGCAGACTTCCGCCACCATCCGATCAAATCCAGCGCGGGTCACGCCGCCGGCGGCCGAACGACCAAGGTCGTCATCCACCGTCTCTATATGTGACCATCCAAGCGCTGCCAGACGGTCGCGCATGGCGTACTGGAGGGCGCTGCTCTCTCGATTATGTAGAACCTGGTGAGCCGAGGACTGCCGAACATAGAGGATGGCCTTCCGCTCCAGATGATGCGGCCCGATCTTCTCATGCATCATGACCGGCCTCCTTCTGTTGGGAGGCATGTCCGCACTTTGCGTGATCGACGAATAGCCGTACGATGAGCACCGTCAACGCTTGGCGGGTCTCCTCCGGCAACTCCGGCCATTGCGGCATCCCTGCTGTCTTCCCCCGCTGCGGGGCCGAGAACAGATCGAACTGATATGTCATGGACTGGCGGGGCATGGACATCTCTCCGACTCGTTTTGTGAGAGACCAATGCTGCGCCCGTTACCGCAGATTGCGATGAGGCTTCGGCGTCTTCCAGTAACTTTGCCAAAGCATACAGGCTTGAGAGATCGACGTGCGGAACTGGCAGGCTGCGCCAATATCCGCTTACGGCGCGGTCGAACATCCATGCTGGGACTTCAAGAAGCCGATCAGAGGGAACACCAGAGAGGCTACAGCGGAAAATATCCACACGCTTGGCCAGCGCCGCATGGACATGCACATGCTCTCCGAACCAGGGATGCCACGGATACAAAAGCTCGCGAACCTCGGTCCCGTGGGTGTTCTGTCGTCGTGTTGTACAATCGGAACAGACCGCATTCTTCACTGGGCAACATCACACCCAGCGAATTCGCAATGAAAATGGCTATGGAAAAACAGGCCGCATAAGGCCAGATTGAAATGCTCTGATCCCCAAAAACTGGACCGTTCATAACTGGAGTTTTCCGCGGTAATTTCCCGGCTGGGAACAGGAGCGGAAGCATGAAGGCATCGAAGTTTTCGGACGCCCAGAAGGCGTTTATTTTGAAGCAAGGCGACGATGGCGTGCCAGTGGCAGAGATCTGCCGGAAGGCAGGTATCAGCCAGGCGACCTATTTCAATTGGCGCAAGAAGTATGCTGGTCTGCTGCCCGACGAGATGCGCCGTCTGAAAGCTCTGGAGGATGAGAATTCCAGGCTCAAGAAGATAGTCGCAGATCTGACGCTGGACCGCGAGATGCTGCAGGGCGTCATCCGCCGAAAGCTCTGAGGCCTGTTCGCCAGCGAAAGCTGATCGACGGGATGCTGGTGGATTGGGGCATATCGATCCGATGGGCCTGCAAGGTCCTGAGGTTCGACACGTCTACTTACCACTACAAGCCCCGCCGCACCGGACAGGCCCCACTCGAAAGACGCATCAAGGAGATTTGTGAGACACGCGTGCGGTATGGCTATCGGCGTGTCCATGTTCACTTGCGCCGTGATGGATGGAAGATCAACATGAAGAAGACACGCAGGATTTACAGCGAGTTAGGGCTTCAGCTGCGCAACAAGCATCCCAAGCGCCGGGTGAAGGCGAAACTCAGAGACGATCGTCAGGAAGCAGTGGGGCCGAACGACGTCTGGGCGATGGACTTCGTTCACGACCAGCTCGCGACAGGCAAGAAGCTGCGCATCCTGACCGTGGTCGACACACATTCGCGCTTCTGCCCTGCAGCCGATGCCCGCTTCACCTACCGAGGCGAGGATGTGGTCCAGACATTGGAAGGCATCTGCCGGAAGGCAGGCTATCCCAAGACGATCAGGGTGGACAATGGTAGCGAATTTATCTCCCGCGATCTCGACCTGTGGGCCTATGCCAACAACGTCACCCTGGACTTCTCGCGACCCGGCAAGCCGACCGACAACGGCTTCATCGAGGCGTTCAACAGCAAGCTGCGGTCCGAATGCCTGAACGCCCACTGGTTTCTGAGCCTTGCGGATTCGCGCGAAAAGTTGGAGACTTGGCGTCGATACTACAACGAAGAACGTCCTCACTCGGCGATCGGGTATAACGTCCCGATTGCCCTGCACAATCCCGGTGGCCCAACCAGCCAGCCATCGTGATCACAGCCGGAAAACTCCAGCTCCCGGCGGTCCAAGCTTTGGGCTCAGAGCAATCGGAGCACCAAGCATAAATTACATTGTGAGAGTAAGTGGGATCATGAAGCTGATTATCTTCCAACTTATCGAGCTCTCCCAGAACAGCTGGTATTTTAGCGAATGGCAGCGTGTCATCTTCATATGCCCAAAGTTGGCTCCGGTCGGGTTATCCTCGGAACAATTCAGAATCTGGAAATAAAATGGATGCAAATATTTTCCATCCGCGCCAAATGCAAATGGCGAAACCGAATCGAGCGGCTCTTCAAAAAGCTCAAGAATCTGCGGCACATCGCGACGGACTACGAAAAGGCCAAGCAATCCTATTTTGGCTTCGTCGCGATTACAGCAGTCAGACTATGGACTCCCTTTGTCAACTAGCGCTAATATTGCCGCTATGTCATTTATTTTTTCTTCAACTGCGTTATTCACGGCAACAACAACATCTCTATACTCCTGTGGGTCGGCTCCATTTTCGATACAGCGACCCTCATATAGGAGGACGTAGTACGGAAGTCTCCATAAGACCAGAAGCGCATCCCCGATATTAGCATTATTAACCGAAAAATGACGAATATTATAAGCAAGCTTTTCAGCTTTTTCCCGGTGAAACACCATTCTTCGAGCACTCGGGATGAAACAGTCCTGATCCAAAGCTTCCAGGATTTTGTCAGCGTTAATATTTACCACTTTTTCTCTACCTTGTAATAATCTATTATCGCGTCGCGAGGGATATGGCGCTCAATCAAGACTTCTTGTTCGAATCTAGCGGTTCTGTCAGTCTCTACATCTCCAGTTCCGCCGGCGGAGACATCCGCGACATAATTTCTAACTTTACTCAAATCGATTTTGGCGACGGTCCGACCTCGCATCGCACCACTAACAGCGAACTCTTCAGCCACGCCTTTGGATGGCAGTCCAAGTGAGTTGCCGCCGATGTTGCCAGCCGAGCCGTAGAACCGTAGCATGGCTAAATTACACCATCGATTGGGAAGTGCTATGAAAGTTGAAAGTATTCGTTGGCTGTCGAGGAGCGCAGACGAAGCTGAGGTTATAGTGTCTGACGGGCGATATAGATGCGAGGCATATTCTTACCTTTGCAAGGTAAAGGTTGGCGACTCGCTAGATGATCGCCTCCATTTGTTCGGCATTCATTACGCCATGCTCGCTGAACCAACTGAACTCGCGATTCGCAAGATCGCTGCAGAGGGATTGACGCAGCAAGTGGTCGGTAGGGTTACCGACGCGCAGAAAGGGTACCTTGCTGTCGGCGACATTCATTTTATTGCTGACGACCCTCTGCCTGGAGGCATTGACGTCGGCGATATTATAGCCCTCGAATGCGCCCGCATTGATCTGTGGTAGGTTTTTTCAGCTTTAAGTCAAATCCGCATTCAAAGTTTACTTTGGGGGCCTGGTTTGCTCTTGAACCATTACGAACCGCCGACCCTTATATTCAATTGGTCAACTGGCTGACAAACCTACGACTTCGCCGCATATGGCTCGATTATGGATTGCGCGTATCGAGCGGAAGCTTGTTTCCCGCTGCGGGCTGGGAGTTTCCAGCCTTTTAAGGCAGGACATTGCGATGTACGATGAAACGCGCGAATCCTGTCACCGGCATGCAATTGCAATGGAAAAAGGCCGAGCGGAGAGGTAGCATTATACGAAAAGTGCAAGATTAGAGCAGGGTGATCATGGCTCGCGGTGAATTGATGAAGAAATTGCTGGCGAGCTATGGCCGTGACGATGAGTTTCGTGCGGTCGCCGAGCAGATAATTGTTGAGGAAGAAAAGAAGAACAATAAGGTTCTCGCACGCACTCTTCGCAGGACGCTCGAAAGCGGCCCTTCGCCCAACGGCCCTAAACCCATGAAATCACTTGCGCCGCTGATCCCGTTTCCGGACGCCGCGAAAGATTTCGTCGAGCGGGTGGAGCCAACCCATACGACTAAGGACGTCGTGCTCAGCGCATCCAACACGCGCGTTTTTATCGGGCTGCTCAAGGAGTTCCGACGGTCAGAGGATATCCGGCGCAAGGGTCTGCCAGTACGCTCCAAACTCTTATTCTGCGGCCCACCCGGCTGCGGCAAGACAATATCTGCCGAGGTTTTCGCCGCCGAACTCGGTTTGCCGATGTTTGCCGTTAAGCTCGATCAGTTGATCTCTTCATATCTTGGCGAAACGGCCAGCAATCTCCGGAAGATTTTTGACTTCGCCCGCAAGCAGCCCTGCGTTCTCTTTCTTGACGAGTTCGATGCGCTCGCGCGCTCGCGCGACGATTCCAGCGAACACAATGAGCTGCGGCGCGTGGTCAACAGTCTGCTCCTCTTCATCGACCGCCTGCGACCCCAGGGTTTTCTGATCGCCGCCACGAACCTCGACCACGCTCTCGACAGTGCCATCTGGCGGCGCTTCGATGAGGTGATCTGGTTCGACAAACCCGATGAGCAACTGATCGCGCGCTATCTCCGCTCGAAATTCCGTAATGTGCCGACGGTGTTCGATGTCACGACGAAAGCCAGTGAGCTTGTCGGCTTTTCCTATGCGGAGATCGAGCGAGTCTGCATTCAGGCCATAAAGTCGACGGTCATCGAAAAGCGCAAGGACGTTCGGGAGCGGGATTTCAATTCCGCCATCCTCGATGAACAGCGTCGCAAGGCTGGTCGGTCGCGCCTCACCAGTCAGTCGTAAAGGGCCACATCCATGGCTCGATACGACCATTTGCAGCTGGTCAGGCTGCCGGAGCAACTCGAACGTCGCAAACGCCTGGGATTTGGTTCAGCGCCAGAGCGTGACCGTCCCGAACACAGCCGACGGATTGCCACAGAGCTCGACGACGCAGTCGCAGTTCAGCAGCGTCGGCGACCACCCGGGGCGGTCAATCCTTCACTGATCCTCCGCGTGCGCATGACAGGCTCACTGCTGGAAAGCGACTGGGAGGCTCTCGGTCTAACCGTCCTATCCAGCGATGCCGATCGAACGCTCGTCCTCTTCTCGTCAAACGACGAGCTGCGCGACTTCCGGGCACGGCTTGCTGCCTATGGCGGACCGGTTCCGGCCGGTCAGACTGGCGCGCCCTATGCAAACTTCGTGGGGTCGATCGCATCGGTCGGGACGGTCGAGCCAAGAGATCGGATCGGGCTTCGCCTGCGCGAGGAAGGCTATACCGAGCCTGAAGATTTCCACGCCTTGGGTGAACTCACTGCCGATTTGGAACTTTGGGACCTCGGTCGACGAGAGCTTCGTCAGCGCAAACTTGGCGACATCGAAGCCTATGTGGTTGCCCGCGGCGGCGAATGGCTCGACGAGTATATCGGGCCGTCGATCACCATGGCACGGATCCGCGCGAGCGGAGAGGTCTTCCGGTCACTGCTGTCCTTGGAGGACGTAGCGGCGATCGACCTTCCCCCGTCCCCGGACGTTGCGACCGCGGAAGCCATGCGTCTCGAACTCGGCGACCTGCCGGAGCGGGGTCCTCTCGCAAACGACGCGCCGCTCATCGGGATCATCGATAGCGGCGTCAATGACCATCCCCTAATCGAAGACATCCTTGTTGGCGCGATTGGCGTGCCCGAGCGGCTGGGGACCGTCGATGAATGGGGACATGGCACGCGCGTCGGAGGCGTCGCCGTTTTCGGAGACCTCCGCGCCCAGCTTGCCGGTGGCGCGCTCGACCGTGGGGCGCGGCTGTGCGCAGCAAAAGTGGTCAACGAACGCGGCGATTTTGACGATAGGCGACTGGTGCCCTCCCAGATGCGAGAGGCAGTCACGTCGCTTCACGCGCGCTTCGGATGCAGACTGTTCGTCATCGCTCTCGCAGACCGCAAGCGTGTCTACGATGGAGGAAAGGTCGGGACCTGGGCGGCGACGCTGGACGAACTCGCGCGCGAGCTCGATGTCGTGATCGTCGTGTCAGCTGGTAACCGCGCCCCTCGTGGCGGTAACAGGATCGAACAGGCGGTCACCGAGTATCCACGCTATTTGACTGAAGAAGGCAATCGGCTGTTCGAGCCGGGCGGCGCTATCAATGTCGTGACAGTCGGGTCCCTCGCACATGGCAACGGGCTCGATGCCCGGCTCGGCGCCGACGTCGCGGTGCGACCGATCACGCAGGAAGGCGAGCCATCGCCTTTCACCCGAATCGGACCAGGGGTCGAGGGATCGGTCAAACCGGATTTCATCGATCTTGGCGGTACGATGATCGTCGACCCGCTTGTTCAACGATTGCGCGACGGACGCGACGTCGCGAGCGCCGGTCTGTTGACGCTTCATCACAGGCCGGTCGAGCAACTGATCACCAGCGGGTCGGGCACCTCGTACGCCGCGCCAATAGTTGGCTTCAAGGCCGCTCAGATCTTGTCCCGGTTCCCCGACGCATCCGCGAACCTGGTGCGCGCGCTGCTCGCCACCTCGGCGACCATCCCTGAAGCGGCGCACCACCGTCTATCTTCGCTGGGAGAGGCTGCCATCCGGAGCGTCTGTGGCTACGGACAGATCGAACTCGAGCATGCTGCATTCTCCGACGACGCGCGCGTCGTACTCTATGCAGAAGACGAGCTGGCGATGGACCACTTCGCTATCTACGAGCTTCCGGTCCCGGAGCTGTTCCAGAACACCAATGGCCGGCGGACGATCCGCGTATCGCTGGCTTACGATCCGCCGGTGCGTCATAGCCGCAGTGATTATGCCGGCGTCGGCATGAGTTTTCGCCTCGTGCGCGGCTGCGATCCCGCACTAATCTCCGAGCATTACCGCCGTCGACCGCGCGACGAGGCTGTCCCCGACATCGCGAAACGCTTTCAGTGCAAGCTGGTACCTGGTCCGCAAGTCCGGGAGAAAAGCACGCTGCAGTCGGCTGTCGCGACATTCAAGTCGGACATCTCGACCTATGGCGATCGCTATTACATTGTGGTGCGGTGCGAGGCCGGGTGGGCGACTGAGCTCCATAGCCAGCGATTCGCACTGGTCGTGCAGCTCGCGCACGAGGCGGAGATCCAGATCTACCAGCAGATACGCCAGCGTATCCAACTCCGCTCTTGAGCCGGCGGAGTGGATCATGAGGCAAGCCAATCAGGTGCAATATTTTCTGCATGCTCGTTTCAACGATCCGGCGGCGACCATTATCGAAACATGACAAAAACAGACTCATCCATCCGAACCTTAATCAGTCAAATTTTCGAAGAGAATGGCGCCGATCTTCCGAGGGAGGACCCTAGAGATGAGCTCCGCGCGATCTACGAGAGCGAGCTTCTGTCATTTTCCGAGGAAGCTGAAAAGTTCGCGAGACGGGTCGAAAGCGCAGAAGCTCTCCGGAAGAATTGCATCGAATATTACGACCAATATTGGAAGAAATTTCGGAATAAACTGGGAAGCGTAGAGCCTGCGTTTGCCTCGGTCCTGATGCGCGAGGACGACATCAACGAAATTCGAGCGCTCCCAGATAAAACTGGAATAGTTAAACGAAGCTTCGAATACTGAATAGCCCCTAGATTTGTAGACGCCTTCTTTCCTAATTTTGAGGCAGGAAGAGCATCATGAGCAAATCGAATTTCAGCGAAGATTTTAA
>NZ_JBPEHL010000045.1:0-10603 GCF_051201095.1 Shinella sp. BE166 | reverse complement strand
GCAATGAAAATGGCTATGGAAAAACAGGCCGCATAAGGTCAGATTGAAAACCCAAGACTCTCCTGAAAATTGGAGGGACGATGGGTCTCAGGTCACCATGTGTATTGGTAGCTTCACAGCGTAGATATCGAGGCAATCGTTCGCTATTGAATTCTGCGGGAGGGCTTCCAGATGAGTATTCGAGGCGGTGCTTTCTGGGTTATGTCCAGCGATAGGCGTCGGTAGCCCATTGAAAACAGAAAATTATACGCGCCGCAAGGTTATCAATCGTTATTCGCTGACGTAGGGCTGTGCGGTTTTGTGGGGGCCGCGCTATTTATCCGCACGCATCTTCATATTTACAATGGCCGATTGCCGCAGCTCTGCAATTTGGACGCCCGGCTTTTGTCTCGTTTTGGGCACTGAATCACTTGCCAAAGACTTGGTAATCGGTCGCCTGGCAATCTTCTGCTTAGTTGTCGCCATCAGCATCCCATTACTCAAAGCGTAGAATGCCGCGCGGCCCTGATCTGCCTCAAGGACGTTCCGTGTGCAATCGCAGCGTCAATTTTGCTCAGCGTCGGCTCGCCCGAGCAAAGCATTTGCACGGCGCTGAACTCTGTGCTTATATATGAAATACCGTTTCACTAGATGAGACATACGGTATTGCGCGATCAGGAGGAGGATACGCATGCTTTTTAAGACGTGGAAATATGCTCTGCTTGTTACAGCCGGCTTGGTCTGCTGTACGGGCTTTGCGGGTTCGGCTGTGGCCGAAACCGACTTCGCCGGTCAGAGGATCACGGTCACCGTGCCCTATGCGGCAGGCGGTGGGGCGGATCTCTATGCGCGGTTCCTGACACCGCTGATTGCCGAGCGCTTGCCCGGGCAGCCGACGATAGTGATCAAGAATGTCGAAGGGGCAGGCGCGATTGCCGGCAGCAACCAGTTCGAGCAACGCGCCAAGAAGGACGGCACGGATATCATCGCAGCCAGCGCGTCCGTGATGCTGAACTTCACCTTCAAGGACCAGCGCGCGCAATACAATCTCGACAAATGGATCCCGATTATCAGCTCCGCCCAGGGCACCGTAGTCTATATGAGCAGTGCCCTCGGCATCAAGACGGCAGACGAACTGCCCCAGCTCGAAGGCAAGGACGTCACGCTCGGCGCCAACAATCCGACCGGCGGCGACATGCGCGTTCTCATGGCAATGGACCTTCTCGGTGTGAAAGTGCGGCCGGTTTTCGGCCTCAACCGTGGCGACGCTTTTCCGGCCTTCGAGCGCGGTGAACTCAACCTCGATTTCGCGATCAACAATGCCTACCAGAAGCTCGCCAAGCCATTGGTCGACAGCGGGGAGGTTGTGCCGCTCTTCACGCTCGGTTTTGCGGATGACAACGGGAAGGTCGTGCGCGACCCCGCCAATCCGGATCTACCGCATTTCCTGGAGGTCTACGAAAAGCTGAAGGGCGAGCCGTTGTCCGGCCCGGCGCGCAAGGCCTGGGATTCCGTGTTCAACCTCAACGTGATGGCGACCAGGGCGATCCTGCTGCCGGAAGGCACACCGGATGAGGTCGTGGCGACCTATGAAGGTGCTGTGAGCAAGCTGCTTGCCGACTTCGAAGCCGATCCGGCGCTCAAGAAGAAGGCAACCGACCTGCTTGGGGAAGAGCCGCAGGCGACGGGGGAGGCGGCAACCCGCAACGTTCGCAGCGCCGTCGTCTTCGACGATGAAGCGCTCGGCTGGCTGCGGTCCTGGCTGAAGCAGCGTTTTGACGCGTCTCTATAATCTGGCGCGATCGAAGGCGTGATCTCCACGTCTTCGATCCTTGTTTTTGCGGGCGCAGCTGACGCGTCGATTTGAGGAATATCATGGAAGTCATAGTTCAGTCGCTGGGGGAGCTGCTGTCGCTGCACCACCTTGCCTATCTGTTGATCGGTGTCGGCATGGGCATGGTGGTCGGTGTTCTGCCCGGCATGGGTGGCGTGGCCGGCATGGCGCTGCTTCTTCCCTTCGTCTATGGCATGGAGCAGACTTCCGCCCTTGCGCTGATGATCGGCATGTTGGCAACGACGGCGACAGGCGACACCTTTCCGTCCATCCTCATGGGCATACCCGGTGGGTCATCCTCCGCGACCGTGCTTGATGGCTTCCCGCTGGCGCGTCAGGGCCATGCGGCGAGGGCGCTGAGTGCATCCTTTTCGGCCTCGCTCATCGGGGGTCTGTTCGGCGCCGTTGTGCTGACGGGCTGTGTCTTCATCGCCAAGCCTTTGATCCTCGGCGTGGGCATGGGAGAACAGTTGTTGCTGATCCTCCTCGCTTTATCGATGGTGGGATCGCTGACGGGCGCGAGTCTCTTCAAGGGACTTGCCGCCTGTTCCGTCGGCCTCTTGCTCGGCAGCATCGGCAGTGCGCCGGCCACCGGTGAACTGCGCTACACGTTTTCCACGGTCTATCTGAGCGACGGCATTCCGCTCGTCGTGCTGGCGCTTGGCATATTCGCCTTTCCAGAGATCGTCGACTTGATGCGGCAGCGCTCGACGATCGCCAAGGATGCGCGGCTCGGCAGCGGCTTCATGGAGGGCATCTTCGACACGATACGCAACTGGTGGCTGGTCCTTCGCGTCTCGGTGTTGGGCGCGATCGTCGGCATCCTGCCGGGTGTCGGCGCCTCCACTGCTGACTGGCTTGCCTATGGCCATGTCGTGCAATCCTCGCGGGACCGTTCGAAATTTGGCAAGGGCGACATTCGCGGCGTGATCGCGCCCGAAGCCGCCAACAATGCGGTGCGCGGTGGTGACCTCGTACCGACCCTGTTCTTTGGCATACCGGGTTCCGGGTCTATGGCGCTGCTGCTTGGCGCGTTCATTCTGATCGGGCTTGAGCCCGGTGCGCGCATGGTGGGCGCCGACCTGCACCTAACCTTCGTCATCATCTGGTCGCTGGCGCTTGGAAACGTCTTCGCGGGCATCCTCTGCGTCATGCTGGCCGGGCCGATTGCTCGCCTGACTGTCATTCGCTACGCTTTGATGGCGCCGCTGATCGTTGTCGTAATGGTGTTCACCGCCTATCAGGCGACGAAGAGCTGGGGCGACATCGTCACTCTTCTGACGCTGACGGTCTTCGGCTGCTACATGAAGCGGTTCGACTGGCCGCGTCCGGCGTTGGTCGTCGGGTTCGTCCTTTCGCGCCCGCTCGAAGCCAATATCTATCAGACGGCGCAGGTCTATGGCCTGTCCTTCCTCGAGCGGCCTCAGTCCATTGCCATCGCGCTCATGGTGCTCGCCTCGCTCGCCGTCGGCATCCGCATCATGATGAAGTCGTCGCCGGATGATCCCGCGGATGCGGAAGGAGACGCGGTGACATCGCGCGTACCCCAGATCGCATTCTCGGCCGCGCTGGCACTTGTCACACTATGGGCGCTCTTTGCGATCCGCGACAAAAGCTATCTCACTTATCTCTATCCCGCCTCTGTGGGCGTCATCACGATTATCCTGACCGGCATGGTGATTGCACACCAAGCCTTCGCGCCGCTGGCAAATCCCGTCCTCGGCGATATCGACCAGACGAATAGGACCGTCTTCAGCGAGCGGCCGAGCAAATACGTCTACTTCGCCTGGTTTGCGCTGTTTGCCGGGCTTATCTACGTCTTGGGCTTTACGCTGGCATCGGCGGTCTTCGTCTTTGCCTTCCTCTATGTCGAGTGCGGTCGTCCCTTGCGCCGAAACGCGATCATCACCCTGTGTACGATCCTGACCCTCGCGGTGCTCGCCTATGTGCTTTATCTCGACTATCCAGAGGGTCTAATCCCGCTCTGGCTGGACTTCCCGGACTGGCTGATGTGAGCGGCGCGTGGTCGCGCAGCTTTTGAAACTCCTGCTGGCGGTGGGGATAGGCGCCGCCGGCGGGATGGCTTTCTCCCTTATCGGTACGCCGCTCCCTTTCATGCTCGGCGCAATGACGGCGACAACGATCGCCAGTTTCTGCAAGCTGCCGCTCGCCATGCCGAAATTAGCGCGCAACTGCTTAGCGACCGTTCTCGGCGTCATGTTCGGCAGCGTGCTGGATGTCTCGGGCATACCGACGGGCAGCGCGCTGGTCGTTCTGGCGCTCCTCGTGGTTCTCTACCTCGCCAGCATGGTGGGGCTCGGCTGGCTCTTTTTTCGGCGAGCCGGCTTTGATTCTGTCACGAGCTATTTTGCCGCCGTGCCGGGCAATCTGTCGGAAATCGTCGTTCTGGCGGAGGATTGCGGGGCGGATGTGAAGAAGGTCGTCTTGGTGCACTCCGCGCGCCTTGCCGTCACGGTCACGGCCATTTCCCTCTCGCTTCGGTATCTTCTCGGTCTGGAGGTCGTGGCCCTGACGCCCAAGGCCGGACTGCCGCCCGGATGGCTTGACCTCGCCATTCTGGTCGGATGCGCGATCGTTGGCTCGTTGGCAGGCAAACTGCTGCGCATACCAGCACCGTTCCTCATCGGTCCGCTCATCGCCAGCGTCATTGTGCACGCAATTCCGTTGACACAGAGCGCCCCGCCTGCGGCCATGGTGGCCGGCGCCCAGGTCGTTCTGGGAACATTCATCGGGGTCCGCTTTGCGGGCGTGCGCTTGAACGAGGTTTTCGGCACGCTTGCGATCTCACTCATATGGGCGCTCTCCGCGCTTCTTCTCGTCGCAGCTTTTGCCACGGGCGTCTCTTATCTTCTCGGCGAGGCTTTCGACGCGATGCTGTTGGCGTTTTCGCCCGGGGGCGTCGCGGAGGTTTCGGCGCTCGCCGTCGCGGCTCATATCAGCCTGGGCTTCGTTACCGCGATACAGATCATCCGCATGAGTTGCCTCGTCGTCATCGGGCCGATCGTCGTCCGGCGGTTGTTCGGCAGCAAAGTGACACATTGATGTTTCGTACAATGAAATGATGTTTCATAATATTGACAATGCTGGCTGGGGTCGGCATGGTGCATTCAAAGCCGTCCGACGATGGAGCGGCGTCTCAACCGGAGGAGCGAATTTTCAATGAGTGGCAAGCAATACGATGTGATCGTTGTCGGCGGCGGAAACGCAGCTCTGTCCGCAGCACTCTCGGCCGTTGAAGGCGGAGCAAGCGTTCTCGTGCTCGAGCGCGCGCCGGAGCACAAGCGCGGAGGCAATTCCGCCTTTACGGGCGGCGGCTTCCGCATGGTCCATCACGGTGCTGCCGATATCAAGAAGATCGTTCCCGACTTGTCGGACGAGGACATCGCAAAAACGGATTTCGGCGAATATACCGCAGAGAACTATTTCGACGATCTGGGCCGCATTACGCAATATCACATCGATCCGGAGCTCGCCGACATCATCGTCAACAACAGCACCGACACTGTTCACTGGCTCATGCAGCAGGGCGTGAAATTTGTGCCGAACTACGGACGCCAGGCCTTCAACCACAACGGCCGATTCAAGTTCTTCGGCGGCGTGGTCATCTATGCCAATGGCGGTGGTGCCGGTCTCATCGAGGCCGAAATTCGCGCCGCGGAGAAGCGTGGTGTCGAAATCCGCTACGGCACGCGAGCTGTCTCGCTCCTGCGCAACGGCGCAGCCGTCGGCGGCGTTCGGGTCATCGTGGATGGCATCGAGGAAGACATCCACGCCACGGCCGTGGTTCTCGCTTGCGGCGGCTTCGAGGCCAACCGCGAATGGCGTGCCCGCTATCTCGGCCCGGGCTGGGAAATGGCCAAGGTTCGCGGAACCCGCTACAATACGGGTGACGGCATCAAGATGGCGCTCGACTTCGGCGCGCAGTCCTACGGCCAGTGGTCTGGCTGCCACTCGGTTTCCTGGGAGCGTTATGCGAACGATTTCGGCGATGTCGATGGCCAGCATTCCGCGGGCTATCGCCACAGCTACCCCTACAGCATCATGGTCAATGCCGAGGGCAAACGCTTCTTGGACGAGGGGGCTGACTTCCGCAACTACACCTATGCCAAGTATGGCAGGATTGTGCTGCAGCAGCCCGGCAGCTATGCGTGGCAGGTGTTCGATGCCCAGGTCGCGCATCTCATTCGCGACGAATACAAAATGCGCGGCGCCACCAAGGTGAAGGCCGATACCCTCGAGGAACTGGCCGACAAGATGGGGGACGTCGACTATCACGGCTTCCTCAACACCGTTCGCGAGTACAATGACTCCATCAAGAAGGATGTCGACTTCGATCCGAACATCAAGGATGGAAAGTCGACGGTAGGGCTCGCGGTCACCAAGTCGAATTGGGCCAACACGATCGAGAAAGGTCCATTCGAGGCCTACTCGGTCGGCTGCGGCATCACGTTCACGTTCGGCGGCCTGAAGATCAATACGGAGGCACAGGTTCTCGACATCGAAGACCAGCCACTCTCCGGCGTTTTTGCCGCCGGTGAACTGGTGGGCGGGCTTTACTACTTCAACTATCCCGGCAGCACGGGCCTGATGGCGGGTGCGGTTTTCGGGCGCATTGCGGGGCGAAGTGCTGCCGCCTATGTCAGCACGAAGGCCGCCAAGCAGGCAGAACAAGCCGTTGCAGGCTGAGGCTGGACGCTGAAACGGTTTGCCATTACGGTGTCATTTCACGATATGAAATGGGTTCCCATATGGACGAAACAGTTTCCGGACGTCGAAGAGGGGGCCGCGGATTACGCGCGGCCACCCCATCTGAGGACACAAACGAAGCATCTGCTTCCGCCACGGAAGAGGCCACCAAGAAGGGTGGTGCCTACTCCATCGCCGTCTTGAACCGGGCGGTGGAGATCATGGGTGTCTTCAGTTCGGGCCAGCCATCTCGAGGCCTCAAGGATATCTCCAAGGCGACGGGTCTGCCGAAATCCACCGTGTTCCGCATCCTCTCCACCCTCGTCGAACACGAGTTCTGCGAGATGGACCCGAACACGGGCGAGTACAGTCTGGGCTTCGCCCTCGTGCGCCTTGCCGACATTCGCCGCCGGCAGGCCAACCTGCATGCCTTGGCCGCCCCCGTCATGCGCGACATCCGTAACGCACTGAACGAGACCATCGTGCTCTCCGTGCGCTCTGGCGATACGCGCGTTCACATCGATTCCCTCGAAGGGCTGCATCCGATGCGCCGCAGCGCCGATCTCGGCGTGCATTCTCCGCTTTATGCCGGTGCGTCCAGCAAGGTGCTTCTTGCCGGGCTGGATGACGCAGAAATCGAAGACTATCTCGCCCGAGTCGAGCTACAGCAGATCCAGGAAAACACGATCACGCGGCGGGAGGACCTGCTCAAGGAAATCGCCCTTATCCGAGAGCTCGGCTATGCCGAAAGCCGCGGCGAGCTGATCGCAGGCGGCGGCGCGATCGCCGTGCCTATCAAGAATTATGAAGGCCGCACCGTAGCGGCAATCGACGTGCTGACGCCGGCCTATCGCTACACACCCGAACACAGGGAGCGATGCATCGGCCTGATGCTGCACGGTGCGCGGCAGATATCGGAGCGCCTGGGATACAAGCCGCCGGCGTGAATTCCGCCGGCAAGCAAGCGCCCGGTGCGGCGGGCCATGGCCGCCTCAGCCGTCGCGGCCTTCGGCAGGCACTCCACGAAAATAGCGCTCTTCAAGGGCCTGCTGGCGTGTGGCCCCTTCGCCCTCCGGTCCGACAAAGGGGATCGGATAGGGATTGGCCTTGCGGCTATCGGCGAAACGTTCCCAGGCCGCGATGCCGTCGCTCTGGAATTCCTGCATGAAGTCCCAGACGGCGGCCCACGCAATATGATGCGTGAAGCTCGGCAGCCAGGCGAGATTGACACCGAGGTCCTTGTGCTCGTCGAGCGACAGGTAACGTGGCAGCTTGCCCTTCATGAACGAAAATGGCCCTTTCACCGCGGCGCGGGCGTGGCGGATCTCATCGACCGAGTGCGGTGATTCGAGCTGTACCCAGTCGACGCCGGCTTCTTCGCGGTAGGCCCGCAGGCGGTCGAGTGTCTTGGGAAGATCGAACCCAACAGCGTCGCGCGCATAGCATTGCGCCATCACCACGAAGTTCGGATCGATCTCGTTCTTCATGTCGACGGCGGCGCGATAGCGGGCGATGACCTGGTCGAGCGGCGCGACTTCGATACCGGCGTCGCCCGTCCTGCGCTTGCCCTCGATCGGCTGGTCGTCGATGCGGATTCCTGCGATTCCTGCCCTTATGCATTCGCGCACCATGCGGCGCACGGCCATGATGCCGCCATGCCCGGTGTCGCCGTCCATGATGATCGGAAAATTCACCGACTGTGCGATCCAGCCGGAGATCGTGACGCATTCCATCATGGTTGCCGTGCCGACATCGGCAAGCCCGGTATAGGCACCGACGACGCTTCCGGTCCCGACGAAGCCCACCTCGCACCCGGCTTTCTCCATGATGCGGGCGAGGTGGGCGCTCGGCGGGTGAAGGACCGAAACCACGCGTTCCTGTTGCTCC
Organism: Shinella sp. BE166; assembly: GCF_051201095.1. Lineage (NCBI taxonomy): Bacteria > Pseudomonadati > Pseudomonadota > Alphaproteobacteria > Hyphomicrobiales > Rhizobiaceae > Shinella > Shinella sp. BE166. The sequence continues at coordinate 2,196 of NZ_JBPEHL010000045.1, read as the reverse complement.
ATCAGCTGGCGCAGCCGCACCGCGGGCGAGCCCGTCTCGGCTCGCTTCGATTCGTCTTCGCGGTTTTCGGGCATTCCGCCGGTGTCTTCCTGCTGCACGGGGTGATCCTTTGTTCTCTCATGGCACGGCGATGACGCCTGTTGACACTATTTCCTAAACAGACTTATCTTGCAATATAAAATGAAATGATGTTTCATAGAATGAGACGAACGGAAGCCGACACCGGCTGAAAGGTTGCCATGCATGCGCTTGCCAAGATAATTGCCGCCCACGCGGGCCGGGACAGCGTTCAGGTCGGAGAGATCGTGAATGTCGAGCCTGACCTGATCATGCTGAACGATCGCGGCGCAGCACGCGCCCGTGCGTTGCTTGCGGAAATGGGCGGCGACAAGGTTTTCGACCCGGAACGGGTCGTTGTCGTTTTCGACCACCATTACCCCGCGATCCGCCCGCAGGATGCAGAGGCCCAGAAGGTGACGCGGGTCTGGACAAAGGCTCAGGCCATATCGAAATTCCATGCCGGAGAAGGCATTGGCCACGTGCTTTTCCCGGAGAAGGGGTATGCGCGGCCCGGAAGCCTCATTTTCGGGACCGATTCCCATACGGTTACAAATGGCGCCCTCGGTTGCTTCTCGACCGGACTCGGGCATTCCGACATCGCCTCGGGCCTGGCACTCGGATACAATTGGCTCCGTGTTCCCGAAGTGCTGCGTGTCGTGCTGCATGGCGAACTGAAGCCATGGGTGACCGCAAAGGACATCGTGCTCAAGATCGCCCAGGACTATGGCGAGGACGCCGCCGTCTACCAGGCGGTCGAGTTCACTGGCCCGCTCGTCCGCTCGCTGTGCATGGACGAGCGCCTCGTTTTGACGAATATGGTGATCGATTTCGGCGCGAAGGCCGGATACATCCAGCCCGACGAGATCACGTTCGACTATCTCCGGTCGCGTCAGGTGACATCCGGCTGGACGGTCTACGAGACGGACGGGGAGGCGGATTACGCCCGCACCATCGAGATCGACGTGACGGAGTTGGACTCGCTGGTGGCGCTACCGCACGACCTCTCCAATGTCGTGACGGCAGGCGAGGCGGCCCATATCGAGGTCGACGAAGCCATCTTCGGAACCTGCACCGGCGGCAGGATCAACGACTTCCGTCTGGCGGCGGAGATCATGCGCGGCAGGCACGTCGCGGACAATTGCCGGATGATGGTCAATCCCGGTTCGGCGGACGTTTTCCAGCAGGCCATGCGCGAAGGTCTCATCCAGATCATGGTGGAGGCAGGTGCCGTGATCGGCGTGCCCGGATGCGGGCCCTGCACAGGCTGTCACCAGGGCATGATGGCGGCTGGTGAAATGGGCATTACTTCCGCCAGCCGCAATTTCCGCGGTCGCATGGGTAGCCCGGACTCCAGCCTCATCGTGGCCTCTCCCGCCACGGTGGCCGCGTCCGCAATCGCCGGCCACGTGGTCTCCCCGAGCGAATTTCTGGTGAAGCAATGAAGATACGTGGCAGAACCTGGACCTTTGGTGTGAACGTGAACACCGACCTGATCTTTCCGAAACCTTATTTTCGGCCGGCCTATGAACCGGGCGAAATGGCCTCCCATTTGATGGCGGGAATCGATGAGGGCTTCGCATCGAAGGTCCGCCCAGGCGACATCATTGTCGGCGGCTTGAACTTCGGCTGCGGATCAAGCCGCGAGGAAGCCGCGGGCGCAATGCGCGAGGCGGGCATCGCAGCCGTTGTGGCGCCCAGCTTCGGCCGGCTCTTCATGCGCAACGGCATCAATTTCGGCATCCCGATCGTGGCACTCGCCGATATCGACCGGCACGTGACCGAGGGTGACGAGCTGGAAATCGATCTCGACATCAGCAGCCTGCGCAACCTTGCTACCGGCTATCACGCGAGGCTTGCGCCAATGGCGCCGGAATCCCTGCGCATGATGCAGGAGGGCGGCATAAAGGCCTATACGAGGCGCATTCTCGCCGAACGGCGCGCCGCCGGCGCCTAAACCCTGAAACGATCGATGACAGGAATGGCCAGGACGCCGACGATCGGCGCCGTGCCATCGCGCCTGCATCGCCAGTCGGAGAAAATTGCCATGAAGATCTTGGTCCCTGTAAAGCGGGTCGTTGATTACAACGTCAAAATTCGCGTGAAGGCGGATGGTTCGGGTGTCGAGCTTTCGAATGT
>NZ_JBPEHL010000044.1:0-10981 GCF_051201095.1 Shinella sp. BE166 | reverse complement strand
CAAACACGTCAGGAACGGGATGCTGTCGCCCGTCGAGTTCGAGAAGCAGCAGAAAATCTAACCCGAGGGTGTCTACGAAACTCGGGGCTATTCAGGTGTCTACGAAACTCGGGGCTATTCACGGTGTAAAAGAAAATGGCTATTGAGGCATGCCAGTGCTTACGACGTAGGCCTTTACCCACATAATCGAGTTTTGCTTCCGCCAGGTCTGTGTCAAATCTGCCAAACGAAGAAAACCAATGGCCATCACCCCAGTGAAAGTCACGGTGAAGCATGCTGTTTTGGTCGAAAGACACAAGTCCATTACGGAATCTACGTCGGACAGAAGATTTCGGGCCCTGAGATTGAGCAACAGCATCACCGGAAGCAGCTCTTTTTTTGCATTTAGTCGAACTGGCCCGTGGGAGGTCGTCCAAAATCGTAGAACGGTTGACCTCGACGTTACCGCCCGTGCGTCCACTGGGACAAAAAGCCGATAAACACGGAACCAGATACGATCGGCAGCTTTAGGTCGGGTCATATGCCTAGGCGAGCCACGGAAGACATTTCGAAAACGTGCCGATTAGCCGACCAATTGTTGGTGTGCCTTGAAGTACCGTCGTGTGATTTCTGTTGCATCGACTGGTTTGCTGAAGAGGTAACCCTGGAGACGGTCGCAACCCGACAGGCGAACGGCAGTAGCCTGCGCTTCGGTCTCGATTCCTTCTGCCGTTACCGGCAGATTCAACGCGTTCGCAAGGGCTACCGTTGCATGCAGCACGGCTCCCCCATTGCCCTCCTTGTCAAGATTGAAGACGAGGGAGCGGTCGATTTTCATGCTATCAAATCCGAACTCTCTTAGTGTGCCAATACTGGCATAGCCGCATCCGAAGTCGTCGAGTGCGATCTTGACCCCCAGTTTCCGCAATCCATCAAACGCTCGCTTTGCCTGGGCTGGATTAGAGATAAATACCCCTTCAGTTACCTCGATTGTCAGTCGAGCGGGGTGGAAACGATATTCCTCAAGGACCTCTTTGATCTGCCTGCAGAGATAGGGGTTTTTTAGTTGAAGAGGAGAGATATTCACGGCTACCCCTATAGACGGCCATCGTGCACTCTCTCGAATTGCCATTCGCAAGACCTGAAGACCGAGTTGATCGATCAAACCGGCCTTTTCAGCGACGCCAATAAAGGTCTCTGGCGATATCGATCCTCGTGTCGGACTGCTCCAGCGTGCGAGAGCTTCCACGCCTCCGATCTCGCGGGTGGATGCCTCGATCAATGGTTGGAATACGACGTGGATTTCGCCTGCCAGGAGACCCAGGCGCAACTCTTGCTCGAGTTCAGCATGCCAAATCGCTTCTTCGTCCAAGCCGGGTTCGTATTCAACCGCTACACCTCGCCCGACGCTCTTTGCCCGGTATAAAGCGAGATCAGCGCGCCGGAGAAGTTCGGTGCTGTCCAGCGCACCGTTCCCGGCCCTTGCCCAGCCGATACTGCCACCGATCTCTATCGTTCTCCCCTCGATTTTGAACGGTATCGATAGCGCGCGGAGGATGGTTTCATGCACGGTGGAGTTGGATCCGATATTATCGGTTGCGCTCAGTACCGCGAATTCATCGCCACCGAGACGTGCCACGATAGCGCTTACAGGAAGGCCCTCTAGGAGTCTCACGGCAACTGCGTTAATCAGTTTATCGCCAACCGGGTGTCCCCACGCGTCGTTAACTGGTTTGAAGCCGTCAAGGTCAAGGATATATAGGTTTGCATTGGATCCTCCAGTCTCGGGACGTAGCATTTCATCGAGCTGTTCCAGGCACCCAGCTCGGTTCCAAAGGCCTGTAAGGGCATCATGGCGTGCCTTGTATCTAGCGACCTGTTCACTTTTCCGCAGGCCACGAAATATCAATAGTCCGCAGATCATCACAGCTAGGAGTACAGATACGAGCACTATTGCAGCTAGGATGATCGTTGGCCGCGCACGATTATAGCTTGCAGTCCCAGGATGCATCGGCGGCCACGTCACCCTTCCGATCTCATGGCCGTCAATATCCAGCACGTCTGCATGCAGCATCGCTGGGTTTCCCGGCCCAACCTCCACTGCAAGACCTGCAATACTGAATGTCCGAGCGATCTCGGCTACGACGTTCGCACTCATCTGCTTAGAAAAGAGGAGCACGTTGGCGTTTTTCATGTCAAATTCGGCATCATCGGCTGGCTGAATTGCCGCCGCGCCAACAAGTGCCATCCCCTCGCTCGTTTTTGCAAAAGCGACAGGGAGGTCGTCCGCGGCATATTCAACATCACGCGCGGTGGCAACGATTTTGGGAAGCTTACCGAGAAAGAAACGCTCAACAGCTTCGTCGGTCAGGGTTATGCCCTTATGATAGGCCATTAAGGCGCTACCTGCCGCGTCTAAAACGATTGCGGTATCATACAATGGGTAATCAGCGGTTGTGGCTCCCCAGTTTTCAGTTGCCCAGGCCTGCGCTCCATTTCCCTTAAGGCTTAAGTAAGCGTCGTCCCAATAGGCGTTGTCTCTGACGGTTGCGCCCAGTTGTTTTCTCAACGCGTCTAAAGCGCCTTTCGCTGCTGCGAGCGCGCGCATATCGTCCATCTCGTCAGCCGATGCAGCCATGGAGGAGATTGCGCCTGACACGACATATGCTAGTCCACCGAGCGTTGATAGAATTAGTGCGCTCGTCATCGAGACGGCAAAAAGGCGGGCGCGAAGTCGCGGAGTAACGGTCATAGTCAATCCATGACGACAAGGATGCCCACACATCGGGCGGTTGCTCGGCGTCATGCCTGCGTTCAGCGTCAGCCGGCAACCGTAGTACAGGTAACTGAATCGTCCGTTAAGCGAGCTCTGTACGGTAGCGGACCAGACGCCCAGCTTTTACCGCCGGGGAGGGCAATCTTCTAATCCGGACTGTTCGTTCGGCGAAACCGCTTTTCGCGCGTCACCCAGATCGGGCGTGTGGACCAACCGATACCGTGCCTCGATAAGATTGTATCCGCCAAATGAGAATAGACCTGGTGCCGCCAGTACATAGAGGATCCCTCCAAACGGCAGTTGACGCAACCAAATGAGTGCATCAGCAAGGCTGCCTGCTTGTTGAGGATCGAGAGTGAACGCCGCATAACAGAAGAACACACCGGCGACCGCAAACAGGACGCCGCGAGCGCCAAGCCCGTACACGCAGATGATTTTTATCAGCGTGCTACCCCTTGCCTGCGGTTCAAGGTATCGCTCGTATTTTCCCATCACGCCTTTTGCGACCGTGACCACGCCCCCGACCAAGAAACCGGACCCGATCAACGCTGCGAAGTAGCGACCAAACGGTTGCGCCATTGCCCAACCGGCGAGGTCCTTTTCACCGTCGGAGCTTCGTGCAGCCGCAATGCCAAACGCGTGGTCAAAGCTGTAGTACGCGAGGCTTATGTAAACCGCCGCGCTGCCAAACAACATGGCCCTGACCGTGTAGCCCTTGAAGTCCTGCTCGTGATTGTCAGCGTTAGCGATCGATTGCGCCAGTCGCCAGGCCACGAACCCAACAAGGCCTAAGCCAATCAGCCCAAGCCATAACCGGCCGAATGGTTGGTCAAGCAGGGAATCGAGCGCAGATTTCGTCGTCGCAGTTCCCGTGTACAGTGCCAAAGCCGCCAGAAGAAGGAACACGATCCCTCGAGCGACATAACCACTGCGTGCCAGGATTTGAAAGCCAATTCGTCGATTCATGGGTCACTCCCCGTGTTCGCGTTGGAACGCGAAAGGAGGCGTCTGGTTCTCTCTATATCGTGAGACCGGCTGTCAAACGCTCAAAATTGTGAATGCTGCGCCAGCGTCGTCGTCGTCCTTGCCGCGTCTTCGAAAGCGCTTCCGCACTGGCTACTTTACCTCCCCCGTTCGTGACGGTTCGCTTGCGCCGGCACGATCTGCTCTCGCCATGAGAATTGTCTCGATCTTTCCAGCTGGGACATCATCGATGATCTTGATGGTGCCGGACTGGTGGAGTTGAGCGAGCCCCTCCGGGATCGGGACGTTGCTGGCAGCTAATATTGCCTTGATGTCCTCAATCGTCTGCTCGAGCGAAGCGATCGTTGGTTCGTTGTTCTCCAACCGTGTTAGGAGATACCGATAGAGAGACCTGCTCATTTGCCTGAACTCCAGGGGTGTTGTGGACATATGTTCGAACGCGAGGGACAACATCACGGGTTTCCGTTAACGTCCGAGGCCAGATACACCTTCGTTGAAGGCGGCGGGATCTCCACACCCATAACAGCAAGATAGGCGGAAATTCCAAGCATGCAGAAGACAATAATTCCTATGGGGAAGCCTACGTTGAACTCTTGATCGGCCGATTTATCGAACGCGCGTTTCGTCATAACTTAGTTCCTTTCCGGAAGTGCGAAGGGGCGGTGATGCTCGCCCCTTCTCAAGGGTCTCAACTCGTCGATCACGCGGCGATAACGTAAACCACCTCCAAAGTGCCAGGTTCGACGATGATGATGCGGCCATCGGCCAGCACGAAATATTCGTAGCTGCGGTAGGCCGGTACGATTTCGATGATGCGGGACGGCAACGGCCGAAGCTCGACCGTCCTGGGAACGATGACGCCGACATTGACCTCGATATCGAGATCAACGGGCTCCGCCTTGGTCTCGACGATCACGTTGCGAATCTCTGTGCGCTGCTCGGTCGTAATATCGATGCTCGCCGTGATTTCGTTCGACGGCTCGCTTGTCGCGGCCTCATTGGATTGCTCGGTGGCTGGCGCGTCAGCCGAAGCTTTAGCATCTTTTTCGACAGTTGCGGCCGTCGAGGGTTGCCCATTGGCGTCAAGCTGTGGGGACTTGGCATTGTCTTCGTCCACGCCGCTACCCGCCGATCTGGCTGTCTCGGAGTTGCTGCCGCTGCTCTCGGACTGCGCAGAACTTTCGGCTACAGAACCGTTTTCGAGCTTCTTTGACGCAGCAGCATCGGCGCCAACTTCACTTCCCTCCACCGACGTGTTCGCGCCGGCCCTTGTGTCCACCTCGCCGGACGCTCCGTCCTGGGGGAGAATCACCTTTGCACCGTTCTGCGACGTGCCGGCGCCATCTACGGATTGGTCCTGTGCGATGGCCATTCCACCCATGAAGGCAGTGCTGCCCAGCAGGACAGCAGCGATCGCTTTTCTCGAGACGATATTCATGAGGCTCATTCCTTCCGTTTGTTGCTCTGCGCGCTTAGAATGCACACGGAGCCGTCAACGGAAGACCGCTGGCGGTGTTCCAGGGATGAGGCTTCTGCCGAAGAGGACAGGACTAAAGGCTTTCCCAGACTGGACCAATGGACCGGTCATTCCGACATCAGTCCCAACTTCAGCCACATGAATGAACGTATAATGTTCTTGCGCGTTTCATCGGCAAGAACGCAGGATGTGTATGATGAAGCCCTACAAACCCGCAACCGCCGTGTTAACGATCAGCATCGCCTTGGCGGTCGCTGCAGTACCCGTTCATGTCAGGTGGAAGGCAAGCGTCCCCTCCATCACGCTTGCCAGCGCGGATGCGAAGAACGGCGGCGGAAATGGCGGCGGCGGGGGCGACAAGGGGGGATCTGATAGCAAAGGCGGCAAGGGCGAGTCCGACGGCAAAGACAAGGGGCCAAATGGCTCCAATGGCAAAGCAAAGGGTCGCGCTGCCTCCGTAACCAAGAAGGAAGTCACGCCCAATTCCGTTGCCGTTCGCTATCGTAATGGCTACCAGGAGCAGGTCGTCAAAGGCCGCTTCATCATGAAAGATCCGAGAGGTCGAACAATTGTCAACCGAAGGGCAACCGCGCAGGACCGCACGCGCCTTTGGCTCAAGACGATCGTGCCCTAACCAGCGGATGGCCGGTGCGTTTCAACTGCATCCCGGAAGGCCATCGCTGCCTCGGTCCGGTTGCTGACGTTCAATTTATTGAATATACGCGTCAAATGATGTTTAATCGTCTTCTCATGAAGATCGAGATCGCGCGCAATTCGTTTGTTGCTCAACCCCGCTGAGACAAGGCGCAGAACGGCGTGCTCGCGCTCCGTCAGCTCCCCAATCCCTACTGGTCCTGCAGAGGCCGCTGTGTGCGACAGACCTGCGATCATCCGCGCGGATAGGGTTGGCGACAGGTACATCTCGCCGCCCTGTACAGCGCGCAAGATTTCCGAGAGCATTCGAGATCCGACACCTTTAAGCACGTAGCCCTTGGCTCCGAGCTTCAAGGCCGTTGCGATATCTGAATGAGCTTCCGATACGGTTAGCATGATGATTTTTTGCGCCGGCCGTCGGTCCAGGATCGAGGCCAAAGCATTGAGGCCACCTCCCGGCATCGAGATATCTAACAGCATGACGTCGGGATCAACCTGTTGTGCGATCGCCAGGGCATCGTCACAACTTCCGCCTTTACCGACGATGTCGTAACCACCGATCTCGATTAAGCAACTCGCTACCCCCTCTCGGAAGATGGGGTGGTCGTCAACGACCGCAACGCGGATGGTATTCATGTCGATGTCTCCATGTCGTGGAGCGGCAATCTCATTGTCACTATTGTGCCAGCGGGGGCAGTCGCTACGCTGAATGCACCACCTAGGCTTTCAACTCGGTCTCTCATTCCGGCCAAACCGATGCTGCTACCACCTGAGCTCTGACGTAAGAGCCCAGGCCCTGCGTCGCCGACTTGGACCTCGATCCCATCACCATAGGGCGCTATGGCGATCCACTGGCCTACCCCGGCAGCGTGTTTGTAACCGTTGTTGAGAGCTTCCTGAATGAAACGATAAATGCAGATTTTTGCCGCTATCGGCAAAATCGAGACTATAGCACGATTGTGTAGTTCGACTGCCGTGCCGGTGCGGGCGCCATAGCTGTTTAGCAACTCTGCCAACATCTCTTCGAGACTGATTGATTCGATATGCGGCAGCACCAGTCCGCTGCATATCGTGCGTATCTCAGTCATAGCCTCATCAAGACTGGTCTTGATGACACTGACTTCTTTCTCCCGGCGTTCCGTGGAAGTGGTGGGATCAGTCAACAGACCGCTATCGACACGCAAAGCGGCGAAGGCGACCAGTTGCGCCGGACCGTCGTGGAGGTCTGCTCCGAGATTGCGAAGATAGCTTTCGTTCAGGGCAGTTGTCGCAGCGGCTGCGCGCTGAATTCGAGACTTCAAAGCGTCATTTTGGCTGAGAAGCTGTGTGAGTTCCGAAACGCGAGACTGAAGCTCCCTACTTTGGTGGTCGATTGTCCTGCTTCCTCGGAAAACGATTGCTGACAGCGAGAGAAAGAACGCAAGCGTGACAGTCGCCACCGCGCTCCAACTCTGCCATCGGGCGACGGACAGATCCGCCTTCAAACCCTGTGCAACTTCGTAAAATTCCGTGACAGCAACAACTTCACCGGACCATGGTTGCAGAAGCGGGCTATAGATCTCGAGCAGCGGAAGGCCAGACTCCCGCTCGGCCGCACTTTCGATATCGTCGAGTTCGTCGAACTCGGCAACAAGCTCTCCGCCGAATGCCTTTTTCAAATCCTCACTTGGCGTAAACTGTCCTCCGATTTGAGACGGGTCACTCGAATACAGGATCCGGCCGTCACGAGCCCATAGACGAAATGCTTTTAGCCGCTCGCCCAACGGACCTTGCGCAAGGGTTTCATCAAGGGCGCGGCTACTCGTCTCATCGAGAATATCGTTGCTCGCCATATCAGGGAGGAGAGGAGCAATTATGCTATCGACATATAGAGCTGTGGCAGAGGCGGCATTACGAGTAACAGTCTGCTCGATAAGCTGTGTCACGAATAACCCGACAAGGGCCATCGCCGCCAGGGAGAATGCGCTGCCGGCGATGAAGAACTGCCGGGCGAGGGTTTGACGCCCCCAAAAAGAATAGTGGGAGGTCGGTCGTTCCGATCCTGTACACGCGGGATCCGATGCGTTCACGCGCGTTAGCACCTCCTGTTCCCTTCGCCTCCATACAACGCACTACCCAAAGATGATCCGACAAACGAGCAAACGGGGAGTTAGTTCCATGTGGGGGACCGCCTGCCGTCGGTAAGGATGGCAGGCGGAGTTGCGTCAGTTGAGTACCTGCACCACCGTGTAAGTGCTGGGATCGACGATGACCCTCTGCTTGTTTACCACAGCGTAGGCGTAGGTCGGGTCTTCCGGGATCGGAGTCAGCACCACGGTCTTGGGCAAGGGCTTGCCGACTTCCACCACTTCCTCGACGACGATCGTCTCGGATGGGATAGGTTGCTGCTCGACATAGGTAACCACCTTGCGCGGCGGCGGGTCAAGCGCAGTGCCTGCGATAGCGCCGACAACACCACCGACCACGGCGCCTACCGGACCGCCGACGACTGCACCAGTTACCGCGCCACCGGCAGCACCGGTAACGGCGCCATCATTATCGTCATCGGCCATCACCGGTGATGTGAAGAGAGCGGCTGCGATGGCAGCCGATGCAAGAAGGTTAAGTTTCATTGTTCCACTCCTTTAGGTTGGACGGCAAAGGAAGCGGTTTGAGTGAGGAAGGTTCCGTCGTCGGACCAATGCCGATCCGATAGGGACAAAGGTCTGATCCGCGCGCCAGACCGGAACTATTTTTTCGGCCCGTCATTTTTACAGCGCGACATAACCCTTGGAAATGAGGACGTTACCATGAAAAAACTTCTCCTAGCCGCAGCGCTTGTCGGTGCGTCGACCTTTGGCGCCTTTGCTCAGACGTCTACCACTACGACGACGGAAGGCGACACCCCGGCGGTCGCCACACCAGATACCAAGAATGCGACCGCGCCGGTCGAGGGTGCCAATAGCTTCACCGAGGACCAGGCGAAGGAACGCATAACCGAAGCAGGATATGCGGATGTCACCGGCTTGACTCTCGATGACAAGGGTGTCTGGCAAGGCAAGGCGATGAGGGACGGTAAGGCTGTGGCCGTCGCGCTCGATTATCAGGGCAACATCGTCGCCAAATAACCTTCACGATTCAGGAGATTTCCAATGAAAACCGTTACCGGACTGTTCGACGAGTATTCGGATGCAAGCGCCGCCGTCAGCGCCCTTGAGGCACGAGGCGTTCCTTCAAGCGATATAAGCATCGTTTCCAACAATGCCGCCAAGCGACATGGCAATGACAACAATGCCGCGGAAGGTGCGGGCACGGGCGCCGGTATCGGCGCTGCCGTCGGCGGCGTCGGCGGTTTGCTAACAGGCCTCGGAATCATGGCTATCCCGGGCGTCGGTCCAGTTGTCGCGGCGGGGTGGCTCGCGGCAACGGCCGCAGGTGCCGTTGCGGGAGCTGTGGCTGGCGGCGCAGCCGGTGGTCTTATCGGCGCCCTGACGGAGTCCGGCATTCCTGAGGATCATGCGCATGTCTATGCGGAAGGTGTTCGCCGCGGCGGAACGCTGGTGACAGCGCGCGTGGACGAGAGCGTATACGTGGAAGCGGAGGCCATACTTCGCCGGAATAACTGGGTCGATCCGACCGCCCGTCGCGCGGCCTATACCGAGCAGGGCTGGTCGCGCTTTGACGACAGTCTCGATCCCTATGGACCGGCGGAGATCGAAAATGAGCGGCTACGATATCGCCGCTAGCTTATAAAGCAGGCGGCTCTGGAGCCGCCTGCCATCGTCGTCGGGATAATGCTCAAAAAACCGGAGAACAGTCATGAATCGCATCATTTACATTGTTGGCCTCATCGTCGTCGTCCTTTTAGTTCTTTCATTTCTCGGCCTGCGCTAAGCCGCCAAACGCGAACTACGCCGGGCGCTCCATGGAGGTGCAATTATGAAAACGTTGGCGGCCCTAATCGCGGGCCTTCTGCTTTCAATTTTTACATTTACAGTCGGGGTGCTCGGTTCCGTTTTCTATCTATCAACACCTGAACAGGCTTCGATTTCAGAAACTTCCGAAATATCGGATTTGTGGACCACAGAGCCCACCGTCGTCACGCGCAACGAGCAACAGCTGGAGCGAGATGCTGCTCGCCAGGAATCTGTTTTGCACACCGGATCGATCAGCCCCGACATCGAGAGCGTTGAACGAGAAGTTTTATCGAATGACGATTCGGACGCGCTGGTTTCTGGCTCGATCGACCAACAGGACAACCAACGTGCCATGACCTTGCCGCGCGAACATGTGCAATGGTGCGTGTCGAGGTATAATTCCTACCGAGTCGACGATGGCACCTATCAACCCTACCACGGTAAACGCAGGCTTTGTGTTTCTCCCTACATTGCAATTGATAGCGAAATGCCTCTTGAGGAAAATGGAGCCGCCGACGAGGTGCTTTCGAGCGCACGCCGTGCGCTTGGCGACACGGTTGTGACAGAAATCGTCGCGGACTTGGACAGCCATGTCTACAGGTGCAGCAAGCGCTATAGGTCTTACCGCCCTGAAGATAATTCATACCAGCCGTTCGACGGGGGCCCCCGGCGTCAGTGTCGGTAAAATCAATGCGACCTGGCGACCGCCAGTTTCCATGCTCAACTTCAGCGTCGGGCGGAATACGGCGAACGCTAAGACGAGCCCACAGGAGGCTATGTACGGTCAGCATATCTTAGCGCTAAAGTGGGTATTTGGATCACTGAAGCGTTGATGTCGGCGGTCGGGCCTGCAGACGCCCAATCGAATGGTCATAACGCATGTCTGTTTCGCTCCGGACCAGTCGGTCATCAAACCATCTGGCGCTCAGCAAAAGTCTCGGCCTAACGGTTGTCGTCGAGTGCATCGATCCGAAGCACAGCGAGTTCGCGTGACCGATAAAGCTCCCGATTCGTGCCGCAATCTCGTGTTTCATCCTGGTCATCAACCGCCACGACTGTGTAATTGGCCCAGACGCTCCGGGAGATCGCGTCGCTTTCAGCGTACACGGCGTCGAACTCTTCGTAAGCGCCGTCCTGACCCCACCTTCCGGATCAGCTTATGATTGTCGATGTTCAATCTCGAAAGAGGGCTTGGACATATGTCGATTTCAGAGC
>NZ_JBPEHL010000043.1:0-12225 GCF_051201095.1 Shinella sp. BE166 | reverse complement strand
CAACAATCATCCAAATAGCCAGATCGACGACCTGCTGCCTTGGGCCTATGCCGCAAAGCACGAACTGAAAGCCGTGGCCTGAAAACAGCGCTTACTCTCAATGCGCTCATCGGTCAGTATTCCCTCACGCTGCTTCGCATCGGGTGAGTGCGTAGGGGATCGCTTAGGAGGTCTGGGTTGTCCAGAGATTGTGCCAGCTCCTTTTTTCCAAAGATAGAGAGACTAGCGCCGACGGCCATCGACTGTGCGTAATGCAGCTTGCACCGTCTGTCGGTACCCTTGTTGTGAACCTCATCCTCGAGCAGAATTCCGGTGAGTTTGGCCGATCGCTTGACCGGCCGTTGGTATCGTTTGGTGGCAGTTCGCACTTTCACTTAAAGCTGCGACAGTGCCTTGTCGGTCCGCTCGCGCGCTTTCTTCGGCAATTTCGCCTCCTTGATCGCCTGTACATTGGCGGGGTTCTCTCCCACAACGATCACCGCAACCATACCCATACTATAATGCGGCGTGCACTTTATGACATAGACTCCGGGCGTATTGAACGTCTGCTTTACTGTTTCATTGACCTTTCCCTTGAACAGCTCTGCGCCGTCAGGAACCATGTTTTTTATGGCTTCAGCGTTGTGGCCCTTGTCCTTTGGCACAAAGGTGACAGTGTCGCCGACAGCGATTTTTGACAGAAGCGGCTCGAACACCATCACCCCATCGGAGCCCTTGTTGAGCATATCAACTTCGAAGTCCGCAGCGATTGCGCTACTGCCTATCAACACTGAAACAGCGCCTCCGATGAGAGTCGTTGCAAAAAGATTCATTGTTTTTTCTCCTTGATATTTATTCAGCCGACGACGGCAGCGTGGGTGATGGAACTACGGGCGTGAGGCAACCCTTGTCTGAACATAACAACCATGGATGCCCGTTCAACCCAAGGAAAAACGTAAAGTTCCGCTTTGATGCCGATTTGGCCAAGACGGAGAATTCGAAATCTACGGGTCCGCATGGGTAGGGCGACTGACCCTCGCGGTGATAGTCCACAGATCTCCCACCAGTTGAGGTGGAGGTTACCTCCCATCGTTGACGTGAAGCTGGCGGACAACCAGAACTTAGGCGTTTAGGTCATGGGGAAAAAGGCGGCGAAATGTCGATCTCGTCACCAGCGGCAGGCGGATACGTCGGTGACCGGAGACAATGTAAGCGTAAAAGCACTTCGATCAGGTCCGCTCGACGCCGTGCGGGACGTTCAACTCCCGTATCGTCTGTGTTCGCCTGACTCCAGAACAAGATCCACCATGATATCAGGTTTTCCGGCAAGGCTTGAACGGATACTATCCGGATCCAGCAGCGTGAAGACGGTCGAGAGAGCGTCTGCTGTCGTGGCGTCCGGCGCCACGACAGTCAGGCGCCGATAAGACGCGCTGGCATTGCCGTTGCGCGGGTCGAGGATATGGCTAAACCGGCGTGCGGTGTCGAATTGGAAGCCGGCCGGGCTGGATGTCGCAACCGCCCGGTCGATAAGATCGAGAACGCTGTCGGGACGTTCGGCGCCCTGGAGGTCGGCAAGGCCGATGCGCCACGGAGTGCCGTCGCCCTGCGCGCCAATAGCTCGACCTTCACCCATGTCCACCATGCTGCTGGTGATACCCGCATCCCGCAGCAACGAAACCACGCGGTCGGTGACATAGCCTTGAGCTATGCCGTTCAGCGTCAGCGCCATGCCTGGCCGCTTGAACACGATGCCGTCGCGGTTGAAGCGGACCGCGTCGAAGCCGACTCGCGCGACCGCCTGTGCGATTTGTTCGGGTGGAGGGCCGTCGGGATCCGCGCCGGGTGCCGAGAAATGATCGCGATAAAGCGCCCAGAGCGGCTGTATGGTCGGGTCGAAAACACCGCTGCTCTCATGCCAATGGTGGTGGCAGGCTTCGAGCAGTGCTACCAGATCACCGGATGGTGCGGCCAGGCCACCGACTCGGTTCAGCTCGCTGATCGCGGATGTGCTCCTGTAAAGGCTGAACACCTCTTCCAGCCGCGACACCTCCGTCACGACGCGGTTGATCAGCAACTGGGCCTTGTCCCTGTCCTCGTGATGTAGGATAAGCGTCGCAGGTGCACCCAGCGCCTGCCCTTTCCAGGTGACCGCATGGGTCGCCGCCCGCGCGGGCCGTATCAGGGGTAGGCCAGCGGCTGCGGCGAATATCGCAATGGCGCGGCGGCGGGTGACAATACTAGCCATTTGTCTGTCCTTTCCCGGGTTCTACGAAATTTTCCGGCGTATTCTGTCTCTCAGCATCGTCCGTCGTCGACCCTAGCACGTAATCGCGAGGAACTTCTTCGAAGCTGACAACGCGGCCGCCATGCTCGCCGGCGAATTTGTCGGCGGCATCACGCTTCGAAAACGGTACCGCCTCGTCCGTGCCCATGCCGCCGCGCAGCCCGCTACCGATCACGAAGAATGCGAGGCGCGCATCGATCCAGTTATCGGCTCCAGGCTCTTCCCATGTGGTTGCCTTAGCCATATCCGACACATAGATGGCCGCAATGTCCTTTGGCTCCTCTGGCAGCATCGTGAATGCGAGCGTGTCTCGCGCCGAACTGAACCAGATAGGCTCTGGGATTTGGGACATTATAATCTGTCCCTTGGGGCCCGGATGTTCCAGAACATTCATCCCACAATAACGGCCCATCGCTTCCTCGGTGAGCGCGTAGGGTGCTGGTGGCGTCGCGTCCTTTTCCTCGCTGCAGCCTGATAAGAGAAGGCCGCAGAGCAAGAGTGCGATGACGGGAGCAATCTTCATAGCTCTCTCCTTGAGAATATCCTAAGCGCGAGCGCAAGCGGCGCGGCGATCCAGGCGACGAGAGCAGCAACGAGCATGGGCCCGTTGAGCCCTGTATGTCCGGCGATGCCGCCGAGCCCCGAAAGCGCGCCCGCCTCTCCCGAGCCCAGATTGAGGAGTCGATAGGCATCGGTCGGGTTGAGGACGAGCAGGACATCGAGAAGTCCGCTGGGCAGCGGCCGGCCTTCTGCTGCCACCAATGCTCCCAGCAGAGCCATGTCGTAGATCAGTACAAAGAACAGCCAGACGCCGATCGCGATGCCGCCGGCCGTGCTCCGCTCGCTGGAAAGCGCGCTCGTTACATAGCCGATAGCGATGAATACCATGCCGAGCAGGATTGATGAAGCAATCATCGCCAGGAAGGCCCACCAACTGGCCAGGCCAATCTCGGTCCCGGTCATCGCCAGTGCCGCAGCTGCAGTGCCATAACCGAACAGGGTGGCGAAGGCGAGGATCGCCAGATGGCCGAGGAATTTGCCGAAGACAATCTGCCGCCGACCGATCGGATAGCTGATCAGGAGCAGCATCGTACCACGTTCTACTTCGCCGACGATCGCATCATGCGCCAGCAGCAGTGCAATCAGCGGCACCAGGAATATGGTCAAACTCGACAGGCTGACGATGACGACATCGAGCTGGTTGACGCCGACATTGCCGGTCGGCGCGCTGCCGAGGAAGGACAGAGTGAGCGCAAGGGCTGCCAGCAACAGCGTCGTGGCCAGCACCCAGCGGTTCCGCAGGCCTTCTTGGATCTCCTTGCGCGCCACGATCAATATATTGTTCATCGCGTCATCCCCCGCCCCCCGAGGAAATGGGCGTAGAGTTCATCGAGCGTTGGCTCCACCACATGCAGCGCCGCAACCGCGGCGGGATCGGCCGTGACGTCCCTGAGGATCGAGATTTTGTTTTCGGGCGCGACCTCCGCCTCGAAGGTGCGGTCCCTGATCGCCTTCCAGGCGACCTGCCCGCCGCTCGGAGCGGTTATTCCCGCGCCATCTGCCAGCGTGACACTGATCCGGGTCGGCAGGCGGGCGATGCCCCGCAGCTTCTCCAGCGTGCCGTCGGCGATTGCCACACCCTCGTTGACGATGATCACCCGGTCGGTGCGATCTTCGAGTTCCGTCAGCGCATGCGAGGACAGCAGGATCGTTGTACCAGCCGATCGCAGGCCGGATACCAATTCATAGAAATTTCGTCTCAATGCCGGATCAAGGCCGCTGGTGGGCTCGTCGAGCAGCAGGATGCGCGGTGCGCCGAGCAGCGCCTGCGCCAGTCCCAGTCGTTGCCGCATGCCCTTGGAATAGGTCCGGACGGGGCGATCGGCTGCAGCCGGCGCGAGCCCGACGCGCTCGAACAGGCCCTCCATGTCCGACATATCCACACGTTTCAGTCGTGCATAGAAGGCAAGCGTCTCGCGGCCCGTCAGCGCCATGTGGAAGGAGACGCTCTCCGGCAGGTAACCGAGCCGCTGGCGCACAGCGAAATCGCCCCGGGCCGGGTCTTCGCCCAGCACCTGCACTGTGCCTTGCGTCGGCCGGATGAGGCCGAGCATCAGCTTGATCAGCGTCGTCTTGCCCGCGCCGTTGTGGCCGACAAGGGCCACCGTCTGGCCCTGCTCCAGTTCGAAGGAGACATTCTTGACCGCCTCGATCCGGCCGTAGCGTTTCGCCACGCCTGATAATGTGACCGTGGGTGCCGTCACTGCAAACCGTCTTTCTGTCTTGTCGGTGCCATCAACGGATGGCTGTCCACCACGCCGCCCGGCAACAGCGCCGGAAACTGGACCTGCGCCCAGCGGATGATCTGCACGGCCGGGCTCGAAGTGAGAATCTTGGCCTGCGGCGAGGTCCACAGGACCTTGTCCATGAGGTCGTTCGGGCGATAGGCCCTATCGCCGATTCCGTCGCCATCAAGGTCAAAGGCCGGGTTGTCGCTCCAGTAATTGCCGCGCCCATTCACCGACCAGTCAAGGTAGCGGGTGCCGACATATTTCACCTGGTTGCGATTGTCGATGAAGGCATTGCCGGTCATCGTATTGCCTTCCGACCCGGCGGTGAAATGGATGCCGATGGCGCAGCCCTGGAATTCGTTGCTGAGCAGCTTGTTCCGGTTGGCATTGTAGATGAAGACGCATTTCTCCGGCCCGAGCCGCATGCCGCCCTCGACGGCGCCCGTCGTCTCGGCATCATCCTTCACGCCATGGCCGGAATCCTGGATGCCAGCCATCGTCCAGCGGTCCGCCGGTTGCAGCCGCCCGCGTACGATGTTGCCGGATATCGTCGAACTGTTGGCCGAATTCAACAGCAGGCCGTGGTCGCGATCGCCGTCGGAGATATTGTTGATGATCTTCAGCCGGTTGGAGAACATGATGGCGTAGCCGACCGAATTGCCCGTCGAGACATTGCCGCTGATCTCGCTGTCATTGGTATACATATAATGGACGGCGAACCGCAGGTCCCGGAAGCGGTTGCCGCTGAAGACGTTCTTCTTGCTGGCCATGGTGGCGATACCGTCGCGGCCGAAGCTGATGTCGTTATCGACAACCTTGCCGCCCGGCGCGTTCCATATCGATATGCCGCTGCCGAACTCGCTCATCCGGCCATCCTTGAGACCGACGATGACGTTCTTCCGGGCCAACGAGTCCTTCGCGCCGTGGAGATAGATGCCGAACAGATTGCCGGTGAGGGTGTTGTTCTCGATGATCGCGCCGGTCGCCGTCCGGGCGGCGAAGATGCCGGAATCCAGCGTCGACAGGTTCATGCCCGAGCCGGTGACCTCGATGCCGCGCACTGTAACCTTCTCCGCCTCGATGGTGACGACGCTGCCCTCGCCGTTGCCGACGATGCTGGCTCCATCCTCGCCGTCGAGCGTTACCGGCTTGTCGATGACCAGCGGCCCGTCGTGCCGGCCCGGCTTGAGGCGTATCCTGTCGCCCGGAGCCGCCGCTTTAAGAACGGCCGACAGCGTCGGTCCGTCGGAGGGTGTGACGATCCATTCCGCAGCCAGCGCAGCCGAAGGAATGGCGGCCAGAAGGGCCGCCATCCAGAGTTTTGCCAGTCGGTACCGCATCAGGCCGATTTAGGCTCCACCAGCATGCGGCCCTTCATTTCCATGTGCATGGCATGGCAGAACCACGAGCAATAGTACCAGTAGACGCCAGGCCGGTCGGCCTTGAACGTCACCGAGGCGGTAGCCTGCGGCGCGACCTCCATGTTGATGCCGTAGTTGACGATGCAGAAGCCGTGCGTCAGGTCCTCTACCTCGTCAATATTGGTCACATACACAGTGACTTCGTCTCCCTGCTTGACCGTGAACGATTCGAGCCCGAACGCCGGCGCCGACGAGGTCATATAGACGCGCACCTTGTTGCCGTCGCGAATGATCTCCGAGTCGATGAGCAGGTCGATATTGTCCTTCTTGGCCTGTTCCACGGCATCGGCGAAGAAGGGATCCGCGCGGTCCCACACATTCACCGGGTTAATCTTCGAGGCATGGACGATCGTTGCGTCATGAGGTTCGGCGAAGGTCGGGTTGTCATGCACAAGCACCATCTGATCGCCGGAAATGTCGATCAACTGATCGCATTCGGGCTTCAGCGGGCCGACGTTGAGGAACCGGTCCTTCGAGAACTTGTTCAGCGAGATCAGCCACTTGCCATCGGCTTCCTTGGTCTGGCCCATGGAGGTATGGTTGTGGCCCGGCTGATAGTGGACGTCGAGCTTCTGGCGAATCGGATCGATCTTCTCGCCGGCAAAGGCGCGCTTGGCGTCCTCGATGTTCCACTTGCAGATCTGGCTGTCGATGAACAGCGTCGTATAGGCGTTGCCCTTGTTGTCATAAGCCGTGTGCAACGGACCGAGGCCGAGTTCCGGCTCGGCGACCACCACGTCGCGCGGCTTGATCTTGTCGTCGAAGAGATCGTCGAACTTGCGCACGTCGAACACCGTGACGGTCGGGGATAGCTTGCCGGCGGCGACCACGTGGATGCCATCGGGGGCGGTGTTCATGCCGTGCGGGCCGTTGGAAACCGGGACATAACGGGTGTAGGCGGATCCCGCCCGACCGTCGATCACCGGTACGCCGTTCATTTCCTTGAAGTCGCCCTTGGCGACGGCTTCCTCGATCCGCTTGATGTTGAAGATGACGACCCAGTCCTGCTCCTTCGACATCATCTCTTCGAGCGTGACGCCCTTTTCGGAATTGTAGCAGGTCGCAAAGCAGTATTTGCCCTGGTAATCGGCATCGACATTGTCGAGGTTGCCATCGACGATCACCTGCCATGCAACCTCCATGGTCTCGCCGTCGACCGCCGAGAAGATCGAGAAATATTCGGTGGGCTTGTCGAGGATCTTGCCGTCGTTCGGCAGCGGCACACCGTCCTCGCCGTTGCAGAACACATAGCCGGTCTTAGGGTATTTCTGAACGCGCAGGCCATGCACGGTGTGCTGGTTCGGCAGTTCGATGATCTTGTCGCATTTCATGACGTCGAGGCGGATGCGGCAGACCCGGGTATTGGACTTGTCGTTCGCATAGAGATAGCGACCGTCATAGGTGCCGTCGGTGAAGGACAGATGCGGGTGGTGCAGGTCCCCGTTGTGATAGACGCCGCCCTTGTCCTTGAGGTACTCGATCGTTTCGGGACGCAGGCCTTCGGTCATCACCTTCAGGCTTTCATTGGTCTGGCCCCAGCCGGTGGCGCTGCACCGATTAAACACCGGAATGCGCATGAATTCGCGCATCGATGGAAGTCCGACAATGCGGACCTCGCCGCTCTGGCCGCTGGAGAAGAA
The DNA here is from genome assembly GCF_051201095.1 of Shinella sp. BE166. Lineage (NCBI taxonomy): Bacteria > Pseudomonadati > Pseudomonadota > Alphaproteobacteria > Hyphomicrobiales > Rhizobiaceae > Shinella > Shinella sp. BE166. Next base: position 4,607 of record NZ_JBPEHL010000043.1, on the reverse strand, counting down.
CGTGTAATATTCGTCCAGTTCGCCGGGCTTGACCTCGTAGGGCAATTCTCCGCTGGTGGCGGCCTTCGCGGGCGTGCCGCCGCCGGCAAAGGTCAGCGCGCCACCGGCGGTGGCAGCGCCTGCAGCCGCGACGGCGGCGGTTGATCCCAGAAGCTGGCGTCTGTTCAGGCGCGGTTGGGTATCGTCGTTGGACATGGTGTCTTCCCTTGTTGCTGGTGTTGTTGGCCCAGACGTCTGTCCGCTGCCGAATTCATGTTTTCTTTATGGCTTCGCCATTGTGGGTGACGACGGTTCTGGGCGGGCTTTCACCGCGCGATGCCGGCGTCGACAGAGCCATGAACTTCTCCCGTTTCAGGCGGACCTGGATCATGTGCGGGCAGCGATGATCATCGTGATAGAGTTCCTGGCAATGCATGCAATAGATACACTCGTTGACATTGATCTGGCCTTCCGGATGAATGGACTGCACAGGACATTCCTTGGCACAACGCTGGCATGGCGTGCCGCATTCGGGCCAGCGCTTCAGCCATTCGAACATGCGGATCCGGCCGGGAATGGCCAGCGCCGCACCAAGCGGGCAGAGATAGCGGCAGTAGAAACGTTCGATGAACAGGCCGGCGGCCAGAAGCGTCAAAGCGAAGATGACGAAGGGCCACTCGCGGGCGAACTTCAGAATGATTGCCGTCTTGAACGGTTCCACTTCGGCCAGCATCTCGGCATAGGCCATCGAATAGAAGGACAGCCCGAAAAGCCCGAGGAAAATGATGTACTTGATCGGCCAGAGGCGCTCGTGCAGGCCCCATGGCACCTTCACCTGCGGGATCTTCAGCTTTACGGCAATCTTGTTGAGCAGTTCCTGCAGCGCTCCGAACGGGCAGAGCCAGCCGCAGAAAGGGCCACGTCCCCAGAACAGCAGGCCGGCGGCAACCGCGGCCCAGAGTATGAAGATCAGCGGCGCTGCCAGAAAGAACTCCCACCGGAACGACGTGACGAGCGAATTGATGAACGTCAGGACATTGACCACGGAAAGCTGGGCATTGGCGTACCAGCCGAGCCAAACTAGGGTGAAAACGAGATAGCTTGTGCGGACCCACGCAAACAGTTTCGGCCGCTTCACTAGCCAGTCCTGGAAAAAGAAAATTCCGGTGAGCACGAGAAGGGCGGCCACGGTGATGGCCATCGTCACCCGGTTCATGTCCCAGATGCTGACCCAGAGCGGCGGCGCGTCGGGTAGTGGTTCGGTCCGGGTCACCACCGCCGGTTCTTCGGCGGAAGTTTCGGTCCTGGCCGCCGCGACGGGCGTCACCACCCGGGTAACGGTGTAGTAGGAAGACGGCAGCGTATAGCCAAGATTGAAAGCGATAGCAGCCTTGTCACGCGCCACGGTGCTGCGCTGCGCTAGCAATTGCAGTTCGAATGGTTCAGTTATATCGAACTGGAAATCGGTGGGCACGACGAAAAGGGCGATCTCCCGCAGACGAGGGGCGCCGTCCGTTGCGAAAGCCGAAATCCTGGTGTGGTTGCGATCCCTGAACCGCAAACCCTGGCCGTTCTGCAGCAACTCGATGCGGTCGAAAATGCCACCCCGGACATAGCCGGAGCCCTTGAACGAATAGGCGCCGTCGCCCGCGACGAGGAGAGCCGACTGGCCCGGCTTCAACCGGGACTGGAGCCGCTGATAGCCCGTCTCGCCAAGCAGCGTCTTCCCGATAACCGGCACGCTGACAGGGGCAATGTAGAGATCGATGAACCTGTCTTCAGGCTGCGGTGTTTCCGGCTTCTTCGCCGCCTCCGCGTGACCGGCATCCGCGAACGCTCTCGAAACTTCGCCGACTGTCAGGCGCAGGCTTCGGATCGACCCATCACCGAGCAGTGTCTCCCAGTCGCTTGCTTCCGTTTTCGAAAGATCGAGCGTCCTCTTCTCAGTTACCGCCTGTGTGTTCGCAACGCTTTCCCCGCTTAGCCGGTTGCTGCGGATCAGCGCCACCGCGGACCGCACGACGCTGTCGCTCATCACCAGAACGGTCACGGTGGCGCCGCTGACGATGTCCACTTGCGGCGGGCGCTCCTGACCGGCGGCGACGCGGCCGAGATCCTTGCCGATAATCGAGTTCAGGCCGGCGACTACGTCTTTCTCGGGAATGCCGATCAGTACGATCGGTTCCTTGTGATCGACGAGCTTGATCCCGCGAATAATGCCCGATCGCTCGATACCGACGACGATATGGATAGGCTTGCCGGAATAGCCGATGGAGCTGGTGAAATCGGAATTCAGATAGGCATAGCCGAGCAATTCCTCGCCCTTATAGACTGGCGCGATAGGCGGATCGCCTTCTACCGCGCCGAACCGGTCTGCGCCCTCAAAAAGTTCACTTGGCTGAAGCTCCTCGAGATAGCTTGGTAACAGGTTCGCCGCCGCACTAGGGGCGGCATTCATCCAGGCGACAACGAAGACGGACATCCACAAGATGCTCAGTAGCCATGCGCGTTGTTTGTTTTCGAACGACGCCATTAATACCGTCTTTCTAATGTTTACAGTGACATACCGAATTTCATGAATAGTCTAGAGCTTCTATGAGGGAAATCAAACGCTCCAAAACAAATTGTTGCAAAACACGGTCTATGCGACAACGATTGCACGACGAAGGAGATAAACATGCCGACAACGGAAAGCGATCCTTGGGAGGTCGCATCGATGAATGAACTGTTGGCATTAGCCCGCTCTATGGAGCAAGAATCCATCGATGGCTATGTCGCGCTAGCGGCGCGCATGAGAAGCATGGATCGTCCCGATCTCGCCGTAGTGTTCGAAAAACTAATTGTAGAGGAAGAGGGTCATCTCGCAAAGGTGGATGATTGGCAAGAGGCGTCCGGTCAGCCGCGTGAGGCGATGATACATCCTCCCGAAGACGTTTTTGACGACGAGGGGGCCAGCATGGTCGCACCTGACATGCTCAGCGCCTACCGCGCTTTTTCCATGGCGGTGCGAAATGAAGAACGTGCCTTTGCGTTCTGGACTTATGTCGCCGCGCACGCGAAATCCGACGCGATCCGCAATGCTGCCGAGCGCATGGCGCGAGAAGAATTGGGCCACGTCGCAAAGCTCAGGAGCGAACGCAGGCGTGCCTTTCATCGTGAGCGTCGCAGGACGACCGACGCTGCGAGCACCAATTTGCGGGCGCTGGAAACGCGGCTTGCCGAGCAGTTCCGACACCTCGCCAAGGTTGCTGGTGAGCAGAAGATCGGTAAATTGCAGACCTTGGCCGAACAAGCCCGGCTGCGTGCTGAATCGCTTGCCGGAACCCCATTTGCATCTGCACCGCTTCTTGAAGCGGTGCCCGATGCGGCAACTGAGCAGATCCTATCGCTCTGCGAGCTTCTAACCGATTGTTATCTCGACCTTGGCGAGACCGCGACCGACGAGTTGGAACGGGATCGCGCTCAGGGTTTCGCGGCGGAATTGATCGATAGCCTACGTACGCTCCGCTCCGGGAGGCGCGCTGAGATTTAGGGGTGGGTCTTTATCTGGCGACGTGCACATGACAGCGAGGTTGATTGAGCCTGACAATAGGGGCTAGGCGACCACTGGGCCTTCGCATCTAAGGCTTCGTGCGCCGCTTGCGCGCAAACGGGCGTTACGAATGAGGGCGTTACGAATGAGAAGGAGTGAGCAAAATGCCGCGTAATTACCAGGAACCTGCCCACACCTGGGACGATGCCGAACGCGCCCGTCTGGAACCGCTCGTGCGGGAGGATTACGACCGCTGCCATCCGGACGACTCTTTTGACGACATGAAACGGCGCGTTCCATGGCCGTTCGGATATCGATTGCCCTGGGTTCCGGCGGAAAGCTCCACGGGTGCAGCGGGATGCGGCGATGAGGATGCTCTTCCCGAAGGTCGCAGCGGGATCGGCGGACGGCAAGAGCAGGCCCGATTCGCGAAGCACTGGCAGGATCGTGCGGCGCGCATGCTGTTGGACCATGCCGATGATCCGGAATTCGTCCGTGTCGCGGCGTGGCAGGCGGCTGTATAGATGATGCACAGCGAAGACGGAGGGATGCTAAAGGACCGCTTGCGAGTGGTTCTCATCGAGCAGGCCCGGACCGGCGAGCCGGTCACTTACAGGGAACTCGCCGATCGACTTGGCTTGACGCCGCCGCAAACCATTCATCGCGTAGCGCAGGCGCTCGAAGTTCTCATGGCGGAGGATGCCCTGGCCGGTCGACCGTTGCTTGCAGCGCTTTGTGTCAGCAGATTGCAGCAAAGGCTGCCCGCCCGCGGGTTTTTCGTAACGGCGGAGGCCCTGGGCATTTTTGCAGGAGATCCCGAGGGCTTGGAAGCGCGTAATTTCCATGAAAGGGAATTCCAGCGCACACTTGCCCTTTATTATGCGGCATAGGCGTGTTGATGCTGGCTGCCATTGTGGCCGGTGATTGCATCAAACGATCTCGTCGGCATTCTGCGCAAGGCACCTCGCACTTGCACTAGAGCATTTCCGCTTTTCTTTGAATGATCGTGTCCCAGGATGTGGTGTAGCTGGATTTCATAGCCATCGGTGATTTCCGGTAGGGTCGGGTTGCTTAGAGCCAACCTGAAGGACACCAC
>NZ_JBPEHL010000042.1:0-14229 GCF_051201095.1 Shinella sp. BE166 | reverse complement strand
ATGGCAATTCGCCCGGTCAACGCCCTTTCTCACTATACCGACTGGACGGTTGGCCACGTTCACGCTGGCGCGCTCGGCTGGGTCGCGATGATCACTTTCGGCTCGCTCTATACGCTGGTTCCCGCAGTCTGGAAGCGCGAGCGGATGTATTCGGCGGTTCTGGTCGAGGTGCACTTCTGGCTCGCGCTGGCCGGGACGCTCATCTACGTCTTCGCAATGTGGAATTCCGGCATTATCCAGGGCCTCATGTGGCGCACCTATTCCCCTGACAACACGCTCGTCTATTCCTTCGTGGATACGCTGCTGGCAATGTATCCGTACTATATCGCGCGCGCCTTCGGCGGCCTTCTCTTCCTCATCGGAGCGATCGTCGCGGCCTATAACATCTGGATGACCGTGCGTAGCCCCGCCACCGCGGCGCTTCCCCTCGATGAGGATCTGCCCGTCGACGAGCGGCCGATCGGTGGCGCAACCCCCACGCCTGCGGAGTAGCCGATGCCGGAACTGATGCACAGGAAACTGGAACGCTCCGCAACGGGCTTCATGCTGGCCATCATCGCCGCCGCCAGCGTCGGCGGCATCGTCGAGATCGCCCCGCTCTTCACCATCGACGATACGGTCGAGACCGTTTCGGATATGCGGCTCTATACGCCGCTGGAACTGGCCGGACGGGACATCTACGTGCGCGAGGGGTGTTATGCCTGCCATTCGCAGATGATCCGCACCCTGCGCGACGAAGTGGAACGCTACGGCCCCTATTCGCTGGCCGTCGAATCCCAGTACGACCATCCAATGCTGTGGGGATCGAAGCGCACCGGCCCTGACCTTGCCCGCATCGGCGGCAAATATTCGGATTTCTGGCACGTCGCCCATTTGAACAATCCGCGCGACGTGGTGCCGGAATCCAACATGCCCTCCTACCGTTGGCTGGGAACGGCCCCGCTGAAGCTCGCCGACCTGCCGCTCGCACTTCGCGCGCAGCGCGCCGTAGGCGTGCCCTATACTGACGAGATGATCGAGAACGCCGCGCGCGACGCCTATGGCCAGGCCATACCCGACAGCGACCAGTCGTCGGGCGTGACGGAGCGATACGGCGAGGCGACGCAGGTCTCGGCCTTCGACGGCGTGACGACCAACGTGACGGAGATGGACGCGCTCGTCGCCTATCTCCAGGTGCTTGGCCAGCTCACCCGCGCGGCCTACGAGAACACCGCCGCACCCGAACAGATGCCCGACCCGGACAATTGAGGTGACGAGATGGCGTTGACCCATGAGACACTGCTCGAAGGCTCGAAGATGTGGGGACTCTTCTACCTGATCGGTTTTTCGATCTGCGTGCTGATCTACACCTTCCTGCCCTCCAACCGGGAGCGCTTTGAACGGGCTGAGCGGGATATCTTCGACGAGGACGATGCCCCATGGAAGTAAAAGAGGTCGACCCCGTCAGCGGCCGCAAGACGACCGGCCATATCTGGAACGGCATCCGGGAACTCGACACGCCCATCCCGCGCGGCGTGCTGCTCTTCCTGATCGTCACGCACATCTTTGCCGTCCTCTGGTGGGTGCTGATGCCCACCTGGCCGCTCGGCAGGACCTACACCAAGGGCGTTCTCGGCGAGAACCAGAAGACCACCGTAGAAGCATCGATCAAGGAGGGTGCAGGCGCGCGGACGCCGTGGACCTCTCACATCGAGAACCTGTCCTTTGACGAGATCCGCGCCGACGAGCGGCTGATGGAAACGGTGCGCGCCAACGGCCACCAGCTCTTCGGCGACAATTGCGCCGCCTGCCACGGCCGGGATGGAAAGGGTCGAGAGAACTATCCCGATCTCACAGACGACGACTGGATTTGGGGCGGCGGGCCTGAGGCCGTCGCCCAGACCCTGACGGTGGGCGTCAATTCGCGTCACACAGAAAGTCGCGTCGGCCAGATGCCCGCCTTCGGGCGCGACGAGATGCTCGACGCCAAGCAGGTCGTGGACGTTGCCACCTATGTCAGTTCGCTAAGCGACCCCGCCGTTTCCACCGCCGAGAACGTCGACCAGATCGACCGTGGGCGCGAGGTCTTCCAGACGACCTGCGTCGCCTGCCATGGCGAGAACGCCAAGGGCAATCCAGAACTCGGCGCGCCCAACCTCACGGACAACAGGTGGATCTATGGCGGCAGTCTGCAGCGGATCATCGCGACCATCCACGGCGGTCGGCAGGGCCATATGCCGACCTGGGACGAGCGGCTGACGCCGGTCGAGATCAAGGTTCTGGCGCTCTATGTCGACGATCTCGGGAAGAGGACACCATAAATGATGAATGCTGCGCCCGCCCCCGCAAGACGGCTTCATCTCCTCTGGATTTTGACAGCGGCGGCGATGATCGTATTCGTGGGCGCCAATGCCCATCTCGTCTACGTCGCCGTATCCAGCGAGCCGGGATGCATAGCGCATCTGAAAGACAAGAGCGGAACGCCGGGCGGATATCGCGCGGCCAAGTCCGCATGCTGACGGGGAGACGGTGAGATGGTCGCAAGGCAACAGGCACCCGAACTCATATCCGAGGTATCGGATATCGAGGAGACGCGCAACGAGCGCTGGAAGCGCCACCTTTCCGCACGGGCGCCCGTGCAGTGGCTCGCCAGCGGTTGGCGTGACCTGTGGAGGAACCCCATGCCGAGCCTCCTCTACGGTCTCGCCGTCTTCCTCGCCTCGATCGTCTTCATTGTCTACATGTTCGATACCGGACGGGATTATTTCTTATTCCCGGCACTGGCAGGCTTTCTGATCGTCGGCCCGCTCGTCGCGGCCGGCCTCTATCTCAAGAGCCGCGACCTGGAGGCCGGCGTACGGCCGACGCTGCGCTCCATGCTCGCCGTGCAGCCGATGGCAGGCGCGCAGGTATTTTTTACCGGCATGCTGCTGGCCATGCTGATGCTCCTGTGGATGCGCGCGGCCGTTCTGGTCTATGCGCTGTTCTTCGGCGTCCGCCCCTTCCCCGGGCTCGACCACATCGCCGAGATGCTCTTCACCACACCGACCGGTTGGGCAATGCTGATCGTCGGCAGCCTGATCGGCGCGCTCTTTGCCGGGTTCGCCTTCGCTGTCAGCGTCTTCTCCATTCCCATGCTGCTCGACCGGCGGATCGACGCCTTAACGGCGATGGGCGTCAGCACGGCGCTGGTGTGGAACAACCTCGCCCCGATGCTGGCCTGGGGCGCTATCGTGCTCGGTCTGTTCCTCCTCTCTGTCGCGACCGGGCTTCTCGGCCTGATCGTGGTCTTCCCCTGGCTCGGGCACGCCACCTGGCACGCCTACAAAGAGATGCGGTAGCCGCCATGTCCTGCTGTTCGGCCGAGATCGGACTGGATATCTCGCTGTCGCGCACCGGCTGCTCCGCCGACGAAATGGCGATTGCGAGTAGGGATCTCGGCAACGGCCTACGGCAGAGCGTGTTCTCGATCCCCGCCATGCATTGCGCTGCCTGCATCGGCGCGGTGGAGGCCGCCCTGGTCGAGGTTCCCGGCGTGGAGCGCGCGCGCGCCAACCTCTCGCTGCGCCGCGTCACGATCGACTGGAGGCGACACCGAAAAACCGCGCCGGACCTTCTCGGAGCACTGGCGGCCATCGGATACCAGGCCCACCTTCCGACAGCCGAGATCGACGGCGAGGATAAGGTTCTTGCCGGACTGGTGCGTGCGCTCGCCGTCGCCGGCTTCTGTTCCATGAACATCATGCTTTTGTCCGTTTCCGTCTGGGCGGGTGCGGACGCAGCGACACGGCAGACGTTCCATGCGGTCTCGGCCTTGCTTGCGCTGCCGGCGGTTTTCTATTCCGGCGCTGGCTTTTATCGCTCCGCCTGGCAGGCGCTTTCTCATCGCCGAACCAATATGGACGTACCGATATCGGTCGGCATCCTCCTCACTTTCGCGCTCAGTCTCTACGACACCATCATTGACGCTCCCCATGCATATTTCGAGGCCGCCACGTCGCTGATTTTCGTTCTCCTGATCGGCCGCGTGCTCGACCATGCAATGCGACGGAAGGCGCGCTCCGCCATCGCTGCTCTAACGCGGCTCATACCGCGCGGCGCGAGCGTAGTGCAGCCTAATGGTCGGTTGGACTACGTGGAGCTGGCAGAAATTAAGGCCGGAATGCGCCTCGCCATTGCGACCGGTGAGCGTGTGCCGACCGACGGTGTGGTTGAGGACGGTAGCGCCGAGCTCGACGCCGCCCCCATCACCGGCGAGAGCCTTTGGCGCAGCGTCCGCGCCGGAGAGAGCGTGCGCGCGGGCGAACTGAACCTTGGAAACCCCTTCGTGCTTCGCGCCACCGCCGCCCCGGCGGATTCCACCGTCGCCGAGATGACGCGAATGATCGAGGCGGCCGAGAACGGCCGCTCGCGCTTCCGCCGGCTCGCCGACCGCGCCGCCGGCCTTTACGCTCCAGTCGTCCACAGCCTCGCCGCCCTCGCCTTTGTCGCCTGGTTCCTCGTGACAGGCAATCTGCATACCGCCCTCACCGTCTCCGTCGCCGTTCTCATTATCACCTGCCCCTGCGCACTCGGGCTCGCCGTCCCCATAGTCCAGGTCGTGCTCGCCCGCCGCCTCTTCGAGCGCGGTGTGATGGCGACCGACGGCTCCGCTTTCGAACGCCTGTGTGAGATCGACACCGTCGTCTTCGACAAGACGGGAACGCTGACGACCGGGACGCCGCGCTTGGCCAACCTCGCCGGGATCGCTCCCGAAGCGCTCGGGCTCGCCGCCGCGCTGGCGCGCAGTTCCAGCCATCCGGTGGCCTGCGCGATTGCCGCCGCGACTGTCTCCACGCACGCTCCGCCCGCCTTCGCCGCTATCCGGGAAGAGGCGGGGATGGGGCTGGAAGGTCGCCTCGGAGACGATCTTTACCGGCTTGGCCGGCCGGAATGGGCGCTATCGGCACAGGATACGTCGGCAACGACGGTGCTTTCGAAAAACGGTGAGGCTCTTGCGCATTTCCACTTCGGCGAGGATATCCGTCGCGGCGCGCGAGATCTTGTCCGCACGCTCAAGGACCGGGGCTTCGACGTCGTCCTGCTTTCCGGCGATGGTCTCGACGCCGTCGAGAAGATCGCCGGCGCACTTGGGATAGTCGACCGACGCGCCGGGCTCCTGCCCGCCGAGAAGGTTCGCGCCATAAAGGACATGCAGGCGGCCGGGCGGCGGGTCCTGATGATCGGCGACGGGATCAACGACGCACCGGCATTGCGCGCCGCGGACGCATCCATGGCGCCCACGTCCGCTAGCGACGTCGGCCGCAGCGCCGCGGATTTCGTTTTTCTCGGCAACGATCTTCGCGTGGTGACGGATGTGTTCGACAGCGTGGCGAGGGCGAACGGGCTTATCCGGCAGAATCTCGCTCTTGCTGCGGCCTATAACATCATCAGCCTGCCCGTTGCGTTTAGCGGACATGTGACGCCGCTCATCGCAGCCCTTGCGATGTCCTCGTCTTCCCTCATCGTGGTCGCCAATGCGCTGCGCCTCGCATGCACCCCGGAATCTAGCGCGGCGACAGCTACACTGACCGCGGAGGCGAGCGCATGACGGCCATGAGCGTTCTCGTTCCACTTTCGATCATCATGGGTATCGGTGGGCTGCTCGCGTTCCTGTGGTCTCTGCGTACCCGTCAATATGAGGATCTGGATGGAGCGGCCGTCAGGATTCTGCTCGACAGCGACGATGACGATGCAACTGACCCGCGGCAACCTGTGACAAAGGATGGAGAACAAGATGGCAAACGAAGACCGTCCTGAGCTTGAAGAGAGCAACGAGCACATTGTCGTTGATCCGTCTGATGCCGTAACCGGTCTAGGTTTTGTGCTCGGCGTAGTCGGTGCGGCAGTGGGTGTTATAGCCGCTATCGTCGTGTCACCCCAAATCCATGCCGCGACGCTACTTTACTGCGTGATTGGCGGCCTTGCGGGTGGTTCTGCTGGCATTGTGACGGGGGGCATGATTGGAGCAGTCTTCTCCGTAGCGCGCGGAACGCCGCGATGAAGCGCTTTTGAGCTTCTACATTGATCGTGCTCGCCAAATATCCGTATATTGAGCCCGCTTTGGAGAGAGGTACTCGGAAATCTCAACTTTCATCGCTCTTCGGCTGATGCGTCGCTTTTCATCTCGCGGATACGTTCGTAGAGCGTCTCAGTCCGAATTACCCACAACCGCCCCCCAAAACCACGGCTGCAGCATCTCCTTACCTTAGGCCTGTTCTGAACGCGTCACTCGCCGCGTTAAGGCATCCGAGTGGTGTAGGAGATGCCACAAATGCGCGCTGACCGAAATACGCGTCATGTTTATGTCGGTGAACCGGCGGCCCGTGTAGTTATGGCCACTGCGGTCTCCAACTCCTGAGGACTGAATGGTTTCGATAACAGACGCGCCTCCGCGGGAAGGCCATCAGGTAAATCCGTCTGGCCAGTTGCTATGATCAGACCGATACGCGGCGACATCTCTCGCGCCGTTCTGGCAAGTTTCGCTCCGTTCATCCCCGGCAAGCCAAGATCCGTCACGAGCACATCAATTGTCTGCTGCCCCATCAATCTGACAGCGTCCTCGCCGCTGCCCGCCTCGACGACGTCAAGCCCAGCGGAGGTGAGTATCTCGACCATATCCATTCGGATCAGCGCGTCATCTTCGACGACGAGAACCTTAATAGCTGGCGCTGGATGGCTTTCCGCCAAGGCCGCGACCTCCGCTTGCGGCTGAATCACCTCCTGCTGCTTCTGATTTCCCAGCACCTGGCGGAGTTTTCGCGCCAGCGCTTCACGCGTGTATGGCTTAGATAAAAGTTCAACACCAGGATCAAGACGACCATGATGAACGATGGAATTTTCGGTGTATCCGGAGGTAAACAGCACGGCGAGATCGGGAAGTCGCTGCTTCGCTTTTCTTGCGAGTTCCGGGCTCGTCAAGCTTCCCGGCATGACCACGTCAGTGAACAGTAAGTCAATGGAAATTCCACTTTCGATAATCGCCAGCGCGCTCTGAGCCTCGGATGCTTTGAGGACGCGATACCCGAGATCAGCAATGAGATCGATTGCGATGTCGCGAACGTTATCATCGTCTTCTACGACAAGCACCGTCTCTGTCCCCCCGACTGCCGGGCCGAAATCTTGCCGCACCTCCACATCTTCGGATGCGGAATCGCGCGGCAAGTAGAGCTTCACCGTCGTGCCCTGCCCGACTTCGCTGTAGATCTTCACATGACCGTTGGACTGCTTGACGAAGCCATAAACCATTGAGAGGCCGAGCCCGGTACCCTTTGCTTCGCCCTTGGTTGAGAAGAACGGTTCGAATACCTGTTCAATGATTTCGGGCGGCATTCCTGAGCCGGTATCCGTGACGGCCACCATCACGTATTGGCCGGGCGTCACTTCAACATGACTGCTCGCATATACCTCGTCCAGGAAGGCGTTCCCCACCTCGATCGTCAACTTGCCTGGTTCAGGCATAGCATCGCGGGCATTGATCGCGAGATTAAGGACCGCGTTTTCGAGCTGCGTCGGATCGACGCTGGTGTTCCATAGGCCGCCGGACACGATCGTCTCCACCTCGATCATTTCGCCGATAGACCGCCGCAGGAGATCGTCCATGCCGGTGAGAAGTTTGCCGAGATGGACGACCTTAGGCTCCAACGGCTGCCTGCGGGCGAAGGCCAGCAACTGGCTCGATAGCTTGGCACCGCGGTTCACGCCTGCGAGCGCGTTGGCGATCCTGCGCTCCGCCTTCTCGTTGCCAATGACATCTTTCGCAAGCAGATTGAGATTTCCAGCGACGACCTGGAGAAGATTGTTGAAGTCGTGAGCTACGCCCCCGGTGAGCTTACCAATCGTCTCCATTTTTTGCGACTGCTGCAAAGCTTTCTGCATCTCGAACAGTTGCGCGGTTCTTTCCTGGACTCTTGACTCGAGATAGGCCGCATTATCCGCCAGCGAAGCTTCTGCCTTCTTCTGATCATCGATATCGGTGTTGGTGCCGATCCAGTGAACGACCCCGCCGCTTGCGCCAAGGACGGGCACGGCGCGCGCGATATGCCACCGGTAGATGCCATCATGGCGACGCAAGCGAAACTCGGTCTCGTAGGTACCGGGCAATTTTCTTGCGGTGTCCCATGCGTCCGTTGCGGCACCGATATCATCCGGATGGACCATGCCGGCCCAGCCAACTCCGCTGAGTTCCGTTGTCGTCAAGCCACTGTATGCAAGGACTCGGTCGTTAAACCAGTCGAGTAGTCCGTCAGCGCCGGCGGTCCAGACATGATTGGGCATCGACTGCGAGAGGGTGCGAAAGCGCTCCTCGCTCTGCCGCGTCCGTTCCTCAGCGGCCTTGCGCGTCGTGATATCAAGGAACAGCACGGCAAAGCGCTCGGGGCTGACCTTGCGAGCATGGGCCTCATACCAGCGGTTCCCGAGCGCGGGCACAAGCACTTCCAGCTGGCGCGCCGATCCAGTTTCGACGACGTCGCCATAGGCTGCGATCAATTCGGGCTGTATGCCAGGGATTGCCTCGGTGATCGGTTTGCCGATCGTCTCCGCGGCTATAAGGCCCGTCTGCCGTTCGAATGCCGGATTGATGTCGACGAAAACGAAGTCGACGATCTTGCCGGCATCGTTGCGCACGACTTCGCCCGTGAAGAACCCTTCATGCATCTGTTCGAACAGTCCTCGCCAACGTTCTTCACTTTGCTGAAGCGTGACCTCCGCCTGCTTGCGGGCGGTGATGTCGAAAACGATGCCGACGAAACGTCGTTTGCCGGTCCGCTCGCTGGACACGACCTGTCCACGCCGTGCAATCCAGCAAATGTCACCGGTGGCTTCGTCGACCCGACGATATTCCGCGTATTCGAGCGGGTTGGCCTGGCCGAGGCGTGCGGGGCCGGAGACATTGCGATCGTCAGGATGAAGTAGACTGACAAGGAGCGTGTCGGTCACATTCGTTTCAGGTCCCAGCCCCCAGATCTTCCTATATTCATCGGACACATCGAGTTCCCCCGTCTCCGGGTACCACTCGAACGTGCCAACGCCACCTGCGTCCTGTGCGATCGCCAGTCGCTGTTCTATCCGAACGCGGTGAGTTGTCTCCTTGAGGATCGCCAGTACGCCGAGCGGTACGCCATCGGCGTCGCGAAGGGGGCTGAAATCGAGATTGAGCCAGACATCTTGGAGTTCACCGTTTCGTTCAATAACGGCGTGCCGGTCGCGGAATGACAAGGTGCGACCACCGAGCACAATTTTGAGCACGCGCGTGTTAAAGTCAGCTAGCTCCGGCCACGCTTCGGAAATCGGACGGCCTAGAAGATCCGAATGCCGCTGTCCGGCGAAATCCGCATAACACTCGTTATACAGCATCACGCCATCGCGTCCCCATAAGACTGCCATCGGGACGCCAGCGCTCAAAACCACATTGAGGGCCTGTTCCAGAACCGGCGGCCACTCTATCCTCGGCCCGACGGCCGTGAAACTCCAGTCGACCTTGTCGACGTAGGTTGCAAAACCGGTAGCTTTCGGGCTGATCCGTCTTTTTGTTAGGTCGTTCATAGGCCTGGCATCCTTTCGAGCCCGGCACATAGCAGATTTGGCCGGATATGCGAATTTGGAAATCGCTGGGCCGAAACATGCTGGGCCATACTGGTCGAGACCGGATCAATTCTGTCTTCGGAGGAATCTCGACGGTGGCACGGACCTCAGGCACCCCGTCGCATTGCCTTGAGAATGACCATGTAACGTCAACGGAAGGATGTCGTCGTAGCTTCGCGGGCCGGCGGCTGCCGCGAGGAGCTGAGTGATATCGCACACATCACGAAAGCGAACTCGCCCCCACCGGCTGGGAAGTCGATATCTTCGGCTTGAAGCACCGCTTTTTGTTGCATCGGAAGCGCGGGGCAGATGCGCATCCGACGGAACATTCTCACGCAGAGACGCTTATCGTTGGCGCCTACAAAATGGAGAAGATCATGTCGACTCGACCGGACACCCTTGAAGACCTCGTGGTTGTCATCGCCGGCGCCTCGAGTGGCTTTGGCCGAGGGGCTGCTATTAAACTTGCAGCCCAAGGGGCTAACGTGGTGCTTGCTGCCCGTCGCAAGAACGTTCTCGATGACATCGTCCGGGAAATCAAAGCTGTTGGCGGCGCGGCAACAGCCGTCGAAGCCGATGTTAGCGACGCTCACCAGGTGGGAGAGATCGGCAAGGCTGCCGTCGATAGGTTCGGCCGCATCGATGTGTGGGTGAACAATGTCGGCGTCGGGGCCATCGGGTTCTTCTGGGACATCCCGATCGACGACCACTCCCGTCTGATCGATGTTAACTTGAAAGGCCTTGTTTACGGTGCGCATGTGGCTCTACGTCAGTTCCGTAGTCAGGGCCACGGAACCCTCATTAACACGGGGTCGATTGACAGCGAAGTACCGCTGGGGCTGCAGAACACCTACGCAGCCACCAAGGCCGGGGTTCTCAGCCTAAGCCGATCCTTGAACGAAGAGCTGAGGCTGGCCGGGGAGCATGATATTAAGGTCGGAACCATAATGCCTTGGGCGGTCGATACTCCTTGGTGGACGCATGCAGCAAACTATACTGGACACGAGCCGCGCATGGCGCTGATGGATGATCCGGAGATCGTCATCGATGCGATTGTCGCAGCATGCCTAAATCCGAAGGAAGAACAGCCGGTCGGTTGGAAGGCAAAGGCCTCCAACATATCGCATCATCTGATGCCCGACCTCACCGAGCGAATGTCTGCCGATATTGCGAAAAAGGAGTCCGACAGGGCGTCGCCGCGCGCGCCGAACCAGGGTGCGATTTTTCAGCCGATGCAGGATGGCCTCGAAGTCAACGGAGGCATTCGCGAGCGCATGCGCCGGGAAGACGCCAAGTAACGCATTGCTACCTCGGTTGGAATCTTCTCTTCGGGTCTGGGCGCGCGAGATTTCGGTCACTGTTGAAAAGGCGTCATCGCTGATCGACTGCTCAGACATCACGCGGGCTCAATAAGACGCTCGACATCTCATGTCATGGCAAGTCGCAGGGTAAGAGATCATAAATCGCGGGCGCTGATTCCAGAGTGACCCAGCGTGTGCCTTCTTGTAACCGATGCGATATACCGTTCGCATATAGGCTTCGTTCAGCGGGTCTGACATGGAATAGGGCACCTGCTGATCGATCGCCGCAATATCGAGATCGATGCCCGTTCTTCGTGCGAAATTGTAAAGTGCGATCAAGCCTTGCTTCGTCTGCGATTTGAGGAGGATAGCATATGCTCGAGCGATAATCGGCAGCGCCTTTCCAGGTGACATCGAAAATTCCGGGATGAGCGCATTGTTAATGATGACATAGATGTGCAGGTTCTCTTCGCCGGTATGGTCTGGTGCGACAATCAAATGTTCGGGCAAAGTGAAAAACTGCGCCGAGCTGCCGCCGTCCGAGTGCATTTCCTCGATGACCTTGCCGTCAACCATCGTGTTGATCGAAACAGGCGGAAAGATGCCTGGGACGCTCGCCGAAGCGATCAATATCTGGCGAACAAGAGCGAGTGCCTCCGGCCTTCCGCTGTTGGCGATCGCTCCTATATTCCAGACGACCGCACGCTGTGTGTCGAGGTTCGTGGTCATCACGAGAAGTCGGCGGCCTGCACGGTGTTCTAGAGCGATCCTTCTCAAAATCTCGGGCGTGACGTTTTCTTCGACCATCTCACGGAGTGCGTCTCCATGAAGAAGGCTCGCGGAGAAAACACCAAGCCCTGTCCAGTTGATGTCAACCAGTCTGCGGGCTTGGTCGGAAAGATAAAAGCTTCGTAGTCGCTGGTCGTATTCGGAGCCAAGAAACGCAAATGGCGCGATGAGTGCTCCAGTGCTCACGCCGGTTACCACCTGGAACGTTGGTCGGGTACCAAGTTCGCTCCAGGCGGATAGAATTCCGACCGCGAAAGCTCCGCCAGCGCCACCGCCCGATATGGCCAGCATCGCCGGTTTGCCCTTGCCGGTGACCGGCCGCCATAGGTCGTGAGCGTATTTCGGAGGTCGCGGGTCATCGACATGTGCTCGTATGTTTTCGAAGCCGAGGATCTGTGCTCGGGCGGCTTCCGATGCGGAATAGGGCGGGCGGGGTGCTGCACACCCGCTCATGACGAGCGAAACGAGGACACAACGAGCGATCTCGCCTGACCAACCCCTGATAAGCAATGGCACCCGACGCGTTATCATGCCTCAGCGCCGCCGTGCCGCGGAAGCCGCGTTGCCGCGATAACGGCTCCGGCAACCGCCACAGCTACCGCGGTCCCGATCCATAGGCTGTAGAGCGCATATCCCAGTATAAACCCACTCAGGACAGGTGCGATGATATCCGCCACCGCGACCAGGGACTGCGCTGCACCCAGAACCACGCCCTGCCGTTCGGAAGGAACATTGATAGACAGCGCCGCGAGGTAAGTCGGCTTTGCAAGGGCATCGCCAGTGCTGACACACAAAACAGCAACAAGAAGCACGGGTATGCTGCTTGCGAAACCAGCGGTGAGGAAGCCCACCGAGATCAGGAGGAAAATCAGGAGAATCAGATTGCGTTCGGTGAGATGTTTGCCAAGCCAACTGAGGAGGAAGAGCTGGGCAAAGACGTTGACGGCGCCGTCCGTCATAATGAGATAGCTCAGTTCCTTTGCGCCGAACGCATGTTCGTTCCACACAAACGTCTCGCCCAGGAATACCGGCATTTGCGAGATGTACGTTCCATAGGCAAAGAAGTGGCAGAGCATGACGATGACGAGAGCACGCACGACAGGTGACGAGAGGATTGCGCGAAACGAAATTTTTCGCTCCTGAGGTTTTGCCGTCCTAGACTTCATCGGCCGGCCGCCGTACAGGCTAAGAGATGTAACGACGATAGAGGTGGCCACCAGTCCCAGCGCGGCAAGGACAGGCGCCGTCAACGACGTGTCGGACAGGACACCTGAAAGCCCTGCGCCGACAATGCCGCCCAGACCCGCACCCCCCATCAGGATGCCCATGGCCCGCCTGCGGTTTCCGACATCGGTATGATCAGCAATATAGGCCGCGGTGACAGAGATGTTGCCCGCTGTCAGCCCGAACAGCGCACGAGCGATGAGGATGAACGCTACACTCGGTGCGACTGCGAGGAGCAAAAGGCTGAGCGCTGCAACGAATTGGCTCGTCAGCAGGACGTGCTTGCGGCCGAAGCGATCCGAGAGCTGCCCAAGCGCTGGAGCAGAGGCAAACTGGCCAACCGCCTCGGCGGCGATGACAATTCCAAGAACAAGGGGCGAGCCACCCATCGCGCGGATATGAAAGGGCAGGACGGGCAGGACCGCAGCGGTGCCTGCAGCGTGGGTACAGACGATTGCGAAGACTGGAAGGATGATGCGCCAGTCGAGCGGTTTTGCCGAAGCAGTTTCAGATGGCAGTCCGCTGGTCATAGTCCGCCCCTCCCGTATTGCGTCCCGCATGACGGCAGGCCTACGCGGTCGAGATAGGTTTCGAGTCCCGCCGTTCCCACTGCATTAAGGATCAGAATCGCCGCCACATATCCGTCAGGCCGGATCAGTACGCACTCATCAGGCGCTAACCCGTAGGCGTCGCGGACACAACCGAATGCATCGATGACGTCCCCCCGCTGACCGGTACGATGGATATGCAGTCCCCGTCGGGATGCGACACTCTGTTGTCCGTTCACGAGCAGCGTCCAATGCGGCCCGATGAACAACCGGAAGAGCCGCGAAGGCTGTCCCCCTGCACCCTTTATGGGCGCGTCCGGTGCGCGATCGCCCGCCTGCACACCGCTGTTGCGGCTTGCGGCGCGTAACGCGAGAGGCGATTGCGAATATCCGATGTCGAGCTGCTGCACCTCGCGCCCGCGACGAATTTCGCCATGCGTTCCCGCTTCGAGCAGTCGACTTGACAGACCCAGAACCTCCTCCGCCACAGGACGGCGCTCGGCCTCGTAGGTGTCGAGAAGTTCATCGCCGGCTCCACAAAGCGCGGCCGCGAGCTTCCAGCCGAGATTGTAGGCATCTTGAACGCTTGTATTGAGACCCTGGCCGCCGGTGGGCGGATGGATATGAGCAGCGTCGCCCACCAAGAATACGCGATCGACCCTGTATCTATCGGCTAGTCGGGCGTTCATAGCGTAGGCCGATGCCCAACTGACGTCGTGGACCTTCACCTCGTTGCGGCCCGTCCGCTCGACGATCAGCTTTTC
>NZ_JBPEHL010000041.1:0-14653 GCF_051201095.1 Shinella sp. BE166 | reverse complement strand
CGCTTAAAATCTTCGCTGAAATTCGATTTGCTCATGATGCTCTTCCTGCCTCAAAATTAGGAAAGAAGGCGTCTACAAATCTAGGGGCTATTCAGTATGTATTGTTTTCGATGCGATAGGAGCTGTACCGGCCCATGCACCACGGCGCGTTGGCGTTGAGCTCGTTTATTTTCCAAGCTCCGCAATCTCTCGGACCGGCGCCTTTCCCACCTCGGCGGGAGATGCACAGGGTCGACGGGTTCCGCCACCAAACGGCTGGTAGGTGTTATCCGTAGGGTCATAGGAACGGTATCGCGCGCCGCACCACTCTTGCGCGCTGACGGATTGCCGATGCGCAAGGGATTCGGCTTGTCCGACGACGTTCGGCTTGCTTGAGAGCCCCAGCGTCACCTTCACGCGCTTCACGGGCTTGGTCTCGGCCACCAGCGTACGCACAGACAGGGCCGCCGGAATGCGCTCATAGGCCTGCAGGCTCCGATCAACTTTTCTCACCCCGGGCGGCCAAAGGTTTTCGCCTTGTAGATCTGTGAATCTATGCGGAACGAAAGGTTCCGCGAAGTCAGTTGACAACCGCATCGCACCCGCGGCGATCGGGAGAAGGCAGGAGGCGAGAACGAGGCTTGTTAGGATTTCGCGCATGGACAACAACCTAATGGATTTGCTCATTAAAATGTCGACCAGAAGAAATTTGTTCCTCAGACAAATTCCGATATCGGGCCAAGCCTCTAAGCGTCTCAGCAGGCTCCAAGAGATCACTCCTCGGCCTGAGCAGGGCGCTCCCTTTCGACCCGAACCGCATACGAGGCTTCTCGGAGAGAGAAGATCGGACCGTCGTGTCCCGGGAAGCGGATCAGACTACCGACGGCAGAGGTCAACCAAGCCACCTCCAACAGCCTCAAGTAGACTGATAGCTGACGGCGGCTCGCTTGGAGCCGACGCGGATTCATTTACCGTATGAAAGCGCCGCTGAGGTTTGGTGCAGCCCCAATCCTACCCTTTTGTTCCTCTCCGCCGATACGACGTAAGTCTCTCTCCGTAATTCACGCGCACTGAAAAAAAGGCGAGTAGCTAGTACTCGCCTCAAGGTCTCCGCGCGGGACATTAGCGGAGAATTCTTCCGAACTAGATCTCTCGAAGTGGTTCAGCGTAGACCAAAGAAAGACAAAACGAGAAGTACAACGACGACCAAGCCGACAATGTAGATAACCCTATTCATGTTATGTTTCTCAACTTTTTCATGTGAAGCCTAAAAACTAGACGGAGTTTAAATCGTTCCACATAGAATCCATCTTATGGACGTTGATGGACTAACGGCCGAAGACAGCTAAGACCTTAGTCCCAAAATCGCATGATCGAACTCCACGGATGGAACACTTTGCTGCTCCGCTTCTTCTCCTGCGATCCAAAACAGGAGATTACAATGTTTACGAAATTCGCACTTTCTGCAGCCCTTGTAGCCGCGACATTCGCATCGCCCGCACTCGCCGATGACGAAGGTGCGGCTGTTGGCATTGTCGGTGGCGCGGCTACCGGCGCCGTCGTCGGCGGTCCGGTTGGCGCCGTTGTGGGGGGCGCTATTGGCGCGATCGCCGGTGCCGCCATTGATCCGCCGCCGGAAAAGGTAGTTACCTACGTTCAGCAGCAGCCAATCCCCACAGATACTATCGTCGTAGAAGACGTTGTTGAGGTCGGCCGCCCGCTTCCGAAAAGGGTCGTCCTGACACCTGTGCCCGAAAATCCCACTTACGCTTACGCGGTGGTGAACAAGCAGCGGGTCATCGTTGATCCAAAGACCTACACAGTGGTGCAGGTACTCAACTGATCCGGCGAACCGTTGCCCAGTCACGGCCTCAGTTCTCCGAAGGCGGCAACCACGCGGTTGCCGCCTCAATTTAGTCAATGGCAATTGGACAATTCTCGATTCGTTGGACGACTTTGGAACAGGCTGTTCGATCTCACGCGCCTGCATCCGCTCCCTGCGCCGGGTTTGCCATTTGAACGCGACCGAAAAAACTCACCGATTACTTTGCCGCAAGGGCTCGGCATACGGCTGCGCAACGCGCTCGATCGGCCACCGGGAGGCAATCAAGAACATCGCCTGACGAGAATGACTGAAATTTGCGAATGTCGCCGAAGGCGTTAACAGGCATCTGCCATGAATAATCTCGCGCCCCACCCGGGGAGGATTGATTGAAAATACCTCTGCGGTTTAAGTTCTGTGTGAATGCTTTACAGGAGATCTGAATGCCTGACGGGTCATTGTTCCGGCCCGGAGACAACTGCTGGCGACTATCACGAGCAGACGATTTTGCGATCTTGGTGGACGCCGACGACTATTTCAGCGCGATCCGCGACGCTATGCGATCCGCGCGACAGTCCATATTCCTTGTGGGCTGGGATTTCGATGCAGGCATAACGCTCGGCCGGCCCGATGTCGATGACGGCGCGCCCAGAAAGGTGGGCGAGTTCATCATCTGGCTGGCGCGACACAACCCTGATCTCAAGGTCAGAATTCTCCTTTGGAGCCCCGCGCTGCTGGCAAGTTGGATGCGCCCATCCAACTTTCCCTACCTCCTGAGATGGAAATGGCACCCGCGAATCTCCGTAAAACTTGACGGAAAACATCCTGTCGGAAGTTCGCATCACCAAAAGATGCTGGTGGTCGATGACGAGATAGCGTTTTGCGGCGGGATCGACGTGACGCTGGACCGCTGGGATACGCGGGACCATCTCGATGACAACCCGCTGCGGCGTCGGCCAAGCGGCAGGCTTTACGGTCCATGGCACGATGCCTCCAGCAGGTTCACTGGCGAGGCTGCCCGGGCCTTGGGAGAACTTTGTCACATGCGGTGGCGACGGGCGGGCGGCAGCGACGTGCTCAAAGCGCCGTCAAAGACCCAGGTCAAAGACACACCAACCTCCGGTTTCTCTTTCGGCTCAGTAACCCTGGCCATTGGCCGCACGGAGCCGACACATCTCGACGAGAGTGGCGTTATCGAAATCGAGAAGCTCTATGTCGATATGATCGCGGCCGCTCGCACACTGATCTATGCGGAAAGCCAATATTTTGCGTCAAGGAAGATAGCCCAAGCGATCGCTCGCCGGCTGGCAGAGCCTGATGGTCCGGAGATCGTGCTGATCAACCCCGTTGCCTCTGACAACTGGTTGGGAGCGCTGGCGATGGATACCGCCCGAGCAAGACTGCGGGAGTCGCTGAGGCGGCACGATCTCAACGATCGCTTCCGAATGTATCACCCGGTAACGGCCCAGAAGCAGCCTATCTATGTTCATTCGAAGCTGATGATCATGGATGACGAGATTGTCCGCGTAGGCTCTTCGAATATGAACAATCGTTCCATGCGCTTCGACCGGGAATGCGATGTCGCGTTCGAAGCAGGAGATTGTAAAGAATTGCGGCGGCGCATTACAGACTTTAGAACTGACTTGCTGGCCGAACATCTTGGTGTGCCGGCTGGCACCGTGGCGCACGAAGCCGCCCGGTCCGGATCTCTGATCGCGGCAATTGAAACGCTTCGCAAATCGCAGCCGGGACGCACTTTAATTCCCTATGCTACGCCGGAAGTGTCCGATCTCGAAAAATGGCTCGCCGACAACGAAATTCTAGATCCAGAAGGGCCAGAGGAGGTGTTCGAACCGATCGAGCGCCGTGGCTTATTCAGGGGCCGGCTGCACCTGCCGCGTCTAAGGCGCAAGCGTGAAGGTTAGCGACGCCTCAAGGTCTGGGTTGGATATAAACGGCGGCAATCAGCCGAACAAAGATCTAAGGCTCCAACCCCGCGCAACGGGCCGTGTTTCGAATGTGCGCTTCCATTTGAAACCGAGCGCCCGCGGGATCGTTTGCCCTCAGCGCCGAGATTATGCGGCGATGCTCGGCAATGGATTCACGCATGCGAGCGGGATCGGTTATAGGAATGGGCTGTCGTTGCGTCGCCGTCAACTGATCGCGTACGGTCTGGTAGAGCGCGCGCAGCATGGCGTTGCTGCAAGCGGATGCGATGATCGCATGGAACTCCAGATCGGCGTCAACATTGGCTAACAGATCCTGCTGCGCCCAGCCTTGCTCCATCTGCTGGGTCATTTTTTCCATCTGATCCAATTGATTTGCCGTCAGCCGCCCTGCTGCAAGACTTGCCATCTGCCCTTCCAACATAATGCGGGTCTGGAACACGTCGAAGACCGAATAGCTGTCGGAGTAGCGCCAGGGGCCCATGTGATTGGACGCTGACGGAGCACCACCGGAAACGAACGTTCCCCGTCCCGCCTCGGTCTTCAGCAAGCCGAGGGTTTCGAGCGTTAGTAAAGCCTCGCGCAGCGAGGCACGACTGATTCCAAATCTTTGCGAAAATTCACGCTGCGAGGGAATTTTCTCTCCGGGCTTGAGACTTCCGCTCTGAATCATGCTCTGGATTTCGCGGGCGACGGATTGTGGCAGCAAAGTCTTGTTCAGCATCGTATTTTCCATCCCCTGCGATACCGCCCGTGCCTGATCGTAAGGGGCTAATCTCGCGCCAAGTCTATTTTATCGGCACCATCTCTTGCAATTGCCAAACGGGCGTGCTTCCTTGGTCCTACTGGTCTGACCAGTTAGTCCAAGCGTAAGCGTTTCATCGCCAAAAAATCAAGGGGAACCTCATGAAAGCGATTACACTCTTTGCTTCGACGACCACCTCGGCCCTGCTTGCCGCGGTAGTGCTTTCCACTTCCGCCATAGCCGCCGACCTCACCGTCGGCGCCAACATTGGCAACGTTCCGTGGGAATTCCAGAACGCGTCAGGAGAAACCGTTGGTTTCGAGGTGGACCTGATAGCCGAGGTCGGCAAGCGGCTCGGCAAGTCGGTCGAGTTCGTTAATGTCCCGTTCAACCGCCTGTTTTCGGCGGTCCAGTCCGGCCGCATCAATATGGCGATATCGTCAATCACCATCACCGACAAACGGCTGGAGTCCGTGACGTTCGCGCAGCCCTACTACGACAGCGACCAGTCCTTGACGGTGACGGCGGCCAGCGGGATTACCGGGCTTTCGGGCATGGAAGGCAAGGTCGTTGGCGTCGACACCGGCTCGACGGGCGACATGTGGGCATCCAACAACGGTGGGCAGTACAAGTTTGGCGAAATCCGCAAGTTTGAGGGCCTGTCGCCTGCGATGCTCGACCTCGTTGCCGGTCGCGTCGATGGTTACATCAGCGATATCCCGGCACTGCTCTACTACGTCAAGGATAAGCCGGACCTCAAGGTGGTCGAGCGTATACCTACCGGTGAAAAGTATTCGGTCATGTTCAACAAGGGCGACCCGCTGGCCAAGGAGGTCAACGAGGTGATCTCGACGCTCAAGAAGGAAGGTTTCGTCGCCAAGCTGCATGAGACCTGGTTCGGTGCCAAGGCCGAGGACACCACCTCGACTGTCATGGTGATGGACATGCCGGCCGCCAAATAGGCCAAGCCTCCCCGTGACGGCGGCACGCTGGTGTCGCCGTCAACTCCGCAGCGACAGCCGGTGGCTCTATGAATCTCGTCAACACCTTCTTCAATATTCCCATCCTGATCGACACATTCCCGCTTTTGCTGTCGGGATTGCTCGTCACGCTGGAGATTGGCCTCACCAGCATTGTTGCCGGTCTCGCCGGCGGATTGTTTCTCGCTCTTGTCAGGCTCTATGGACCGGGCCCGGTGCCATTCCTCTCCAAGATCTACATCGACATCTTCCGCTCGATCCCGCTTCTGGTGCTGTTGATCATCGTCTATTACGCCCTGCCCTTTGTCGGCATCCGGTTCTCGCCCTTCGTCTCTGCGGTCGTTGCGCTCACACTTGTCTCCGCCGGATACACCGCGGAAATTTTCCGCGCCGGCATCGAGGCCATCCCGCATGGGCAGTTCGAAGCTTCGCAAGCGCTGGGTCTCTCAGGTCGCCAGATGATGGTCGACGTAATCCTGCCCCAGGCGATCAAGATCGTCATTCCGCCGTTGACGAACAACTGCATCAACGTCCTGAAGGATACGGCCCTGGCCTCCGTCGTCGCCATGCCTGACCTCCTTAAGCAGGCGACCCAGGCGCAGGCGCTGGCTGCCAACCCCACGCCCCTGATCGGCGCTGCGCTGATCTATGTCGCCTTGCTCTGGCCGCTGGTCGCCGTCGTCGCGCGGTTGGAAAAAGGTTTTGGCAAGGACAAACGCTCATGACCCCCCTCATCAAGATCAGCAACCTGAAAAAGGCTTATGGCGCCTTCACTGTGCTGCACGGCATCGATCTCGAGATATCGGAAGGCGAAGTAGTCTGCGTAATCGGCCCGTCCGGGTCCGGGAAATCGACGTTGATACGCTGCATCAACCGCCTGGAGGCCTTTTCCGACGAGAGCAGCATCGTCGTGGACGGCGTTACCGTCGGCCCTGGCAAGGCGTTGGCGAAGGTGCGCGCTGAAGTCGGGATGGTTTTTCAATCATTCAACCTCTTTCCACATCTGACCGTGCTGAAGAACGTTATGCTGGCGCCGATGCGGGTCCGCGGTGCAAAGCCGGCGGAAGCTGAGCGCAAGGCCCGAGACCTGCTAACCCGGGTCGGCATCGCGGCACAGGCCGAAAAATATCCGGGCAAGCTTTCCGGGGGCCAACAACAGCGCGTCGCAATTGCCCGCGCATTGGCAATGGAACCTAAGGTCATGCTCTTTGATGAGCCGACCTCCGCACTCGATCCGGAAATGGTCGGTGAGGTGCTGGACGTGATGAAGACCCTCGCCGGCACCGGCGTGACCATGGTCGTCGTCACCCACGAAATGGGTTTTGCCCGCCAGGTGGCCGATCGCGTCATCTTCATGGACGGCGGCCGCATCGTCGAGCAGGGCACGCCCTCCGAAATCTTCGACAATCCCAGAGAAGACCGGACGCGCAGCTTCCTGCGCTCGGTTCTCGATCAGTGAATACAAATTGGGTCTGGAGGACCATATGCCGAACCAAAATACATCGCAAAAGCGGCACTCGACCTCGATTTCGTCCGCAGCCAGTTTCCCGGCCTGTCCCATGGCTGGACATTTTTCGACAATGCCGGCGGGTCACAGATCCTGAAGCGGGCGGTTGAACGGATCAATACCTTCCTCTATGACAAGAATGTCCAGATCGGCGGAAGCTACGAGGTTTCGCAGGCGGCCGCGAAGGCACTCTACGAGGCCCGCACCGCTGCCATGCATCTCGTAAACGCGTCACGGCCGGAAGAAATCGTCTTTGGCAACTCGACGACGGCACTCTTGCAGAACCTCGCCCGCGCCATGATGAGCCAACTTGCTCCGGGCGACGAGATTGTTATTACTAACGCCGATCATGAATCGAACATCGGTCCGTGGGACAGGCTGCGTGACGCAGGCATCCTCATCAAGACGTGGCCGCTCAACAAGGACACCTATACGCTAGACCTTGTCGATCTTGAGCCGCTGATGTCGGCCCGCACCAAGCTCGTCTGCGTCACCCACGTTTCCAATATTCTCGGTTCGATCAATCCGGTGCGCGAGATCGCCGATTTCGTTCATGCACGGGGCGCGCGCATCTGTGTCGATGCCGTTGCCTATGCGCCGCATCGCGCGGTCGATGTTCAGGCCTTCGATGTGGACTACTACGTCTTCAGCCTCTACAAGACCTACGGTCCCCATTATGCGCTGATGTACGGCAAGTATGACCACCTGCTGGAACTGGATACGCTCTATCACTATTTCTACGGCAAGGACAAAGTGCCGGGCAAACTGGAACCCGGCAATCCGAACTACGAACTTGCCTACGCCACCTGCGGCATTGTCGACTACCTTACCGAAATCGGGGAAATGGCCGGCGAAACCGGTTCCACCCGCGAGAAGATCGTTGCGGCTTATGGTGCGATCACGGCGCAGGAAAACGAACTTGTCGATCGACTGCTAACCTATCTGCGTGGCCGCAATGACTGCCGTATTATCGGTCATAGCGCCCACCGTGACGGCACGCGCATTCCGACGGTCAGCTTTGTCTTCGACGGCCGGGATTCTGCGGAAATCTGCAAGGCGATGGACGCCCACAGGATCGCAATCCGGTTTGGCGACTTTCATTCGCGGCGCCTGGCGGAGTATCTCGATCTCACTGAGAACAATGGCATGGTCCGGGTCTCGATGGTCCACTACAACACGATCGAGGAAATCGACCGGATGACGAAGGCGCTGGATATGATCCTCGCATCGTCCGCCAACTCGGCGACTGCCGCCTGAGAACCGGAAGAGTTCAGCATGTCCTTCGATACGATCATCCGGAACGGCACCGTCGTTACCGCCAGCGATACCTTCCGATGCGATGTCGGCATTCGCAATGGCCGCATCACCGCAATGGCCGAGAACCTTCATGATGCGGACGAGATCATCGATGCCAGCGGCCTCTATGTGATGCCTGGTGGTATCGACAGCCATGTGCACCTGGCGCAGCCATCCGGCGACGGGATCGTCATGGCCGACGATTTCGCGAGCGGCACGCTCTCGGCAGCCTTTGGCGGAAATACGACGGTCATGCCATTCTGCCTGCAGGAAAAAGGATCAACGCTGCGGGAGGCGCTCAAGGCGTATCACGCAAAAGCGGAGGGCGAGTGCTATGTCGATGTCAGCTTCCATATCATCGTCACCGACCCGACGAGCCATGTACTGGGGCAGGAACTGCCAGCCCTCGTGGAGGATGGATACACGTCGATCAAGGTTTTCATGACCTACGAAAACCTTCGTCTGCGCGACGATGAAATCCTGGCGACCCTGGACAGTGCCAGGACATCCGGCGCGTTGGTCATGGTCCATTGCGAAAACGAGGACGCGATCCGCTTCCTGATCGGCCGTCATGAAGCGAATGGCGAGTCTGCTGCAAAATATCATGCGACAAGCCGCCCGGTCGCCGCCGAGCGGGAGGCGACGCATCGTGCTCTCTCCCTGGCGGAGATCGTCGATACGCCGATCGTCATCGTCCATGTATCGAACCGGCAGGCGATGGAGGAAACAACGCGCGAGGGCACGCGGTAGCAAGGTGGCGGGTGAGACCTGCCCGCAATACCTTATGCTCACGGCTGACGACCTCGACGCCACGGAATTGGAGGGCGCGAAATTCGTCTGCTCGCCACCGCCACGCGACGGGGAAAGCCAGATTGCCTGCTGGGAGGGCCTGCAAAACGGGACGTTCGATCTATTCTCATCCGACCATTGCCCCTTTCGCTACGATGATGACTCGGGCAAGCTCAATGAAAAGGGCAAGCGAAACTTCCGATGGATCCCCAACGGCATTCCCGGCGTGGAAACGCGGCTGCCGATCCTGTTTTCGGAAGGCGTCAGCAAGGGGCGCATTGATCTCAACCGGTTCGTCGCCTTGTCTTCCACCAATCGTGCCAAGCTGTATGGCCTCTATCCACGCAAGGGCACGATCGCGATCGGCTCCGATGCAGATATTGCGCTGTGGGACCCGAAAAAATCGGTCGTTATCACGAACGAGATCCTTCACCACGGCGCTGACTACACACCCTATGAAGGGCTTGCGATTACCGGTTGGCCGGTGCGCGTGATGGTCCGCGGAAAGACGGTGATCGACGGAGACGCGCTCGTCGCACAGAAGGGTCTGGGCGATTACTTGGCACGAGCACGTTCATCGTTGTCTAACTGATAATTCACAACACTGGCTCCGGTCCGGGAGGTTTATGGTTTGCGAGAAGTCCTATGCCCGTCCATATCTTCAGTGCTTCTCGCTCTTGAACTTAGTCAAACCGTCCGCCCAGACCTTTGCGAAGGAGTTGAAGGCGCTTCAAAGACTTGGTCTGGCGAGAGTGTTCAGGTTCGGGCGGCAGCGTGACTGTCCGCTGATGTCGCGAAACCTAGCATCAGCGGACTTTGTCGCTCCCCCAACCAGTCCGAGACGCCGAGTTCAGTCTCCCGAGCACGCTCAACGTCGCGCCCACAGACGGTCCGATACTTCATCAGCTTCTGCGGCGAACGCATCCGCTGCAGACAGCCCAACACAATCACCGAATGCTAAACGGAAAATATTTTGCGTTAATGGTGTCGTAGATGTCGTTGGACTGTATCGTCTCGAGTGCGGCATTGAACTTTGCGAGCAACTGTCTGTCGGAAGGCCGCAACGCGATGCCGGCTCCATCGCCAAAATATTCGGCGTCCTTGATATCGCCGCCCAGGAACTCGCAGCAGCTTCCCGCCCGAGTATTGGCCAGCCAGTCATAGACCGCAAGCTTGTCTTCCATGATGATGTCGACATCTCCGTCGGCCAAGCCTTTGTACAGGTCTGGCGAAGCCTTAAACACCGTCTTTGAGACATCCCCATAAAACTTCTGGGCATACGCCTCCTGGGAGGTGCCGGAAGTGACGCCGAGCTTCAGGTCCTTGAGGTCATCCGGCGCTGTCCCTGCAATGCCGGCTCCCTTACGGGAGATGAAAATTGATGGGCTGTCGTAGTATTTCTGGGTGAACGAGACCTTCTCGCGCCGCTCGGCGCTCATCGACATTGACGAGATGATGGCATCGTAGCGTTTGTCCAGAAGGCTGGGGATCATCGACGTCCATTCCTGGATGACGAACTCGCATTTCAGCTTTGCCGTCTCACAGAGTGCCTTGGCGATCTCGACGTCGAAGCCCTGGAGCTGGTTTGCCGAGTCCAGATAGTTGAAAGGCGGGAATGCGCCCTCGACGGCGATCCGGATCGTATCGTTCTCGGAGGCCGAGATGGCCCCGGGCTGGCTGAAGGAGGCAATGGAGACCATGCAGGCCAGCGCCAGAATTTTCCGTCTGTCAAGAGAGTTCAATCGCAGCATGTCGGCCCTTCATGTGGAAGACGCTCCAGCAGAGACGCGTCTGGCGGCTGTTGCACACCACTACTCAACAACAAAAAGATTAAAGAGCTGGACGTGTTGAGCGCGCAATTTTGCAACAGTTTGGAAAGCCTTTCGTAAACAATCAGGTGCAGGATCGGGATGATTTTCGGAGACGATTGTGTGTCGGGCCAAGCAGCAACCAGGAGAACGGCTGACAAACGTCCCGGGATAACCTCAGGCTCGATATTGCTGCTGCTTGCCATCAGTGGATTAGCAATTCTCGGGCTGGTTTTTCTGGCAGCGATCTGGGCCGGCTCCGAGAGTGATGCCGCCGCCCTTGATCGACAGCGCCACCTCGTGAACGACCGGCTCGAAGACCTGGTAAAACGGGTGTCGCAGGAGATCCAGATGATCGGCGCAGGCTACGCGTCGTTCCTTGCGGCAGACCCTGCTGTTCTCGAAGAGAAAATCATCGGTCCAAACCGCGGCAGCGGCGCGTCATCCGCCGAGACCTTCGGCAAGATCGCGACGACAGCGTTTGGCTATAACGCCGCTTTCCTGGTCACGTCGTCAGGGGAGCTTGCGCTAAATGCAGACGCGGAAACGGCGCGGCGCTTCAAGTGGGTGCGCCCCCTGCTCCAGCCTCTAATCCACGACCTGGAAACCGATCAGCCGCAGCCATCGACATCGGCTGCGAAACCGAGCCGGGTACAGCTAATGCGGCTTGAAGGCCGTCCTTCGGTTGCCGGCGTCGTGTCGATAAAGGGCGCTTCACCAGCCGGTGCCCATGAGCACGGTCAGGGCGCCCAGTTCTATCTCGTCGTCTTCCGCTTCCTTGACGGCGCCACTCTCGACACGATCAGCCGTGAGCAAGGGCTGGCAGGCGCGCGCTATGCCCGCACCGCTGACCAGGAGCACAACGAGGTTGCCTTCCAGATCGCGGCGACAGGATCCGGCGAACCGATCGGGTTTATCATCTGGGAGCCGGATCTTCCTGGCTCGCGGGTGATCGGCCGTCTCGTTCCGGTGCTCTCCATTGCCGGGCTCATCATTGCCGGCCTGTTCTTTGCGCTAATGGGACGATTGCGCAAAAGCCTGAGGGAACTCAGCGCCAGCGAGCACCATGCGCGGCATCTGTCGGTGCACGACGTTCTGACCGGTCTTCCTAATCGAGCACTGTTTGCAGTCCATCTTGTGCAATGCCTCCCGGATCTTGCGCCGCTTCGTAGACGCGCCGTGATCGCATTGATCGATCTCGACAAGTTCAAGGAGGTCAACGACAGCTACGGGCATGCCGCCGGCGACGAGCTCCTGCGTGCAGCTGTCGGTCGAATGAGCGCGCTGATTAAGCCCGGCGATACCCTCTCAAGGTTCGGCGGCGACGAATTTGCCCTTCTTCTTCCTGACCTCGACGAGGCAGATAATGTCTATCTGGCGATCTGTAACGGCATCATCGACGAGTTGAGCAAGCCATTTCAGCTCAACACCGGCGATGCCGCCGTTCGCATCGGATGTTCAATTGGTATCGTTGTCATCCAGGATGCGTCCCATCCAACCAACGAGCTCCTGCGACGCGCCGACGTTGCGCTTTATGAGGCCAAGTCCAGCGGGCGGGGGCGGCTGGTCGAGTATGATCCTTGCCTGGACCATCGGGTCGAGGCCCGGGAAAATCTTAAAAACGATCTTCGCCTGCTCCTGGAACAGACCGGCGAGGATCCCGGCCTCCAAGTGCGTCCGTCTGCGGCCCATGTCGGCCGGCTGGAGGTATATTATCAGGGCGTCTATCATGGCGATGGCAGCGGACGCCTTTCAGGCGCCGAAGCGCTGGTGCGCTGGCATCACCCGACGCTGGGTCTATTGTCGCCGGACAAATTCATTCCGATCGCCGAAGAAAGCGGCATGATCCTCCGGCTCGGCGAATGGGTCCTTCGCGACGCGGCGCAGTCGGCCGCAAGCTGGCCGGCCGCGCTGTCGCTTTCGGTCAACGTGTCCCCGTCGCAGATCCGTCATCGCGGCTTCGAAAGCCATGTCCTGTCAATCCTGTCGGAGGCCGGCCTGCGGCCTTCGCGGCTTGAGCTGGAACTCACGGAGGCCGCCTTGTTCGACATTGACGAAAGAGGCCAGGCGACCCTCGGCGTGCTCCGGTCGCATGGAATTCGGATTGCGCTCGATGACTTCGGCACCGGCTTCTCCTCTCTCAGCCATCTCATTCAGTTCAACATCGACCGCATCAAGATCGACCGATCTTTCGTGAGCCTGCTCGGCACCAAAGCCGAGGGTGCAGCCATCGTATCCGCCATTCTCGGACTTAGCCGCACCCTCGGCAAGGCCACTACGGCCGAAGGAATAGAGACCGAGGGCCAGAAAGACTTCCTGGTCGCTGCGGGATGCAGCGATCTGCAGGGCTACCTGCTCTCCCGTCCCGTACCCTTGAGCGAATTTCGGAAAAAGATTGACGGCGTTCAAGTCGCTGAGGACCGCGCTACGATGAACGTCGCCGCGCAAACTGTAAGCGCTTGAGCGCCGAAGGCAAGTGGGGACTTACCGTCCACCAGTGACAGCCCAGTTTCGAGACGGAAGCTCCTCTTCGGCGGCGGCCGTCAGTTCGAGCTAGTTCCGGTTCAATCGCGGTCAATCAAAACCACTGCCACGCCATCCGAAAGCAGGCGTAGGCACCAATGCCAATGACCAATAGCAAAGCAATCTTACGAGCCATGACGCGCTACCGCTGGGGTTCTCATAGGGACGATGCATCGCGCACTCGGCAAAGTCCGCCAACGCCGGCACCGTGTGGGGGTTCGCCGACGGCCCGAGCTTGCTACTCTCGTTCGCTTGACAGCCCAATGCTTCGGGTCTCGATCACGAGTGTAGGTATGAGTCCGCGCCAGGCCATCGTCCATCTTGATGAACGGCAAACGCATGCGCCAATATACCGGCGTCGTTCGTATTTCCGAGGCTTCCACAGGAGAAAGCACCTAGGCCGCCAAAGCAGGGCGGCACGAAACCTGAAACTTGTTCCGGTCGGGAAAACGACGCGATCGTCGGCGTCTTACCGATGCCGATGGATGATTTGGCTGGTCGCGCCCACAACAAGGCGATGGACACCAAGCACACAAATTACGGCAGCCCGCTGAGAATTCTGACGCCTCTATTTTCAGTTCATACGTCAGATCAATGCGAAACCACCGCATTCTCGCAAAATGCTTACGACACCAGATTTTCGCTATGGAAGGCATCGAACGGCATACTGCGTTCGAGATCGAGAGTTTCGAACTAATTTTCCAGTTCGTCGCCCGTCGTTTCGGGAGCGTAATCGTTTCGCAAGCAATGGCCGACGGACACCAGCGTGCCAAGACGCAGCGCGAAATTTCACCCAAGCCACCTGCAGCAACGTTTCAGGCAATGGTCATGGAACAGATCAGAGGGGCGGCAAGGGATGTGGCGGCACCAAAACCCGGTAAGCCTTCACCCAGACGCTGATGTCGGCGCGTCTGTTAATTCCTGACGTTCATACGGAAAGATCCCTACGGTTGGAACCCTCGTGCTTCAACGCGGCCAGAGCCGCGCGCACGATGGCGATATCCTGCGTTGCGACGCCTGTAAGATCAGTTATCGTAATTTGATCATCGGAGGTCCGCCCGGGTTCCCAACCACTGAGGATAGCTCCAAGTTCCGGGCATTCGGAGGGGTCTAGAAGACCGCTTCTGACAGCCGTCGCGATTTCTCCGTAGTCCGCGCATTGCGCGCGGTGATCGACCGCGATCACCGCGGCACGCGACAGGAGGTCGAGGTGCAGTTCCTGCTTGCCGGGGGCGTCGGCGCCGAGCGCGGTGATATG
>NZ_JBPEHL010000040.1:0-15720 GCF_051201095.1 Shinella sp. BE166 | reverse complement strand
CTGCTCGTCCGTGAACCGTGAATGCTTCATTCCGTCCGTCTCCTTGATACGACGGACTCTACCAAAATCTGGAGGAAGTTCAGGGGCTCAGGTCACTCTGGATAGGGTAGAGACCATGGGGCGGCAGGACGTCCCATTCGAGTGGCAACGCGCTCGCGCCGAAACACTTGACGCTCTCGGCCGCGCCGATGAAGCCCAGGCCTTTCGATGGCAATGCTTTGAGCAATCGCTTAGCGACCAGCATCTGCGCGCCTTCCTCAAGCGCTTGCCGGACTTCGATGACCTCGAGGCCGAACAGAAGGCATCCGCCTATGTCCAGACCTTCCCCGACGTTCATCGCGCTCTAGCGTTCTTTCTCCATTGGCCTGCACTCGGAGAAGGGGCGAAGCTCGTGCAGAAACGGACCAGCGAGCTCGACGGCAATCTCTACGAACTCATGACGATGGCCGCCGAAGCGCTGGCCGAGAAGTATCCGCTCGCGGCAACCATCGTCTTGCGTGCGATGATCGACTTCACCCTCGATAGCGCACGATCAAGCCGCTACAAACACGCTGCGCGGCACCTCGTGACCTGCGCGTCTCTCACCCCTCACATCCACGATTTCGGCAACGCCGGGTCCCACGATGCCTATGTGGCAGAGCTGAAGCGCCGACACAGCAAGAAGCCTGGCTTCTGGAGCTTAGTCGGGTAATGCGACCCACGCTCGTCGGCTTCCGGACAGTGTCTTACCAGTTGCCAGGGTCGGCGGTGTGATCGATTACGGCATATTCGTCTGCCTTTTCTCGATCGAGCACCACCGTCGTTGCCGTTGTCTCGCCTGTGACCAGGTAGTGGTTCGGCACCGATCCTCTACTTAGCGCGCGATACATTAGCAGCGCAGCCTCCTCGGCGGTGTCTGCTTCTATCTTAAGGGTGGTCGTGACTGTGAACGTTGACATCGCTTACCCTCACTGTGCGCGCATCTCGGCAGGACAGTAATCCCATCACGACAGTAATCCCATAGTGAGTAAGGGCCAGATTTTCGCCGGACGCCATCGTCTCCAGCCTCTTGCAACCGGAGGCGTGGAATTTTTCGGAGAGGACCCGTTAAGTGCCGGGAACGTGGCCCTATTACGAGAACGCCTTCGTAGACAGACCAGTCGAATACGATCGTTATGTGGGGAAACGCTGGCAACCCAGGTTCAGAATGGCGGAGAGGGTGGGACCGCCCGCCAAACGTCGCGTAACCCATTGATTCATGCGTCGCCAAAACTCGGTTTGGGTACATGCGAGGGTACAGCGCGTTATATCGTCTGATTTCGCTCCATGGTCAATCAATTTAGGTTTTCAACAGATGGATAGATTGCAGTTCTCACAAAACTAAAAAACTCAACCCCTTCCCGAGAGCCCTGCCTTCTTTAGTAGAGCATCATAAATCAACAGAGATTGCTTCATCAGGTTTTTTGCATCCTCCATGATCGGCGCGCGGTCTGAATCAGCTTTATGTCTCACCAATTTGTCTTGCAGAGCGTCGAGTGTCCTTTGAAACTCCAGGATGTCCCCGTGGTTGTCGGGCACAATGTAAACTAGCTGCGTTGCGGAGAACTGTAACTTAGCAATCGATGGATTCGCATCAGCAACCAGTGCATCAAACTTGAACTGACTTTTTTCGTTTACAGCCTTCGAGACGACATCGATCAGCGTCTTTGCATTGCCGGAAAAATCTTCTAAGTTTTTGACGAGGAACTCTCTCCGCGCTGCCTGCATTTCGAATTTTTCATTAATCAGAGGCGCGACGTAGTATGTCGCAACCGCACCGCAAAACATCAAAACGACCGAAAGCCAAACTGGTATCGTATCTGAGACGAGCAGGTTTATGAAATTCCGAAAGCTTGCTTTGAAAGAACGCCACATTTAGTTCACCGGCTTTGTTGAGCTTTGTAATCCGATTGTCGCCTTGGCATCCGTAGCGGTCTTGGTGGCCTTCTCCAATTCGAGCTTGTCCATCGACTTCAAGAAGAGGTTCATCGACTCTTCGAGAGCCTTAACATTGCTGTCAGACGGCGACACCGAATTCGTGACTTCAATCCCTTTGACTAGCGTGTCTGCAGATAGACCACTTGAAAAGATAGCTATCCCCAGTCCGACAAAAGCTGCTAGGGAAACAGTTGCCCCAACAATGCGCCAGTATCCGGGTGAAGCGAAATCGACTTCAATATTCTCAACACTGGCATGTTTGAAATATGTTGCCGCGAAGTCCTTAGCATCAGTTATATGACTTGGCGGGCTCACCCCACCGGAAAAGGCGGCGTGAGCCGATACCAACAGGGCAATCAGCTCGCTTGAGCTATTGAGAACTATGAAATCCGAACCGTCATACTTATTGGCAGATACGACTCCGCTCGAACTGCCTTCAAAAATGTACGATTCGTACGCATGGCCGAGCAACTCCTCTGTATCTTTATCAATCTTTATTTCTCTGACAGCAGGGGGTTTCCCTATTTTCTTCTCGAGAAGAAGAGAGATATTCCTTCTCGGAATAACATTCAGCCACTTCACTTTTCGCGTCGGCACTACTTGATTTTCGACGCGCCCGCCGCTGTAAACATCTTGAGGGTCAAACGCTGAAACGATCTCACCAATTCGTACTACAGCTTGAGACAGCCCTTCAATAATGTCACGACCAGGCACAACGACAAGATCGCCAACCTTTGCCTGCCCGTAGAGACGGCTGATACTTCCACTTAATGCTTGTAGCGCGTTGTCACTAAAAACGCTGTCTGAATAGTCCGCAGGATTTTGACTTGGAGGTTGACTGCCCGTCGTCTCTTTGTGCTCGCGCCACGCTATAGACTGTCGCAATGCACGCCGAATTTTTTCTCTTTTCCCCAAAATTAGCTTGTCTACATTGAGGTATGGTGCCTCCAAGAACACAACATTGTCTGCTGCGAAATCATTGTAGTTAACGCGGCCGCGACCTGCATGTACGACCCAAGCTTTTGTAGACGGCGAAACAAGTTTTGCAGAAATATCAAATTTTTTCTTTTGCATGTAATACCCCCAAGTCGCGCCAGACGTTAGTTACGTTTGGCTAGACACGCAAGGCATGTTGCAAGCCAAGAATAAGCCTATCTTCGATTAACTGGATTAATTCCCAGCTCCGAACTGCAACATCATCGTCAAGTCCGCAACGGCTGTTCAGCGGAATTCAGGTCGTAGGTATCAATCTTGCCTCGGCCGGATCGTATTGAAACTCAATGATCGTCCCGTCCTTCACCCGCGCTACCACTTCATCGATGACATGCAACGGTACGAGATACCATTCCTTCGGCTTAACTGGATTGCCAAAACGGTCCTGAATGGTCAAATCGAGTCGGGCTGGCGACAGCACGCGATGGAGAACATTCTCGAGTCTGCTGCGGTTGATGTTGAATAGCTTGTACGTCGCCACGACTTTGACTTCAGCGAGAAGGTAGGTGGAATCCAGCGCTGCATTAGCGATTCGGGCCTCGACACTGCCGCCCGTGACGCCAACCTTGTGGATCAGATCGCGGTGGGCGGCGACGTCAGGGTGGTCGGACTTGCTCTGCAGCACGTAGATTGTGCCGCTCTCCAGGTCGTCATCTTCTGCGGCACCGCCAAACAACGGCCCGGCATTAGGGTCTGTAATTCGGCGTCCTGCCTCGTCCTTGTAGAGTGCCCGCTGGAATGATCGGAGCAACAAATCGCTCTCGGTGCCATTGTCGAAGACTACCCGGAGCCGCCGATCTGGTCGGCCGTAATCGCTCCTGAACTCTTCCCCCATGTCCGCGACAAATGCCATCTGACCGCCTAGAATAAAGAACTCACCCTTTTTGACGTCGGCGTCTTCGCCGAACCGTCGGGTCTCGCGGGCGGCCCTATCGAGGTCTTCCTTGACGCGCATAAACAGAGGCTTGAAGGATTCGAAGTCTACACATGGCGTCCTATCTGCAACCTCCTCGGCAGCACGAACCTCCGCACGCGGCTTCACATGCGTCAGGTTCGTGAGGTCCACATCGCCAACCGGTTCGACGCCCAGTTCGGCAAGAAGGGCGTCGTCGTCGAGGTCTTCGATTTCGATCGAGGATGCTGGAGCCATCACCAGCAAGCCGTACCGGTCGAATTCATGCAACAAGGTGCGGCAATCCTCCTGCGCGCGCAGCCTGTCGAGGCGCACGGCATACAGGCGCTCGAAGATATCGCGATTATCGCCGTGCCGAGGCACGCGACCGTGCTCCTCCCGGAAGCGCACGATGTCTTCAAATCCTGCAATAATCCGCTCGTCGCGTGGCGACCTTGCGTTCTGCTTTTTCGCCTCTGGCGCTGCCCCGAGTTCAGCGAGCAGGTCGTCGTCCGAAATATCAACCATTCTTCTGCTGCTCTACGTGACGCTTGAGGGCAACCACGCCTTCTGCCATGCGTTTTTCCCATGCGTCGGCGGATGTGATGTCGGGAGCGCGACCGCGCTCCTGCATGAATTTCCGTGCCCGCAAGGCCAGGTCTCGGGCCTCTTCATATGGAATGCTGATCTTTTTGGAGGCAATCACCGCAGCGACCTGCTTCAGGGTCTGTTCGCTCATGGATTTTGCGAGGATCGAATAGGCGGCCTCGAAGGGATTAATCCTGTCGATCATGTCTATGTCGAGATTCCGGACGTCCATTGCAAATTTCCGGACCCCATCGATCAGTGCCGATCCGCCCGTTAGTTGCCCGGAGTCCTCCAATTCTGCCGCAACCGCCTTGGCCTTCTGCGTCAGGTTCAAGGCGGCAATAGCATGCTGCCGTATGGCTTCCTGATCGACGTCGCTGAGGTCCGGATAACGATCCTTGACGATCTTGCCCATACGGACCTGGGTCAATTCCTCAGGCACAGTCTCGTCATCGAACAGGCCTTTCTCTAGCGAAGGTTTATCCTGAACGAAGGCCGTGATGACCTCGTTGAGGTCTTCCTGGCAGATGCGTTTGGCTTCGTTGCTCTGCGGCGTGACGAGGCCGTTAATCTCGAAATGGAATTGACCGGTCGCTTCGTTAAAGCCGACATTCGTGCCTTTTGGGTCGTAGCCACCGTCGCCATAGTCAAAGTCCGGGAGAGGCCCGCTATCTGCGTTCTTTGGGGTGAAATTGAACTTTGGCGCGAGCACCTGTTCCATCAGCAGGCTGGCAGCGATCGCCTTCAGCGTGTCGTTCACGGCATCCACGACCGCTTCTTCGCTGGCGTCGGGTTCGGCGATCAGGTTGGTAAACCGAGCCGATGTCTTGCCCGGAGCATCTCGCGTTGCGCGGCCTATGATCTGAATGATCTCCGTCAAGCTGGCACGATAGCCAACCGTCAGCGCATGTTCGCACCAAATCCAGTCAAACCCTTCCTTGGCCATGCCAAGCGCGATGATGATATCGATGTGATTGCGGTCGTTTTTGTGGTTGGGGTCTTTCAATGCTGAAACGACCTTGTCGCGCCGTGCCGAATCGTCATCGACCAAATCGGCGATCTTGATGAGATGTCCGTCAGGCAGCCGCACCAGGTGGAACCCGGTCTTGGGGTCTTCACCCTCCCAAGTGCCGAGCGCGTCCATGATCTCGTTTACCTCCTTCACCTTGTCC
The DNA here is from genome assembly GCF_051201095.1 of Shinella sp. BE166. Taxonomy (NCBI): domain Bacteria; kingdom Pseudomonadati; phylum Pseudomonadota; class Alphaproteobacteria; order Hyphomicrobiales; family Rhizobiaceae; genus Shinella; species Shinella sp. BE166. The sequence continues at coordinate 10,119 of NZ_JBPEHL010000040.1, read as the reverse complement.
TTCGTGCTCTCCCGGGAGTTGACGTTGGGGATATGCACGATGGTCTTGAGGGCGGGATCGAGGACTTTGGTGATGGCATCGAGATATCTGCCGCTATAGAAGAAATAGCCGATGTCGAGAGACTTCAGATGGTCGTAGCCGTTGAGTTGTTCATAGTAGGTGTAGGTGACGGTGACAAACTTGGACTCGTCCTGAGGAGCGAGCACCGCTTCGGCATCGCCACGAAAATAAGACCCCGTCATGGCGACCAGATGGACGCGGTCACGGGATAGGAATTGTCCTAACTGCGCGCCGAGCTTGTTGTCTGGATTCGAACTGACGTGGTGGAACTCGTCGACCGCAATTAGGCAATCATCGAAAGCTTCAATTCCGAGGTCTTCGACTGCGAAGCGGAAGGTCGCATGCGTACAGACCAGAACTCGATCGTCGCTCTCAAGGAACCGGCCAACGGCCTTGACCTTGGACTTTGCGACGGACGTGTTCTCGATACCCGCGACGTTGCACAAGTTCCACTGCGGCTTCACCGTCCAATCTGCCCAAAACCCATAATTCGATAGTGGCTCATCCGCAAAACTACCGCCGATCGATCGTTCAGGAACCACGATGATCGCCTTGCGGACATTCTGGTTGTGAAGCTTGTCGAGCGCGATGAACATCAGCGCCCGTGACTTTCCCGAAGCGGGCGGTGACTTGATTAGCAGGTATTGCTCGCCGCGGTGTTCATAGGCGCGCTCCTGCATCGTGCGCATCCCGAGTTCGTTGGCCTTGGTGGAAGCGCCTGTTCCAGCAGTGCGCATGGAAACCGAAGGAATGGTCTTTGTCGTGGTCATCGTTCAGGCCGCGCCTTTCCGGGTCGATTTCTTAGGTGCCTTATCGGCAGTCATCTTGGTGTAAAGGTCGAAAAGCTTTTCCAGCCGCTCAGTGTCGTTGCGGAAGCGACGCCCAATATAGATGCGCTCCAGGACCTCATCATTGCGCTCGTGGGCGGCGCGTAAATCGGCAGGCATGGCCTCGGGATCATACAGGTCGGCAATTGTCAGCGGAAAATGCGCCTCGCGAGCCAGAAGAATATCCTCGGCGCAACGGGTAAGGTCTGCCTTGTTCTTCTCGGTCAGGAGTGGAACTGGGAAAGTGTTCCAGCCGAGTGTATTCGTGTATGAATAACGCTTCTCAAGTCGACCACATACTGTCCCAACCCATATTATATGAAGAGTTGAAACAAGCAGAGAAAAATTTAGAATATCTCCATCAAAGATACCGTAAGCACGATTTGTTATAGTGTGCCTTGTGTCAATCAATTCCGCAGGAAGATACTCTCGATTCTCCGAGGAAACCGCGGGCATGGCGATGACGTGATGTAATCCCCGATTCATCTCGCGGAAACGGTGCGGAGGTAGGGCGACAATATTTGGATCGTCATTTAGGTCGCGCAACGCTTTTACAGCGTCAACCCGCGATCTTATTGGTTCAATCCGCCTCGCGGTATCCACATCGTGGTCGTCGAGCCAAATGCAGTATTTGGGCTTGCCATCAATGATTTCAGAGGACCCGCTAATACGTAGAAGGTATTGCGATGCGCCTGCGCTGGTCCGAACGATGTCATCCTTCTCGGCCATGCTGAGGAGGAGATTCCCGCCTTCGTAGGGCATGTTTCCCCGGATCATTTCCGATAGACCGGATATTTGGGAGTTAGTTTTTTCCACCAATGTATCCACATTGGGGACTAGATACGGCCCAATCCTGGCAACCGACCGCATTAGTGTTTGGCCTGCCTCATCTTCGTAGTACAGACGCGATGAGCTAATCGGCGTTTTAGCCAATCCGATAATTATTACAGTTACTCCCGCATTGTTAGACGCCAAATTTCTCCATTTGAAAGAGGTGTGCGCGAACTCGATACGGTGCAACTTTTTATAGATGACTGGCCACAACACCGTAGCGTGAAGGCCTTGGCATATCGTGTTGATTGAGACAAATGCCCCTCGGCAACTACAAACTGAGCTAAAGTCAGCCAGTTTCACGAACCATCCGGATACATAGTTCAAAGCGCGCCATGATCGGGTGAAAGCGCCAAAGAGAGCCTGAAGGTCAGACTTCTGCTCCGGCGTCTGGTCGTTCGTCCATACATAAGGAGGATTGCCACATATGTATGTTTCACCGCCGTCGTTATCAAAATCGATTTGCGGCTGAGCCAACGGAGTGTGAAACAAATCATCTGCGTGCAGCTTAACCCCCGTCCCTGTGGGCGGACAAACACTCAACCAATCCAAGCGCAGGGCATTACCGCAGACGATCCAATTTTCGGCATCCAGCGGCAAGAACTCCGCAAGAGCTTCCTTCTGCCCACGGTAGAGGACATCGCACTGGTACTCCGCGATTATAAGGGCAAGACGGGCGATCTCCGCAGGGAAGTCCCTAAGTTCGATGCCCCTGAAATTCGTGAGAGGAATTTCCGTGCGCCGATCCGACTCCCCTCTACGCTTGTTTATCTCTGCTTCGATCTCCCGCATCTGTTTGTAGGCGATGACCAGAAAATTACCTGAACCGCAGGCAGGATCGAAGACCCTAATTCTGGACATGCGATTGCGGAGATTCAAAAGCTTGCGGGCGTTATCACCGGCGTCAGCCAGTTTCTCGCGTAAATCGTCGAGGAACAGAGGATTTAAAACTTTCAGGATATTCGGCACACTGGTGTAGTGCATGCCAAGAGCGCCGCGCTCGTCGTCGTCAGCAACGGCTTGGATCATAGACCCAAAGATGTCGGGGTTGATCAGCCTCCAATTCAGACCACCGATATGAAGAAGGTAGGACCTGGCAATCTTGCTGAACCGTGGCACCTCCGTGCTGCCTGAAAAGAGGCCACCGTTGACGTAGGGAAAACCGTTCGCCCACCTCGGAAGGCTCGCCTCGGCGCGATCACCGAGCTTCGTGTTCATTGCCCGGAATAGCGTGCTGATGACTTCATGCGTATTAGACGAGTCGCGGTCGCTCATCTGGTCAATGGTTGAGGTGAACACGCCCTCACCGTTGAAGATGTCAGTGTCCTCAGCGAAAAAGCAGAAAATCAACCGCGCCATGAAATGGTTCATGTCTGGGCGGCGAACTGCGGTCGCCCAATCCGGGTTATCCTTCAAGAGCTCGACATACAGCTTGTTCAGCCGCCCTGTGGCCCGGATGTCAAACGAGCTTTCCCGAATTTGTTTGACGGTGGTGATCCCCGCCAAGGTCAGGAAAAACCCGAAATGATCTGGAAATTTAGGGTAGGCGCAGGCTACCGTTTCGCCGCTTACCAGGTCTTCAGCTTCGAATGAAACGCCATCCGTCGCGAGGATAAACTTCGCCTTGTTCGACACGGTCTTCTGGCTGGTGCGCAAGGCCACGAGGGTTTCGCCGACCTTGCCCTCGGCGCAAGTGGCGATGTGGATGTTGCTCTTTTGAAGCACTCCGCCTGCCACATCGGAGGTGTTCGCCGATGCTGTGCGCAGCCGTCTTATGGTGGTTTCCTTGTTGCCGAACGCGGCCAGGAAGGAGAACGGAAACTCCGCAGCCTCAAACGGCTGATTGGCGAGTTCCGATACGGCTTCCTCGATTTCGACCGCATTCATACGACGTCTTCCCCATGCAATACTTTCGCCCTGCCCTACTTTGGCCGGACCGAGCAGAAATTTCAGGATTGATCTCTAGCGGGTTAGGGTTGAGTCGTCATCGGTCAAATGGCGTCTTCCATTCACGTCTTCGGCTTTTGTGGATCGGTATCGACGCCGGTTGTTTCGAGAGTTGCGCCTGGTTGACCAGAGGTGCTGCGTTTCAAATTTTCAACCCAGCGCAGTGTCGACTCCAAGACCCTGACGTCTGTTAAGTCTTCCCGCTCATGAGGTACGTAGCATCGAAGGAGCTCCGACCAGCGATCCCATTTCTGAATGTAATCCAGCCAGTCAAGAGAGGCCTCAGGCACCCGCTTCCGAAGTTGTACAACGGCATCTCGGCGGGAGACACCGCCGCGGCGAATGTCTTCGAACAGGCGCGCATAGGGGACAAAACCTTGCGACAGAAAAATGTCGACGTAGCGAGATGGGACGTCAAGACGTCGGGCCAATTCCAGACGCTGAGCGTGTCGCGGCGACATCGGCGGCGGCGTGTAACGTGGCAACGCTTGTGCCGGTGGCGCGGCACCTCCCAAGATGAACGAAAACAACGCCAGAAGCTGTAGCGCGGCGTATTGAGCCGGGTTCGCTCGTCTTGCGCGGCGGCGTTCAATCATGCGCATCCGGAGCCGATCGTAACACGACCGGCGACGACGTCTCTTTCGGGAGTTGGCGTCTTTCATTGATGTGGTCTCCTTAGATAACTGTAAGATGGAATCGGTGCCTGGTTTGGCTCGTAAGGCGGAAATGATTTCCGCATCCGGGCATCGGCGATCTGTCGGACCAGACGTGCAGTCTGTGGCTCGAACAGAGACCTCATCCATGTCGCCAGAGCTTGGGCGCGCCGCAATAGGTCGTCGAGGTCCACCTTTCCGATGCGATGAAGCTCCAGTTGTTCCCGACGTCGCCCAGAGGCTACCGACGCGCCAACCGGTCGAGCCGTTCGGCGTAGGATTTCAGGACGTCGGCTTGTTGGTATTGTATGTCCAAGATCAGGTGCAGCACCTCCAGCATTTGACCGAGCCGGTCGGGCTGTTCCGGCGTTTCGAGCAACGAGAGAAGAGGCAGGAGGCGCGCTACAGACGTTTCCGTGTTCGAGACGATGGTTAGGACATTCGTCCTGGCTTCCGATAAGTTGGTCATGGATAAACTCCGTTTTCATGAAATTCTGGAACTCGGCACGTCGAACTCCGGCCGCACGGCTGGCGGCGGCAACGAACTCGCCGCCGGTCGTCGCAAGGATCAGCCCCTTGTCGCCATCCGCGATAACGAGCCGCTGACGATCCAATTCTAAATGGAAGGCTGCGTGTCCAAGGGCGAAGGCTGCCTTGAGTGCCGTTCGATCGAAGTCTTGGTTTTCACGCTCGGCACGCTTGCGGGCGACGTCCGAAAATCCCTCCGTCCGTCGGTGGCGTCTTTCGGCACGTGCCGGCTGAACTGTTTCCCCGTGATCAGCCTCGTATTGACGAGCGATGGCTTCGAGGCGGGCGAAATCGTTGCGGCAATCAAGAACCCGGAAGGTGGTAGGATCAACCTCGGCCACCGCGACATGGAAGTGCGCCCGCCCTTCCTTGACGTGTCGGACGACGAGGCGCGGGCGATCTCCACCGATCCCGAACTCGGTGTCGATCGCCCGGATAAATGCCGACAACTGTGCGGGCGACATCGCGCGCTCGGGCGAAACCGAAAGGTGGCGGACGCTATAACGGCAGCCTTTCACCGTTGCGAGCGCATGGGCATCGTCCAGCGCCTGCCGATCTCCTGCGAGGACGTCGATACATTCGTTCTCGGCCACCTTGTCCAGTAAGTGACGGGCTAGGTACCGAACGCCGCCGTCGCGACGGATGCGCGTCGTCTGCACGATCATGTCAGCAGTTCCCGGAGACGAAACCGGACGGCATGAACATCAGCAAGGATGCGGGAGAGTTCTTCGTCGCGTCCCGCTATCCGTCCGGAGTTGGCGAGCCGCACCAGCTGGTTCAAGTTTCCACCGACACGGCCAATCTCGCTCAACGCCCGGGCAAGCACGACGGCATGGTTGGCATCGAATGTCCGGGCGGGCATACGGGTGCCGAGGGCAGCGCGACGGATCAGTTCGGAAATCGAAAGACCTCGCGCTGTGGCGATGTCTTTAATTCTCGAGAATTCCGTGTCGGTAGTCCGAACCCGGACAATCCTGGCACGCATGCGTCCCTCCCATCTACAGGCCCGCGAAAGGGGCCGAGGGGGTTCACGGGGGAGTTTGCTCCCCCTGACCAGCGGCGTGTGTGGTAACACGCCATTGCTGGCTCTTTCCCTCTCTATTGTCTGAGGAAATGATGGGGTGTGGATTCTGCCGGCGCAAATACCGTTCGAGTTTCGGCCTGCTTTGAGCGGGTCGATGACGGACTTTGATGAAGCTTCGAACTTCGAAAGGAATAGATCGAAACTCGAACCGTGCACTTCGAAGCTCGCAACGATCATTTCCAATGTCGAAAGATGGGCGCTCGTGGAGACATGATGAGCCGAAACATCACGTATTTGTACATGAAATTCGCCGCGGTTGCGGATTTCAAGCGCTCATTCGATTTTCGAACTTTTGCCATCCGTTCGACTTTCGAAACATCGGCATCACTTCGAAAGTCGAGCGATCCTTCGCTGGAGTGAAGAGCCGTCCAGTTTCGCCGAGCGGGTGGTGCGGGCGCAGGCGAAGCCGAGCCTCGGTCGCAATGGCGACAACTTGACGGATCGTAACGCCCATTATCATCTCGTGTCCCGGATATGGTCCATGTCCGGGACTAGGCCAGCGCCAATGAGCGCCTTTATTCCCGTATGATTGAATTTGCGGTTTGCAGGCCCGCCAGATGGGGTCCAGCGCCAAAAACTGTGTCAGACCCATGTGAAACGTTTATCCGTCGCTGACGGGCCGTAATCGTACATTGACGCGGCTTTATGAACACGGCTACCGACACTCTATTCCTTGCCGGACGGCACCGCGTGTAACCTCCATAGCATTCCAGTTCTTGGATCGCGGATGTATCCGGACCTGACGGCTTCGGATTGCGCGTCCAATTTCCCTCTTTGCCACGCAGCGTCTTTCAATAGGACCATGGAACTGAAGGTCAGCAGAAACCTAGCGTCATCATAGTCCTCTGAGGTGCCGACCATGTGTCCTAAGACATACCGGTTGTTTTCACGGATTGCGGGATCATCCATTTGCGCAATGGCGTCAAGCCGTGCGAGTTTCCATGCGCCATCCGCCTCAACGTCGCTCGACAGTTCCACGGTATCTGCGTTGAGAGCTAGACCTGACATCTTCATATAATTCCCTCTTGGCTAAGGCGGCTTCCAATAATCGCGCCTCTAATTCAGGGTCTGGTCGGCCAAAGCTTGGGTCAAGTTTAATTTGACTATGCTTTGGCTCTCGGGCAGGCGTCAGCTCATGATGTCCGTACCCATCCCAGTCGTACTTGCGCATCACGCGGGCCGCTATCCGATGTTTTACGTCCCATTGGAATCCAGCAGGCGACGATGAAGCCTTGGAATATCCGATCACCCAGATGCCCCTCAGTGATACCGGTATCCGTATATAACCTCACGGAGAAAGAAGCCTCCAAGGGCAGCGCCCCCCTCACGGGGCCGCTTGTAGTCTAAAGATGAACTATCTCAATGTTTCAGAACAGTTTTTGGGCTGTTTTCGCCACCGTATCGAACGTCGTCTGCATAACCTTCGAAAGAGTGTCCTCGTGCTGTTCCGCGACGATAAAAGAATCGTGGACGGGGAGCGCTACGATGCCATGTCGGTACATCTGCACTAAAATCTGACGACAGATTTCAGAATCGATATTTTGGAGCGACATGCCGATGCCGCTGTGGAAATAGGATTTGATATCCGGTTGCCGCATCGTGATATCGAGGATCAGCCATTCTGCGGTGTCGCGATCAGCGCCCAGATTCTTTGCAATCGCGCCGCGCGCTTCCTCGAAGTCCTGAGTGTTCAGAAGGGTATTGAACGCCTTCTTGACGACATCGCGATCCCATCCGGAAATGGTGTAGGCATCTCCTTCCAAGTGCCGCCCGGCAATGCCATAGAGCAGGCGGGGATGGATTTGATGATAGTCCAGTTCGACGGTGCGGTGGCCGTCGATGGTGAGGTGCTGCCGATGCGTCTTTCGGCACGATTGCCACCAACCGCCATAGAACCGTCCGCCGCGATCCCATCCGCCTTTATAGACCCGGTACAGGGATGTCATTCCGGGGAACACCGCGTAGCCATCGAGCCGGATCGCATTGTCGTCCCGAACGGCGGCGGGAACAACGAGGCCGATGTCGGCTTCGGCGAGGCGGCGGTTAACCTTTGCGAGCATGCTGCGGTCACGCCGCGTCCTATCATTGTCACGGTAATCCACCAAACGCCCCTCGATGTCTTTCATTCGGATGACCTCGGCGACCTCATGGCGCAGGTCCGGTAATGCGACCTCGGCGAGCCATGGGGCGGGCCGGTAGCTCGACTGGATGCCTGTGGATCGGCCTGCAGGCTGTAAGTCGTAGTCGACCAGAATTCCAGCGTCGAGAAGGGCATCGATCGCCGGCACGACGTTATAGTAGGTGAAATCGGCATCGCGGTAGCGCCGCGTCTCATGCCACCAGCCATTGCGGCGGGAACAGGAGACGCGAAGCCCGGGAAAATGGAGCGCCGTGTGAACGGCATCGACGGCCACGGAGATCATCGCCCGTACGTTCTTCGCTGACCCTGCAAGCGGAAGGTCTAGGCGCTTAGCAAACTGATACTCGTTGCAACGCCATGACAGACGGAGGGCGCGATCGCGATCCCGGTCTTGCCACACTTCATCCACAAGGATGCGGGGCCTCCAAATTTGTTGACGCCGTTGAGCGCGCTCGTCCTGGGGCTTGGCTGGGGTATCTCCCAGCCTGAGGGTCACCGGCTAAAGTAACGGAGCTTTACTGCAGTCTCGCTGTCGGTCAACATGAACTCGCACCCAAAAAAACCGCCTGAGGGTTCCAGCCCATCGACGGCGGTTTTTTCATGTTCAGCGCCTTTTGCGCACGGGTCAAGCGCCGATCATCTTACCGAACCGCAAGGTAAGGCGAGAGGTCAAGGCCCTCCGGAAGTGGGAGAACTGCAAGTACCTCCAACTCCTCACGTTTCAGGGTCTTGGCACCGTAGTTATCCGACACGGTCTTCAGCGCGTGACCTGTTTGCTTGTCGTGCGTTCTCTGGTCAATTTTCGCCACTCGCATGATGTCCTTGGCGGTGTGACGGGTGGAGTGAAACGTCGACTCGATTTCCTTGTGAATACCGACTTTCTTCAACTGTGCATTCAAGCGTTTCGAGGCGGCGTCGGCCGGGCGTTTCACGGCTTTCTTCCCATGGTGAAAAGCCCATGGAAAAATTCGACCGTCTTTGGGAAAGGATTTAACGTAGTCGATGAACCCGGCATCGACGATGGACTGGTGAATGGCGATAATGCGCCTGCTCGACTTGTTCTTGATGCGCCGAGCCACGGGCAGCCCCTCGATATCGGTGAGGTCTGTAGTGAGGTCCAGAACCCAGTGTCCGCCTTCGACTTGATAAATGTCCTTGCGTTGCAAGGGGATGAGTTCACCGACCCGCGCTCCTGTCACGGTGCCGAGGAGTGGCAACCACTTGTTATCACCACGGTCCTCTAGCGCTGCGAATGCAAACCACCGGTTCAACTCTGCAACCTCAAACGGCAGTCGTGCGGTCGAGTCCCGTGCGTCTGCAGATATGCGCACCGTGACATTGGCGAGTGGCGACGTGAAACCATGATGCGCGCACATGTCATGAAAGATCATATTCAGTGGCGACAGGTAATTCGTCTCGATCGTTTTTCCGGTTAGGGTCTTGTGCTGCTTATGCAATGGCAAGTTATCGTTGTGAAAGACTGCCTGCACCTGCGTCATGCCGCGAAACTCTGGTTTTACGCTGTAGCTTGCTGGAACGCGGGCGAGCAGGTTGGCAAATGACTGGAAGTCGAGAAACCGATATTTGTTGATAGGCTTATCACCTGAGAACCCGATGAAGTCTTTGACCCGGTTGTAGTCGGTATCGATTTTTTTCTGATCAATACCAAGACCACTTCGAACGCTAAACCAATCCTCAAGGGCTACGGAGAGCAAAGGCCCCGGACGACCACCGTCGAGCATGATCTCGACAGCACTGTTGAGAGACGCGATCTTCGCTGAAAGTGCTTCTAGGCCGGGGAGGATCGGGTCTGGATTTAACGTCTCTGTTTCACGCCGACGATGAAATGTTTCGAGGATCATTGCCTGCGTGTTGATAAAAGACGAATAGACATTGTTGACCTCGCGCTTGAATGCACTGTCGCGCTCGGTGGCGGCGGTCTTGAGCTTGTATTGTAAGCGCCGTCCTGACCCCACCTTCCGGATCAGCTTATGATTGTCGATGTTCAATCTCGAAAGAGGGCTTGGACATATGTCGATTTCAGAGCTT
>NZ_JBPEHL010000039.1:0-15935 GCF_051201095.1 Shinella sp. BE166 | reverse complement strand
ATGAAAATGGCTATGGAAAAACAGGCCGCATAAGGTCAGATTGAAAACCCAAGACTCTCCTGAAAATTGGAGGGACGATGGGTCTCAGGTCAGCGCGTTCCTCCGAGGCCTGCCTCAATGCATCTTTCGTCTCGGAAATCGCCCAGGCATCCTGAATGGCTGTTTTGATGGCGCGGGGGTCCTGGCTGCTGCGCTTCGCCTGCTGCCATTGCGCCAGCGTGAAATTGCGTGGGTCGCTGGCGGTGCTTTGCGCCAGCCCGCGCGGCATTTTCCAGCGGTGTTCGATATAGAGTTCCCGCGCGATCCGCATCAGCTTCTTGTGCGTGAATGAAAGCTGCACGGCTTTCATATCGTCCGCCCGGATACGGGACCAGACGCAATGCGCGTGTCTGCCGCGCGCGCCCTTTTCGTGAAAGACAATAGCACGGGGCTGGCCCGTTAGGCCCAGCTCGGTTTCGATGCGGGCAATCGCCGCCTCGAAATCCTCCGTCCGTACATTCGCCATCGCGGGCGGATTGAGCGACAGTGAAAACAGATACTGCTTGCATCGTGTTCCCCGGCTGACCGTATAGGCTTCGTTGAACGCGCCGCGCAGGTCGCGCGCAACGAAGCCGCGAAGCTCGTGGATTTCCACATGGTCGTTTTCGTCCTTGAGCAGATGCAAGGCAAGCTCCTTGGCCCCACCGCGTTGATTACCGACCAGTATCATCCTCGAATCCCCTTTGAATGTTGAGGGCATCCATCAGCGCGGCGCGCATGGCGCGGATATGGGCGCACACCGCATGAAGCTCCTGAACCAATTCAGGACCGACAGGCAGCGCTCCCATGACCGCCGCTACCGCTAGCTCATCGAGCCGCCGGGATAGTTCCGAGCGGCCAAGCATAGCCAGCACTTTCGCGACTTCGATCTGATTCACCGCCGGGCTACGCTGCCTGCGCGAGGGCTTTCCGCCGCGTCTTGGCGAAACGGCTTCACCCAACAGCGTCCGCCGAATATGCGCGGCCAGAGACAGTTTTCCGGCCTCACGGGACAGCGACGCCCGTTCCTCGTCGCTCAAGCGGAAGGTGAAGGACCGCGCCGCTTTCGAGGAGCGGGCGCGCTTTCCTTTGGCCGTTGCCCGTCCGAACTCGCTTTTGACGCCTTCGACTGCTTTCCCTGTACTCATGGCGACGGCCCCCGGCGTTTCGGTCCAGGGGGAGGCGGCCGCAAGTCGCGGGAATGCTGGAGATTCTCAGGCTTTAGAAGGGTGTTCCATTCTTCGAGGGTTAGGAAAATGGCGTTCGATGTTGCTACATCTATGTCCGCCATATCTTCCCGCCATCACTGCATGAATTTGCCGGCTTGCCGCATGGACTTTGTGCACTGCGTCATGGCATAGGGCGCGGGACACGACGAGGCCCGTTTTTTCATGATACGCATCGAGAATATCAGCAAGTCCAACAGCCACCGCATCCTGTTCATCGAGGCCTCCGCCGCGCTGAACCGGGGGGAGAAGATCGGGCTTGTGGGGCCGAACGGGGCTGGCAAGACGACGCTGTTCCGGATGATCACCGCGCAGGAAGCTCCGGATGAGGGGCAGGTTTCGGTCGAGAAGAATGTTTCCATTGGTTATTTCAGCCAGGATGTCGGCGAGATGGCGGGGCGGAGCGCCGTTACCGAAGTGATGGACGGGGCGGGGCCGGTGAGCACGGTCTCGGCGGAGCTGCACGAACTTGAAGCGGCGATGGTCGATCCGGACCGGCTCGACGAGATGGATACGATCATCGAGCGCTACGGCGAGGTGCAGGCGCGTTATGAGGAGCTCGACGGCTATGGGCTGGAGAGCCGGGCGCGCGAGGTTCTGGCGGGGCTGAGCTTCAGCGAGGAGATGATGGACGGCGACGTCGGCAAGCTTTCCGGCGGCTGGAAGATGCGCGTGGCGCTCGCCCGCATTCTCCTGATGCGGCCGGATGTGATGCTGCTCGACGAGCCGAGCAACCATCTCGATCTCGAAAGCCTGATCTGGCTGGAGCAGTTTTTGAAAGGGTATGACGGCGCGCTCTTGATGACCTCGCACGACCGCGAGTTCATGAATCGCATCGTCACGAAAATCATCGAGATCGATGCCGGGTCGCTGACGACCTATTCGGGCGACTACGGTTTCTACGAGCAGCAGCGCGCGCAGAACGAGAAGCAGCAGCAGGCGCAGTTCGAGCGCCAGCAGGCGATGCTCGCCAAGGAGATCAAGTTCATCGAGCGCTTCAAGGCGCGCGCCTCGCATGCGGCGCAGGTGCAGAGCCGGGTGAAGAAGCTCGACAAGATCGAGCGTGTCGAGCCGCCGCGCCGCCGCCAGACGGTGATGTTCGAATTCCAGCCGGCGCCGCGCTCGGGCGAGGACGTGGTCAACCTCAAGAACGTGCACAAGGCCTATGGCAGCCGTTCGATCTATCAGGATTTCAGTTTCCTCATCCGTCGCCGCGAGCGCTGGTGCGTGATGGGCGTCAATGGTGCGGGCAAGTCGACGTTGCTGAAGCTCGTCGCAGGGGCCGCGACGCCGGACGAGGGCAGTGTGACGATTGGTGCCAGTGTCAAGGTCGGCTATTTTGCACAGCATGCGATGGATCTGCTCGACGGCGAGATGACGGTGTTCGAGTGGCTGGAGAACGAGTTTCCGCGCGCGGGGCAGGGGCCGCTGCGCACGCTGGCCGGCTGCTTCGGCTTTTCCGGCGATGATGTCGAAAAGCGGTGCCGGGTGCTCTCCGGCGGCGAGAAGGCGCGGCTGGTGATGGCGGCGATGCTGTTCGATCCGCCGAACTTCTTGATCCTCGACGAGCCGACGAACCATCTCGATCTCGACACCAAGGAAATTCTGATCAAGGCGCTGGGGGAGTACGAGGGCACCATGCTCTTCGTTTCGCACGACCGCCATTTCCTCGGCGCCTTGTCGAACCGTGTGCTCGAATTGAACGGTGACGACGTGCATCAATATCCGGGCGGCTACGTCGAATATGTCGCCCAGACCGGCCATGAGGCACCGGGCGTTCCGGGCTGACGCTTGCGGCCATTTGCGCTATGAATCCGGGCGGGCAGCCTGACCGGAAGCGCGAATGCAGCGAGAGAATCGCGTGCATGAGGGCGCCATGCGCAGCGGGCAGCGCCACGGGCTCGACTATACGCCGCTCTTCAAATTCCTGCTTTCCCGCGTCGGTGAGGAGTGGGATGGTGTGCATGCCGAGGCAGTGGCGCGGCTCGACAAAGTGGAGCCGATTTCCTGGATGGTGGCGCGCTCGGAGGCGGAGAAAAAGTCCTTCGTGCGGATCGGCGAGAGTTCCTATTACAGCGGGCTCTTCGTCGATGCCGAAAACCGGCTGCTGCTGGTCGATCCGGATTTGCGCGTCGAGCATATGGAGCCGCGCTGTGCCTGCTGCACGCACACGTTCAACGGCGTGCCCTTCACGCGGAAATACGTGGCGCCCTGACCGTCAGGCCGTGCCGCGGTATTGCTCGTCCGTCACCTGTTCCAGCCAGGTCACCGGCGAACCGTTTTCCGATTCGGCGATGGCGACATGGGTCATCGCGGTCCTGTCGCTGGCGCCGTGCCAGTGTTTTTCGCCGGGCGGGAACCAGACGACGTCGCCGGGACGGATTTCCTCGATCGGCCCGCCCTCGCGCTGCGCCCAGCCGAGGCCGGCGGTGACGATGACCATCTGGCCGAGCGGATGCGTGTGCCAGGCGGTGCGCGCTCCCGGCTCGAAGGTGACGATCGCGCCGCCGGCGCGTCCAGGGGCTTCCGCCTTGAAGGGCGTGTCGAGGCGCACCTTGCCGGTGAAATAATCCGCCGGGCCGGGCGTCGAGGGGCTGGTGCCGTTGCGCTTGATGTCCATGTCCGTCTCCTTCACGTCTCTCAGCGACCATACACGGCTGGCGGAGCCGCCGCAGACGATTTATGAGGACGGCCAGGGTTTTCAAGACGGGACATGGAATGGACAAGCGGCGCATCGGGATCGTCGGCGGCGGGCCGGCCGGGCTGATGGCGGCAGAAATGCTGTCGGCGCGCGGCTACGCGGTGACGGTGCTGGAGGCCATGCCGACGATCGGGCGCAAATTTTTGCTGGCCGGCAAGTCGGGCCTCAACCTCACCCATTCGGAAGCCTATGCGCGCTTTGTCACCCGTTTTGGCGCGGCGAACGAGTATCTGCGCGCGGCGCTCGGTGCTTTCACGCCGGAGGATTTGCGGGCCTGGGCGCTCGGGCTCGGCACGGAGACCTTCGTCGGCACGTCCGGCCGGGTGTTTCCGATCGTCATGAAGGCGTCGCCGCTGCTGCGCGCTTGGCGGGCGCGGCTGGAACAGCAGGGCGTCGATATCCGCGTGCGTCACCGCTGGCGCGGTTTTTCGCCGGAGGGGCTTCTGGTCGAGACGCCGGAAGGCATGACGACGATGGAATTCGATGCGGTGCTCTTGGCGCTCGGCGGGGCGAGCTGGCCGCGGCTTGGGTCAAACGCCGCCTGGGTCGATACGCTTGCGGACAGGGGCGTCGCGATCGCGCCCTTGCGTCCCGCCAATTGCGGTTTCGACGTGGATTGGTCGGCGTTTTTCGTCGAAAGATTTGCCGGGGCGCCGGTCAAGGGTGTCACGGCCCATTCGGCGGCGGGCACCGTTCCCGGCGAGTTCGTCGTGTCGAACATGGGCGTGGAGGGCAGCCTGATCTATGCCCATGCTGCCGCCTTGCGCGATGCGCTGGAGCAGAGCGGGACGGCGACGCTCATGCTCGATCTGGCGCCGGGACGGACCGTCGAGCGCCTTGCCGGTGATCTTGCACGCCAAGGCAATAAGGCGAGTTTTTCCAGCCGGCTGCGCAAGGGGTCAGGGCTCGACGGCGTCAAGGCGGCACTGCTGCGCGAATGTTTCCCCGATGTTTCCGCCATGACGCCGGAGGCGCTGGCAGCCGCGATCAAGGCCCTGCCGATCCGCCTCGTGCGGCCACGGCCGATTGCCGAAGCGATTTCGTCGGCCGGTGGTATCCGCTTCGATGCGATCGACGTGACCTATATGCTGAAGGCGCTGCCGGGCGTCTTCGTCGCGGGCGAGATGCTCGACTGGGAGGCGCCGACTGGCGGTTACCTGCTCACGGCCTGTTTTGCCACCGGACGCGCCGCGGCTTTTGGAATCGATAGCTGGCTATCCAGCCAATCCGAGACTTGAGCCTCAACCCCTCTTCGGGCGTGTCGGCGCGTGGTTGAGGCTGGCTGCTGCCTCCTTCAGGCGGGCGAGATAGCGGTCGCGGTTGGCCAGCCCGTCGTCACGCGGCGTGACGAGGCAGAGCGTTGCGGCTGCGTGGCCCTCCTCATCCATCACAGGCACGGCGAAACAGTGGGTAAAGCTGTCGACGATGCTGTTGAAGGTGAAAAAGCCTTCGCGCTCGGCTTGGCGCACTTCGGCGAGGAAGTGCTGGGGATCAAGCCATTCGCCGCTTGGCAGGCGGAAATCCTGCGGCGGGATGAAATTGAGGATGTCCTCATCCGTCCGATGCGCGACGAGCAGGCGGCCCGACGCCGTCCACGGGATCGGCACGGACTGGCCGATATCCGTCGAGATGCGGAACGGCCGGGCGCCCTCGCGCATGCGCACCACCGTGTATTTGTTGCCGTCCAGCATGCAGAACTGCGCCGTCTCGCGCGTCTCGTCGGCCAGCCGCTCGAGCACCGCCTCGCATTCGCGGGTGAAGTCGAAGTGGTTCTCGTAGGCCGCACCCAGGAAATAGAGTTTTCGCCCGAGATAAACGCGGCCCTCGCCGCCGGTGAATTCGAGAATGCCGTTGCGCAGCAGCAGGTTCACAAGCTCGTAGACCGATGAGCGCGGTGCGCCGATCTGCGCGGCGATCTCGTTCGGCTTCAGCGCCTGGCGCTTCTGGCGCAGGAAATCGAGGATCTCGAAGGCGCGGTCGAGACCGCGGGCGCGCTTGCCGGCTGCTTCATCCAGAACTGCATCCATTCCCGTCGGTCCCTGCCTTTTCGTGCCGTCCACGCTTCTCACGCCGCCCGTGACGTCTGTCAATCCGCACTGCTGCGGTCCCGCAGCGCGAAATTTCCAGACCCCTCTTGCGAGGCGGAAAAAACGGCATAAGATCGCGTCGTCCAGTATTTAGATCATATGTACGGTATATTGGACATAGACGGATGGCAAGCCCGTTCCTGCTGCCGCACAAAAAAGGGGATCGACAATGAACAATCTTGAGAACAGCCGCCGCCTCCTCGCGGGCGCTGCCGCCGCCACGGCGCTCCTTGTGTTTTCCGCCGGCACCGCGTCCGCCGCCGCCAATTGCGTCAAGGGTGACCGCAAAGCGCCCTATACGGTCGGCTGGGCGAACATCTACTCTGTGCCGACCTGGATGAAGCAGACGGAAGGCACGATTTCGGCCGAAGTGGAGGAACTGAAGAAGGCCGGCCTCGTGAAGGACCTGATGATCACGGACGCGCAGGGCAATGCGCAGACGCAGATCCAGCATATCCAGTCGATGATCGACGCCAATGTCGATGCCATCGTGGTCATCGCCGGCTCTTCCAACGCGCTCGACCGCGTGATTTCGGATGCCTGCGACAAGGGCATCGCCGTCGTGAACTTCGACAGCCTCGTCAACACGGACAAGGTGACGGCGAAGATCAACACCGATTCCAACGAATGGGGCGCCACCGCCGCCAAATGGATGGTCGAGCAGCTCGGCGGCAAGGGCAAGATCATCATCATGAACGGCCCCGCCGGCATTTCCGTCAGCGACGATCGCCGCAAGGGCGCGCAGCCGGTGCTCGATGCCAATCCGGGCCTGGAAGTCATCACCGAGACGAACACGGAATACAACGTCGCCCCCGCGCAGGAAGCAATGACCAGCCTGCTGTTTGCCAATCCGGAAATCGACGGCGTGCTGTCGCTCGGCGGCGCGCTTTCGGCCGGCTCCGTCATGGCTTTCGATCGCCAGGGCCGCGAACAGGTGCCGACGAGCGGCGAGAACGCCCGCCAGTTCCTGGAACTCTGGAAGGAAAAGGGCCTGAAAGGCTGGGCGACCATGCAGCCGAACTGGCTTGGCGCGCTCTCGGTCTATACCGCTGTGCAGGCGCTGGAAGGCAAGGACGTGCCCGCCTTCATCAAGGTTCCGCTACCGGTTATCGATGACAGCACGATCGACGGCTACCTCGCCCGCGCAGCCGATTTCCCGGCCGACGGTTATATCTACTCGGATTACGACAAGGCGCTGTTCGACAAGCTGCTGGCCCAATAATCAATCGGGTAGAGTAATTCGCGTGAAGGATGCCGTGATGACGGAGCAAAAACCCCTGCTGGAAGCCCGGCAGGTGTTCAAGGGATTTTTTGGCAATCCCGTTCTGAAGGGCGTCGATATCGCCCTTCATCCCGGCAGGGTGCATGCCCTGCTGGGCGAGAACGGTGCCGGAAAATCCACGCTGATCAACCTGCTTTCCGGCGCCCTCCAACCGGATAGCGGCACGATTTCCGTCGATGGCAAGCCGGTCGGGCGCTTCAGCCCGGCCGGCGCGCGCGCGGCCGGCATCGCCGTGGTGCAGCAGGAGCTGAGCCTGACGGCGGACCTGTCGATCGCCGAAAATATCGGCCTTGGCGCCTTCCCGCGCCGGTTCGGCCTCATCAATTACCGGGCGCTTCACCGCGGCGTGCGGGAGGTCTGCGACATGGTGGGCCTCACCGAGCCGCTCGACATGCCGGTGGCGGACCTGGCGCTCGGCCGCCGCCAGATGGTGGAGATCGCCAAGGCGCTGTTCCGCAAACCCCGCGTGCTCATCCTCGACGAGCCGACCTCCTCGCTCTCCGCCCACGAGGCCGGCATTCTCGCCCGGCTGATCGGGACGTTGCGCGATCGCGGCACGGCCCTTCTCTATATTTCCCACCGCCTCAACGAGGTGCAGGCGCTCTGCTCCCATGTCACGGTGCTGAAGGATGGCGGCGTCACCGCCGACCAGTCGCTCGCCGGCATCGACGGCGAGGGGCTGGTGCGCCTGATGGTCGGCCGCGAGACCGGCGGCCTCTTCCCGCCACGCCCGGCCGCCAATCCTGGTGCGACGCGCATAAGCGTGGAGAATTTTTCGGCGGGCCTGGTGCGGGATATCGGCTTTTCCGCCCGCGCCGGCGAGATCGTCGGCATTGGCGGGCTTGTCGGGCAGGGGCAGGAAGACCTGCTGCTCGGTCTCTACGGCGCCATTCCCGCCAAGGCTTCCAAGGCCGAAGTGTCCGGCAAAGCCGCGCTGCCCGCTCATGTCGGCGAGGCGAATGCTTCGGGCATCGTCTATGTGCCGGCCGACCGCAAGCATGAGGGGCTGGTGCTGCCCCATTCCATCGCTTCCAACCTCATCCTCCCTTCGCTCGGCCGGCTTGCCCGCAACGGTTTTCGCGACGGGTCGGCGGAAAGTGGGCTGATCGCCGATCTCGCGAGCCGGCTGAGCATCAAGGGCGATGTCGCCCGCCCGGTACAGGCGCTTTCCGGCGGCAACCAGCAGAAGGTGGCGCTCGCCAAATGGCTGCCGCTCGATCCGTCCGTCCTGCTGCTCAACGACCCGACGCGCGGCGTCGACATCGAGACCAAGCGGGAAATCTACCTGATGCTGCGCGCCTTCGCCGCCGAAGGCCGGCTCGTCATCCTTGCCAGTTCCGATACGCCGGAGCTCGTGCATCTCTGCGACCGCGTCGTGGTGCTGCGCGAAGGCCGCGTTGCCGCAAGCCTTTCGGGTGACGCGATCAGCGAAGAGGCGATCGTCGGCGCGGCCATGGGCATCAACACGCAGGGAGCCGCCGCATGAGCGCTGTTTCATCCTCCGGTTGGCTCTACGGCGCCATCCAGCGCCGGCGCAATCGCAGCCTCGGCGGCCTCTATCTGGTCGTCGCCGCTTTCCTCATTCTCTATGCGGTGCTCTTCCCGGGCATTCTTTCGGTCGGCGGCTTTTCCAAGTTCACGCAGAACTGGTTCCCGCTGGCGCTCGTCACCATGGCGCAGGCGTTGCTCATGCTGAACGGCGGCATCACGCTGGCGATCGGGCCACTGGTCAGTCTCGGCGCGGTGATCGCCGCAACCACGATGGGAACTGCGCTCGGCGTGCCCGGCGGCATTCTCGCCGTCGCTTTCGCGGGTCTCGTGATCGGCGCTGTTACCGGCGCCATCGTCGCCCATCTCCGGCTGCCGGCGATCATCGTCACGCTCGCCGGTTCCTTCATCATCACCGGCGTCGCGCTCATCCTGCTGCCGCGTCCCGGCGGCTTCATTCCGGATTGGCTGTCGACCACGCTTGCCGGCCACACGCCCGTCGCCTTCCTGCTGCTCGTCGTCATCGTGCTCGCCTGGAAGGCGTTTCTCGCGACACCGCTCGGCCTCGGCATATACGCGGCCGGCGATAACCCGATTGGCGCGTTTCGTTCCGGCGTGCCGGTCGAGCGGGTGAAGATCGTCGCCTTCGCCCTGTCCGGCCTTCTGGCGGCCCTTGCCGGCCTCTTCGTGGCGGCGCAGACGGGGTCGGGCGATCCGGTCATCGGCACGCCCTTCACGCTGAATTCCATTGCCGCGGCCGTACTCGGTGGCGTCGGCTTTCTCGGCGGCAAGGGCACGATGCGCGGCGCGATCTGCGGCAGCCTGCTGCTCTCGGTGATGATCAACGTGATGTTCTTCCTCGGCTTCCCGCCTGTCGCGCAATATATCGCGCAGGGCCTGATCATCGTCGGCGCCGTCGCGGTGCCGGAGCTTCTTGCAAAGGGGAGGGCGACGCGATGAACGCCGTGAAATCCCTGTTCCGCAATCCGCCGCTGCTGACCTTCCTGCTGGTGGCGCTCGTCTGGCTCGTTGCAAGCTTGACGCTGCGCGGTTTCGGCGCCTATGGCCATCTGCGCTACCTGCTGGAGCTTGCCGCCGTCATCGGTATCGCGGCCGCCGGGCAGACGCTCGTCATCCTGATGGGCGGCATCGATCTCTCGGTGGGCGCCGTTATCACCGTCACGGCGATCCTGCTGCCGCTGATCTCGCCCGCCTGGGATCCGACGGGCCTCGTCGGCATCGTGCTGGCGCTGTCGATTGCCACCGGCATCGGCTTCCTCAACGGCGCGGGTGCGGCCTATCTCCGCGTGCCGCCGATCATCATGACGCTCGCCATGGCGACGTTCCTTCAGGGCCTGCTCGTCATCGTCGCCGGCGGCAGCGCCGTCACTGTCAGCAATCCGGCCGTTATCCTGCTCGGTCAAGCCCGGCCGCTCGGCATCCCGGCCGGTGTCATCCTGTGGCTGGTGGTCTCGGCCGTCGTGCTGCTGCTCATCCACCGCATGCCGATCGGTGCGCGTTTCCTGGCGCTCGGGGCCAATCCGCTGGCCGCCCGGCTTTCCGGCGTCAGCGTCACGCGCAACACGCTGATCCTCTATGCTTTGTCCGGCTTCTTTGCAGGGCTTGCCGGCATTCTCGTGCTCGGCATGAATCGCCAAGGCTATGTCGGCATCGGCGATCCCTATCTGCTGACGTCGATTGCCGCCGTCGTGCTCGGCGGCACCTCCATCCTCGGTGGGCGCGGCACCTATGCCGGCACCATTCCGGGCGCGATCCTGCTCGTCACAACGACGGCGCTCATCACCGTCGTCAACGCCTCGCCCGGCTGGCGGTCGATCATGTTCGGTACGTTGATCCTGGCGCTCCTGCTCATCTCGGGCCGCGAGGCGCGACGATGACGGCACGCTATGACGGCCCGGTGATCGACCCGCATCACCACCTCTGGGACCTTTCGCTGAAGCGCCATCCGTGGCTCGAAAAGGCGGAAGCCACCGGCGACCTCGCGCCGATCCTGCGCAATTATGGCATCGAAGATTACCGCGCCGATGCGGCTCGCCAGAATGTCGTCGCCACCGTGCATGTGGAAGCCGGCTGGTCGGATGCACATCCGATGGAGGAAAGCCGCTGGCTCGATGGCCTCGACCGCAGCACCGGCATTGCCCATCGATACGTCGCCCGTGTTCCCCTCGATGGCCCGGATGCGATACGCCTGCTGGAGACCGAAGCGGCAAATCCCAACGTCGTCGGCATCCGTGATATCGTCAGCTGGCATACGGACCCGGCAAGAAGCTTTGCACCGCGCGCCCACCGCATGGCCGATCCCGCCTGGCGGGCGGGCTTTGCCCATCTCTCCCGCCTCGGCCTCGTGTTCGACCTGATGCCTTTTCCCTGGCAGATGGACGAGGCGCTCGACCTCGTGCGCGCCTTTCCGGAAACGCCTTTCGTGCTCAACCATTGTGGCAGCCCGATCGATCGCACGGATGAGGGCATGGCGCTTTGGCGCAATGGCCTGCGGGCGCTCGGCCGGGAAGCGAATGTGCGGCTGAAAATCTCCGATCTCGTGGCCTATGACAATGATTGGACGCTCGAAAGCCTGCGCCCGGTGATCGACCATTGCCTCGATTGTTTCGGCCCGGCACGCGCGATGTTCGCCAGCGATTTCCCGGTCGCCGGGCTGCATGCCTCCTTCGACGAGGTCTACGACGTCTTCCGGACGGTGGCCGCTTCCCTTTCGCTTGCGGAGCAGCGCGCATTGTTCTTCGCGACCGCCAACGACACCTACCGCCTCGGAATTGCCGAGGCGGTCAGAGGAGAAATGCATGTCTGACCTCCAAACGACCGGTCCCTTGATCGATGACCGCATCCGCGGTTTTCCGCCGGATCACGCGCCCTTGCCGCTCGATGCGATCGGCGGGCAAGGGTGGAAACCCTATGACGGGATGATGGCGCTGCCGTTGATCTCGCTCGACCGGCAGGCTTTTGCGAAAAACGTCACGCTGATGATGGCCTATGTGAAGGACCACGCCGTCGAGATCGCGCCGCATGCCAAGACGCCGATGTCGGTGGGTGTTTCCGATGCTCTCATCGCCGCCGGCGCTTGGGGCACGACGGTTGCCGATATCCGCCAGGCTGCCGTGCTGCTGAAGGCGGGCCAGCGCCGGCTGATCCTTGCCAACGAGATCGGCGGCATTGGCGCCGCGCGCCGGCTGGCATCCCTGCTTGCCGGCTATCCCGATGCGGAGCTGCACATCTTCGTCGATTCCGTTGCCCTCGTTGAAGCCTTGCGGGCGGCCTGGCAGGAACGGCAGGACCTGCCGCCGCTCGGGCTGCTGGTGGAACTCGGCGCCGGTCGTGCTGGTGCGCGCAGCCTTGAGGCGGCGGGCGTTGTCCTCGACGCGATCCTCACGGCCGAGACCGCGCGCTTCGGTCTTAGCGGCATCGCCGCCTATGAAGGCGCTGCCGCCACGGCGGATGCGGCGGAAACCCTGCGCCGGATCGATGCGCTGATGGCGATGACGGCGGCCTTCCTGCCGCAGGTCCGTGCCCGCATTGGCGTGGAACGCCCGCTTCTGCTGACGGCCGGTGGCTCCGTCTTTTTTGACCGGGTGGTCGCCGGGCTTTCTGCTGCCGTCGCGGCCGATCCCGCCTGCCGTCTGGTGCTGCGCAGCGGGGCGATCTTCTTTCACGATCACGGCGTCTATGAACGTGGCCTCACCGGCCTCGATGATCGCGGCGGTTTCCGCGTCGGCGGGGAAACGATCTCGGCCGCGCAGGGCTTTCAGCCGGCGCTGCGGGTCTGGGCCGAAATCCTGTCCCTGCCTGAGCCGGGGCTGGCGATCTGCGGCATGGGGCTTCGCGATGCCGCGATCGACCAGGGCCTGCCGCGGCCGCTTGCGCTCTATCGCGAGGGGGTGCGGCTTGGCGATTTCACCGGTGCGGAGGTGCTGCGCCTCAACGACCAGCACGCGTTCGTCCAGCTTCCCGACGATGAGGTCCGTGTCGGCGACGTGGTCGAATTCGGCATTTCGCATCCCTGCACCTGCCTCGACCGGCACGCCATTCTCTACGGCCTCGATCCCGACCACACGGTCACGACGGCCTATCTCACCAGCTTCGGCTGATCTTCCCAAGCAGAAAGGAATTCCCCCATGATCCAACGCTACCAGAAGGGCTCGCGCATGAGCCAGGCCGTCAGCTTCGGTGGGCTCGTCTATATTGCCGGCCAGGTTGCGGAAGACCGCAAGGCCGGCATCGAGGGCCAGACGGGCGACGTGCTCGGTAAGATCGACGCCCTCCTGAAGGAAGCCGGTACGGATCGCTCGAAGCTGCTCGCGGTCAACGTCTTCCTGCCGGCGATCGTCGATTTCGAGGCGATGAACGGCGTGTATGATGCCTGGATCGACCCGGAAAACCCGCCGGCGCGGGCCTGTGTCGAGGCGCGGCTGGCCGACCCGGACCTGCGCGTCGAGATGACCGCCGTCGCGGCCCTTTGACTGGAGACGTAAATGCACAGCGGCATCGTCAACCCGATCGATTTTGCGCAGGATGGCCGGCAGGCGGGGCATCTCGCCATTCCCTATTCGGTCGACCGTTCGCCCTATTATCAGATCCGCATCCCGATCCTGCGCCTGAAGAACGGCGCAGGGCCGAGCCTGCTGCTGACGGCGGGCAACCATGGCGACGAGTATGAGGGCGAACTCCAGCTCGGGCGGCTGATGCGTTTGCTCGATGTCGACAAGATCCGCGGTGCGATCACCATTTTGCCGATGGCCAACCTGCCGGCGGTGATGGCGGCGAAGCGCTGCTCGCCTTTCGATGGCGGCAATCTCAATCGCGCTTTTCCCGGCGATCCGGCCGGCACGCCGACGGCACGGATGGCGCATTTCCTCGAACACACGCTTTTCCCGGCGCATGACGTGGTGCTCGACCTGCATTCGGGCGGCACGTCCATGGCGCACCTGCCCTGCACGCTGATCGAGCGGCAGACGGATGCCGCCCGCTTCGAGCGCTCGGTTTCGCTGATGCGGGCCATGGGGGCCTCGCACGCCTTCATCGCCGATAACGGGCCGACGGCGCCGACCTCGATGGGTGCTGCCGGCCGGGCCGGCACGATCGGTCTTTCCGGCGAATTCGGCGGCGGCGGCACGGTGACGCCGGAGACGATGGCCTTCACGGCTGATGCGCTCGACCGGCTGCTGGTTGCTCTCGGCCTTGTCGAAGCGCCGGTTCTGTCGCGGGCTCCATTGCCGGCGCCGCAGGCGTTGCAACTGCTTTCGCTTTCCCGCCACAGCCAGGGCATCTATGCGAGCCGTCGCGGCTGGTTCGAGCCGGCGGTGGCGCTGGGGGCCGCGGTTTCGGCGGGCGATCTTGCCGGCTGGTATCACGATCTCGAACGGCTGGAGCAGGCTGAAGAGGCGCTGCATTTTGCCGAAGGCGGCATCGTCATTTCCCATCGCCTGCATTGCGACAGCCAAGCCGGCGATTGCCTGATCCAGGTCGCCGAGCCGATCACCGGCTGATCGCGTCGACGGCCTCCTTGACCCAATCGAGACGTTTGGCCGGGATGAGCCCGTAATTGTAGAAATTCACGCCGTCGGCGCCCGCGTCGACAGCGGCCTTGGCGCGTGCGGCGAGGATCGCCGGTTCGCCGACCTCGGGATAGAAGACGCGCAGGCCGAGGCCCAGGAATTTATCCGCACCAAGGGCGGCCCGGCCGGTGCGGATGACCTCGCCGACGGCCTCGGGTGTCATGTCGTAGCAGCAGAGGATCGTGCCGTCGCAGAGCTTGCCCACGGCTTCTAGATCGACGCCGCCGAGCCAGCCGTCCTTGAGGTCGATCAGCACGATGCGGGTCGCGGGGTTTGCGGCCGCCTTGATCTCGCCGATCAGGCTCGTCACCGGCTCGCTGCGCCAGGCGAGGAAGGCGTGCAGCTCCGGGTGAGCTCGGAAGGCGTCGATGCCGGCTTCGGGGAAATCCGGGAATTGTTTCTCCGGAACGGCGCGCTCGCAGAGTTCGGCGATGAAGCGGGCGACCGTGCTGCGGGCGCCTTCCACCGGTACGCCCGCCTTTTCGGCGCGTGCGGTGCAATGGTCGCAGAAGCAGAGCGACAGCAGGAAATCATCCTCGGCATTGAGGCCGACGCCGTCCTTTTCATGATGATATTCGTGCGCGAAGCCCATGAAGTTCGGGCTTTCCAGCTCCAGCATGTCGGGTTTGTAATTGGTGGTGATGTCGCGCACGAGGGTGGCGACATAGTCGCGTGCGGCGGGGCTCGACGGGCAGAGATTGTAATAGTTGGCATTGCCGAAGGCGTTTCGGGTGACGTGGTCCGGGTGCAGCATGCCGAGGCGGCTGTTGTGCAGGCAGACTGTCCAGCACGAGACCTTCAGGCCGGTTTTCTCGCGCGCCGTCGTCAGCGCCGCCAGCATATCGCCGCGTTCGGCGACGTTTTGCGCCATCAGCGGGCGGATGGTCTTGCCCTTCCAGAGCGTTTCGTCCGGGCGGAAATAGACCGTGCCGTCCTCCGGGAAATAGGCCTTTTGCGCCGGGCTGCGCGGCTGAAGGAAGCGGCCGGCGTGGTAGGAGGTCGCAAGGCTCACCGTGTTGAGGCCGGCGCGGCCGGAAAGCTCGGCGGCAAACGCCTCGAGCCCCTGGTCCTGGATGTCCCAGGGGTAGGTCCACATGGAAAGATGCATGGCGGGCTCCTGTCGAATCTGTCCATTTTATAGAACATGTGTCCATAATAGTGTCCAGACGGATTTTCGGCGGCCTTGCATTGCTGAAAGAACCGGCGGGTCAAACCCCTCATGACGGAGCCTTTCCCCGCGTCGCAAACAGGCGAGGGCCGGCCTCTTGGCATTTTCGACGCATTGGATGTCGCGAACCGGAGGGATTCCTTGCAAGAGGCGGCGTAGCTTCTCGTCATTGCAGGGGCTTGCGCTGGCGCGAGCGGCCTGAAATATGCGCCATGCCGCTTGTGCGGCCGCATGAGAAGGGGATCGCCGATGCTTGCCCCAGCATCGGCCGAACGCGAGATGGAACCGATGAAGAGCCATGTGCTGACCGTATCCTGCCAATCGACCCGCGGCATCGTCGCCGCGATCACCGGCTACCTCGCCGAGAAGGGGTGTTA
>NZ_JBPEHL010000038.1:0-18406 GCF_051201095.1 Shinella sp. BE166 | reverse complement strand
GGAGACGACGCCGACGATGTCGATCGGCAGCGCGCCGATCTTCCAGCGGTAGAGCAGGTCGTTCAGGCAATGGCCGAAGCGCGACACCATGAGCATCACCTTCATGCGCTCGTCGCTGTCGTTGAAGCGGTAGGTCATCGCGAATTTCTTGCCGACGGCGGCAAAGCCGGACTTGATCTCCTCCTCCGACACGCCTTCCTGCGAGAGGAAGGTGAGGCGCATGAAGAACAGGCCCGTCACCAGGTCGTCGAACTGCGAACTGTCGGAGATATAACACCCCTTCTCGGCGAGGTAGCCGGTGATCGCGGCGACGATGCCGCGGGTCGATTGGCAGGATACGGTCAGCACATGGCTCTTCATCGGTTCTTTTCTCTTGGATGTGGCGCCGTCGCGCCTCAGACCGGGCGTGCCGAACGCGCCAGTGCCTTGAAGGCCATTTCGCGTGTCAGCATGCCCGTCGCCGCGCCGCCCTCCGTGACGAGGATGGCGTCCTGCGCGGCGAGCAGCGGGAAGCACTGGCCGATGGCGGCACCGGCATCGACGGACGCCACCGCGATCGCCTCGCCCGTCGCTCCGCGCGCGAGAAGGCGGGGTGCGACACCATTGGTGACGACGACGCCCGGATGCTCCCGCAACAGCGCGGCCGAGCGTTCCGGGGTCGCCTCGGCGCTCGTCAGGACCGGAACCTTCGTGAAGGCCTCATGCGCATACATCGCCCGCGACAGGTCGACCTTGCGCACGAAGCGCTCGACATAATCGTCGGCCGGGCGGAACAGGATTTCTTCTCCCGTACCGACCTGGCGCAACTCGCCGTCCTTGAGGATGGCGATGCGGTCGCCGAGATGGAGCGCCTCGTCGAGATCGTGCGTGATGAAGATGATCGTCTTCTTCAGCCGCGCCTGGATGTCCTTCAGCTGCTCCTGCATGTCGCTCTTGATCAGCGGGTCGAGCGCACTGAAGGCCTCGTCCATCAGGAGCACGTCCGCCTTGGTCGCCAGCGCCCGGGCGAGGCCGACGCGCTGCTGCATGCCGCCCGAAAGCTGCCGCGGGAAGCGGTTCTCGAAGCCCTTCAGCCCGACGAGTTCCAGCTGTTCCATGCCGAGCGCCACCGCCTCGCGGCGGTTCACGCCCTGCAGGATCGGCCCGCAGATCGTGTTTTCCAGCACCGTCTGGTGCGGCAGCAGGCCGAAGCGCTGGAACACCATGGAAATGCCATTTCGACGGAAGGCGAGAAGCTCCTTCGCATTCATCTCCATGATGTTGCGGCCACCGACCAGAATGCGACCGGCGGTGGGCTCGATCAGCCGGTTGAAGTGGCGGATCAGGGTCGATTTTCCCGAACCCGACAGGCCCATGATGACGAAGGTCTCGCCGTTGCGGATCGAGAAGTCGATGTCCTTGAGACCGACGACACAGCCGGTCTTCTGCAAGACCTCGGTCTTTTGCGCCCCGGCGCGCAGCTCGGCGATCGCATCGTCCGGGCGGTCGCCAAAAATCTTGTAGACCTTGTCGACCTGGATTTTCACATCGGAAGCGGTCACGGCCTCACTCTCCGCTGGCAAGATGTTTCTGGGCGCGCCGTCCATAGGACTGGGCGATGCGGTCGAAGATCACGGCGAGGAAGACGATGGCGATGCCGGCGATGAGGCCGCGGCTGACTTCCAGCCTCTGGATGCCCTGCAACACCTGATAGCCGAGGCCGCCCGCACCGATCATCGAGGCGATGACCACCATGGAGAGCGCCATCATCGTCGTCTGGTTGATGCCGGCCATGATCGTCGGCAGGGCGAGCGGAATCTGCACCTTGAAGAGCTTTTGCCGCGGCGTCGCGCCGAAGGCGGTAATCGCCTCGACCACCTCGCCATCGACCTGGCGGATGCCGAGATCGGTGAGCCGGATGACCGGCGGAATGGCGAAGAACACGGTGGCGAGGATGGCCGGGATCTTGCCCGGGCCGAACAGCATGACGAAGGGGATGAGATAGACGAAGATCGGCAGCGTCTGCATGATGTCGAGCAGCGGCAGCGCCATCGAGCGCAGCCAGTCCGAGCGCGCCATCGCGATGCCGAGCGGAATGCCGACCACGACGGCCACCACCGTTGCGGCGAGCATGAGCGCGATCGTCGCCATGGCGTCGTTCCACAGGCCCAGCGCGCCGATGAAGACAAGCATGACCGCGGCACCGGCGGTCGCCTTCAGGCTGCGCGATGCGGAATAGGTCAGGGCGGCGATCGCGGCGATGGTGACGTACCAGGGCAGCCATTGCAGGAAAGTCTCCATGCCGCTGAGCAGCTTGAGCAGCGGCATCAGCAGTCGCTCGAACATGTCGCCATAGTTCGCCACGACCCAGCTGAAGCCATCGTCGATGGCAAAGCGGAGACCGCGGATGTCGATGAGCTCGGGGAAATTGTCTGCCACGGCACAAGCCTTTCAGAATACATCTCTTGCCGGCCACAACGCGGCGCGAACCATCGGCAAAGGAAGTTTGCAAGGGCAGCGCAACCGGGAGGATTGCGCCGGTCTCACAAGATGGGCCTCAGAGCGAGGCCTTGACCTTCTCGACGACATCGGCCGGCACCCACTTGGTCCAGATCGCTTCGTAGTTCTTGAAGAAGTACGTCGCGACCTCCTCCGGCGAGGCCTTGTTGTCGTCGCCCCAGGCCAGCACATCGCTGATCTCGGCGTTCGGCACCTGCATCTTCGACAGGAACTCGGCGACGGCAGGGGCCTTTTCCTTGAGGCTGGTCGTTGCGGCCACGGCGACTTCACCGATCGCCCAGCCTGTCAGTTCCGGCTTCTCGCACTTGGCATCGGTGAGGCAGGTGAACTTGGCCGCATCATAGGCCGGCATCTCGAGCACCTTCAGCTTGTATTTGCCGATCACCTCGGTCGGACCCCAGTACCAGCCGATGAAGGGCTTCTTGCGCGAGACCTGCCGGGCGATGGTTGCCTTCAGGTTGGCGCCGGAACCGGTTGGATAAATCTCGTAGGTCCCTTCGAGGCCGAGCGCCTTGACGAGGTTGTTGGTGATGATCTCGCAGCCCCAACCGGGCGGGCAGGCATAGAAGCGGCCCTTGCCGGCGTTCGATTCGTCCTCGAAGACCTTCCAATTGTCCTTGAGGTCGCTGACGGAGCGGATTTCCGGATGCGCTTCGGCGACATAATCCGGGATCCACCAGCCCTCCTGGCCGCCGCTCGCAAAGATATCGCCCGCCTTGTAGACGGTGCCCTTCGCCAGCATCTGGTCCCACGTCGATTTGACGGTGGAGACCCAGAGCTCCGGAGCGATATCCGGCTCGCCCTTGGCCAGCATGGAGGAGGCGGTCGGCACCGTGTCGCCGGGCACAATCTGGACATTGCAGCCGTAGCCTTCGGTAAGGATCGCCTTGGTGACATAGGCGAGCGTGCCGGCGGAAAGCCAGGTCATTTCGGCGACGGTGATGGGGTCGGTCGTGCCGCATTCCGCAGCCTGGGCGGCGTTGCCGCCGAGAACCATGCAGGACAGGCAGGCGCCCGCAAGAATGGATGTCTTGATCTTCATGTCCGTTCCCTTTGTTGTGGTTGTGGTGGTCTTGACAATTACGATGTCGAAAGCGGCCACTTTTATCAAACCGAAATAACTGATCCGGATTTCAGAAAAACTTTAGCGTTAAAGCGCCTCGATCCGCTCGATCAGCGCCGCATCGACAGGCACGCCGTCGCGCTCGGTGTGCTTGCGTGCCGCCCTCCGGCGGCCACCGGGAAGCCGCGCGCCGTCCTGCGTGGTGATGGCGCCGAGCAGGCTTGCGACCTGTTGAGAAAACCCTTCGGAGAAGGCTGAAGGGTCGAAGGCGATGAAACATTGGCCGGTTTTCGGCGGACCGCCCGCCGTGCCGGAAAACGGGCTGGCATCCTTGCTGAGCACCGCCCCAGACAGGCAGGAGGCGAGGATCTCGACGAGAAGCCCGGCACCGAAGCCCTTGTGCCCGCCTGCGGGCAGCATGGACCCTTTGAGCGCGGCGGCCGGATCCACCGTCGGCGCGCCCTCTGCATCAAGTGCCCAGCCGGGCTCGATGGGTCTGCCCTCGCGGGACCGCAGAAGGATTTCCGATTTCGCGACCACGCTCGCCGACTGGTCGAGCACGAGTGCTGCCCCGCCCCCGCCATCGGGAACGCCGAGCGCGAAGGGATTGGTGCCGATGACCGGGGCGCGGCCGCCCGGCGGCGCAATGGAGGCCGGCGCATGGGTGGTGCAGAGACCGAGCAGGCCGGCTTCGGCGATGCGCTCCGCGTGATGGCCGAGCACGCCGCAATTGTAGGAGTTGAACACCGTCATCACGGCGACGCCGTTTTCGCGCGCAGCGGTGATGAACTTCGCCCAGCCGGCATCGATTGCCGGATGGGCGAAGCCGGTTGCCGCATCGACGACGACCGCGCCGGGACGCGGGCGCGACACGGCCGGTTGCGCCATGCCATCGACCTTGCCAGCGCGCACATGCTCCGCATAGATCGGCACATAAAGCAGCCCGTGGCTGCGAATGCCGTCGCGCTCCGCCAGCATTGTCGAGCGGGCGACGGCGGCGGCATTGGGCTTGCTGGCGCCCGCGGCCACCAAGGCGCGCAGACACAGGTGCTCGATCGCGGCGAGCGTCATCATCCGGTCCGTCATAGAAACATCCTCAATCGTTGTCGGTGGTGCCAGCGCCGGCGCCCTGGGCGCGCGACAGGTCCGAGGCCGGCACGTAGGTCCTGGCTGCCAGAGCGAGCGCCGCGGCGTAGGCCCCGGCATCGGTCGCCGTTGGCCGCGGCGTTCCGGAGCAGGCGGGGGGCGCGGCATCGTCAGGCATAACGCGCAAGGTCTTCATGGTGGGCAACAGGCCGCCGACATCGCTCACCCGAGCGAGTGGGGCGACATCGCCATTTCCCTGCTGCACGGCGAGGTTCAGCCCCGTATCCATCGCCGCCGCGCCGGCAAGGCCGATCAGCAACAGGCCGTGTGCATGATCTGCGGGCAAGACCTGTGCGGTCTCGCCGCAGCACAGCGCATCGATGGCCGCTTGATCCCGGAGAACGGCCTGCCTGCCCTGTGCATCATCGCCAAGGGCATCGACGACGATCCTGATGGCATCGACGCCGCGCGCCGAGAGCCAGACGGCTGCGTGGCCGATTTCTTCCGCGACGCCATGGGGCAGGCCCGCGCCGCTGGCCGCCTTGCGGGCGAGCGATTGCACTTCGTTGTAGGAAAGAAGGATCGTCGTCATGGCAGCACCGGAAGCCAGCAATCGTCGGTTTCGCCGGCCGTGATCTCGCCGGCCGTCGGCGCACCCTGGAAAAGCGTGATGCGGGTCCAGCGATCCGAGCGCGGGTCGAACTTCGAGGCGCCGAAGAAGGCGAGCTTGCAGCGCAGCATGTCGATCGGCAGGCAGCGATCCGACAGCAGGTTGTCGCGGATTTCCGCATAGGGCGCAGCCGCCGTCGTCTGGATGCGGCGCACCACGTGACGATGCTGCGGGAAACGCGCGAGGAAAACGGCGACGGTCTGCCCGTCCGGCGCATCCGCAAGGTCGGCCTCAAGCCGCTGCACTTGCCGGGCGATATCGAGCGGCAGTTCCAGATCCGCGCCGGGCTCCGTGGCGCGACGACCGAGGCGGGGTTCCAGCTTCTCCTCCGAGACATACCAGAACTGGGCGGTTTCGGCCGGCGCGTCGAAGGCGATGGCCATGGCCCAGCCGTAGTGATCACGCAGGAGCCCGCGAAGGGCTGAGACCCGCATGCCCGGCTCAAACGCCCCTTCCCGCGCGGCCGCCATGCCGTCCGCAAGGTCGTCGTTCTCCGCGCCCGCCATTTCAATGATGAGAGCGGCCAGCAATTCCTGGAAATCGACGGACAGGGATTGCGACCGGTCCAGCAACGAGGCGACCGGGAACGAGGTGGCCAGCAGCCTTGCCGGATCGATCCAGCCTTCGGCTTGCGCCCATTCCCTGCGGAGAAGCAGGATACGCGCCATCAAGGCAGCGTCCTCGACCGACCATTGATCGAGATGCAGCGCCGCCTGCCGCCAGAGATCGGCGAGCCGGTTCAGCGCCGCCGCATCCAGATAGGGCTTCGCCCGAACCCGCGCCAAGGCGGTCTCGCGGGCGAGGACCCAGTTGTTCAAAAGCACCGGATGGTTCGCCAGGAACGGCGCCATGCCGAGGCCGGTGGAGTTGCCGACACCAATATGGCGGCGCAGGTCCGGCGCGAGCGGCACGAAGGTTTCCGAGGCTCTGCACCGGGCGACGTGCTCGACCAGATCGTGGGAGAATTCGCGGATCAGCCACACGGTCAGCATCTCCGCCTGGAAGGGGCCGTCGAGCCCCTCGCGCGCCGCCAGCACGAAACGATCGGCAATGCCGAACTTGCCGTTGCCGTAGACGGCGGTGGTGCGCAGCAGATAGCCGACTTCGCCGAGGCGCTGCCGATCCGGCTGTCGGCCGTGGGCGAGGCTGTCGGCGACATGCTCGAAGAAACGCACGGACTTGTTGGCGCGGCTCAGCACCAGATCGCGTGGGCCGAACCGCCCCGCCTCCTGCCGCGGCGCATTCGCCCGCAGCCGGTCGATCTCGGCTGCGTCGGGAATGCCGTCATAGAGCACGTAGCTCGTATCCCAGGCTTCCGCGATCACGCGGTCGGAGCGCTGGTCGTCGGGAAGCGGGCAGGAGAAGGCGACAAGGCTGTAATCATGCCCGCCGAGCGTGAGCGTGTAGACCGCATCGCCGAAACCCGCATCGTCCATGCTCCAGACCGAGCGGCGGACATTTGTGCCGCTTGCGGCAAGACGGCGGATCAGGCTGCGCAGGAAGCTGAGCCGCGTCGGGAAGGAGGCGCCCATCCGCCGCAGACGCATGACGACGTCCGGTGAACGCAGCGCCGGCACCGGTCCTGTCGTGAGGTCGAGCGCCCGGCTGGTCATGGCATCGGCCCGAAGGACGCGGTGTAGAACCGCAGCCAGTTGCCGCCCATGATGCCGCCGACCTCCTCTTCGGAGAAGCCGGCATTGCGCAAGCCGTGGCGCAGGTTGCCGAGATCCGCATTGCTGCCGAACCACGCCGGCTGCCGGGGAAAGCCCGCCGCTGCCGCCGATCCTTCGCCGTAATCCGTCGCCTTCGACCAGCGGCCGTTGCGCATCCAGGTCACCACGGAATCCGGCTGGTCCTGGCACAGATCGCTGCCGATGCCGACATGCTCGACGCCGTAGCGCGACGCCGTCTCCGCGACCATGGCGCAAAAGCTTTCCAGCGTGCAGTTCGACCCGTCCTTCAGGTGGTGCGGATAGAGCGACAGGCCGAGCATGCCGCCCGACTGCGCCAGCGCCTTCAGCACGGCGTCGGATTTGTTGCGCAGTGCGGGATGCCACCAGTGCGGATTGGCGTGGGTAATGGCGATCGGGCGCGTGGAAATCTCGATTGCCTCCAGCGTGGAGCGTTCGGCGGAATGGCTCATGTCGATGACCATGCCGACCCGGTTCATCTCGGCGATAGCCTGCCGGCCGAAACGGGTAATACCCGGATCTTCCCCCTCGTAGCAGCCGGTGGCAAGCAATGACTGGTTGTTGTAGGAGAGCTGCATGAAGCGCACGCCGAGCATGTGGCAGACCTCAATGAGGCCGATGTCATCCTCGATCGGCGACGGGTTCTGCAAGCCGAAAAAGATGGCCGTGCGCCCTTCCCGCATGGCGCGCTCGATATCGCTGCCGGAGCGGCCGGGGAAGATGAGATCCGGGTGACGCTCGAAATGGCGGTTCCAGGCGATGATGTTGGCCACCGTCTCGCGGAAATTTTCGTGATAGGCGATGGTGGCATGCACGGCATGCACGCCGCCGGCCCGCATCTCGGTGAAGACGCTCGGGCTCCAGTTGGCATATTGCAGGCAGTCTACGAGGGGGCTGGCGATCTCTGCGTCCATGGCCTTACTCCGGCTCCCCCGCCCGGATATAGGCGGTCTTGACCTGAGTGTAGAACTCGGCCGCCGAACGGCCCTGCTCGCGTGAACCGAAACTCGAATCCTTCCGCCCGCCGAAGGGTACATGATAGTCCGTCCCCGCCGTCGGCAGGTTGATGGTGACGCAGCCGGTTTCGACATGGCGCCGGAAATGCGTGGTGCGCGCAAGCGAGCGGCTGAAGATGCCGGCAACCAGGCCGAAGCGCGTATCGTTGACGATGGAAAGCCCCTCCTCATAGGAAGAGACCGTCTGCACCGCGGCGATGGGCGCGAACATTTCCTCGCGGTTGAAATCCATGGCGTTGGTGGTGCCGGTCAGCAGCGCCGGTGCCATATAGAAGCCGTCATGGGCAAGTTGGAGGCGTTCGCCCCCCACCGCAACTTCCGCGCCGGCAGCGCGGGCGCGGTCCACCCAGGCGAGGTTCGTCGCAAGCTGGCGTTCGCTCACCACCGGGCCGATCTGCGTGCCATCCGCGAGCGCATGCCCCACTTTCAACGCGGCGACGGCGGCAGCAAGCTTTTCGACGAAGACGTCGTGGACCTTCTCATGCACGACGAGCCGCGAGGAAGCCGTGCATTTCTGCCCCGTGCCGGAATAGCCGCCGCCAATAGAGGCCGCGACGGCAAGGTCGAGATCGGCGTCGTCCATGATGAGCAGCGCGTTCTTCGAGCCGAGTTCCAACTGGAACTTTGTGAGGTTTGCGGCGGCCGCGACTGCGACCTGGCAGCCGACCTCGTAGGAACCGGTGAAGGTGATGGCATCGACGCCGCGATGGCGGGCAAGCCCGTTGCCGATGACGGCGCCCGGCCCCATCAGCAGCTGGAATGCGCCATCCGGCAGGCCGGCGCGGTGGATGATGTCGGCGAGCGCGAAGGCGGACGCCGGTGTCTCGTTGGCCGGCTTCCAGATGACGGCGTTGCCGTAAGCGAGTGCCGGCGCGATCTTCCAGCTGGCGGTGGCGGTCGGGAAGTTCCATGGCGAGACGATGGCGACCAGCCCCATGGGCTCGCGGCGCATGTCGATCTCGATGCCCGGGC
Organism: Shinella sp. BE166; assembly: GCF_051201095.1. Classification (NCBI taxonomy): domain Bacteria; kingdom Pseudomonadati; phylum Pseudomonadota; class Alphaproteobacteria; order Hyphomicrobiales; family Rhizobiaceae; genus Shinella; species Shinella sp. BE166. The sequence goes on along the minus strand of NZ_JBPEHL010000038.1, from coordinate 9,409 downwards.
GCACGGAATCCGCGTTCTCGCCGAGCTGCCGCAGCACCTCGGCCGCGTAGTAGGTGAAGAACTGGCCGGCGCGAAACACCTCACCGCGGCCTTCCGCCAGCGGCTTGCCCTCTTCGCGCGACAGCAGTTCGCCAAGCTCGGCGGAACGGTCCATCAGCTCCATGCCGATGCGGTTGAGGATCGCCTGGCGCTGCTCGAGGCCCGTTGCCCGCCAGGCCGGCATCGCGGCGCGGCCGGCGGCGACGGCTTCATCGACGTCTGCTGCATCGGCCTGCGCATAGAGGCCGATCAGATCGGTGACGTCAGACGGATTGCGGTTCTCGTGGAAGCGCTCGCTCTGCCTCCATTTGCCGCCGATCAGGTTGGCGTAGCGTTCTGCCATGTGCGGTCTCCATTCTGTTGAGACGAAAATCCGCCAGCACAGCACTTCAATCAAGCGGATATTTCTGTTATCAATTTCAGAAGAATTGAAGTTGGTGCTATGATCAAGCTGGAAGCATTGCGGGTCTTCGTGACGGTGGCGGAGAGCGGGAACATCAAGGACGCGGCCGATGCCGTCGGCCGCACGGCCTCGGCCGTGTCGATGACACTGAAACAGCTGGAAGAAGAGATCGGCGGGCCGCTGTTCCAGACCGACCGCAAGAACAGCCTGACGGCGCTCGGCAACCTGATGCTCGATCTCGGCCGCGAACAGATCCGCAGCTTCGACAAGTCGGTCAGCATCATGCGCGCCTTCGCGCACAGCCGCATCGGCAGCCTGTCCATCGCCTCCGTGCCATCGGTGGCAATGAACGTGCTGCCGCCGATCCTGCAACGGTTTCTCGAAACCCGGCCGCAGGTGCAGGTGGAGCTTTTCGACATAGACACCGCGCAGGTACGGCGGATGGTGGAGAGCGGCGTCGCAGATATCGGCATCGCCGGCGAAAGCCGCACAGGCGGCGGGGTGGAATTCACGCCGCTCTTCTCCGACCGGTTCAAGTTGCTGTGCAAAGACGACCACGATCTTTGCCGCCTGGATCGGCCCGTCGAGTGGAGCGACCTCAAGGCTGCAACGCTGATCCGCAACGGCGCTTCCGACAGGATCGATGCGGAAGACTATAAGCAGATTTCGGCACTTTCGCTGATCACCGTCTACAACGTCACCTCGCTCGTCGCGATGGTGAAGGCGGGTCTCGGCCTCACCATTCTGCCTTCGCTAACCATGTATGGGGCCTATGAGGGCGTGGCGGCGCTGGACCTGGGCGATACTACGGCGAGCCGTCAGGTAGGGCTTGTCGAACGGCGCGATGTGCCGCCTTCTCCGGTCGCTGCCGCCTTCCGCGCCTTCGCCCTGAAGGAAATCCCGGTCCTGGTTTCCGAGCAGCTCGGCGGTTAGCGTCGCGCACCCGCCGGTGTCTGTCCATAGGCGGCCTTAAAGGCGCGGGAAAAATGGCCGGCGCTGGAAAAGCCAGTTGCATAGGCGATCTCGGCGATGGACAGCGGGCTCTGCTCCAGGAGCCGGCGACCATGCGCCAGACGGATCGCGCGGTAAGTATTGAGAAAACTTTCCCCGCGATGGGTTAGAAAAAGCCGGTCGAGATGCCGCGGGCTGATGCCGGCAAGTCTTGCCATTTCAGGACGGCCGAGCGGATTTTCGATCGACGCCTCCATCATCTCCAGCACCGTCAGCAGCGCCGGATGATGGGTGCCGTAACGCTCGGCCGCCGAGCCGCGCTGGGGATCGGCCGATTCGGCGACGGCGGTATGGAGATACCAGTCGCTGACACGACGGGCGAAATCCGCGCCCATGCGCTCGGCGATGACGGCATGCATCATGTCGAGCGGCGCTACGCCGCCGCCGCAGGTCACGCGCCCGCCATCGACAACGAAGCGCGCCGGGCGCGGCGAGAGATGCGGAAAGGTCTCGCGCAGCAGCGGCGCATGCTCCCAATGGATCGTGAAGTCGCAGGTTTCCAGCAGACCGGCGGCGGCCAGGATATACGCGCCGCTCGAAATGCCGCCAATGCGCACCCCGTCGCGGGCGAACTTTCGCAGGGGCGCATGCAGCGCGGCGCTGTCCCGCCAGTCGGCCGGGTTGCTGCCGGCGCAGACATGCAGCGTGTGGCAGGCGCCGCCGAGATCCGCGAGCCGGCCGCAGGCGATCTCCAGTCCAGCGGAACTGCGCACCGGCAGGCCGTCCGCCGAAAGCGGTACGATGTCGTAAAGCGGAGTGCCGGCAATGAGGGTTGCCGCGCGCAGCGGTTCGCTCGCCGAGGCATAGGACATCAGGGCGAAATTCGGCACGAGCACAAAGCCGATGCGCTGGAGGTTGCGGGTGTCTGGCAGGGGCATGGCCCAAATCTATCCGAATTTGTCCTTATCATGCAATATAGGCAGGCCCGCCGCTGCTACGAAAAGCAACCAGTTTCTTTTCGACGAGCGATGCCATGCGCTACTCAGCCTTCTCCCTCCTCTGGAACGGCCTTCGCGGCAACCGCGACTGGACGCCTGCCTGGCGTCAGCCTGAACCGAAGCCGCATTACGACGTGGTCATCGTCGGTGGCGGCGGACATGGGCTGGCGACCGCCTATTATCTCGCCAAGGAATTCGGCATCGCCAATGTGGCGGTGCTGGAAAAGAATTACATCGGCTCCGGCAATGTCGGCCGCAACACGACGATCATCCGCTCCAACTATCTGCTGCCCGCCAACAACCCGTTCTACGAGCTGTCGATGAAGCTCTGGGAAGGGCTGGAGCAGGATTTCAACTTCAACGCCATGGTCTCGCAGCGCGGCGTGCTTAATCTCTATCATTCCGACGCCCAACGCGACGCCTTCACGCGGCGCGGCAATGCCATGCGCCTGCACGGCGTCGATGCCGAGTTACTGGACCGGGAGGCGGTGCGCCGCATGGTGCCCTTCCTCGATTTCGACAATGCGCGCTTTCCCATCAAGGGCGGGCTGCTGCAGCGGCGCGGCGGCACCGTGCGCCACGATGCGGTGGCCTGGGGTTATGCGCGCGGCGCCGACAGCCGCGGCATCGACATCATCCAGGGCTGCGAAGTGACCGGCATCCGGCGTGAGAACGGCCGCGTTACCGGCGTCGAGACCAGCCGCGGCTTCATCGGCTGCGGCAAGCTGGCGCTGGCGGCGGCCGGAAATTCCTCCGAGGTCGCCCGCATGGCCGATCTCAAGCTGCCGCTGGAAAGCCACGTCCTGCAGGCCTTCGTGTCCGAGGGGCTGAAACCCTTCATCGACGGCGTCGTCACCTTTGGCGCGGGACATTTCTATGTGTCGCAATCCGACAAGGGCGGGCTCGTCTTCGGCGGCGACATCGACGGCTACAATTCCTACGCCCAGCGCGGCAACCTCGCGACCGTCGAGCATGTCGCAGAGGCCGGCAAGGCGATGATCCCGGCGCTCTCGCGGGTGCGGGTCCTGCGGGCGTGGGGCGGCATCATGGACATGTCGATGGACGGCTCGCCGATCATCGACCGCACCCACATCGACAATCTCTATCTCAATGCCGGCTGGTGCTACGGCGGCTTCAAGGCGACGCCCGCCTCCGGCTTCTGCTTCGCCCATCTTCTGGCGCGCGGCACGCCGCACGAGAAGGCGGCGGCCTTCCGCCTCGACCGTTTCCGCCGCGGCCATCTTCTCGACGAAAAGGGCCAGGGCGCCCAGCCCAACCTCCACTGACGAACCGATCGAGGACCTTCGACATGGCAAGCCTTGTGCCCTGCCCGCATTGCGGATCACGACCGAAAGAGGAATTCACCATCAAGGGCGCGGCGCTGGCGCGCCCCGCACCCGACGCCGACCCGGACAGTTGGTTCCACTACGTCTATCTCCGGGAGAACCCGCGTGGCGCCTATGAGGAATACTGGCACCACACTGCGGGCTGCCGCCGCTGGCTGGTCGTCTGCCGCGATACCGTAACCCATCAGGTCAACACCTCCCAGGATGCCGCCGCGAAAGGACAAGCCACATGACCTCCTATCGTTTGCCGCAGGGCGGCTTGATCGACCGCGGCCAACCCCTTTCCTTCACCTTCGACGGCAAGGCCATGCAGGGCGTCCAAGGCGACAGCCTCGCCTCAGCACTTCTCGCCAATGGCCGCCGTCTCGTCGGCCGCAGCTTCAAGTATCATCGCCCGCGCGGCATTCTGACATCAGGCGCGGCGGAGCCGAATGCTCTGATGACCATCGGCAGCAGCGGCCGCACGGAGCCCAACACCCGCGCGACCATGCAGGAGCTTTATGCCGGCCTCGAAGCCCGCAGCCAGAACCGCTGGCCGTCGCTCGCCTTCGATATCGGCGCGCTCAACAGCCTCGCCTCGCCGTTCCTCGGCGCCGGCTTCTACTACAAGACCTTCATGTGGCCCGCGCCGTTCTGGGAGAAGGTCTACGAGCCCTTCATCCGAAAAGCTGCCGGCCTAGGCCGGGCGACGCACGAGGCCGACCCGGACAGCTACGACAAGTGCTGGGCGCATTGCGATCTGCTGGTCGTCGGCAGCGGGCCGGCGGGCCTCGCCGCGGCGCTGACAGCCGGCCGCGCCGGCGCCAGGGTCATTGTCGCCGATGAACACGCCATGGCCGGCGGCTCATTGCTTTCGGAGACCGCAATCATCGGCGGAACGCCAGCATCCGCCTTCGCCGAGGCCTGCGCGACGGAGCTAAGATCGCTGCCCAATGTCACCCTTCTGACGCGCACCACCGTCTTCGGCTGGTATGACGGCAATGTCTTCGGTGCAGTCGAACGCGTGCAGAAGCATATCGCGACACCGTCGCCGTCCCGGCCGGTCGAGCGTCTCTGGCGCATCGTCGCCAAGGGCACAATCCTGGCAACCGGCGCGGAGGAGCGACCGCTTGTCTTCGGCGGAAACGACATTCCCGGCGTGATGATGGCCGGCGCCATGCGAACCTATCTCAACCGCTACGCCGTTGCCCCCGGCAGGACGACGGCGATCTTCACCGCCAACGATAGCGGCTACCAGCTGGCCGCCGACCTGGAGGCGCGCGGCGTCCGCGTTTCGGCCATCGTCGACCCGCGGGCGGCGGGCGGCGCGACCTATGCCGGCAAGGCACGTGTGCTGCGCGATGCCGTCGTCACGGACGCCCATGGCGGCAGGAGCCTCACCGCCATCGATATCCACAGCGGCAGCCGCACGGACCGGCTGAAGGTCGATGCGCTCGCCATGTCCGGCGGCTTCAGCCCGGTCATCCATCTTGCCTGCCACCGCGGCGGCAGGCCGGTCTGGTCGGATGAGAAGGCCGGCTTCCTGCCGCCGGCCAACCTCGGCGGCCTCACGCCCGCCGGTGCGGCCCGCGGCATCGACGGACTTGCGGCCTGCCTAGACGACGGCGCGCGGCGGGGGGCCAACCTGGTGGCCACGTTCGGTTTTACCGCAACGCCGGTCGCCTTCGGCACGGTCGAAGGCGATGTGCCTGTGTCGGCCCCCGCCAAAACTCTCTGGTCAATCCCCGGCGGCAAGGGAAAGGCTTTCGTCGATTATCAGAACGACGTACATCGCAAGGATCTCGACCTCGCGGTCAAGGAAGGCTACGGCCATGTCGAGCTTGCAAAGCGCTACACCACCGGCGGCATGGCGACCGACCAGGGCAAGCTCTCCAACGTCAACGCCATCGGACTTCTCGCCGAGGCGCGCGGCCTTTCGCCGGGCGCGGTGGGCACGACCACCTTCCGCCCGTTTTATACCCCAGTGTCCTTCGGTGCGCTCGCTGGCGCTCATCACGGGGAGCATTTCCAGCCCGTCCGCCGCTCTCCGCTTCATGGCTGGGCGGCCAGGCATGGCGCGGTCTTCGTTGAAACCGGCCTTTGGTATCGCTCCGCCTGGTTCCCCCGCACCGGCGAGAAAGATTGGCGCGAAAGCGTCGCCCGCGAAGTCGTCAACGTGCGCAGGAATGCCGGCCTCTGCGACGTGTCGATGCTCGGCAAGATCGAAATCTGCGGTCCCGGTGCAGCCGAATTCCTCAACCGCGTCTATTGCAACGCCTTCCTGAAGCTGCCGATCGGAAAGGCGCGATACGGCCTGATGCTGCGCGAGGACGGCATGATCTACGACGACGGCACGACGAGCCGGCTGGAGGAAAACCGCTTTCTCATGACGACGACCACCGCCTATGCGGCGGGCGTCATAAACCATCTGGAATTCTGCGCCCAGGCGCTCTGGCCGGACCTCGATGTGCGCCTTGCCTCCGTCACCGACCAATGGGCGCAGATGGCGATTGCCGGGCCGAAATCCCGCAAAATACTGCAGGCGATCATCGACGAGGATATCGGGGACGCAGCCTTCCCGTATCTGGCGGCGCACGAGGTTTCGCTTTTCGGGGCCGCCTTGCACGGCCGGCTGTTCCGCATCTCCTTCTCCGGCGAGCTCGCCTATGAGCTCGCCATACCCGCAGCCTATGGCGACAGCGTCGCGGAGGCGCTGATGGCGGCAGGTCGGACGGAAGGCCTCATGCCCTACGGCGTCGAGGCACTGAGCGTGCTGCGCATTGAAAAAGGCCATGTCACCCACAACGAGATTAACGGGACGGTGGTACCCGCCGATCTCGGTTTTGGTAAAATGGTCTCGTTGGCCAAGCCGGACTTCATCGGCAAAGCCATGCTGCAACGCGAAGGCCTTGCCGCACCCGACCGGCCGCGCCTCGTCGGCATCGTGCCGCTCGACCCTGCCGACACCTTTCGCACCGGCGCACATATCCTCGCCAAGAACGCGGCGGCGACGTTGGAGAACGACCAGGGCTATGTGACGTCCAGCGCCCATTCCCCGCATGTCGGCTCGACGATAGGCCTGGCGCTGGTCAAACGCGGGGACGAGCGGCACGGCGAGGAGGTCCTAGTCTGGAATGGCCTCAATGGCGAATTCACCTCCGCCCGGCTCTGCCCGCCCGTGTTCTTCGATCCCAGCAACGAGAAGCTCCATGCCTGATCTTCGCGCCCTGCCCGCCCTCGCCGATCGCACGCCTCTCGTCTCGCACGGCATCCGTCTCTCACCGCTTCCCGAGGGGACGGTGCTGCAGATGATTGTCGGCCCCGGCGCACCGGACCAGACGGCAAATGTCGAACGGCTCGCCAATGAATCTGGATTGGCGGCACGTCCCCTTTCACCCGGCCAGTGGCTGCTCATCGGCGATAAGCCTACGCGCCATGCCGATAGGAAGCAACTGCTTGCCGCACTCGAACCGCACGCAAGCGGTATAGATCACAGCCATGGCCGCGTGCGCATGCGGCTGGAGGGACCGATGGCCGTGAAGGTCCTGGCGAAGGGGACCGCCGTCGACTTTAATCAGCGTGCCTTTCCGCCCGGGAGATCCGTCGCGACCCTGATCGGCCATATCGCGGCCCACCTCACGCGCCATGACGTGGAGGATTTCGAGATTGCAGTCCTGCGTGGATTGGCGGAGGCATGCTGGATCGATCTCGCCGGTATGTGCGAAGAATTCGTATAGCGCGATGTTCTAGCCGAACTGTCATGCCTCGATAATCCCGCCCTTATAGCTGACCGTTGCACCGGCTCGAAGTGGTGACCCGAATACACCAAGGTGTTGATCCAACTTGAACCGTCGGCACGCCCTTCAAATTTCACAAGTGTTTGCCGACGGCACTTAGTCACGCAACACTGGAAGCCTGCATCGTGCACCTAGGAGATGAGTTTGCTGATATGTCGGCTGGACGTGAAGTGCTCAACAGTGAATTCATCCAGCACCGCCCTATCAAATTGGAACCCCCATCCCGCCCGATCGGTGAGAATCAGTTGCTCGTCTTTATAGACCTGGCGTGTTTCCGGCGTCACAAGAAGCTCGAAATTGTAAATGTCCTTCTCAGGCAGGAAATGTTCGACCTCTCCGCGGAGCGCGTTACGCGGATCCATTCGCTGACACCGCCGAGCACGCTAACATCTGGCTGCAGTATGTCTGCAGAACGCTGTTCGATCTACATGCGGAACTCGTGGCGTGTCTGGTGTATCTCGCCTGTCGCTACCGGGGTTTCCAGCCTATGGGCAAGTTCAGCATGCCCGGCATAGTCGTCGGGTGAAAGAGGCTCCTCGAACCACCAGAGGCCGTCGTCTCCCGCCGCCTTTTCGAAAACGCGTGCCGCGTGCAACGCCTCACTGAAGTCGCGGTAGGCATTGTTCGCATCGAGCGCGAGCCTGCCTCGACCATCCATAGCATCGATCGCCGCCCTCACACGGTCGGCGTCTTCCTTGATCGAGAGCCCACCCACTTTGATCTTGTGGTCCGAAAAGCCATGCTCGACGTTGAACCGTATTTCGCGATGGACAGCCTTGGCCCATTCCCCGTCATCCGGCCGATAACATCCGCCAGACGCATAGGCCGGTACCAGCCTCACTGCGCCGCCCAGCATGACGGCCAGCGGTAAAATCCTGCGTTTCGCCGCAAGATCCCATAGCGCCATGTCGACGGCGGAAATCGCGCGCAGCGCGATCCCCTGCCGGCCGGTCAGGAGTGTCTCCTGATACATGCGGTCCCAATGGGCATCGGCGCCGATCAGCACGGGCGAGAGGAGTTCGGCAACGATCTTTGCGGCAACCGCGCCGCCGCGCGTACACGACGAGGTAGTCGCGCTTGTCGAGAACCCGCTTGGCAATCCGCGTGGGCTTGGCTACAGTCGGCGAGAAGGACGGACCGGACAGGCCAGTTCGTCGGCAATGCGATGAAATCAGCGCCCGCCAAAGCCAGCGTCCGCGAGACCTCCGGAAAGCGAACCTCGTAGCATATCGCCACGCCGACCTTGCCCACCGCCGTCTCGAAGACCGAAACATCGACACCCTCGGCCTCGTCCACGAAGCGATCTGCGCCAAGGAACGGCAGGTGAGGCTTGCGGTGGATGCCGGTCACGCCGCTGAGCCCGATGATTGCCGCTACATTATAGAGCTTCGGCCCGACCCGCTCCAGAAAGCCGACAACGACCTCCATTGAATGCTTGGCGCAAAGCAGGCGCACCTGTTCCAGCTCAGGCCCATCCTGTTCGATGGCGCATGCATCGACCGACGTGATGTTGACGATGTGGCTGGTCGGGCCGGGCGTGTTCACGAGCTGGCGCAAGTCGCGCACCGCCGCCACCATCATGTGACGGGTGTTTCTTCACGCTGATGGCGTTTTCCAAATCCCAGTCCTCGTCAGGAATTTCGGGGATCGGTTTGCGCGGAGGCGTGCGAGCATGAAGAGGTCCTCCGATAGGAGCCGAGGGATAGCAGGTATCCCCGACAGGCAGCGGCGCTATATTTTATGGAATATTTCGCTTTTCGCCGATGATACTCGGGCAAATTTTCGCGAAAACGCCTGATAGCCTAGGCTCAGGACCTATTAATTTGGTTTGAGCTGTGATTCACGGTTTCTGGAAGGAGACCGTGATGAGTGATTTGTTTCTGCTGAGCGAGAGCC
>NZ_JBPEHL010000037.1:0-18630 GCF_051201095.1 Shinella sp. BE166 | reverse complement strand
ATCGACACCACCACAGCCCGGGCAATCCATCACTTGCCTCCACGCAAATCACCCCCATAGCAGAACCTCAAAAGCGTTCCGTGTAAACACTCCCCCTTGTGGGGGAGATGCCCGGAAGGGCAGAGGGGGGTGAGTGCAGGACTCACACCTCACGTTACCGCCGCAAGCTCCCCAAAATCCCGCGCACCAGCGCCCTCCCGAGCGACGACGCCACGGTGCGGGCGACCGACTTCATCGCCGCCTCCGCCACCGTTTCGCGCTGGTAGCCGGTGCGGCCCTTCGGCTGCTTCGGCGCAGACTGCGCGGCCGGTTCCTCGTCGCCGAAGCCGGGCAATGTCCAGCGGCTCCCGCCGGCGGGTTTTTCCTCGGGCTGGGCGTCCGCCTGTTCCTGGGCGGCGGCCGAATCGGCGGCCTTCTTGGCGCGGGCCATCAGGATCTCGTAGGCGGATTCGCGGTCGAAATCCTCGTCGTAGAGGCCGGCGACGGGGCTGACCTTCATAATGTCCTGCCGCTCGGCCTCCGTCACCGGGCCAAGGCGCGAGGCCGGCGGGCGGATGAGCGTGCGCTCCACCATCGAGGGCGCTCCCTTGCCTTCGAGCGTCGAGACCAGCGCCTCGCCGGTGCCGAGATTGGTGATGACCTCAGCGCAGTTGAAATCCGGGTTGGGGCGGAAGGTGTCGGCGGCGGTCTTCACGGCCTTCTGCTCGCGCGGCGTATAGGCGCGCAGCGCATGCTGCACGCGGTTGCCGAGCTGGGCGAGCACCGTCTCCGGCACATCGAGCGGGTTCTGCGTGACGAAATAGACGCCCACGCCCTTGGAGCGGATGAGGCGCACGACCTGCTCGACACGCTCGGTCAGGACCTTCGGCGCATCGTTGAACAGCAGGTGCGCCTCGTCGAAGAAGAAGACGAGCTTCGGCTTTTCCGGATCGCCCACTTCCGGCAGCACCTCGAAGAGCTCGGACAGCATCCAGAGCAGGAAGGTGCCGTAGAGGCGCGGGTTCATCATCAGCTTGTCGGCGGCCAGCACCGAGATCGCGCCGCGCCCGTCATTGGTGGTGCGCATGATGTCGGAAATCTTCAACGCCGGCTCGCCGAAGAACTGTTCGGCGCCCTGCTGTTCGAGGATCAGCAATTCGCGCTGGATCGAGCCGACGGAGGCCTTGGAAATGAAGCCGAACTGGTTGGAGAGCGTCGAGGCATTCTCGCCCATATAGTTGAGCAGCGCCTGGAAATCCTTGAGATCGAGCAGCGGCAGGCCGCCCTGGTCGGCGATCTTGAAGGCGATGTTGATGACGCCTTCCTGCGCATCCGTGGCGTTCATCAGGCGCGAGAGCAGGAGCGGCCCCATCTCGGAGATGGTGGTGCGCACGCGGTGGCCCTTCTCGCCGTAGAGATCCCAGAAGATCACCGGGAATTCCTGGAATTCGTAAGGCGTGAGGCCGATCTGGTCAGCGCGCTTCTGGAGAAAATCCTTCGGCTCGCCGATCGCGCCGATGCCGGAAAGGTCGCCCTTCACGTCGGCGCAGAACACCGGCACGCCGGCATTGGAAAAGCCTTCCGCGAGGATCTGCAAGGTCACCGTCTTGCCGGTGCCGGTCGCGCCCGTCACGAGGCCGTGGCGGTTGCCGAACTTCAGGTCGAGATATTCCGGCTTGTTGTTCGTATCGTCCGGCTTGCGGCTGGTGCCGATATAGAGCTTTCCGTCCTGAAGAATCGATTCCGTCACGTTGAAACTCCCTGAAGCCGTTCGACCCGGGTGGGGGCGGATTACCGCGCCATCCCAAGTTTTCATTGAATCGTCTCAGGCAGGTTATAAGGATAGTCCGGCACGGGAACAACACGCTTTCAAAGGGCTCCCCGCCCTGCCGTTGAAGGCCCGCGCGCCCGGCTTGAGTTTGCCGGAGAATTCATTTACCTTGACGTTAACGTCAATTTCCCTCGGAGGGTTTTCCATGAACGAACTCGTCACCCGCGTTGCCGATGCCGTCGGCATCGATGCGGCTCTCGCTGAAAAGGCCATCGGCATGATGCTCGGCTTCCTGCAGCGCGAAGCGGCCGACGGCCCGGTCGCCCGCATGATCGAAAGTATTCCCGGCGCCTCCGAGCTCGTCGCCCAGTATAATGGCGAAGGCACGGGCGGCGGTGGCCTGCTCGGCGGCCTGATGAGCGCGATCGGCGGCGGCGGCGTCATGGGCCTCGGCCAGCAGCTGATGAGCGAAGGGCTCGGCATGGGCGAAATCACCGGCCTTGCCAAGGAAACCATGGCCGTCGCCCGCGAGCACGCCGGCGCCGACGTGGTCGACGAGGTCGTCGCCTCCGTGCCGGGCCTCAGCCAGTTCGTCTAAAAAGTTTCTAGAGCGAACGCCGCCGCGCGAACATCAGCGCGGCGGTGAACACCACGAGGATGAGGCCGACCGAGAGCGGTCCGGCCTTCGGGCCGCCGGCCTCCATGATCGCGCCGGTCATACTCGAACCGGCGCCGCTGCCGGCCGCATAGGCCAGCGCAAAGGCAGCACTTCCCGCCACCAGCATCGCGCCGTTGTAGCGCTCGCCGAGCATGGTGAGCGCGCAGGTATAGAGCGAGAAGGCCGCCGTTCCCATCAGCGCGAAGACCGACAGAATGGCGAGTTCCGATTCCATTGACGGCAGGATGAGATAGCTCCCCGCCGCCACGCTGACGGCGACCATGGCGACGCGCTCGCGCGGCAGCCGATCGAGCAGCATGCCGATGAAAGGCTGGGCGATCGCCGTCGGCAGCGCCAGCACCGTCACACTGATCGCGGCAAACGCTTCCGTGTGCCCCATCTTCACGAAATAGACCGGCATGGCGGAGATTGCCGCGATATCGGCGAAACCGAAGACGAAGACCATGCCGACCAGCAGCGGCGCGGCCCTGAAGAAGCGGAAGACATCGCCGGTCGATGATGGTTCCGGCACCGTGCGGGTGGAAAACATCAGCATGGCGGTGGCGAAGGCGACGATCGCCAGATAGACGGCCGTCAGCGCGAAGCCGAAGCCGCCCTCGCTGCCGAGCAGCGGAATGGCAAGCGGCCCCGCGGCAAAACCGGCGCACATGCCCGCACCATAGATGCCGGAAACGCGGCCGCGCAGCCGGTCCGGGCAGGCGGCGTTCAGCCACGCCTCGCCGAGCATGAAGATGAGGCTCGCGAAGAAGCCGAGCAGGAAACGCGCGACGAACCATACGGCAAAGGAATCGAAGGCGGCAAAGGTGGCGAGGCAGAACGAGCAGCCGATGAGGCTTGCAACGATCAGCCGGTCGGCCCGCCAGCGCGCCGTCAGGCTGCCGAGCAGCAGCGTCGAGGCGGCGAGGCCGCCGGCAAAGGCCAGCGCATTGACGCCGATCAGCGCCGGCGAGAATCCGCGCGCCTCCAGCGTCAGCGAGATCAGCGGATAGGTGAGCCCCTGCGCCACGGAAAAGGCGGTGACGCCGAGAATGACGGCGGCAATGGCCGGCCAATCCGGCGAGAAGACGGTGGGGGACGAGGACGACATGGAGGGCTCCCTGCGCCGCATTCCGGCGCGCACCCTCCATATCGGATCGGACCCCTGATTGGGAAGGGGCCGCTCAGCCGATCACGCGCAGCAGCGCGCGCAGGATTTCGCCCATGCGGGCATGGGTGACGCCGTTGCGCACATCCGCCGCGCGGTGCACGACCACGAGATCGAGTGCTTCGATGACGATGATATATTGCCCGCCGGCACCGCTGGCATAGGTGATCGGCCATTCCGTGCTGAGGCTGTCACCCAGCGCATTCGCCTCCGCCGTCCACCAGAGATAACCGTAGCCGCGCCCGCCGCCGAGGGCGCTCCACGCCTTGGTGCTATCCCCGACCCATTGTTCGGATACGATCCGGCGCTGTTCCCAGAGGCCGCCCTTGAGGAAAAGATGGCCGACGCGGGCCAGATCGCGGCCGGACAGGCGCATCTTGTAGACCGGATGAAGCGATTCCGGGCCGTGAACGTCGAAAATGTCCTCCGCCGTAAAATCCTGCATCTCCAGCGGTTCGGCGACGAATTTTTCGAAAGCCTGGGCAAGCGTGCGGCCGGTCTCCTGCCGGTAGATCGTTCCGAGCACGTTGAAATCCCAGTTGTTGTAGTACCAGAACGTGCCGGGCGGGTGGCTGCCGCGCGCGGGTCTTCCCGGCTCCATGCCGTAGACGCAGGGGTGGTAGATGCCGGAGCGGGATTTCAGGATGTCGGCGATGGTCGCCTGTTTCTCCTCCGGCGTGAGCGGCGAGAGATCGTCGATGCCGAGGTCTTCGAGCGTGGATTCGAGGTCGATTTCACCCGCTTCGATGGCGATGCCGTACAGGATACCGATCAGCGATTTGCGCACCGAGGCGACGCTTGAGCGGTGGGCGTGGTGGCCGCGCTCGAAGACCACGCGGCCATCACGCACCGCCAGCAATGCTGTCGAGCCGCCCGCGGCGAGCAGGGTATCGAGATCGTCCAACAGGGCCTCCTCGCGGTGCGGAGAATCAGAGGCCAAGTCTGGCATTCCCGGGCATGAAAATCTCCCGCGGCCTGAGCCGCGGGAGAGGTTTTGGGCGATCAGGCCGCTTGGTCCCACGCGGGCGCAAGGCCATCCGGGCTGACGATGCGGCCGTCCGGGTGGGCAAGCCCGTGGATGCGCGTCATCTCGTCGGGCGTCAGCGCGAAGTCGAAGATCGCGAGGTTCTCGGCAAGCCGGCTTTCCGTCGCGGTCTTGGTCAGCGCCACGACATCCGGCTGCTGGATGAGCCAGCGCAGCACGACCTGCGCCGCCGATTTGCCATGCGCCGCGCCGATCTCCTTCAGCACCGCCTCCTTCGGCACCTTGCCGTCGGCCATGGCGTAATAGGCGGTGAGCGCCATGCCGTTGGTCGCGGCCGCCTCCAGCACCGTCTTCTGGTCGAGATAGGGATGGTACTCGACCTGATTGGTGGCGAGCGGCGCGGCGCTGAGACGAACGGCATCCGCCATCAGTGCGCTGTTGAAGTTGCTGACGCCGATATGTTTTGCAAGCCCGCGTTCGCGCACGGCATTCAGTTCACCGATCTGGTCTGCGAGCGGCACCGCGTCGTTCGGCCAGTGCAGCAGCAGGAGGTCGACATGGTCGGTCCTGAGCTTGGCGAGGCTTTCCTCGACCGAGGCGGCGAATTTGTCCTTGCCGTAATTCGCCACCCAGACCTTGGTGGTGAGGAAGATTTCGGAGCGGGCGACGCCCGACTTCTGGATGGCCTCGCCGACAGCGGCCTCGTTTTCATAGATCTGCGCGGTATCGACATGGCGGAAGCCGATGGCGAGCGCCTTCGGCAGGATGGAGAGGACTTCGGCTTCCGGCATGCGGAATGTGCCGAAGCCGAGCTGGGGGATGTTTGCGCCATGGGCGTTGACGGTTTTCATGGAGATTTCCTTTCGAGTGGGCAAAAAAGTTCAGGCCGGCTGGCAGGCGGCGTCGGGCTGGCTACGTTCGCGCCGGTCGAGCGCGCCGCTGGCAAGCGTCAGGCCGAGGGCGGCGGCGACCAGGATGGCGCCGACCCAGGGCGTGGCGCCGAGGCCGAGCGAGGAGGCGACGACGAGCCCGCCGATCCAGGCACCGGCGGCGATGCCGAAATTGAAGGCCGCGATGTTGAGCGCCGAGGCGACATCGACGGCAGCCGGGCGATGACGCTTGGCGATGTCGACGACGTAGAGCTGAAGGCCCGGCACGGTGGCGAAGGACAGGAAGCCCAGCGCGGCGAGCGTGACCAGCGCCAGCACCGGCGACGGCGCGGTGAAGGTAAGCGCCACCAGCACGATGGCCTGGGCGACGAAGAGCACGGCGAGCGCCTTCACCGGATCACGGTCCGCCACCTTGCCGCCGACGATGTTGCCGAAGGCGATGGCCGCGCCATAGAGCACGAGCACGAGGCTGACGGTGTTGGCGCTGAAGCCGGTGATTTCCTGCAAGAGCGGCGAGAGGAAGGTGAAGGTGACGAAGGTGCCGCCATAACCGAGCGCCGTCATGGCGAAGACGATGAGCAGGCGGCCCGAGCCGAGCACCCGCACCTGTTCCAGGAGGTCCGCCGGCTTTTCACGACGCAGGTTCGAGGGCAGCAGGAACGCGATGGCGGCAAAGGCGACGAGGCCGAGGGCAGCGACAGCCCAGAAGGTGGCGCGCCAGCCAAAGGTCTGGCCGATGAAGGTGCCGAGCGGCACGCCGGTGACGATGGCGACCGTCAGGCCCATGAACATCATGGCAATGGCGGAAGCCCGGCGGTCCGGCGCGACGAGATCGGCGGCAATGGTGGCGCCGACGGAGAAGAACACGCCGTGCGCGAAGGCGGAGAGCACGCGGCCGGCGAGCAGCATGCCGTAGCTCGGTGCAAGCGCCGCCAGCACGTTGCCGGCGATGAACAGGGCCATGAGGCCGATGAGCAGCGGCTTGCGGCCGAGCTTGCCGGTCAAAGCCGTCAGGATCGGCGCGCCAAAAGTGACGCCGAGCGCGTAGACGGAGACGATGAGGCCGGCGAGCGGCAGGGTGATGTCGAGGTCGGTCGCCACCGTCGGCAAGAGGCCGACGATGACGAATTCGGTGGTGCCGATCGCGTAGGCCGCGACGGTCAGGGCAAAGAGTGCGAGTGGCATGGCGGTTCCCTGCGCGCGGTCTTGGGTCCGCGCGGCTTGGCTGGGTTGCGATGTTGGTTCGGGAAGGAATATGGGGCAAAGCCACTTGCCCGTTAATGAGGCATAGTGGATAAGCATATGTGAATTGGATTCAAAGGTGGGACATGGATAACCGGGCCGGCGAAATGGAGGTCTTCGTGCTGGCGGCGGAGCTGAAGAGCTTTTCCGCCGCCGGCCGCAAGCTGCGCCTCTCGCCCTCGGCGATCAGCAAGCTCGTCACCCGCATCGAGGATCGGCTCGGCGCGCGCCTCATCGTGCGCACGACGCGGCGGCTGGAACTGACGCCGGAAGGCGAGGTCTATCTCGGCCGCGCACGCGCCATCCTCGCGGAGATCGCCGAGACTGAGCGCATCGTTGCGGAAGGGGCACGCGTGGTGCCGCGGGGCGCGCTGCGGGTGAACGCCTCGGTCGGCTTCGGCGAGCGTTACATCCTGCCGCTGGTGCCGGATTTCCTGGCGCTCTATCCGGAAATCGAGCTCGACCTGACGCTAACCGACGGCGTCATCGACGTGATCGGCGAACGCACCGACGTCGCCATCCGCTCCGGCCCCTTGCGCGATTCCTCGCTGAAGGCGCGAAAACTGCTGGAAAGCGGCAAGGCCGTCATCGCCGCCCCGGCGTACCTCGAAAAGTATGGCACGCCGCAGCACCCCGCCGATCTCGCGTCCCACAATTGCCTGCGCTTCAACTTCCGCCGCAGCATGGACGACTGGCCTTTCCTGTCCGAAGATGGCCAGACAGTGGAGGCCTACGACATTACCGGCAACATGCTGGTCTCCAGCGGCGCCATCCAGCGCCAGCTCTGCCTCGACGGCGTCGGCCTTGCCCGCATCGGCCGCTTCCATATCGAGCCGGATATCGTGTCCGGCCGTCTGGTGCCGGTGCTCGAAGCTTTCAACCCCGGCGACATCGAAGTCGTCCACGCCGTCTTCGCCGGCCACGAACACCTCGCGGCGCGCATAAGGGCGTTCATCGATTTTCTGGTCGAGAAGATTTGAGGGGTTAGCGCCAAGGCACCCCCCTCTGCCCTGCCGGGCATCTCCCCCTCAAGGGGGGAGATTGGATGGGCGCGAGGGCATTGCCCCATCCGCAACGTTCGCGTTGGGCGGGGCGTTTCCGCGAGTCGATCTCCCCCCTTGAGGGGGAGATGCCCGGCAGGGCAGAGGGGGGGTATTTCTGGCGCAGACGCCGGACGGCTACTTCTTCACCGCCACAATAAAAAGCCGCGGAAACCGCAACAGCCGCCGGCCGTCCGCCATCGGCGCATAGGCCTTGGCGATGCGGCTCTCGTAGTCGGCGAGGAAGCCGTTGCGCTCCTCGGCCGGGATGCAGTCGAGATAGGGGCGCAGGCCCGTGCTCTTGACCCATTCGACGATCGCACCCGCATCTGCCATCGGGTGGTTGTAGGCGGTGTGCCAGACGTCGACGCGGGCCGCCTTCGCGCCGAGTGCATCCATATATGCGGCGGGGGCGGGGAGCGGCTTTCGCCGTGGCGTGCCATTGGCAAAGTGGTTGCGCCAGGGGCCAGAAAGTGCGCTTTCCTCCATCAGCATGTGCGACGGTTCGGAAAGATTGTCCGGCATCTGCACGGCGAGCACGCCGCCGGGGCGCAGCCCGTCCATCAGGGTCGTCAGGACCGCAACATGATCGGGCAGCCACTGGAACACGGCATTGGCGAAGAGCAGGGCGGCCGGTTCGGGCGGCCGCCATTTCGCCAGGTCGCATTCGACGAAATCGACGCCCGGCAACCGCTCGCGCGCCGCCCGCAGCATATCCGCCGCATTGTCGACGCCGCGCACGCCGCGGCCGGGAAAGCGCTCCACCAGCAGTTCCGTCGAATTGCCGGGGCCGCAGCCGAGGTCGTAGACCGTGCCGGCGACGAGATCGACCGGCACCTGGTTGAGGAGGTCGCGGGCGGGCCGCGTGCGTTCGTCTTCGAATTTCAGGTATTGTGCCGCGGACCAGGCCATTCAGAGACTTTCGAGCGAACGCAGGATCAAGGCCGGGCCGAGATCGAAATACTCGTCCGGCATGTCGTTGCGGTTGATCCAGACGGTGCGGAAGCCGAATTTCGTGGCGCCCGCAATGTCCCAGCGGTTGGAGGACTGGAAGGAGACGGCATCCGGATAGAGCCGGTAATTCGTCGTCACGAGATCGTAGACGGCGGGCGCCGTCTTGTAGGTCTTTAGCGCGTCGACGGAAAAGATGTCGTCGATGACGGTGTCGAGCGCGGCGTTCTTCACCGCGGAGGCCAGCATGGCGGGCGAACCGTTGGAGAGAATGGCGATATGCGCGCCGCGGCTCTTCAGCGCCTTCAGCACGGCCGGCACCTCCGGGTAGCAGTCGAGCTTCCAGTAGGCATCGAGCAGCTTCTGGCGCAGCGCCGGATCGACGCCGCCGATGCGCTTGAAGGTGAAGTCGAGCGCCTGTTCGGTGAGCTGCCAGAAATCGGCATAGGACCCCATCAGCGCCCGCGTCCAGGAATATTCCAGCTGCTTGGCGCGCCAGACCTCGGAAAAGCTCTGGTAGTTCGGCCCCACATCGCCCGCATGGCGGCGCACCGCCGCATGCACGTCGAACAACGTGCCATAGGCGTCGAAGACATAGGCGGCATGGGCCATGGGCGGCGATTCCTTGTCAGCATTCTCACCGGCGATTGGCTGTCATCCGCTGGTGAATGTCAATTGCGTGGGGCATGTGTGGTTACCCCCCTCTGGCCTGCCGGCCATCTCCCCCTCAAGGGGGGAGATCGGCAAGGTGCAGCGGCATTGCTCAACTATGACGGTTGAGAAAGGCAAAACATTGCCTCAATTCAATCTCCCCCCCCTGTGGGGGAGATGCCCGGCAGGGCAGAGGGGGGTATGCCGAGCCGCACAATCCCTCAAAACCGCGTAATCGCGCTGATCCCGAGATCCGTCGCCTTGTCCATCGCCATCAGCGCCGGCACCGCCTCGTCGAGGCTGATGTGGCGGCCGATGAGGTTTTGCGGGGCGAGCTTGCCGCCGGCGATCATCGCCAGCATGGCGTCGTAGCGCCAGGCCTGCATGCCGTGGCTGCCATAGATTTCCAGCTCGTGGCCGATGACCTGCGCCATCGGGATCTGCGGCGTCGCATGGTCGGCGAGCATCAGCCCGACCTGCACATGCCGCCCGCGCCGGCGCAGGTTCTTGATCGAGTTGAAGCAGGTGACGGGCGAGCCCAGCGCATCGACCGAGGCATGCGCGCCGCCGCCGGTGATCTCGCGCACCGCCTCCGCAACGTCGGCGACGTCACGCGCATTGACGGTCGCGACGGCGCCCATCTGGCGCGCGAATGCCAGCTTCTCGTCGGAAATGTCGATGGCGATCGGGTTGGCGCCGAGTGCCGCGGCGATCATGATCGCCGAGAGCCCCACGCCGCCGCAGCCATGGACCGCCACCCATTCGCCGCCCGTCACCCGCGCCTGGTCGACGATGGCGCGAAACGAGGTGGCGAAGCGGCAGCCGAGGCTCGCGGCCGTCGCATAGTCGATCGCGTCCGGCAGGTGCACGAGATTGTGGTCGGCATAGTCAATCGCGACATATTCGGCAAAGGAGCCCCAATGGGTGAAGCCGGGCTGGAACTGCTCCTCGCAGATCTGCTGGTTGCCGGAGCGGCACTCGCCGCAATGGCCGCAGCCGGAAACGAAGGGCACCGTGACCCGCTCGCCCGCGCGAAAGCGGCTGATCGCACCCCCCGTCGCCACCACCCGGCCGGCAAGCTCGTGGCCCGGCACATGCGGCAGGCGGATGTCCGGATCGTGGCCCATCCAGCCGTGCCAGTCGCTGCGGCAAAGCCCGGTCGCCTCCACCTGGATCACCACGCCGCCGGGCGTCGGCGTCGGATCCGGCACGGTGCGGATCTCCGGTGTCGCCTCGAAGGCCTCGTAATACATCGCGCGCATGTCTGTTCTCCCTTTATGCTTGTATGGCATGCGCCCACCGGGCTCTCAACCAGCTGACCCATGACAAGCCCTGATACATCCATTCAACATCTTGAATGGACAAGTGCCGCGCGCTGTCGGAAGGCATTTGCGACTTGACCGGCCCGCCCGGTCGGGCCTTGATGGGCGAAAAGGAGTAGAAAAATGCCAGTCGATACCGCACCCCGCTCGACGACCTGGACCTTCGTGGATGGCGAATGGATTTCGGGCAACCCGCCGCTCATCGGCCCCACCTCGCATGCCATGTGGCTCGGCTCGACCGTCTTCGACGGCGCGCGCTGGTTCGACGGCATCGCGCCGGACCTCGACCTGCATTGCCAGCGCGTCAACCGCTCCGCCGAAGCGCTCGGCCTGAAGGCGGCGGTCGGCGCCGACGAGATCGAGGCGCTCGCCTGGGAGGGCGTGCAAAAATTCGACGGCAAGACGGCGATCTACATCAAGCCGATGTACTGGGCCGAGCATGGCTCCCCCACCAGCGTGGTCGCGCCCGATCCGGACTCGACCCGCTTCGCGCTCTGCCTGTTCGAGGCCTCGATGGGCGACCCGAAGGCGGCGTCCTCGCTCACGCTCTCGCCCTTCCGCCGCCCGACGGTCGAATGCATGCCGACGGATGCCAAGGCCGGCTGCCTCTATCCGAACAATGCCCGCATGCTGGTGGAAGCCCGCAAGCGCGGCTTCGACAATGCGCTGGTGCGCGACATGCTGGGCAATGTCGCCGAAACCGCCTCGTCCAACATCTTCATGGTGCGTGACGGCGTCGTCTTCACGCCGGCCGCCAACCGCACCTTCCTTGCCGGCATCACGCGCAGCCGCGTCATCGGCCTTTTGAAGGATGCGGGCTTCGAGGTGGTGGAAACCACGCTGACGCTCGCGGACTTCGAGACGGCCGACGAGATCTTCACCTCCGGCAACTATTCCAAGGTGGTGCCGGTCACGCGGCTCGACGACCGCAATCTCCAGCCCGGCCCGATCACCGCCAAGGCCCGCGACCTCTATTTCGACTGGGCCCATTCGAACGGCGACGCCTGAGACAAGGGAGCCGGCCGAAAGGCCGGCTTTTGCGTTACATGCACCCAACTCGGATATATGCGAGCGCACTACCTCTCCTCCGTCATCCTCGGGCTTGACCCGAGGATCCACCTCCACGGCACGCGCTGTCCATGTGGCATGGATCCTCGGGTCAAGCCCGAGGATGACGGAGGGGAGGTGGCGTGGCGGATTTAGAGCACGGGCGCGTGGTAAAGCGTGGCGATTTATTTATTCCTGCCCCGTCTCGTCCACGGTCTTGTTGTCGCCCGTCGCCGCGCGTTCTGCCGCGGCGGCCTCGCGCTCGCTTTCGCGCACCACATGCAGGAACTCGGCGGCGATGGCGGGTGTCACCTGCACCGTCTTCTTCTGCTTGTCATAGACACAGACATAGGTGACCTGGCTCTTCGATTCCGGCGAAAGGCCCTCGATCGCGGCAATGCCGAAGGATTCGGTGCCCGTCGGCTCGACGAAGACCGTCGGCGTGCCGAGCGCTTCCGGCAGGCTCGCCACGCAGCTCTTCTCCACGTCGGCGCGGAATTCCTCCCAGGCATCCGGGGACGAGGCGTGGGCGGCGGACGCGGCGAGCGAGAGGACGAGGGCGGTAAGCGGAAGGACGCGCATGGGATGCTCCGGATTGATGGGTGTCGGACAAAATGTCCCGAATCGGTTTTCGTTCCGCTTCGTCATTGATCTGACACGGAAAACCGGAAGGATTTTGTCCGATGTCAGGAAAATTTGGAACTTGGGCGGTTGCCTCTGCCGATTGCCGCTCCTATGTTCCGCTCACGGATTTCATTGAAAAAAATTTCCGTCGCCAGAGCAGTTCCAGCAAAAGTGCGGAACGCGGTTTTGCGTTCGGAATTGCGTCTAAACAAAGAGGAGACACCACGATGGCTTTCGAACTTCCGCCGCTTCCCTATGATTACGATGCGCTTGCGCCCTTCATGTCGCGCGAAACGCTCGAATATCACCACGACAAGCACCACAAGGCCTATGTCGACAACGGCAACAAGCTGGCGGAGGAAGCGGGCCTCGCGGACCTCTCCCTCGAAGAGATCGTCAAGAAGTCCTATGGCACCAACCAGGGCCTCTTCAACAATGCCGGCCAGCACTACAACCACGTCCATTTCTGGAAGTGGCTGAAGAAGGGCGGCGGCGGCAAGAGCCTGCCGGGCGCGCTGCAGACCGCGATCGACAGCGATCTCGGCGGCTACGACAAGTTCAAGGCCGACTTTATCGCCGCCGGCACCACGCAGTTCGGCTCCGGCTGGGCCTGGCTCTCCGTCAAGGACGGCAAGCTCGCCATCTCCAAGACCCCGAACGGCGAAAACCCGCTGGTCCACGGCGCAGAGCCGATCCTCGGTGTCGACGTGTGGGAACACTCCTATTACATCGACTACCGCAACGCCCGCCCGAAATACCTCGAAGCCTTCGTCGACAGCCTGATCAACTGGGACTACGTCCTGGAGCGCTACGAAGCCGCGACGAAGTAAGCCGCTTCGGCTTTTTCGAATTTGTGAGAACCCCGGTCGGCAACGGCCGGGGTTTTTCTTTTGGGGTTGTTGCGCTAGCATTTACGCATGGCCGGCACGACGATGACGATCCGCGTCAGCGCGGACCTTAAGGAAAAGCTCGATAGGCTGGCAGTGGACACGCGGCGCAGCCGATCCGTCCTCATAGCCGAGGCGGTTTCCGTCTATGTCGCCCGAGAACTCGCGATAGTCGACGGCGTCAACCAGGGTTTGGAAGACGTGTACAGTGGGCGTACGATTTCCCATGAGAACCCCATGTCCGAACTCGACTCCGCTATCCAGAGGGCGTGATCGGCCAAGCGAGGCATGGCCGGAATAGCGCCTTATCCTGCCCCGCGCTGGTTCTCCGCCCAGCCCGAAATCCACGCCTGCCTCAGCCTGTCGCCCTCGCCGGGGAAATGCGCGCCCGTCGCCTCGCAGGCTTCCACGCGGTCGGCGCGGAAGTTGCGGATGGCTTTGCGCAATTCGCACCAGGCGACGATGTTGGCCGTCTCGGAATAGTAGATGAGCGCGATGGGGCGAATGGTGCGCTCGGTGCCGCGGCCATATTCGTCGCGGTAGTCGATCACCAGCTTTTCCTCGTCGCGGATCGCGCGGCGCACGGTGGCGAGGTCGATGCCCTCCGGCTGGGGCGGCGTCGTGCCCCAGGCGTGCAGCGCGCGGGCGGAGAGCGTTTGGCGCAGCGGCGGCGGCACGGCGCCGGCGATCTTGTCGCCGACGCGGCGGGCGGCGGCGCGCAGCTCCGTGTCGCCGGTGCGTTCCAGCAGTGCCAGCGCCAGCACCACCGCCTCCGTCTCCTCGATGGAAAACATCAGCGGCGGCAGGTCGAAGCCGGGGCGCAGGATATAGCCGATGCCGCGCTCGCCCTCGACCGGCACGCGCATCGCCTGAAGGGCCGCGATATCGCGGTAGATCGAGCGCACCGTCACCTCCAGCCGCTCGGCGATCTCGGCTCCGGTAACAGGCTTGCGGGCAAGCCGCAGGATCTGGATGATCTCGAAGAGCCGCGAGGCCTTGCGCATGGTCGTCTCCATGACAACTGACACATCCCTGTCAGTTGGCCTTCGTTATAGCACGCTTCAAGCGCTTGAAACAAAAGGAAGCATGGGTCTTCCGAGCGGTTTATGATAACGGACAACTGACATGACCTACAGCGAAAACCTCTGGCTCTTCTTCCTGCTCGTCTCCGGCATCATCATCGTGCCGGGCATGGACATGGTCTTCGTGCTCGCAAGCTCGCTCTCCGGCGGGCGCAAGGCCGGCTTGTCGGCGACCTTCGGCATCATGGCGGGCGGGCTCGTGCACACGCTCTATGCGGCGCTTGGCGTCGGCATGCTGCTGCATTTCGCGCCGAACCTGTTCAATATCCTGCTGGTGCTGGGCGCCGCCTATGTCGCCTGGATCGGCTGGCAGCTCTTCCGATCGTCGATCACCATCGATGCCGTCGACAGTCTCGACCGGCGGGGCATGCTGACCCGCTTTCGCCAGGGCGCGCTGACGAGCCTGATGAACCCCAAGGCCTATCTCTTCATGCTCGCCGTCTTCCCGCAGTTCCTGCGCCCGGAATTCGGCCCGCTGTGGCGGCAGGCGACGGTCATGCTGCTGATGATCTGGGTGACGCAGCTTGCGGTCTATGGCGGGCTGGCGCTTGCCGCCGCCCGCAGCCGCGATGCGCTGATCGGCAGCCCCGCGGCCACCCGCTTCATCGGCCGTGCGGCGGGCGTGCTGCTGCTGGCGATCGCGGCATTTACATTGTGGCGGGGCTGGGGCGCCTTGTGAGACGCGGCAGCGCGCCGTCACGGCCGAGAAGGCCGAGCCAGGTCGCGAGGATGACGACGGGCGCGACCGGCCAGCCGAGGAGGCTGAGGAGGGGCATGACCAGGGGGACGCAGGCAAGGATGAACAAGGTGAAACGCAACGCAAGGGACGACGGCCTGCGATCCATCCAGAGCACGGCGGATGCGACGAGCGCCACCAGATCGTAGCTCGCCAGATAGGGCATGACCATGGCGGTGGCAAAGACCGTGCTCGCCGCACGCGCCACCGGCTGGTCGAGCCGCAAAAGGCTGTAACCGAAGAGGACGAGCGCCAGCACCGCGAAGGGAAGATGGACGGCAAAGGCTGTCGTCGCGCCAAAATCCAGGCTGCGGATCGCGCCGAAGACGGTCGGCATCATATGGAGGAACAGGCCCGTCAGTTCCTTCATGACGTGCACCTGGTAGTGCGTGACATAGTGGAAGAACCCCGCCCAGGCCTCGATGCCGAACAGGGCTACCGAGAGCAGGAAGAGGGCGACTGCCGTCACCACCGCGCTGGCGATGGTTCGCCACTGGCGCTCCAAGAGCAACAGCAGGGGAAGCAGCACGCCGAGCTGCGGCTTGACCGTCAAAAGCCCGAAGCAGATGCCCGCCAGCACCGGACGGCTGTCGCGAAGCGCAAGCCCGGCGATCAGCAGGGCGCCGAGCAGGAAGCCGTTCTGCACCACGTAAGCGTTCGTAAGCGCGACTGGCAGCAGAAGGAGAAGCTGCCATCCCTTCAGCTGCAGGGCGGCAAGGTGCAGCGCGCCGCACAGCAGGAGAAAGGTTACGACCAGGAAAAGGACGAGGGCCATCTTGTAGGCGAAAAGCCCCAGCGGCAGCATCAGTAGCAGGTAATGCGGCGGATAGCTCCAGGCGCGCCAGGGATAGTCGGCTCCGAAAAACACCCGCAGATGCGCGAGATAGCTCTCATGCGGGCCGAAGACGTCGAGCGCGCGGCCTTCCAGCGCCAGCCGCGCCGCCATCCAGTAATTGGCGAAATCCTTGTCCGTCCAGTGCAATGTCAGCGTGCCGGGGTCGATGACCAGCATCACGACGAAGACCGCGCCGACGATCGTGGCGAGAAGGGCGACGGAAAACAGGGGGGAGGCGGCTTTTCGCATGCGGGACCCCTCGGGGCGACACTTGCGAAAAACCTGCCATGCCGAGGTTAAGGAACGCTTCATGTAGCACCGGCAGGCGGGCGCTTTCGCGACAGGTTCCATCAAAAAGATTTTACTGTCTGGAATCGTTCAAAATGCAATCATGCTCATGCATCGTTAAACCGGCGGCGCGGAAACAACCGGCCGCCAGCAATCGGGAGAACTTGATGAAGTTCAGGACATTGGCGGCCGCGGCCGTGCTTGCGGCCATCGGCGCCGGCGCGGTCATCGCGGCGGACGAACCGCAGGTCGTGCGCCAGGGCATGATGAAGAGTGTGGGCGGTGCCATGGGCGCGCTCGCCGGCATTGCCAAGGGCGAGAAGCCCTATGACGCGGAGATCGTCAAGGCATCGCTGACCACGATCAGCGAAGTCGGCAAGGCTTTCCCGGACCAGTTCCCGGCCGGCTCCGAGACGGGCCATGAAACCGAAGCGAGTCCGAAGATCTGGGAAGCGATGGACGACTTCAAGGCCAAGGCGGCGAAGCTCGGCGCGGATGCCGACACGGTGCTCGCCAGCATGCCCGCCGACCAGGCGGGCGTGGGTGCCGCCCTCGGCACGCTCGGCCCGAATTGCGGCGGCTGTCATGAGGTCTACCGCCTGAAGAAATAGGCGCGGTAGGCCGGCTCCACCCTAGAAAAACAAGCACTGTCCCGGCCTCCGTCCGGGGCGGTGCGTTGACGTTTCGATCCAAAAGGACAGGATCGCGCAGGCGGCGAGAGGGAATGGCTCATGGCACTGAAAAAACTCCTCGGCGGGATCGTCGTGCTGGGCGCGCTCGGCGCGGGCGCCTTTGTCTTCCTCACGGCGCCCGAGCGGCTGCCGGCGGAGACCTGGGCTGCGGCAGGCGCGCCGGATCTCGCGAATGGTGAACGCATCTTCCATGCCGGCGGCTGTTCGAGCTGTCATGCGGCGCCGGGCGCGGCGGACGATCAGAAGCTGGTGCTGGCCGGCGGGCTGGCGCTGAAGAGCCCCTTCGGGACCTTCCACGCGCCGAACATTTCACCGGACGAGACGGCAGGCATCGGGGCGTGGACGCTGGCGCAATTCGGCGACGCCATGAAGCGCGGCACCGGCCGCGACGGCGAACACCTCTACCCGTCCTTCCCCTTCGCCTCCTATGCGCGCATGACGGTGAAGGACATCAACGACCTCTATGGCTACCTCAAGACCCTGCCGAAGAGCACGAATGTCGCGCCGGGGCATGAGCTGCCGTTTCCGTTCAACATCCGCCTGGCGCTCGGCGGCTGGAAGTTCCTCTACCTGAACGAGGCGCCGCGCGTCGAACTGGCAAATGCCGACGAGACGGTCAAGCGCGGCCAGTATCTCGTCGAAGGCCCCGGCCATTGTGGCGAATGCCACACGCCGCGCGACATGCTGGGCGGTCTGAAGACCGACCAGTGGCTGGCTGGCGGGCCGAACCCGGAAGGCGAGGGTCGCGTGCCCAACGTCACGCCGGCCGAGGGCGGTTTCGACAGCTGGAGCGCCGGCGACATCGCCAACTACCTCGAAACCGGCTTCACCCCCGACTTCGACAGCGTCGGCGGCGCCATGGTTTCGGTGCAGAAGAACATGGCGCAACTGCCCAAGGAAGACCGCGACGCCATCGCCGCCTATCTGAAGGCGATCCCCGTGCGGTGAACTGGCGGCGCGGCTATCGGCGCTTCCACGTTTTGGTGACTGTCAGTTTGAAGCCAAGGTGAGAAATGCTAGCGCTCATCCTTCAAGCCTGCCTGAGTGCGACCATGTCGCCGCTGCTAAGTGCTGCTAGGTTGGCTTCGATTTTATCGATCGGCCAGTCCCACCAAGCGAGACAAAGAAGTTCGCTGATGACTTCGCTGGAATACCGCATCCGGATAATGGATGCCGGGTTTCCTCCGACAACTGCGTAGGGTGGTACGTCCCGAGCGACCACAGAGGCGGCCGCGACAATCGCACCCGAACCTATATGGACACCCGGCATAATTGCCGCATTCTGGCCGATCCATACATCGTGGTCCACAATCGTGTCCTTCACGGGCAGGTCCTTGTAGCCGAAGGTCTCTGGTTTGAAGATGCGAAATGGGTAGGTGGTGAAACCAGTCATCGGGTGGTTGGCTGAACTCGTAATGAAATAGCTTCCTCTGGCAATCTGCACAAACCTGCCGATCACCAGCCGCTCTCGAACGCCATGACCAAGATAAGGGGCGAGAATCCCGGCTGTATCTTCGGGCTTTCCAGAGTGTGTATAATAGCTGAAATCGCCGATCTCCATGCGCGGATGATCTATGCCGTTCTTTAGATATACTGTGTCCCGATATACAGTTCCATCAGGCAGGGTAATGGGATTGACGGCTTTTGCGTCGAGAAGAGCCATTGGATAACCTTTTCAAGCATGTCGCCATCTAGGCTCAGGACCTATTAATTTGGTTTGAGCTGTGATTCACGGTTTCTGGAAGGAGACCGTGATGAGTGATTTGTTTCTGCTGAGCGAGAGCC
>NZ_JBPEHL010000036.1:0-18676 GCF_051201095.1 Shinella sp. BE166 | reverse complement strand
CAAACACGTCAGGAACGGGATGCTGTCGCCCGTCGAGTTCGAGAAGCAGCAGAAAATCTAACCCGAGGGTGTCTACGAAACTCGGGGCTATTCACCTAAAAGTATGCTTTATAAGCCTCCAATCGCTAACAGAGCCCCCGGTCGAGCTCCTCCCCAAAACTAGTGAAAAAGAAAAAATCTTTAGAGGCTGACGAAGATTTAGGGACCCGCTAGACGCTCAGGTTGACGGTGGCAGTTTTGGATCGCTTAAGGTGGGGCATTATATGCCAACTATACCGTTGATATTTCTGTAGTCGGGAAAAGGGTCGAACCGCCTATAGAAATCTTCGTTATTTTGGGCGCGCCGTTCGCAGCGAGCTAAGGGCTTGTCGGTGTGCGGTGGCTTATAATGTTCGCTATCAGGTCCGCTTGCCGGGTCATACCGCATTTGCTTAGAACAGCCTTGACGTGAGATCGAGCGGTTTCAATACCAATACCAAACTCCCGCGCAGTGGCCGCTACATCGTTTCCTGTGGCCAATGACCGTGCTACCCTTGCTTCAGCGGGCGACAAATCAAACAAGCCCTGCAGCGTTTCACTTTCCACAATCCTGGACCGGTCGACAGACGTTGCGATTAAGAAGTAGGCGGCGTGGGTAAAAATATCTCGGGCATTGCCTCGGACCGGCACGAGATGCAGGACAGCCGGTGGTCGAACGTTCGTCTGTGGAAGAGGAAACGAGCATCCCTGAAGATTTGCCTCGAATTTTCCGCGTTCGATGGTTTCAGAAAACTTCGCATTAGTTCCGGCAGCGCCGAAAATTAGTTTGTCATAAGCGGTTATGACGATTTGGGGCGTAAACTCTTCCAGTAAGCCGTTTGCAGCCAGAACCTTCCCGTGAGACGTAATGATTGCCGCGGGCAGACCCACCAGTTCTAAAGCACGAACGGCAGCGTTGATTTTCTCAAACTGGAGCCGGCTCGACATTGTTGCCGCTCGTGCAAGATGAGGACGCAGCCCATTCAAACGCTCAACATGTTCCGTGCCGAAAGGACCAGCCGCGGTTTCGCGGATAATGTCGAAAATAATGGTATGTCCCGATGGCTCTTGAAACATGTCTCCGACGGTCCAACCGAGGCCAAGCGGACGCAAAAACTCCGTGTAAATGGGATCGCAGGCGATTTCCTCGTGGGTCATCAGGTCAATATCGCGCATGAAAGAAAACGGTGATTGTGCAATATGTCGTGCGGGCCGCACGTTCTGATGCCGAAGGGGGCTACGGGAAAACCGTTCCATATCCTCACGTACGTTCGGACTAGAAACCCATTGAAACGACTGACGATCATCGATGGTGATGAGCGAAGCTGAAAAGCTTTGGATCTCGACGCTTAGCTTCTCGCAGACCGTTTCCCAATGCTCAGTCACGAACGCGGCTTCATAGATATGGTCGATCAAGGCTGAGTTCAGCACGCGCGGCTCCGCAATGGACAAGTCTTGCCGCTTTGTAGAATAAAACTCCTTATTATCAGTTAGCCTGCAAGCCGTCTGTCTTTGGCGCGGTGGTGCCGCTCGGTCGTAACGTCCAACCATGCCTCCGCTGCGGACGCGCGATCAGCATTCACCACGCGTATAGACCGGCGCATCTTACAGAGCGCACATGTTCTGAAACATCGCCCGCGTTGCAAGCGCTTTCTCGATGAACGCATCGATATGCTCCACAGTATGTCCCGCCATAACTTGTAGACGCCATCGCGACTGATTTCTGGCAACCGCAGGAAATTCGACAAGGTTTACGATCGCACCATTGCGGATCATGTGGTTTGTCATTTTACGTGAAATACCGCTGTCGCCAATCACGACAGGAACAATGGAGCTTGGATCCCCCGTTACCTGAAAGCCGTTCTGATGGAGCCTATCGCGCAGGTAATTGACATTATCTCGCAGCTTCGCTCGCAGGGCATGGCCCTCCGTACTTGCAATGATGTCGATAGCTTCAAGAATGACAGCGGCTTGGATCGGCGTCATGGCGTTCGTGAAAGTTTGAGGCCCGCAGCAAGCACGCAATGCACTCCGAAAACCCTCGAAATTCGTTGCAATAAAACCGCCGATGGAGCCGAAGGTTTTGGAGAACGCGCCGAGTAGGATGTCAACGCTACCAATGAGCCTCTGGTCCTCAAGTATGCCTCGTCCAGTCTCACCCATGCACCCTAGATCGTGAGCACAATCGACAAGAAGTGTAGCGTCATATTCCGTGCAGATCGCTTGCAGTTCAGCAAGATCCGGGCTGTCGCTATCCATTGAAAACAGCGTCTCCGTGACCACGAGGATACCGGCGCGCGGCTCGACGCTGCGGATACGGCGAAGCCGGCGCTCCACGGCTACATTTGAAAGATGAGGAAAGCGATGTACCTTGGCGCCAGAACAATCAGCGCCTTCCTGAAGGCAAGCGTGAGCTAGCAAATCGATAATCACATGATCGCCGGCCGTTGCCAGCAGTTTCACAGCGCCAAAACCCGCCATCCACCCCGTCGGAAAAAGCGTGCACTCCTTATAATCCAGGAATTCTTCGAGCCGCTGCTCCAATGCGATGGAAAGATCGGAGTTTCCCATAAGGATGGCGGAGCCGGCACTATGAACGCCATTTTCGCGTGCCGCGCGCTGGGCAGCCGCAATCATTCGAGGGTGCGATGCCAATGATAGATAATCCTGGCTTGCAAAATTGACGCCTTCAAATGGGGTGCCGTCACGAAGACGGCCCTTGGTCTCCGCTTCGATCTTACCGGTAGTAGATTTTTGATAAGGGTCTAAGCCGTGAACTCCTCGGCTATGCAACCAGTCACCGACCGGCACCCAACGCTTGATAAGATTTATCTCGTCGCGTTCGTAAAAATCCTTCGCGACGCCATATAGCATCGCGTCATTATTCTTTTGAGTTGTCGATTTGCTAATTGAATGCATTGCCATCACCGAAATATGAGCCGGCAGCACATTTGTTAATGCCCCATAAAAAGTCCTCCCCAAAATTGGTGAACGAGAACTCTTCCAGAAGGATTGGTTAACCGTGACAAGAAGATGGACCTCCTTGCAATGTACTTGGTACAGAGTGCGTGCCGGCTACATCGCGAGTGCATCGTGCTGAAGCACAGAAGCGTCAAGGAATGCGAGCCGTACCAAGAACAGTGCTGCACTGCGCAAGGAGCCGAACTCGCGTCCGGGGCGCTCTATGACAACGTTCCGGCCCTGCCGGAACGCACAAAGGCCATGGGATCATAAACGATCCCATGGCCTTTGGATGCTTACCCCTCGAAAAACGTGCTGTTTACCTCCGCTTGCGCAGCATCTGGCCGCGCTCGGCGGCAGCGGCGGTCAGTTGCGCGTCAAGCTCGCCGGCCCGGACAGCCTCAACAAGCGTATCGATGACCGTCGGCAGCGCGGAAAGCTCGCCGGCCTCGATGGCGTTCTTGTCCTTAGCGAATTCGATGGCCTTGCCGGCGTAGCGGATCGCGAAGAAAACCTTGCCGTTGGCATCGGTGAACCAGCCCTGACGCACCCGCTTCAACGCCTCGACCTCGACGCTCTGACCTTCCGCGCTCTTCTTGCGGACGATATGCGTGGGGGCGAAATGCTGACCAGCAATCTTCGCTTCGGCCATCTGCTTCTGCTCGGCCAGCGTTGCAATCATCTTTTCCCGCGCCCGCTGTACTGGATCGACGGTCGCGCGAACCGGGACTGCGGAGGTGAGCTTGAGAGCCTTGAGGTGAGACATGCTGTGATCCTTTCCGAAACCGTTGAACGTGTTTCCCGGATACAGCCGTCTGCCAAAAGGTCGAGCAAAGAGTGACCTTCAATATGCGCCGTAACCAACGAGTAAGCCGGTCCGGCTATCACTGTGACTTGCGCAGGATAATAGGGGGCGATCATGGTTCAGCGGCATAGCGTGGTCATCGCGAAGGAAGATGGCGGGGTTGAGGTCTATCCACTGAAACAGTGGCTTCGGCAGAACCCGGACCACTTGCCGGCGGGTCTGGACAGCACCCGCAATACGTCGCATCAACTGCGCGCGGCGCTTCGACAAGCCGGGTGGACGATGCAGGAAACGCCTGATGAAATCCGCATGATCTTTCCTGGCCACTCGGCGCGCATCGACGCGGTCGATGAGGTCTTGGGTGGAGCCGACGAACCGGTCAGCGGCAACGATGAAGGCATTCCCTACTTTTCGCTGGAATATCAGCTACGGGATTTCCTTGCCACGAACCTGCCGTCCATCGATTTCGGTGGACGCAAACTGAACGTCTATGTCGATCCGACCGGCAGGGATGGTGTTGAATATCCAACGGCGGTCGGGCCAATCGACATTCTCGCCGTCGATGAGACGGGCGCGTTTTTCGTCTTTGAGCTGAAACGAGCGCAAAGTTCCGACCGCGCTTTAGGCCAGATCGCCCGATACATGGGATGGGTGAAACAAACTATCGGGCGCGACAAAGACGTGTCCGGTATCATCGTGTCAAAATCCGTCAGCCGAAATCTGAAGTACGGCCGAACCGTCGTGCCGAATATCTACTTGTTCGAATACGCAGTCAGTTTCAGCGTGGCCCCAGCTCACGACATCGATCCAATATAAACAGGCTCGACATGACGGCATAGCCGTTCCATGCCATGACAATTTTAACGTGTTTTTCAACGCGAAGTAAACGGATGCAATTTACTTTTATTTAATGAGCAAGTTTCCTCTGATCGTCGCAGGCACTTGGATGACCGTCTTCCTCGGGACCGGAGGCTATGCATTCATGCCGCGATCCCTCTACGATCCAGCTTGTGATATCAAGGGCAATATCTCCATAAACTCGGGCGAACGCATCTACCATGTCCGAGGCCAGGAGTATTATGACGAGACGGTCATCCGGGCAGAGTATGGAGAACGGTGGTTCTGCACCGAGGACGAGGCTCGCAACGAAGGCTGGAGCAAGGCAGGCAGATAGAGCGCTTACCGGAACAACTGCATAATATTCTCGGCACTACTGTTGGCGATCTGCAAGGACTGGATGGCAAGCTGTTGTTGCGTCTGGAGCGCCTTGAGCCGGGTGGAAGCCTCGTTCATGTCGGCATCGACAAGACGGCCAATGCCCTTGTCGATGGACGCCATTAGGACGTGCGCAAACTCGCTTTGCATATCTATGCGGGTCTTGACCGCACCGAGGCTACTAGCACCGGATATGACCTTCTCCAGCATGGCATCGACACCGAACAGGTAATTGTCGAGATCATTGGCGGGATCGGTGATAGCGACGTCGAGAATGTCGAAATCCGGCGCAGGGCCTAGATTGTCGATGACATTGCCGATCCGCATATAGGCCCGGCTTCCGGCGTTCGGATACAGCGTCTTGTCGATGTCGAAGACGACGGCGCCTGCTATCGGTGCGGCATTCAAGCCGTGCCCCTCCAGGGCAAAGTCCAGCAGAGCCGCAAGAGCTCCCTCAGACGGTATTCTGCCGTCAGTCGTTCCCATTACGAGATCAACCATATCGCGCGTGACGGTGATCTTCGTCGCCGGATCGCTGCCCACCTGAATGTCGAAGCTGAATTCGATATCGCGGTAGATCGTGAACGGTCCGGTGAAGCTGAAGCTCCATTGCGGATATTGATTGTTGAGCTCGGACATCGGTGTGTTTTCCAGCCCGGCACCGAAGCTGCCCGAGCCGAAGTTCGACACGACGCCGGTGATCTGGATGCTCGATCCGGGCAATCCTGTTGTTTCCGTACTTGAGATAGCCAATGTGTTGCCACCGGCCCATCCGGCAGAAGACGGGACGGCATTCGCAGCGAATACGTGGTGCAAGATGGCACCATAGTCCTGCGCGGTTGCCACGATACCATCGCTCGTGCCGAGTGCAGCATCGACAGCCGCTCGGTCAATCGCCAGCGTATGACTGATGCCCGGAGCAAGAGGGCTGTCATCGATCATCACGTTCAGGGTGATCGTATCGGTGGCTCCGAGGGTGAAGGGGCCGGAGAAAGCATAGTAGATTTGCGCTCTGCTGCTCTGCTGGTTGGTGTTCGCACCACGAAACCCGCCGATATCGCCAAGCGAACGGATATCCTTCTGCAAAGCCCCGCCACCGGCGACATTGAACAGGGCGAGATCGGCCATGTCGAGGTCCGTCGTGCCGACACGCACATTGCCGTTAGCGGAACGGATGAAGGAAGAGGTGATGCTTGTCGGCAACCCCGATAGCTCGTTGATGTCCTGCGGGGCGTCCGTGTTGAGCCAATTGACGCCGTTGAAACTGGCGGATGTTGCGATGGAAACGAACTGCTCCTTGAACTGGTCAAGCTCAGTCTGGATCTTCGCCTTGTCTACGCCGTCCTCGTTGGCGGCAACCAGCTTTGCCCGGAATTCCCCGAGCACGTCTATGGTCGCATCGAGACCCGAATACGCGATATCAATCTTCGCGGCACCGAGGCCGAGCGCGTCCGAGACGGCGGAAAGCGCCATGTTGTCGGAGCGCATCGTCGTGAAGATTGACCAATACGCTGCATTGTCCGCTGCGACCTGGACCCGCAGCCCGGAACTCACCTGCCGCTGTGTCTCCGCCATGCTGCTGCCGATCGTGCGCAGCGTTTGCAACGCGGCCATTGCCGAAATGTTCGTGAGGATACTGGTCATGCGTGCAGCCTGCGGTGATGCTTTCCGCCAGCCGAACCCGCGTTCGCTTAAGTTGCAATGCACTCAACCCGTGTTAACGGTCTGTTAACCATTGTGGCTCCACAACTCCTCCTTGAGAGCTGTGGTGATTTGCGTCGGCTTTCTTCAATCCCGACAGCTTTCCCAGCTAGCCGCAGCCATACGCTGATTATACCGTTTGCACCCGGCGGCTCTTATGCTCGCCCGCCCGACAGCCTCATGTTAGCGGATCGCAACATGAGGAGGCCGGCATGGGCACCAAAGACAGCAACACTTTTCCGATCCGGGCCTACTCCTATGTCCGTATGAGCACCCGCAAGCAGCTTCGCGGCGATAGCCTGCGCCGGCAGCTTGAGCGGTCGAAGGTGTTTGCGGATGAGCACTCTCTGCTTCTAGACGATAGCTTGCGGGATATCGGGATCAGTGCTTGGAAGGGTAGAAACTTCAAGACTGGTGCGCTTGGCCGGTTTCTCGCGATGGTCGAGAGCGGGCAAATCCCCAAGGGCAGCTACTTGTTGATCGAAAGCCTCGACCGGCTATCGCGCGAAGCCGTGCCGGATGCGCTCATGCTGTTCATGGCGATCATCAATGCCGGCATCGTCATCGTAACGCTGGGCGAAGACCGGCAGATTTACAGCCGAGATAGGCTTAACGGGGATTGGACAAAGCTCATCATTGGGCTTGCGGTGATGTCGCGGGGCCATGAGGAGAGCCAGACGAAAAGCGAGCGCATCAGCGCAGTCGCCAAACGGAAACGAGAAGACGCCCGCGAAGGCAAAGGTCAGATCACCAGCATCACGCCCGCGTGGATCGATGCCCGGCGGATCGATGCGAAGCGATACGAGTTTACGCTGAACCACCACGCGGGCACGGTGAGGGCAATTTACGAGATGGCGACGCGTGGGCTCGGTGCGACGGTAATCGCACGCAAGCTCAATGCGGATGGCATCCCGGCCTTCAAGAGCAAGGACGGCTGGTATCAGAGCGTCATTAAGGCTCTGCTTCGCCGCCACGATGTCATCGGCTTGTTCCAGCCGCATCGCATGCAGGACGGCAAGCGCGTACCGGACGGCGATCCGATAGCCAACTACTTCCCCCTGCCATCGAGAAAAATCTCTTCTTGCGGGTCCAGGCGATGCGAAGCAATCCGGGAAAGCCCGGACGCAAGGGCAACACATTCGCCAATCTCTTCACCGGGCTTTGCCATTGCGCCCACTGCGGCGGGTCGATGACGATGAAAATGAGCCGGGTCAAAGGCAATGAAAACGGCCGCTATCTGGTCTGCGCCAACTATGTTCGGGGTCACCGCTGCATCGATGGCAACCGGCATTTCCGATACGAACCACTGGAGGCCGCGATCCTCGACCATGTCAAGGAACTCAATCTCGCGGAGACGCTGCAAGCAAGTCGGTTCGATGAGGCCCACCGGGTACTCGAAGAGACCATTGCTGGATTGACGCTTCAGCTAGAAGAGCTTCGCAAAAAAGGAGCAACGGCTGGCGCAGGCCGTCGAAGATGATGATCGGTCGTTGGATGCCATTCTGGATTTGCTCAAGATCCGTCAGATCGAACGGCGAGCCGTCGAAGCCGAACTACGGCTGCATCAGAACGAACGCCAGCGCTTGTCTGCAGGGCATGCCAGTCCCACGGAAACATGCGACCGCATCCGCAAGCTGCAAGGCGCATGGGAACAAGCCGACGGTATTGCTCGCTATGACCTTCGTTCAGAGGCGCATGCCGCTATCAGGGAACTCGTCAGCGAGATGAGTTTCGACAGCGGCAGCTATTCGGCGGTAGTTGTCGTCGAAAACGGCGTGACCGCCTACAGGGTGAAGGAGGGACGGGTCAGCGGACATTTCCGGGCGTTCGCAGCGTGACCCCGTGCTCACCATTCCTTGTGATCCGGCCGTAGCTGATCCTTCCGACGCTCTGTGCTGACCTGACCATAGTGTTTATCGATCATTGCAATCGACGTTCTCGTGTTTCGGGCGATGTCATAGACATCCACGCCGCGAGCGATCATCTCCGAGATGTAGTAGTGCCGCAACGAGTAGGTAGTGCGCGCCACACCGCGGAAATCCGTCTTTAGATTGCAGAGCTTCAATAGCTCGGAGAAGCCTTTCTTGAAGCTCTGAATGTGTTGGCCGCGATGATCGGAAAAAACGGGATCATCATCATTTGGTTCGCGCCCGACTTCCCGCTCGAAGGCATCCCACAGAGCATGAAGCCAAGGGATGACGGACAAGTGTGGAACCACTGCGCCGTGCTTGCCTTTGCCCTGCACCTGGAAGCGAACATCCTGGTCTTGCAGCTTTCCTTGCCGTGTTGAGCGGAAACCGACGATATGGCCCCAATTGAGATTTTTAAGTTCTGTTGGCCGCATTCCGGTGCCAGAGGCGATTTCGATATGGGCATGAAGTTTCAATCGGTCGGCAATGATGTGCATGTTTTGCCGGAATTGCCGCCACACTCTGCCATCCTTGCCACGGATCGGTTTTCCCTGTCCGCTGTGATCGGGATAGATACGTTGCAGGCTGGCGCCGATGAGTGTTTCGAATTCTTCTGGTGTGAAGCTCGGGCGGCTATTGTCGACACGCTTGCGAACCTTGATATCCGCGATTTCGAGCTTGCCGCAATAACCCCACTTTAGCGCCTGTTTGAAAAGGGCGCGCACGATCGTCAGTTCGCCTCGCTGGCGGCTGATCGAAGGGACTTCATGTTTTGCTGAACGCCGCAGGATTTTTCCTCCGCGTTCATAGCGAATATACTGGATCTCCTTGCCTGGTCCTGTGGTCCAGTATGTTCGCCGCCATTCGACATACCGTTCGATATCCGGCTCGCGGATAGTGTCGATGGGCTTGTCACCGAAGAAGCCGATGAGATAGCGTCGAATGACCGGCGGCCAATCTCGCGGATGGTACTCGCTACGATCGTCACGCTCGCTTTCTGCGATGACGAGCTTGATGAATTCCTCAGCGACCTGTCCAAACGGACGAACGACGGCAGTGAAGCCGTTCTTTACACGATAGTTCGCCTCGCTCCAAATCTGGTAGGCTAGATGATGCGCTTCATCGTAGTTGTCGGTCTCGAGGCTTTTTCTGACCTGCTTGCCGCCAGCGGAAAGGCGTACGGACCAGATAGTGCCGCCTGGGCGCTGGAAAAGGGCAAAGGGCTGCTTTGGGTGCTTCGCGTGCTGCAACATGGGGCCTCCGAACGCTACGTTGGTAGCGCATCCTGCGTTAAAGCCGCGCTAACCCGAAGCCGGGGCATGCATGGCGCGCCTTGAAGGGAAAGAGAATTTTGCGAGGTGTGCTAGACGTGTGCTAGCGTATTTCCAGCACAAGCGGGCTCAAAGAACTTTTCGAAAATTCAATGATTTTAAGGGCTTAGTGGTGCCCGGAGGCGGATTTGAACCACCGACACGCGGATTTTCAATCCGCTGCTCTACCAACTGAGCTATCCGGGCATCTGGTGGATTTCGGTTTGAAATCCGTGGGGCGTTTGGTTGCGCCCCGGAAGCGAGCGGGGTTATAGCATCTTGCAAAAATGTGTCCAGCCCTGTCGGCGGTTTTTTGCGGGAAAAATGGCGGGCTTTTCAAATATCGGAAAAGATTAGGTTTTCTTCGTGTGACAGCGACTGTCACACGTCGTCTTCGTCGGCTTTCGCCTCGTCGTCGGCGACGGGGATGGCGTAGGAGCCGGAGAGCCAGCGGTTGAGGTCGACGTCGCGGCAGCGATCCGAGCAGAAGGGATAGTGCTCGCGCGCGGAGGGGCGGCGGCAGATCGGGCAGGGCACGGCCTTGCGCAGCGGCGCGACCTTTGCGACCGGTTTTTCGGTCTCATCGCTCATGTCAGGCGTCCGCCCAGCCGGCATGCACGTCGAAACCTTCGCCGGAGAGCAGCGTGAGCGTCTCGTAGAGCGGCAGGCCGACAACATTGGTGTAGGAGCCGACCAACTTGACGACGAAGCTGCCGGCAATGCCCTGGATGCCGTAGCCGCCCGCCTTGCCGCGCCACTGGCCGGAGGCGAGGTAGCGCTCGATATCGGTGGTCGAGAGGCGCTTGAAGCGCACCTTGGTATCGATGACCTTCTGGCGCACAGTGCGATCCGGCGTGATGAGGCAAACGCCGGTGAAGACGCGGTGGCTGCGGCCGGAGAGGAGATGCAGCGCGCTCGACGCCTCGTCGATCATCTCCGTCTTCGGCAGGATGCGCCGGCCGACCGAGACGACCGTGTCGGCGGCGAGGATATAGCTGCCGGCATAGGCCGGGTCGCCCTTGATGGCGGCAAGTGCCGCCTGCGCCTTGCCGGTCGACAGGCGCCGTGCCAGCGAGCGGGGATGCTCGGAGCGCTTCGGTGTCTCGTCGATATCCATCGGCATCAGGCGCGTGGGCTCGATGCCCGCCTGCGCGAGCAGCTCGACGCGGCGCGGCGAGCCGGATGCAAGGATGAGCTTGTCGTTCTGCGCCATGGGGTCTCCGGGAAGCGCCTTGAAAGAAAGACGCAGCCCTTTGGCTTACTTGAAACGGTAGGTGATGCGGCCCTTGGTGAGGTCGTACGGGGTCATCTCGACCAGAACCTTGTCGCCGGCGAGAACGCGGATGCGGTTCTTGCGCATGCGGCCAGCGGTGTGCGCGATGATCTCGTGCTCGTTTTCGAGCTTGACGCGGAACGTGGCGTTCGGGAGCAGTTCCGTCACGATGCCGGGAAATTCGAGGACTTCTTCTTTTGCCATCTTGTGATGTTATTCCTGTAGGGTGGATGAGGGCGAGCCGGATGCCCGCCTCGAAAAATTTGCCGGAAACTACACAATCCCCGGTCCTTTGTGAACACCGAAGCGCCGGCTTTCTGCATTTGCCGGAAATCGGCCTGCCTGGCGCCTATCCGGGGGCCTTCAAACGCTTCTCTATCAGCATTTTCAGGAACTCGCGAACCTCCCGGTAGGAGGAGAGGATCTGCTCGCGCGTGCCGGTCGCGACCGTCGGGTCGGGCGTCGGCCAGTACATGACGTCGACGGCCATGGAGCGGGTGAGTTCGAGCGCCGCATGATGCGCCTCGGGCGCCAGCGTCACGATGAGGTCGAAATAGTCGTCCTCCAGCTCGTCCAGCGAATGGGGCGAATGGCGACCGAGCGACAGGCCGACCTCGTTCAGCACGGCATCGACGAAGGGATCGCGCTCGCCGGGCCGCACGCCGGCGGAAGCGACATAGGTGCCGGGCAGCAGGCTGCGGGCGATGGTCTCGGCCATCGGCGAGCGCACGGCATTCATGCGGCACATGAAGAGGATCGAACGGGGCGTTCGCGACTTTGCTTCCTCGGGTACGGGGGAAACACCCTCCATCCGCTCACCCGCGCCAGTAGAGAACGCAGACGAGCGTAAACAGGCGGCGGGCGGTGTCGAAGTCGAATTTGATCTTGCCCGAGAGCCGGTCCATCAGCGTCTGCGAGCCCTCGTTGTGGATGCCGCGCCGGCCCATGTCGATCGCCTCGATCTGGCTCGGCGTCGCCGAGCGGATCGCCTGGTAATAGCTTTCGCAGATCATGAAATAGTCCTTCACGATGCGCCGGAACGGCGTGAGCGAAAGGATATGGGTGGCGACCGGGTCGCCCGCCTCGGTGCGGATGGCGAAGACGAGCTTGGAATCGAGAAGCGAGATATTCAGGCGATAGGGGCCGCCGGCATGACCGATCGGCTCGAAGGAATTTTCCTCGATGAGGTCGAAGATGGCAACGGCACGCTCGTGCTCCACGTCCGGCGTGGCGCGACCGATCGTGTCGTCCAGCACCACGTCGCAGAGGCGGAAACTGCCACTCTTGCCCATCGCCTATCCTTCCCGGTTGAGCCGGATGGCGACCGAACGGGCATGGGCGCCGAGCCCTTCGGCTTCGGCAAGCGTGATGGCGGCGGGGCCGAGCGCGCGAAGCTGATCCGGGCCGAGCCGCAGGATCGAGGTGCGCTTCATATAGTCGAGCACCGAAAGGCCGGACGAGAAGCGGGCGGAACGGGCGGTCGGCAGCACATGGTTGGAGCCGCCGACATAATCGCCGATGACTTCCGGCGTGTGGCGCCCGACGAAGATGGCGCCGGCATTGCGGATTTCGCCTAGCAGCGCATCCGGATCGGCGGTCGCGATCTCCAGATGCTCGGCGGCGATACGGTTTGCCAGCGGAATGGCCTTTTTCAGGTTCGGCACGATGATGACAGCGCCGAAATCGCGCCAGCTGGCCGCCGCGGTTTCTGCGCGCTCCAGCGTCTTCAGCTGGCGCTCCACGGCGGCTTCCACCGCTTCGGCCAGCGCC
The DNA here is from genome assembly GCF_051201095.1 of Shinella sp. BE166. Classification (NCBI taxonomy): domain Bacteria; kingdom Pseudomonadati; phylum Pseudomonadota; class Alphaproteobacteria; order Hyphomicrobiales; family Rhizobiaceae; genus Shinella; species Shinella sp. BE166. The sequence goes on along the minus strand of NZ_JBPEHL010000036.1, from coordinate 5,713 downwards.
AGGCTGTCGGTGACGAGGATCGACTGGGCGCCGACATCGTGTTCGGCCTGGGCGAGCAGGTCGGCGGCAAGCCAGTCCGGATCGTTTTCCGCGTCAGCGATGACGAGGACCTCGGAGGGGCCGGCGATCATGTCGATGCCGACGGTGCCGAAGACGTGGCGCTTGGCGGCGGCGACGAAGGCGTTGCCGGGGCCGGTGATCTTGGCGACGGGGCGGATCGTCTCGGTGCCGTAGGCGAGTGCCGCGACAGCCTGCGCGCCGCCGATGCGGTAGATCTCGTCGACACCGGCAATGCGCGCGGCCGCAAGCACGGCCGGGTTGATCTCGCCGCTCTTCGCCGGCACGACCATGACGACGCGCGGCACGCCGGCTACCTTGGCCGGCACCGCATTCATCAGCACGGAGCTCGGATAGCTCGCGGTGCCGCCCGGAACGTAGAGACCGACGGCATCGATCGCCGTCCAGCGCGAGCCGAGGCCCACGCCGATATCGTCCTCGTAGATGTCGTCCTTCGGCCGCTGGCGGGCGTGGTGTTTCTCGATGCGCTGAGCGGCGAGTTCCAGGGCGGCGATGATCTTAGGATCGACGGCGTCATAGGCCTGTTCGATCTCCTCCAGCGATACGCGCATGGAAGTCGTCGCAAAATCGAGCCCGTCGAATTTTTTCGAATAGTCGGCAAGGGCCGCATCGCCGCGGGCGCGCACATCGTCGATGATCGTGCGCGCGATGGCATTGACGTCTTCGGAGACTTCCCGCTTGGTCGTCAGGAAGGCAGCGAACCGGCTTTCGAAATCGCTGCTCTGGTAGTCAAGTCTGATCGCCAAGTCGTCCGTCCCTGTCGTCTTCCGGCGAAAAATCGCCGGCGCCTGCCTCAAACCGCCGGATGGCGGGGTTTCAAGCTGGTTTCCCATGCTCCGCCGGTATCTGCAAGCTGAACTTCGACGCATTCCACATCGAGCGCGACGGAGGCATTGCCGGAGAGCACGAGTTCCAGCGTGCCGTCCGGTCCTTCATCCTGCGGCGTGAAATTGACGGCGAGCAGGGAGAAGACGCTGTCCTTGTCCTTCCGGTCGATCCCGAGCGAACGCACGGCATTGACGCGCTTGAAGGCGACCACGGCGCGGCGGCGCTCGAAGGCCTTGCCGCGGCCGGTCGCCGTTTCCCAGACGAAGCGGTTGACGACGACGGAAAAGACGTGGTGGCGGGCGTCATAGGAGAGGCCGTCGGTCTTGAAGACCGCGTCCTGGAGATGGGCCGAGACGACGGACAGGTCTTCCGTGTCGAGGGCAAGCAGTTTCAGGCTGTCCATAAGTGTCCTTCCCGGGGACGCCGCGGGTTGCGGCATCCCGATCTTCCATCACGAGATAGGACGGTACGCGGCGGACTGCAACTCCGCCGCGTTTCGAAGATCAGTCGCTGACGCGCTCGACCACGGCGCCGCAGCGCGTAAGCTTCTCTTCCAGCCGCTCGAAGCCGCGGTCGAGATGGTAGACGCGCGACACCATGGTCTCGCCTTCCGCCGCAAGGCCGGCGATGACAAGCGAGACGGAGGCACGAAGGTCGGTCGCCATGACCGGTGCGCCGCGCAGCCGCTCGACGCCCTCGATCTTGGCCGTCTGGCCGGAGAGCGAGATCTTCGCGCCGAGGCGGGCCAACTCCTGCACATGCATGAAGCGGTTTTCGAAGATCGTCTCGGTGATGTGCGAAATGCCGCTGGACTTGGTCATCAGGCCCATGAACTGCGCCTGCAGGTCGGTCGGAAAGCCGGGGAAGGGGTCCGTCACCACGTCGACCGGCTTGATGCCGCCGCCGTTGCGCACCACGCGCAGGCCGCTTTCCGTGGAGGTGATCTCGGCGCCGGAGCGGCGGATCGCCTCAAGCGCGGTATCGAGCAGGGAGGCATCGGTGCCTTCCAGCACGACATCGCCGCCGGTCATCGCGACGGCCATGGCATAGGTGCCGGTCTCGATGCGGTCCGGCAGCACGCGGTGGCGGGCGCCGGAAAGCTGGTCGACGCCTTCGATGGTGATGGTGGCCGTGCCGGCGCCGGTGATCTTCGCGCCCATGGCGTTCAGGCACTTGGCAAGGTCCTGCACTTCCGGCTCGCGGGCGGCATTGCCGATCACCGTCGTGCCGCGCGCAAGCGTCGCCGCCATCATGAGGACATGCGTGGCGCCGACCGAAACCTTCGGGAAGGTGTAGCGCGCGCCGATCAGGCCGCCCTGAGGGGCCGTCGCCTCGATATAACCGCCGTCGATCTCGATCTTGGCGCCAAGCGCCGTCAGCGCCTCGATGAAGAGGTCGACCGGCCGCGTGCCGATGGCGCAGCCGCCCGGCAGCGAGACGCGGGCCTTGCCTTCGCGGGCAAGCAGCGGGCCGATGACCCAAAACGAGGCGCGCATCTTCGAGACCAGCTCGTAGGGCGCCGTCGTGTCGACGATGTTGCGCGAGGTGAAGTGGACCGTGCGGGAATAGCCTTCCCCCTGGCGCTCGCGGCGGCCGTTGACGGAAATGTCGGCGCCGTGGTTGCCGAGGATGCGGATAAGCTGCTCGACATCGGCCAGATGCGGCACGTTTTCGAGCGTCAGCGTGTCGTCGGTGAGCAGCGAGGCGATCATCAGCGGCAGCGCAGCATTCTTGGCGCCGGAAATCGGGATGGTGCCCTTGAGTTCGTTGCCGCCTACAATTCGGATGCGATCCATGTGCGATTACGGGCCGGGCCCGCCTTTCTCAAAGAATTTCGGCTTTCGGAGATGGCGGCCTCTTTAGAGCATCGCGATCGAAAAATGAAGTCCATGCCGACCGCCCGCCTTTTTTCGCGCACCCGGTTCGCAACCACCCCCGCAGCCTTCAAGGTGAAGACCCGCTCGACTAAGCGTCCGATTCGTCTTTTTTTGCGGCAGGCATGCCGCCGGGTAGCCCGACTGTCTCATCCGCCGCGCCCGCGCGGCGCGAACGCGCCTGCTGCTTGCGGCGCTGGAGATTGTCGCGCAGCGTCTTGGCCAGCCGCTCGGCGCGGATCTCCGCTTCCGTGCGGATCTTCCCGCTCTTCTTGTCGTCATTACCACTCATACCTCTCCTCTTAGCGAACTTGCCCGCGGGAAAAAAGCGTGGTCCGTGTCAGATTTGTTTCGACAATCGCCACATCGGCGCTTGCGCTGCCCGATCACCTGTGGCAATAGGCCCTCGCTCACGCGAAAGCGCCTTCCGCTTCGCAAGATGCTGCTATAGCTCAGGGGTAGAGCACTCCCTTGGTAAGGGAGAGGCCGAGAGTTCAAATCTCTCTAGCAGCACCATTTCTTCCCTTTGAAATGATTGAACATATTGGAATTGCTTGAGTTCTGGCTGTCCCACCGGTGCACAATGAGCACTTGTAGTGCCTTCACCTGTCCTCATCGGCAGAAGCTCTTATTTTTAAGACCAGATCGACAAGATTGCCAGCAGCGAACGGCTCCGGGTTTCGGAACGAGTCGCTGCGGGCGAGTTCCCGCTACTGGCATAGCGCGAACTCGGCGCTCGGCCCACTTCTGGGGGCGGCGGATTTTGAAGCATCGCCGAGCCAGAGATCTCTATATCATGAATAGGTATATGGGCGGGACGCCTATGGCGAGAAGGCCGGCCACGACCAACGCCGCCGCGGCCAACAAAGTCCGATCGTTCTCTTTATGCTGGCTGACCTGTTTCATGAGGTTGCTCGCTTGGTGCTAGGACTGCTCGTGAACACTCATCTAGCTCCGTTGTTCCGGCCTCACGCTCCGCGAGTCTCAATAAATATTCTAATCCGCTAAAGCGCGTGGAACGCCTACCGAACGATTAGAAAGCGATTAGAGAATTGGTGCATCGCATTACGCCGTATGGATGATGCCCGCCGGGCGTCGCTTGAGCGACCATGCAAAGGTCGTGCTGGGAGCACTCTTCCAACAATTATCCAGGAAACCGAGAGCAATTGGGGTTCGTGGATTCGATCTACTGGCTGGCTGGTCGCCTCGTGCGTCTCACGCTGCATTGAGAAATGTGGTGGAGCACCAGGGCCAAGCGTATGCAGAGGATCCGGACCCGGCTGATGGCGCGTGGAAGGGCGTAAACCGATGCGGCTCCCTTTAGCGCCATTTTGATTGGATCGTGCCGTTGACCCAAAAGATCAATCTCATGGGTATATGTCTGCTCGCAACCTTCATCGTCATTTTTGGATCCGTGTTGAGCATGACACTCTTTCGACGGGCTCGCAGCCGACCATGGCAACTGTGAACGCGTTAGCGACACAAAACTCACAGAGCGTACCCCAATAGCGGCTTGCGCACAGTATTTTGCGGCTATCGCTATCAAAGCTCGGTAGGTTAACGGAACTATCTGCCTCACCTCCCATTGTTGGTGCTCCAGTCTCAGCCAGAAGGAAGTCCCAACATGAAAACGCTCGCCGATATATTCGAACACACACTCCAAGACATCTATTACGCCGAGAACGCTATGACGAAGGCTTTGCCCAAGGTAGCGAAGGCTGCAAAAAGCGCCGAACTTAAGAAGGCGGCAGAGGACCATCTTTCGGAAACGAAGGATCAGATCAAGAAGCTTGAGCAGGTCTTCAAGTCGATCGGCAAGAAGGCATCTGGCGAGAAGTGCGATGCGATCGAGGGCCTTATCAAGGAAGCAGACGGACTGATGGAAGAGGCGGAAGGAACGGCGCTCGATGCCGGCTTGCTCGCCGCCTGCCAGGCCGTGGAACACTACGAAATCGCCCGTTACGGGTCGCTTCGCGAATGGGCGAAGGATCTCGGCCACGACGAGGCGCACAAGCTCCTGAGTGAAATCCTCGACCAGGAAAAGGCGACCAACAACAAGCTGACGAACCTCGCAGTGACGGCGATCAACAAGACCACGGCGGCTAAAAAGGCCGCTTAGCCTCCACTTCCGCAAAAGCTTGTACTGCTCCAAATCCGCTCGCCTCTTCCGGGGTGGGCGGGTTTTTGTGAGCTCGACATATCGTCGGTCTGTGTAAGCAAGCCGGCCGCCATTTCTCCTCCATGAAGCCAGCCAGAACGAGCGTCGGTCCGACACGGTGTAGATCGACGGGACTGTTTGCCGCGATGCCAGCGGCCACAAGCTCGTTGCGGGGCACTTGTCATACTCGCAAAGGGCCATAGTTACGCCCTTACAGCGCAATTCAGCGCTGGCTTAAGGAGTTGGGGCTTTGGCTACATCGGTTCTCGTCAGCATTTTGATTACCTTCCTCGTAATCGTGCTGGTCCTCTATCTCATCGGACGATTGCCGCTCGATGGACGTGCAAAACAGATCGCGCAAATTGTCGTCATCATTATCGGCATCATTGCTTTGCTGAAGTACATCGCAGTCTTCTAGCCAGTGCGATGGGGCGGCGTAAGCAGCGTGCTGTCCCTACGCCGCCCATTTGTCTCGATGAACGCTGCTCTTGATCCGTGCATGAAATTACCTTGCCTCGGCTGTTACGGGGGAAGCGAACGTATATATTGCCATCAGCACAATGGCTTTCAGTTGCATGCTCAATAAGGGCTTCGATGAAAAAAGCGCGAGACCTATGATTGTCGGCTGAATCGACTTGTCGTGCCAGAAATTAAAGTTGCATAAAGCGGGACGACATTTGCGGAGTCTAGGCTCAGGACCTATTAATTTGGTTTGAGCTGTGATTCACGGTTTCTGGAAGGAGACCGTGATGAGTGATTTGTTTCTGCTGAGCGA
>NZ_JBPEHL010000035.1:0-20037 GCF_051201095.1 Shinella sp. BE166 | reverse complement strand
TGGCTCTCGCTCAGCAGAAACAAATCACTCATCACGGTCTCCTTCCAGAAACCGTGAATCACAGCTCAAACCAAATTAATAGGTCCTGAGCCTAGGTGATCGACCTCTGGCGCTCCCAGCATTGCCACTGACACAATGTTAATTCGAAACGGTCTCGAAATGATAGGGGTCGTAGACTACTGCGTGGTTAGCCTTGTTACATCGGCGATGAACACCCGCAGTGAACATCTAGGCGGCCGTGTCTCGACTGTAGAACATCCTCGCCGACGCCTCGAGTACCGAGCGATGTTTCGTTGCGTCGAAGGCGCCCGCCGGAAATGTCTCGATAAGATACTTAGCGAAGGCCTCCTTCGCACCATCTGACAGGTCAAACCACGGTTGCGATGTAATTTCTTCGAATAGTAATTTAAGGGCGCTTAATTCTTCCGGCTGAAATGCTGTCTTGACGAAAATGTGGTCCACGAACGCCTCCTCAAAATATGAGCCTACGTAAGAGACCCCATTACAATTTCAAGAGGTTGCCACCCGATCGCCCCAGAAGCTGGCTCGGTCGCTACAGCCTGTTCGACATCTCGAGACCCCTTTCCAACGTCCCAAAAGAGCGAACAGCACCTGCGACGAGGATATCGTAGCCCGCCTCCAAGACGGCGGAAAGGTTCTTCGAGCCGACGTGCGGATGACCGACCGGGACGGCATGCGCCTTGCAAATGCGCACGATTTCCGTCATCGCCCGAACGACATCGGGGTGTTCGTACTGGCGCGGATAGCCCAACTCCTGGCTCAGATCTCCCTCCCCGATCATCACCGCGCCAATACCGGGAACTCGTGAGAGGATTTCGTCGAGATTGTCGATCGCCAGCGTGTCCTCGATCATCAGGACCACGAGTATTTCACCCTCTGGTGCCAGCGGCCACACATCGGCCTTGCGGTAATATTCGTCGGTGCCGACGCCCCAGATGCGCGCAGCGGTTCCCGGACTGTCGCCGCGAAGACCCGCGGGCTCGTAGCCCGGTACGGATTTCAGCCGCGGATACCGGCAAGCCGAGACAGCATTGTAGGCCTGTTCCGCCGTGCTGACATGTGGCCAGACGATGCCGAAGGCACCCATGTCCAGCGCCTGCTTTGCAAGCCACTGGTTCATTTCGCCGCCATTGGCGGGAATGCGCACGATCGGGGTAACGGCGGGCGACGGCAGGCCGGTCGCGATCGCGCGCGGGGCATTGACCATATATTGCAAGGTGTCACGCAGGCGCACGGCATCCCATGGCCGATGCTCCATCTCATAGATGACGCCGTCATAGCGCGCAGCGCTTACCCAGAGCGCGGCTTCGGGTTCTGCCGGAGCGAAGGTGGCGAAGGCCTTGCTGCCGGATTCCAGTGTGCGGATAAGCTGGTTGAGGCGGGTCATGGTGGGTCCTCCTCTTAACGTGCAATAAGCTGGTTGAGACGGGGGAAGACGCGCCGGGCATTACCCTCGAAGATCTTGCGGCGGCCATCCTCATCGAGATGGTCGAGACGATCGATATAGCGCTTCGTGTCGTCGAAGAAGTAGCCGCTGTCCGGGTCCACGCAGCGCACCGCGCCGTGCATCTCGGAGGCGAAAAGAACGTTATCGACTGGAATGACCTCGGCCAGCAGATTGATGCCGGGCTGATGGTAGACGCAGGTGTCGAAGAACAGGTTCTCGCCCATCATAACCGCCGGCGCTGGGCGTTTCCTGTCGAGCGCCATACCGCGGTAGCGGCCCCAGTGATAGGGCACCGCTCCGCCACCATGCGGGATGATCATCTTCAGACCGGGGAAACGCTCGAACAGATCGGACTCGAGGATCTGCATGAAGGCGGAGGTATCGGCGTTGATGTAATAGGCCCCGGTAAAATGGTGATTGGGATTGCAGGATTGGCTGACATGGATCATCGCCGGTACGCCAAGTTCCTCCAATCGCTCGTAGAGTTTGAACCACCATGGATCAGTGAGCGGCGGCTCCGTCCAGTGGCCACCGGACGGGTCGGGATTGAGGTTGCAGCCGATGAACCCCATCTCCTCGACGCAACGGTCGAGTTCCGGGATTGCGTTTTCCGGCCGGCAACCCCGGGATTGCGGGAGCTGGCAGACAGGGGCGAAGTTTTTCGGATATAGATCGCACACCCGTCGAATGAGATCGTTGCACACGCGGGACCATTGCTGACTCATCCTCTCGTCGCCGATATGATGGCCCATACCGCCGGCGCGTGGCGAAAAGATCGCGAGATCGGTCCCGCGTTCGCGCTGCATGCGAAGTTGCGTCTTTTCCAGGCTCTCGCGGATTTCGTCGTCGGTGATGACCGCGCCTTCACGCCGGCCAAGCTGCGACAGGTCGCCTTTCGCGTCGATCTGCGCTTTGCGCCAGCCTTCGTGCTGCGCAGGTGCGGTGGTATAATGGCCGTGGCAATCGATGATCATCGTCCGTCTCGCATGTTGTGTGGAAAAATCAGGCGCCGAGCGCAGAGGTCGTTTCGTCGAACAGCTCATCGACCGACAGACGGCGATCAATCAGGCCGTCGAACAGGGCGAAGTCGATGATTGCCTCCAGCGAAGGGCGTAGCGCAGCAAGTGTGAACGGCCGCATCTGCCGCCCTTGCTCCGAGGGAATGTCGCGATCGCGGCTTTCAAGCAGTAAGTCGTAGAGCGCACGGATCACGTCCGGCCGCTGACGGCTGAGATCGGCCCGCGCGACGAAAATGTGGTTCATCGGCACGATGCCGGTTCGGTAGTACCAGTCGGACGCGGCTGCTTCCGGGTCGGCGATCACCGGCTGCAGACGCGGGTCATCCGGCTTCTTGTTGCCGAGGATTGCCGCATCGACATCACCGTCGATCAGCAGTTGGGACAGTGAGCGATCCTCGATCCGACTGACATTGTCGGGCTCGCGATACTCGGCCATATGCGCGTCTTCTTGTGCGATCCAATGCACATCCTGCGGTGACACGCCATATTCGGTGCGCAGGATGCCGCGCACCCAGGTGACCGTCGTCTGCGTGTAGGAGCGAATACCGATGCGCTTACCAGCAAGGCCCTGCGGCAACAGCGTGCCGCGCGAGGCGTCATGCGCGAGCGTATGGTGCTGGAACCGTCCGCCGATCGGAGCCGGCAGAAGCAGTAACGGGCGCCCGAGCGCGCGCGCCTGCAGATAGGTGACGATGGCAAGCTCACCGCAATCGAACCGGCCCTCACGGACCATCGGCTTGAACCCGTCATGCGTGATCTTAAAGCTGTCGTCGAAATCGAAACTCAAAAGCTCGCTTTTCAGCGTCCCATCCTTGAGCGAACGGGTACTGGGATTGTCGCCAAGAAGCGTGTGGAGACGCACCTTGCCTTGGCTGGGATAGGATCTCGGTTCGAACACGGACGCCACCTGAAGGATCAAATTGGTCAAAGAAATGCCGTCCGCCGCAGAGCGGTCGGCAGGGACTAGTGGCCCCGGCGCCCGAGGGCGCCAGGAGATTGTCTAGAAGATCAGAGAAGCTTGATCGCTTCCGCCGCCAGCGACATGTCGACGGTCTTGTCGAAGGGGAGCTTCTCCTGTTGCACCTTGACGCGGATGTTCAGGTCCTGAACGTAATCCACGCCTTCAGGCGTAATTTCGAGGTCGTTGGCGAAGGGTTGGTTCTCCTGCATGAATTTCCATTGGAACTCGGATGCAGCGTCAAAATCGGCACCCGTTCCACTCAAGGCAGTGCGGCGCGCCTCTTTGAAGGCTTCGAGTGAATCGGGACTCGATACGTGGCGAAACAGGGCTGCATAGGCGGCTAGCGTGTGCACCAGCAACTCCCGCTTGGATGTGATCGCATCATCGGATGCATAGCCGCCTTGGAACGGGAATTCCTTGAGATCGATCCACATACGGCCGCCTTCGACGATGTGGACGCCCTTTTCCTCGGCGATCGGAATGTTGTCGATCTGGCTCGAGCCTGCATCGACGACGCCTGCGACAATCGCCCGGAAAACGTCGGCGCTGCTTCCAACATTGGCGAATGTCACCTCATCGGGGTCGACACCGTTCTTGAGCAACAGGGCGAGTGTCACCTGGTGCAACTGAGCGCCGATCGCGCCGATGCCGATGCTTTTGCCACGCAGGTCGGCGATCGACTTGACGTCGGGATTCTTGCTGAAGATTGCTTGCTGACCATAACGGACGGAGCCGTTCACGAGCTTTACCGCCGCACCCTTGCTGACTGCAGGGAAAAGCTGCGAAAAGCCGGAAAGCGGGCACAGATCGATATCACCCGCAAGGACACTGCCCATCAGCTTGTTACCATCCTGCACAAAGGTCAGATCGGCGGCAAGACCAAACCGCTTCAGGAAACCACCCTGCTGCAGCAGCGTCTGCATGGTGGTGGCGAGATTACTGGAGGCGGTGGCAATGTTTACGTGACCCGAGAAGCCGGACTGCGCCCAGCCGACACGTGCGACGAGCATGCCGCCTGCAAGACCTGCGGCTCCCGCGAGGAAATTTCTGCGACTGATGGTGTAGGATTCCTGTTTCATCTGGGTCCTCCCTGACCGTTGAAATGGAAATGAAGCATGCCGGGCATTCGGCTTGCGGGTCTGCGGAGAGCTACGGCACGCCGCAGGACGCCGCCGTACGGTCTAGTCGTCCACGTAGCGCCAGGGCGCGAAGTACTTGTCGAGGCTTCTCAGCGCGATCGTGAGCGTCACGCCCAGCAACATCAGCACGAGGATCGGCACGAACATAGATGCGGTGTCGTACTGGTTGCCGTATTTCACGATCATCGCGCCGAGACCGTTGATGGCGGTGTAGAACTCCGCGACGACCATTCCGATCAGACCGCGGCCGATACCAAGCCTCAGACCAGTCATCATGTAAGGCAGAGCCGATGGCAGGATGATCTTGCGAAAGATTTCCGGTTCGGTCGCATCGAATGCCGCGCCGACATCGATGAGGTTGCGGGGAACGTTCTTTACCCCGGCAATCGCATTGATGAGGATCGGGAACACAGTCAGCAGCGTGACGATGAAGATCTTGGCGCTGTCGCCGAGACCGAACCAGATGATGACGAGCGGAACAATCGCCACTTTCGGCGTGCAGTAAAGGGCATTGACCAGCCAGTCCGCCGCGGCCTCGACATAGCGGTAACGACCGATCAGAAGACCAAGTGCAAGGCCGATGATCGTTGCAAGGCCAAAAGAAATCGCGACGATGCGCAGGCTCGAATAGGTAGCGCTGATCAGTTCACCTGATGCGGTGAGGCGCACGGCGGCTGCGGCAATTGCCGACGGATAGGACATGAACAGCGGATCGACTTGCCGGCCAAGGATTTCCCAGCTGCCGACCGTAAACACGATCGAAGCGAGCCGTACGGCCCACAGGTGGGATTTTTTGACCTTTGGCGGCTCGATGTCCTCGTAGTCGATATTCGGCACGGGATTGGTTTCAATAATCTTGGCCGAACGTATGTCGAGCTTGCCGGATATGGATTGTACTGTCATTGTTCTGTTCCCTTCGATTTACGCCGCGACAGCGGGAGCGGAGCGGATCAGCTCCCACATGCGGCCGCGCAATTCCTGGAAACGCGGGTCGCCGCGAAGCTCGGGAAGCGGCGGGCGGGGGTGGTCGAAGGGAATATCGATCACTTCCTTCACCCGACCCGGCTTTGCAGCCAGAACGATGACGCGATTGCTGAGATAGATCGCCTCGTCAAGGTCATGGGTGACGAAGATTGTGGTTTTGCCGACCTCCTGTTGAATTCGCAGAAGCTCTGCCTGCAAAACCTCGCGTGTCTGTGCATCGAGGGCGCTGAAGGGCTCGTCCATCAGCATGATGGCCGGGTCGATAGCGAGCGCCCGCGCAAGGTTGACACGCTGCTGCATGCCGCCGGAAAGCTCGTGCGGAAACTGCTCCTGTGCATGGCTGAGACCGACGAGCGCAAGCAGGTCCTGGGCCTTCTCGCGGCGCTTGGCCGGCGGGATGTTCTGCAGCTCAAGACCGAACTCCACATTGGCCCGTGCAGTGCGCCAGGGAAGCAGGCTTGCCTGCTGGAAGACGAAGCCGCGGTCGCGCCCAGGTTTGACCACCACTTTGTCATCGACCTTCACGTCGCCGGCATCGTGGCGGATGAGCCCCTGGATGATCCTGAGAAGCGTTGTCTTGCCACAGCCGCTCTCGCCGATGATCGAGACGATCTCGCCTTCGAAGATGTCGAAGCTGACATTACGAAGCACGGGCAGGAAACTGTCAGGCGTCCCTCCCCCTCCGCGGATTCGAAAGGTCTTCGAGACCTTCTCCGCGGATAGTTTGATCCTGTGTTCCATTGGTTCCTCCTCCAATAGGTCCAAGCGGTTCAATCCCTAAGAGAAGGGTACAGCTTTTGCGCGGTTGTCGAGAAAATCGCGTCTCGATCGCTGTCGGTCAGCGACGAGAGGGCGATTTTCATGTCGTAGAGATTCTCCTTGAGCACGCCTGCGGTTGCCGGATGGTTCGAGCCCCAGGCAATGCGGTTCGCCCCGAAGACGGAAACGAGCTTCGGAAAGAAGGTCTCGCAGCTCGCCGGCGTCTTGCGTGCCTCGCGCACACCGCGCGGCGTCAGCTTCAAGTAGATGTTCTCGAAAGCGGACAGAGCGAAAAGGCTTCGTGCTCCATTGTAGGGCGGGCCATCCTGCACGTCGGGCCGGCCGAGATGATCCAGGATGATGTTGACCCCTGGAAAACGCTTGGCCATGCCGGCGACTTGCGCATGCCCGGACGGAACGGTCTGGATGCACACCGGCAAACCGAGTTCGGTGCACAAGGCCCAGGCTGGGAAGGATGCCGGGTCGTCCAGCGCATTATTGTCAAAGGACTTCGTGCTGCCGCCACCAGTGAAGAGCCGTACGCCGCTCAGGTTGCGCCCGACCCAGTAGCGGATCTTTTCTTCCGCGTCCGGCGCCGCCATGTCGATGGCCCCGACACCTGTAAAACGGTCGGAATGATGCGCCGTCGCATCGGCGACATAGGAATTGTCGTAGCCGTAGCAGGTCGAGGGTTGCACGACGGCGGCCTTGCGGACGCCCGCCTCGTCCATCGCCTCGATAAGCTGCTCGATCGTGAGCGACTGATGGCGGGACCACTCGGAGCGCTCACCGAAGATCGGTGCATGCGGATAGCGCTGCTGGTCGTCTGAAATGATATGAGGGTGGATGTCTATGACTGGCACGTTCATTTTGATCCTCTTGTCGCCCCGCCGAACGCGGGACCGGTGACGAAGGACAACACCATTCGCCGAGATACTTTGAGGAGGGGCTGGGACGACGAGCGGCATAAGATCGCTCATCAGCAAGTCTGAAGCAGTGCCTGGCTTGGCGCTTGCGCGAACAAATTTCTTTGAAGCGATTGGCGCTGGGCCGGCGTTTTCGGGACCTCCTCCGTCCGAAAACGTCCTGCGACGACACGATGTACGTTACGCGCAGTCGGTGGAAGTTCTCCAATTGGAATTGGTCTGCCCCGTATAAAAAAAAGCAGAAGCACCAACGACGGCGATCGCCGTCTCGGGATGCTCAACGATTGCCACTCCCGGAGAAGTTTGAAGCCTCCGCACGAAGAATATTGAGAAAACGCGTCTGGACAGGTGTCGGTACCCATCCCTGCCGCATTGTGACGCCCTTCTCTTGCGAAGCGAAGGGAATGGGGGAATCGATGACGTGTACCAGCTTGAGCATAAGCGCGGTGTCGGCTTCATGGCGGCTGACGAGCGCCAGCCGGTCGCTCGAGTTCAAAACCGCGAGGATCGTGTTCAGCGAACTTGCCTCGATGCCGAGCGTTGCCGTGACGCCAAGCTTGCGCAGCAGCCAATCGAACTGGCTGCGGCGCGGGCTGCCCGCCTTAGGCACGACCCAGTTATAGACGCGGAGATCGTCGGCCGTAACGCTGGACCGCTCCGTCAGCGGATGCCCGCTTCGGCAGATCAGGCAGTAGGGGTCCGTGAACATCATTTCTGTCTGTAATTCATCCGCGGTATCACCCGCCCTCAGCACACCGAAAATCAGATCGATCTCACCGCGACGCAGACTGTCGATCTGCATGTCGTATGGGGCGTTGGTTACATATACCTGCGCATCCGGGACCGCATTCGTCAGCTTTGCGATCGTCGTGCCTATAAGATAGGCGCCGGACATCGGCAGCGTGCCGACCAGCACGCGCCCGCTTTCGACGCCGTCCAGAAAGCGGATATCGTCAACCGCCGCGTCCATCTCACGAAGCGCGAGAGCAAAGCGGCGCGCCAGTTCCATGCCGGCGCCATTCGCCTGCTGGCCGTTCTTCGACGCCGTGTATAGGGAGACCGAGACGTTGGCCTCCAGCTCGCGCGCAGCGCGCTGCAGCGAGGCGATCGAAACACCGATATCACGCGCCGCCTGCGAAAACGAATTGCGCCCGGCGATTGCCATCAAGCAGCGGATCTGCGTGCTCGTAATATTGCGCACAACGGCAGGATTTGCCTGCCCCCGGGACAAAGTGGCGATGGCAGCCTCGATCTGCGCCAATGCCCGCCTGACGCGTTTGAGCAATACGTCTCCGGCTGGAGTTGGAAAGGTGCCGTTGCGCGACCGGTCGAACAGCGGGCGTCCATAACGCTCCTCCAGCACGGAAATCGCCTGCGAAACCGCAGGCTGGGAGAGCCCCACATCCTCTGCTGCGCGGCTGACACTGGCATGCTTTGCAACGGCCTCCATCACACGCAGATGCCGAGGATTGGGCAGTGCGGGAAGGCCCGTATGCAGTGTGTCGAGATCGTCCAAGTCCTTCATGATGCGCCCTCCCAGGCATCGAGGTATCGCTACCAACAAATGGCCGCCCTTCACAAAATCCTATACCACGCATTCTCTCAAGGCATGGCCAGGTCCGTGGCTTTATGCGGATTTGCCGATTTTTTCGGCCGTTCCTTCCCTCTCTTCCCCATTAGCTTATGCCAATTCTTCTCCATTCACCAAAGAAGGGTTCAGATTTTTTTTATGGACATTGCGGCTGTTCGAATTTGTTGAGGACAGGCAATTGCCGCACTGTTCCGACATCGGGACTGTCCTCCTTCCGCCTTTCATGGCCTGGGCTGATACCACCCGATCAGGGAGGAGCCTGACCATGAACCCGTATAGCAGCAGCAAGTGCACCGCTCGTACGAGCCGGCATTGGATTAGCTGATGAGTACCCTTGGCGTTGAGAGCGCATTGCTCGTTTCGCATGATCGGCTTGCAGCGCTGGCTGCCGGCATTCTCGCGGCAAGCGGGATGGGCGACGGGGATGCGGCGACCGCAGCCAACCTGATCGTCGAGGCCGACCTTTGCGGAGCGGATGCTCACGGCGTTTTCCGTCTTCCGGACTATTCCGCGCTCCTTCGGAAAGGCCTCATCAATCCCCGCCCGTTGGTAACATCGGATATACGCGGCCCTGCGGTCGCGCTTGTGGATGGCGATGGCGGCATCGGCCATCTCTCGGCCTTGCGCGCGGCAGAACTGGCGGGCGAGCTTGCGCTGACAGCGGGCGTCGCCTGGGTCGGCGTGAGACGCTCAAACCATGCGGGCGCAACGGCAATCTACGCCGAACATATCGCCCGCAAAGGCCTTGTTGGCATATGCGCATCTGTTGCTGCCGCCAACCATATGGCGCCGTGGGGTGGCGCTGAGCCGCTTCTCGGCACAAATCCGCTGGCGATTGCCGTACCGTCGGCAGGCCAAGCGCCCTTCGTACTGGACTTCGCGACATCAGTGGCCGCGTTCGGCGCCGTGAAGACGCTTGCCATGGCCGGCCAAAGCTTGCCGGGTGGTTGGGTTCTCGATCGCATGACGGGCGAGACGCTTACCGATCCCACAAAGCTTTCACAAGGCACGCTTGCCCCCATCGCCGGACATAAGGGCAGCGGGCTCGCCCTCGCGATTGGGCTTTTAGCCGGCGTGATGAGCGGCGCGGCGTTCGGCCGCGACATACGCCCCTTCGATCAGCCCGCCGACGCTCCGGCGGATGTCGGCCATATGGTCATCGCCGTCGATCCCGGTCGCTTCATGCAACGGGCACAGTTCGAGGCAGAAATCGCCCGCCATCTCGATAGTTTTGCCGAAAGCACGCCAACACTTGGGGCAAGCGCTGTTCGCTGGCCTGGTGCCCGCCGCGCCGCAATATGTGCCAAACGCTCGAAGGGAGGCATCCCGCTCGACCGCAGCGTCGCGAAACGACTTGCGGACCTTGCGCACCAACTCGATTGCCCGATCCCCTTCTCGCTATAAATCGCAACAGCTACAGGAACTGACAATGTCCGACGTGCCCAAGTATTTCATGTACTTCCCTGGCAATTACCGATGGTCTTCCGCCTTCATCAACATGCTTGGACGAACCCCCTATGGCGGCACAGACATCAGCGAGTTGCACAAGGTTGGGCGTCAATTGCAGGGGAAAAGAGCGGACGATGATGAGGCCTGGTTCAATGCCTTTATCCCCGTCGCGGATGAAGTGCGGCAGCGCGGCGAAGCCTTCGAGGCGTCCGGCCATCCGGTCTCGGCCGCAGCATTCTATCTGAGGGCATGCCACTATTATCAGATGGGCGAACGCTTCCGCACGCCCAAAGACCAGCGTGCGCTCGATGCCTATCGCACCGGCGTCGAATGCTTCCACAAATTCGCGGAACTGGGTGACTACAAGATCGAGATCGTCGAGGTTCCCTTCGAAGGCGGCAGCCTGCCGGGCTATTTCGTCCCGGCGCAGAATGCGAAATCCGAACGGACGCCCTGCGTGGTCTTCTTCGACGGCCTGGATGTGACCAAGGAGATTCAGTTCGTGCTCGGGGTGCCTGACCTCATCAAGCGCGGCATCTCGGTTCTCGTCATGGACGGCCCCGGCACGGGCGAGGCGATCCGCTTCCGCGGCCTTCACCTGCGCCACGACTACGAAGCCGCCGGCGGTGCCTGCATCGATTACCTGGAAACGCGTGAAGACGTCGACTCGAAGAAAATCGGCGTCGTAGCCATCAGCCTCGGCGGATATTACGCCCCGCGTTGCGCAGCCATGGAGCCGCGCTTTGCCGCCTGTGTCGCCTGGGGTGCTATCTGGGATTACCACGCGGTGTGGAAGCGCCGCATTGAAGCCTCGTTCAACGCCTCCATGTCCGTGCCGGGTCACCACATCACCTGGATCCTCGGCGTAGACACCGTCGAAGAGGCACTCGAAAAGCTCGAGCCTTTCCGGCTCGACGGCGTCGTGCAGAACATGAAATGCCCCTTCCTCGTCACCCATGGCGCGGATGACGAGCAGGTGCCGCTCAAAGACGCCCAGGCCCTTTTCGACGCCATCGGCTCCGCGGACAAGACCATCCGCGTCTTCGATGGCGAGGAAGGCGGGGCACAGCATTGCCAGCGCGACTATCTCACTTACGGCACCGCCACGATGTGGAGCTGGTTCGAAGACAAGCTGGTCCATGGCCGTTGAGCGATACGGCCACGACAAAGCCAAGTCGGGGCCAATCCTTCTTAGAATACAAGACATGGAGAAGCGTGATGAGCGTGAACAGCTCCGCCGCCACCATCGCCACGCCCATCGCTGCCATCCACGGCCTCATTCGCGATGCGATGCGCGCCTGCAACCTGTCCGCTGCAGACGCTGACCGGGTCGCGGAGTTGATGGCAGAGGCGGACCTAACCGGCGCCGATGGTCATGGCATCTTCAGGCTGCCGCAATATGTCCGCCGTATCCGTGGCGATGCGGTTAATACAACACCCGATATTCGCGCCGAAATACGGGGGCCATCCGTTGCAGTCGTTGATGGCGATAACGGCATGGGCCATCTGGTGATGAGCAAAGCGGCCGAGACTGCCATTTCTCTCGCTCGGGAAACCGGCATCGGATGGGTCGGCGTGCGAGGATCGAACCATGCCGGCCCCGGCGCGCTTTACGCCGAGATGCCGGTGAAGGCCGGAATGATCGGTATCTACTCCGCCGTTGCAAGTGCAAACCACATGGCCGTCTGGGGCGGCACGGAGGCGTTGTTGGGAACGAACCCCCTTGCGGTGGGTATCCCCGCCGGAAACGGCCCTCCCGTGCTCCTCGACATCGCAACGACCGTCGTGTCCTATGGCACGGTCAAAGGGCGGGTCCTTCAAGACAAACCCCTGCCGGAGGGCTGGATGGTCTCGAAGGAGGATGGAGCTCCGTTGACCGACCAGACGCGCACGGCTGACGGGGTGCTTCTTCCCATCGGCGGATACAAGGGCAGCGGCCTTGCCCTTGTCCTGGGCATTCTGGCCGGAACTCTCAATGGCGCCGCCTTTGGCAAAGAGGTCATCGACTTCAACGCCGACAGCACGTCTGCCACCAATACCGGTCATTTCATCCTTGCGCTGGATATTGCACGCTTCATGCCACCGGACGTATTCGCGGCGGTGCTGAGCGAACAATTGGCCAACCTGCGGTCCGGCCAGACAATCGCCGGCATGCGAATCCGCATGCCGGGTGAGCAACGCACGGCGCGCCGCGCAGAGCGCTCGTCGACGGGTGTTCCCCTCGCCGCCCCTCTCCTCACGCAACTCGATGCGCTTGCTACCGAGCTCGGCATTGCCACGCTTAGCGCAAGGGTGTGACGATGGCGGAGAAAGCCATCGTCACCACCAACCCCGCAACCGGCGCGGAGATTGCCGCATTCGAACCCCATGACGATGCCTACGTAGACAGGGCTTTGACGGCGGCGGCGGATGCGCAGAAGGCGTGGCGCAGAGTGTCGGTCGACGATCGCGCCAAGCTCCTCGCCGGCATGGCGCGTGTTCTGCGGGCGGGCAAACCGAAATATGCGGCCCCGATCACGCAGGAAATGGGCAAGCCGATTGTGGAAGCGGAAGCCGAGATCGAGAAATGCGCCTACAATTGCGATTTCTACGCCACGCAGGCCGGCAAGGCGCTGAAGAAGCAGGTGCTCGAACTCAGCGGATCGGACGCGTTCATCGTGCTCGCCGATGCCAATCTGGACGAGGCTGCCGCCGTTGCTGTAAAAGCACACTACATCAATGTCGGCCAGTCCTGCGTCAACGTGAAGCGCTTCATTGTCGAGGACAGCATCGCCGATCGTTTCGTCGCGCTATTTTGCGCAGGGGTTGCCAAGTTGAAGGTCGGCGACCCCACCGAGCGCGACACCAATATCGGCCCGATGGCGCGCGAAAACCTGATGGGCGCACTTCACGCGCAGGTCGAGAAGACAATTGCTGCCGGTGCCGAACTGAAGGCCGGCGGCGCGCCGGTCGACCGTCCGGGCTATTTCTATGCGCCGACCGCGCTCGATCATGTAACGCCCGACATGGTCGCCTTTTGCGAGGAGACGTTCGGTCCCGTCGCCGCGATCATCCGGGCAAAGGATGCAGAAGACGCTGTGCGGCTGGCGAACCAGACCGAATTTGGCTTGGGATCGGCAATCTGGACGCGGGACATCGCCCGCGCACGCACGCTTGCCCGTGACATCGACGCCGGTGCCGTCGTCATCAACGGCATGGTCGCTTCCGACCCACGCTACCCCTTCGGCGGCATCAAGCGGTCCGGCTACGGGCGCGAACTCGGCGTCTACGGCATCCGCGAATTCGTCAACATCAAGTCCGTCTGGATCGGTCCAGCCAAGCCAGCAGCATGAGGAGACCAAGCATGACCGGAGCCGCCATCCTTCGCCCGAGAGAGATGAAGACCAACGACCGCGGTGGCGGCGCGCGCACCACGCCATTGGTCACCCGCGCCTGCGGCTCCACCAGCATGATCAACGGCATCACGGCCTTCGATCCGGGGGCGGCGATCGGGCTGCATAGCCACAATTGCGAGGAAAGCGTCATGGTAATCGAAGGCCGGGCGATCGCGGAGATCGACGGTGTCGAACATCATCTCGACACCAACGACACGACCTGGATCCCCGCCAACGTCCCGCATCGCTTCATCAACGCCTCGGACAAGCCCATGCGCATCTTCTGGACCTATGCCTCCATCGACGCAACACGCACCATGATCGCAACCGGCGAAACCCACTCGATCGATGCCGAGCATGGGAAGGCCAAGACATGACGCCTGCTGGCGTGCTCGACCGATAAGCCGATCACACCACAGCAAGGCAGGGAAAAAGCTGCGCCCAGAGTGCCGAGGCATAAAATGCCCCTAGTGTCGAAGCGGCGAGACTACATCTTGTCGGGTAGAGATTTGGCCAACTCGTCGATCGCCAGCCGCACGCTGAATGGCAAATGCGCTGTCCTCATCCATACCGCATGCACAGGATATAGAAACGGCCTCTCGGTCGGCAGCACATTGATGAGAGTTCCAGCCTCTAGCCTGTCCTTTACCAGCCACAGCGGCAGCCACGCCAAGCCTTCGCCGTCGGCCGCTGCATCGGCGATCGCATTTAAATCGTCAAGACGCAGACGTCCGGTAACAGAGACCTTAGCATCCGGTTCGGATCCACGTGGAAAAACCCATGGAGCAACAATTCCCGAGCGGCGGTAGAGAACCACCACATGCGCCGCGATGTCAGAAATCGTCTCCAGCGTCCCGTTCGCTTGGAGATAGGCGGGAGATGCGACGACGATCATCTTCTGCGTGGCAATCCGTCGGGCGATGTGGTCCGTCCTATCCTCCAGTTCCCCGGTACGTACGGCGAAGTCATACCCCTCTTCCGCGAGGTCGCTGATGCGATCGGTGAAGGATAGGTCAAGTTCGAGCCCCGGAAAGCGGCGCGTCAACTGCAGCAGTATGGGCGCCACGCAGCGTCTTCCGAAATGGACGGGCAAACTCACCCTCAGTCGCCCGCGGGGTTGTGTCAGATCCCCGGCGACCAAGGCGTCGGCGGAATCCACCTCGGCAAGGATCGAACGGCATCGCGCGTAATAAGCTTTGCCAGGCTCCGTCAAATTTTGCTTTCTCGTGGTGCGATGCAGCAGGGTAATACCGAGCCGATCTTCGAGAAATTTTATGTGCTTCCCCACCATCGGCCCGGAAATCTCGAAGGCGTCCGCAGTTGCAGCGAACGACCCGAGGTCGACCGCCTTGACGAAGATTGCCATGCTTGTCAAACGGTCCATATTCATAACCACTGATTATTTCTGACATAAAGTATTCGTCATTTATCGCGAGGTCCGCATCATTCATAGATCATTCCAAATCATTATTTCGGAGTGACCCTATGGCACGCGCTATCGTATTCCACCGGCACGGCGGACCGGAGGTCCTGCAGATCGAGGAAATCGACATTCCGGGGCCTGGCTTCGGCGAGGTTCGCATTCGCGTAAAGGCCTTGGGGCTGAATCGTGCCGAAACATTGATACGGGCGGGTACTTATATCGAAACACCGACATTGCCTGCCCGGCTGGGGCTTGAGGCATCCGGCGTTGTCGATGCCGTCGGCGCAGGCGTCGACGGGTTCTCGTCGGGCGATGCGGTCAGCGTAATACCTCCTATATCGATGACCACTTATCCCACGCACGGCGAGTTTGCCGTCCTTCCCGCCAACCATGTCGTCAAAAACCCTGCGAACCTTGGCTGGACGGAAGCCGCTGCCCTCTGGATGCCATACCTGACCGCCTACGGCGCCCTTGTGGATTTGGCACAACTGCAACCGGGCGAACCCGTCGTCATAACGGCGGCATCGAGCAGCGTCGGCATCTCGGCGATCCAGATTGCCCGCAAGATCGGCGCCGTCCCTGTAGCACTCACCCGCACATCGGCGAAGCGGCAGGGACTGCTCGATGCGGGAGCGGAATATGTGATCGCAACGACCGAGGAGCCGCTTTCACAGCGGCTGCGGCAGATTACAGGATGTGAGAATATCCGGGTCGTTCTCGACGCGGTCGGAGGCCCCATGGTCGGCGCTCTGTCGGATGCCATGTCAAAAGGCGGCATCCTCATTGAATATGGTGGTCTCGACCCGCAGCCGACGCCATTTCCGCTGCTCGCAGCCTTGTCGAAGACCCTGACCCTGCGCGGCTATCTGGTGCACGAACTCATTCGGGATCCGAACCGGCTGGAACACGCTAAGGCTTTTATTGTCGATGGCCTGGCCTCCGGTACACTTGTTGCGACAATCGCCAGGACCTTTGCGTTCGATGATATCGTGGAAGCTTACCGCTATCTCGAATCGAACAGTCAGTTCGGTAAAGTCGTCGTCACTCTTTAGACGCGAGGCTATCCGACGCCTCGATAGGCGCGATGAAATCTGTATCGGAACAAAACCCACCGTTCGGAGTTCACGACCCAGCGTGATGTCATAGACAAGGTGGAATCCGTGAAAGAACGATGCGAGCAGCGGAGAAAAGATGATCAAAATGTATTGGCAATTGCGGCGTTGTTCATAGCAGAGCTTCCGGTTTGAAGCGTCCAGATGTGACTCTTGTGAAACTCCACTTTCGGGCTCGCATGAGCAAAAACTGCTATTGAGCTGGCCCAGCAGTGCAGCCTTGCCCTTGCCCGACAAGATGGGAGCGCATAGATTCCACGACGATTTTTGTGTTCGATCCATCGCTTAAGACGTGTTTCGTTGCGACGCCGCTTTGGGGAGATGTTGGCGGTCCCACTTTGGAGGAAAGATTGGCAGGTAGCGAACGACGCTTTTCTCTCAGGAGACGCACACAGGCGGCACATGAGCGACTGGACGCTTCCGTGGGCAGTTTCAATACCGTCGACGAATATGGGCGCTATCTGACGAGCGTGAGCAAGTTCCGCGCTGCAATGGAGGGCGCGTTGCAGCATGTCGTCTGGCCGGCCGGCTGGTCCTGGCGCCCGATAACGCTTGCAAAGTCTCTTAACAGAGACGCTATCGACCTGGGCTTGCCAGCGGCTGGAAATGCCGCTCACGACATGGACCTGGATGACCACAGTGTCTTGCTTGGTGCGCTTTATGTGCTGGAAGGCTCCACGCTTGGAGCCCGAGTTCTTCGCCAGCGGGCGGCTGCCCTCGGCCTTATGAGGCTTTTGGAGCGCGGCATCTCGCCGTTATGTCAAAGGACATAGCGCAGTGGCAGTCCTTTCTCGTACTCTTGGACGAGGCCTCTGACTTCGATATCGAGCGGGCGGCCACGTCTGCCAATGCCGTCTTCGCCCTTGCGCTGCAATGCTTTGAAAGTGAACTTCTTGTCGCCGACTGAACCCGTCAATCTCGATACCTGCGATCGCGAGCCCATCCACATACCAGGCAGCATTCAGTCGCACGGATGCCTTCTCGCCTGTGATATCGGCCTGACGACCATCGAGAGAGCTTCCGAAAATGCACGGATCGTCCTCGGCTATGACGGTGATCTTCTCGGCCGCGATGTCGGCGACGTGGTCGGACAACAACTGCTACACGACCTGCGCAACGCGCTCGCAACCGTCTCGACTGCGTCGCGGCCAGCGCTTCTTCTCGACATGGTGTGCGGGGAGCGTGTGTTCGACATTGCCATCCATCACCACAAATCCGCGGTCATCGTCGAGTTCGAACAGGCGCCTTCGATTGGCCAGCCCCTGCATATCGCACGCGAGATGATCGGCCGCATCAGCGACATCACCGATGTCGACCGCCTCGTGCAGCGGGCAGGTCGGATCGTTGCAGGCGCGACCGGCTACGACCGCGTGATGATCTATCGTTTCGAGCAGGACGGCTCGGGAAAGGTCGTCAGCGAGACAAAACGCGCCGATCTTGAAAGCTTCCTCGGCCAGTATTTTCCGGCGAGCGACATTCCACAGCAGGCGCGCGCGCTGTATCTCAAGAACACGATTCGCGTCATCGCCGACGCCAGTGGCGAGCGAGTGCCGGTCAATCCAGTGCTGGATGCATCCGGCGAGCCGCTCGATCTCAGCTTCGCGCATCTGCGCAGCGTTTCGCCTATCCATTGCGAATATTTGCGCAATATGGGTGTCGCGGCCTCTATGTCGATCTCCATTATCCTCGATGGCGCTCTTTGGGGCCTGATCGCCTGTCACCACTACTCTCCCCAAGCCCTGCCCATGGCGCAACGCGTGGCGATGGAGGTGTTCGGCGAGTTTTTCTCGCTTCATCTCAAGTCACTGAAGGAGCGCAAGCGGGTCGCGGCCGTTGCCGGTATCCGGGAGGCGCTCGATCGTTTCCTCATTCTTTCGTCCCACCATGAAAATGTCGGTGAGCTTCTGAGGCAGAGCTTGCAGGAATTCGCCCAACTCCTGCCAAACGACGGCATCGGCGTGATGTTTGACGGAAAATGGGCCGGCTATGGCACCACTCCGCCGGACGAAGCGGTCCCCCATCTCCTCGAGTTCATCAGGATCATCAGCGAAGGTCGTGTATGGGCAACCCACGCACTGTCGCAAAAATTGCCGGAGGCTGCATCTTACAGCGATCGCGTGTCCGGGGTGCTTGCCATTCCGCTCTCCCAAACAGGATCGGACTGCCTCCTCTTCTTTCGAAAGGAGCTGGTGCAAACCCTCGACTGGGCGGGCAATCCGGAAAAGACCTACGATACCGGCCCCCTCGGTGACCGGCTCACGCCGCGCAAGAGCTTCGCGATCTGGAAGGAGACGGTGAAGGCCCAAGCCCAGGCCTGGACGGATGCGGATCGTGAAATTGCCGACATTGCACGCATCTCCATCGTCGAAATCGTGCTGAGGCACAACGAACTGATGGCTGGGGAACGGCGCAAGTCCGAGGTGAGGCAGCGCATGCTGAACCAGGAGCTCAGTCATCGCGTGAAAAACATCCTGGCTGTCATCAAGTCGCTCGTGACGAGCCCGCAGCAGCACAAGAGCACGCTCGAAGACTATGTCGCCACCCTTCAAGGTCGCATTGAAGCCCTGTCGGTCGCCCATGACCAGGTGGTTCGCGGCGATGGCGGTGGCATTCTCAGCGATCTCCTGCAAGCAGAGCTTCAGCCCTACCGATCGAAAGCATCGACCGTGAGCCTTGCTGGGCCGGCCGTATGGCTCGACAGCCGCGCATTCTCCGTCATGGCGCTGGTGTTTCACGAACTCGCGACGAATGCCGCTAAATATGGCGCGCTTTCCGTCGCTTCGGGCACGGTGGACGTTTCCTGGTCGATGGCGAAGAATGATGCTTGCGAAATCCGCTGGCGCGAGCACGGAGGCCCTGTCGTGCATGTGCCCTCCCGCAGCGGCTTTGGCAGTGCACTCATCGAGCGGAGTGTTCCCTACGACCTCAATGGCGAAAGCGCGATCCGCTTCGAAGCATCCGGACTTGAGGCAACATTCAAAATTCCCCCTCCCCACGTCAGGCTGACGGCACCAGGCTCGGGAGTGGCAGTGCGGTTGGAGGAGGATGCCTCCCCTCGCCCAAAGGGCCTGAGTGCAACAGATCCTTCGGTCCTCATCGTCGAGGATCAGATCCTCATTGCCCTCGATCTGGAAGCCATGCTTGCCGACGAGGGTTTGTCGCAGGTCGCCACCACCAGTTCCGTCAAACAGGCAATGGCGCAGATCGAAGCCAGTCCACCCGATCTCGCCATCCTGGACATCAATCTTGGCGCCACGAATTCCTTCGCGGTTGCCGAGGAGCTGAGAAAAAGGGGCACTCCTTTTGTATTTGCGACTGGCTACGGAGAGGGCGCTGAACTTCCTGAGACACTGACGGGTGTGCCGATTGTCCGAAAACCATATAACCGAAATGCAATTGTTACAGCGCTCTCGTCGCTGATCGAAAGGCGCCGTTCAAAATAGGGGCAAGCTCATCACGAGCTTGAGGCCCATCAGTGCTGCCTGGCTGCGATAAACGATGACGGATCGCGTAACCGCCGCGATCCAATGGACGCCAAACAGAGTCGCATTGACGGGTTCGGGAGGACCGTAAAAATGGCATTCAGCGTGAGCTCCAAAGGCGTATACGCAATCGCGACAACACCTTTTCTCAAAGACGGATCGGTCGATTTTACTTCTATCGATCGACTGACGGACTTTTACGAGGAAAGCGGCTGCACCGGCATCACGATACTCGGGATCATGGGTGAGGCGCCTAAATTGGAGCCCGAGGAAAGCCGTGCCATCGTGAAGCGGGTGGTTTCCCGAGCCAAGGTCCCGGTCATCGTTGGCGTTTCGGCTCCCGGCTTCGC
>NZ_JBPEHL010000034.1:0-21778 GCF_051201095.1 Shinella sp. BE166 | reverse complement strand
GAGATCTCCACCCGCCCGTTCCAGCTCGTCACCGGCCGCAACTGGATGGGCACCGCCTTCGGCGGCGCGCGTGGCCGCACGGACGTGCCGAAGATTGTCGAGTGGTACATGGAGGGCAAGATCCAGATCGACCCGATGATCACCCACACCATGCCGCTCGAAGACATCAACAAGGGTTTCGACCTGATGCACGAGGGCAAGTCGATCCGCAGCGTTGTGGTATACTGAGCGCGGGTTTGAGACCGCTTGCACACTGCAATCCATTCATCGTGCCGCCGGCCGCCGTTCGGTGGTGCCTGTGATCGGCCGCGCATACCGCGCCGGCCATGAAGGAGGAGAAGCCCATGCCAAACATTGCGATCCATCCATCCATCGACAGCGGGTTCAACGCGACCGATGCCGCGTTTTCCGGCGGCACGCTCGTCTGCAACTGCACGAGCAATCCCGTAAAAGTCCGCATCAAGAGCGACATCGCCCACAATCATGCCTGCGGGTGCTCGAAGTGCTGGAAGCCTGACGGCGCCGTGTTCTCGGTCGTCGCCGTCGCGCCGACGGACAATGTCGAGGTGCTCGAAAACGGCGACAAGCTCGCCGTGGTAGACTCAGCCGCGCTGATCCAGCGCCACGCCTGCAAGAGGTGCGGCGTGCACATGTACGGCCCCGTCGAACGCGATCATGCATTCAAGGGCCTGTCCTTCGTGCATCCGGAACGCTTCCAGGAAGAAGGCTGGGCGAAGCCCGGCTTTGCGGCCTTTGTCTCCTCCATCATCGAGAGCGGCTACGATCCGGCGAAGATGGATGGTGTGCGTGCACGCCTGCGCGAGCTCGGTTTGGAGCCTTATGACTGCCTCAACCCCGGGCTGATGGACTACCTCGCCACCTGGACGGCGAAAAAGAACGGGGTTCTCGCCCAATGAGAGAACGGGCGACGGCAGAGATGCCGGCGCCTGTTAAGCACACGGAAGATGCCGACATCGATTATGATGGCGGTGTCGATTGATCGGTGATCGCAGGTTTCTCCGCAGTCTCTGCCAGCCAAGCCTGGAAGAGGCGCGAGGCCTCCGTCTGGCGCCGTCGTTTCGGAACGACGGCGAAATAGGCGTTCCTGGTTTTTACGGCCGAATTCGTCAATCTGATCAGCCGCCCCTGAACGAGCAGGTCTTCGACGAGGCGTCGCCACCCGAGCGTTATGCCCTGTCCGTTAAGCGCCGCGTATATTGCCTCCGTATAGAAACTACACCGCAGGCCTGATTTTCGCTTCGGCAGTTCCACGGCGAAGGCAGCCAGCCATTCGCTCCATCCCGTCCATGTAGGGTCATCCGCCGTGTTGGATATGAGCGGATAAGCGAGGAGGTCGTGCGGCGTCTCGATGCTTCCTGCATTTTGCGCGAAAGCCGGGCTACATACCGGAAAAATCTCGTCTTCGAAAAGGACGTTGGCCTGTCCATCCGCCCACATGCCGCTTCCGAAACGGATCGCGATGTCGAGGTCGCTCGACTCGATGTTCGGAACGTGATCCTGAGTCAGGATTCTGAGATTGATATCTGGATGGTCTCGCGAAAACTCGGAGATCCTCGGAAGCAACCAGAAGTGGGAGAACGCGACGGTCGCGGCGATCGTCAAGTCGACGTCCTGAGCATCCCTGGTGATGTCCGAGACCGACGTTGCGATTATGTCAAACGCGTCCTGGCTGGCCGATGCGAGGACTCTGCCCTTCTCGGTAACTTCGATCTTGCGATGGCCCCGGATGAAAAGCGCAAAGCCGAAATAGGCCTCGAGCAGGTGTATCTGCCGGCTTATCGCCGCCTGTGTCACGCCTAACTCATTGGCAGCCTTCGTAAAGCTCGCAAGGCGCGCGGCGGATTCAAATGCTGTCAAAGCGGTCAGAGGCGGAAGTTTGCGTCTGCTACCCATATCGTTTCCCTGTGTCGCTGACCGGACCTTCCTAACATTACATTTAATTATGGCAACGAGAATTATTTGTGCGGTTGAGCGACTTCCGATTTGCACGCATTGTCGACGCATACAACAGACACGGTGAGATGATGCTCAACAAGTTCCCTTCCTCGATCACGCCCCTCCTCGATGCCCGGCTCGAGGGTCATTCGCTGCCTTCTGACCTCTATACGAGGGAGGATGTCTTCCAGGCGGACCTCGACGTGTTCTTTGCCAAGCACTGGATCCATGTCGGTCTCGAATGCGACGTTCCGGAAGCGGGTGACGCTGTTGTCGTCGATATCGGCAACAACAGCCTCATCATCCTGCGCGACGACGACAACGAAATCCGCGTTGTGCGCAACGTCTGTCGCCATCGCGGCTCGCGCTTGCTGCATGAGGGGCCGACGGTCGTATCGAAGCTCGTTTGTCCCTATCACCAGTGGACATACGAGCTGTCGGGCGAACTCAGCTATGCGCCGCACATGGGCAAGGACTTCGACAAGAGCTGCAAGAGCCTGAAGGCTGTGAACTTCAAATCGATCGGGGGGCTCATTTACGTCTGTCTTGCAGACAATCCGCCCGAAGACATTGTTGATCTCGAACAGGTGATGCTGGAGCGTCTCGCGCCCTACGATATCCGCAACGCAAAGGTGGCCCATCAGGTCGACGTGATCGAAAAGGGCAACTGGAAACTCACGATTGAAAACAATCGTGAATGCTACCATTGCTCCGCGAACCATCCCGAGCTTTGCGTCTCGTTCGTCGACCTGGACTTCGGATACGATCCCGAAAGCCTGAGCCCGGAAGATCGCGAGGAGGCCGAAGCACATTTCGCCATGTACGAGGAGCGCACGAAGAACTGGGAGGCCGAAGGATTTCCGTCTGCGACCGTCGAGCACACCAGAGACGTCGCGACCAATTTCCGCAGTCAGCGCCTGATCATCGCCGGTGCCGGCGAATCCCAGACCGAGGACGCGACCGCCGCGTCGTCGAAACTGCTGGGACATATGACCCGCAAAGACCTTGGTGACATGCATCTGTGGGGACACAACAGCTGGAACCATTTCATGGGCGATCATGCTGTATCCTCGATCGTGATTCCGCTCTCGGCGGATACGACGCTCGTTCGCACGAAGTGGCTCGTGCACAAGGATGCTGTCGAAGGTGTCGATTACGATCTCGACAAGCTGACGCATGTGTGGATCGAGACGACCGAACAGGACGCCCAACTCGTCGCCCGCTCCCATGCGGGAATCCTCGATACTGCCTATGAGCCGGGCCCGTACTCCATGTTCAGCGAAGGCGCGCTGAACGATTTCGCGACCTGGTATGT
The DNA here is from genome assembly GCF_051201095.1 of Shinella sp. BE166. Taxonomy (NCBI): domain Bacteria; kingdom Pseudomonadati; phylum Pseudomonadota; class Alphaproteobacteria; order Hyphomicrobiales; family Rhizobiaceae; genus Shinella; species Shinella sp. BE166. Next base: position 18,507 of record NZ_JBPEHL010000034.1, on the reverse strand, counting down.
CGATCGGATGCGCGCCAATGGCTATTGATCTCCTGACGGCGCGAGCCCCTGGGCTCTGGTGCGCGGAAACGGACGACAAGCTGCAGTGCGTAGACGTGCACGACGAGACGCATGACGTGAAAAGCTTCACGTTCGTATCTCCCGATGGAAAGCACATTTCGTTCGATGCGGGCCAGTACTTCATGTTCGAGCTTGGCCTGGACAACGAGGTGGACGGCCGCTGCTACAGCATCTCCTCGTCTCCACACCGACGCAATGCGATCACCATCACCGTGAAGCGCGTGCCCGGCGGGCGGGTTTCCAACTGGCTGCACGACAACCTGAAGCCTGGTGCTGTCGTGAAGGCATCGGGTCCACTTGGCCGGTTCATGCGCCCAACGGCGCAGAAATACGCATTTATGTCCGGCGGATCGGGTATCACGCCCGTCATGTCCATGGTCCGTGAGTTTGCTGATGCCGCGCAGCCGGTCGATGTGATTTTCCTTCACGCGGGCAGGACGCCGAAGGACTTCGTCTTCCGGTCCGAACTGTCAAACCTTGCCGAACGGATGAAGGGGCTGAGGCTTTTCCTGCTGCCGGAAGACGTTTCCAACGAGCGCTCCTGGCCTGGTCTTTCCGGGCGGATTTCCAAGGAACTGCTGCAGATGGCGGTTCCCGACATAGCAGAGCGGATCATCATGTGCTGCGGTCCGGCTCCGTTCATGCGGGCCGCCAAAAGCATCGCCGGTGAACTCGGCGTTCCCGCCCAGAACTATCATGAGGAAAGGTTCGATGCCGCAGTCATCGAGGAGGCGCCGGCGCCGATAACGGAAGCGGTGGAGGCCCTAACGTTCAATGTGCAGTTCTCCAAGCAGGGCAAGTCGATCGAGGTGCGCGCGGACCAAACCGTGCTCTCCTGTGCGAAGAAGGGCGGTGTGCGCATTCCGTCATCCTGCGCAAACGGCATATGCGGGACCTGCAAGTCGAAACTGCTAAGCGGCAGTGTCGATATGAAGCACGACGGCGGCATCCGGCAGCGTGAGATCGATTCTGGGTTCTTTCTGCCTTGCTGTTCCAAGCCGCTGAGCGACCTCGTCATCGAACGATAACAATACCGCGAGCATGTCAAACGCTCCCCTCGGACAAGATGTTATCGGACATCGTCGCCAGATCGTCAGTCGACGGCCAAGTCAGGTTCGCAGAGTTGAAGACTTCAAGGAACAGACGAACCTTGTTCTCGAAATGCCAGTCAATGGCGCCATGGGTGACACCCGACAGATGCCACCCGTTCAAGCGACGTCGCGGCCACACCCCTTTCGAAGAAAGCTTCTTCCGCAGCCTCCACGATGGCGGCTCTTGTCGCTTCGGCCTGCTCCTTCGTTCGCTTCGATCTATCACCTTTTGAAGCTCACGTTCCGGCCTTGGAAGGCAACTCGCTCTTTTCCTTAGTCGGCAGCGCGACTTCGAGCGGTCCCATGTCCTCTGTGACACTGACGCCGGGCATCACAACGTAGAGATGCCGAACCCTGACAACGGCGGTTATCACGCTATCCAGCGAGAAGAAGGCGTCGAGAACGACGATCTTTCACAGCAATTGCCAGAATACCGCATCCTCGATCTCGCCTTCTTTTGCGCGAGAATGCCCTTCAAATCGTATACAACTCCCTGATGCCTTTGACGAGCAAGAAAAGGCCTCCCAAGATGAGGATAAGATCGTAACAGGATCTCAACCCCGATGGCTGTGGGGCGCTGTCAGCATGACGATCCAGGCGATGGAGGCGGGTAGAGCCCGACGCATGCGAGCGGCAGACCTTTAAGGCGGGCCTTTTCGCACTGATGTTCCGGCAGCCAAGATGGCGATGAAGACCAGATTGTCGGTCCCGGGGACAATCTCGAGACGATGAGCGTTGCCAAGCTAAAAGTATCCGTTGCTACTCGGACGATCTGATCACGCCGATACTGGCAACTAACGCTGCTATTATTCCGTCTTTTTCAGGTCAGGCCCGCCGGTGTTTCGGCGAGACGCCGTAGGCTTTCTTGAAGGCGGTCGTGAAGCTCGAAGGGTTGCGGTAGCCGGCGAGATAGGCGGCCTGCGCGATCGGGATGCCGTCGCGTTCGAGGGCGGCGCGGGCCGTCTCCAGCCGCTCCTGCCGGATGAAATCCGACACGGTGATGCCGAAGCGGTCCTTGAAATGACGCTGGATGGAGGAGGTGCTGATGCCGACGGCGCGTGCGATCCGGTCGAGCGACAGGTCCTCGCAGACATGGGCGAGGATATAGTCGCGCACCTTCTCGCTCTGCCGCCGGCTGAGGGCAGTCGGCTGGTGGGGCGCGGCCTCGTCCGCCTGCACCAGAACCGAGCAGGCCTGGCACATGATGTCGAAGGCATGCGAATTGCGGTTGAGCGTCAGAAGCTCGCCCGCCATGGCGACCGGCGGCTTCAGGATGTCTTCGGCGATCTGGGCGAGACGGCGGTTGGGCGCGAAGCGGAAGGTGGCGAGGTGTTCCGAGAAGAAGGCGCGCAGCTTCGGCATGCTCGTCGGCTGCGAGCGGATCAGCCGTTCGATCCACGGGAGCGGCGCTGATATCATCACCTTGCGCAGCGGCGTCGTGCTCTCGTTGACGAACTGCAACGTGCACTCCCGCGCCACGTTCAGCATGAAGACCACCGGCTCGGGATTGTCCTCGTTGCCCGCATCGATGCGGAAATGCGCGCCGTCCATCACGAAATGCTGCCGGCCCTGCAACAGCACCATGATCAGGAACTTCGGCCAGACATCATAGAGATTGTCGTCCGGCGTGCAGCTTGCCGGCCCGTCCATGGCGCCGACGAACAGGTGCTGGGGAATGTCCGGTTTGATCCTGATGTTCAAGACGTCGCCCTCCAGCATCGCCGTTTCCGCACGAAATGACCGTCTTTGCCGCTTGCGCGAAATTTTCTGGGATTTCGGCGAAAGCCTTTGTGGTCGACAGCCGGCTCAAGGTACTGGCATAGTTGACTACATTAATCAAGTTTAATTGCCGGCCGCCGCGCCGGCTTCGCAGCATGTGGGTTCAGGAAATGTGGGGCACTCTTTCGTCGTCCTTGGGACGTCGTCGCATCATGCTCTTGGCAGCAGCCAGCGTTCTGGCGCTGGACGCCGCGGGGGCGCAGGATCAGGCCGGTGCACAGTCGAGCACGGCGCTGGAAGCGATCGTCATCGACGGCGCCGGCGGTGAGACGGGCGACGGGCCGGTCGAGGGATACGTTGCGAAGAAAAGCCTGACCGGCACGAAGACCGATACGCCGATCGCCAAGACGCCGCAGAGCATCAGCGTCGTTGCGAAGGACCAGATCGAGGACCAGCACGCCGGCTCCGTCGCCGAGGCGCTGCGCTATACGCCGGGCGTCTTCACCGAGTATCGCGGCGCTTCCAACCTGCGCGACGAGCTTTTCGTGCGCGGCTTCTACTATGTGCCGAAATATCTCGACGGCCTGTTCCTCGGCAGCGATCTCTCCTATGCGAAGATCGATCCCTATCTGCTGGAAAGGGTGGAACTGATCTCGGGGCCGGCCTCCGTGCTCTACGGCCAGGCCAATCCGGGCGGCATCGTCAACATGGTCAGCAAGAAGCCGACCGACACGCCGCTCACCGAAGTGGAGCTTTCGGTCGGCACCGACAAATACGTTTCCGCCGCCTTCGACATCAGCCGCAGTTTTAACGACGATTTCGGCTATCGAATCGCAGCGAAAGGCCTGAGCCGTGACCTTCAGGAGGATTACGCAAAAAACCGCTCGCTCGCCATCGCCCCGTCCTTTACCTGGTCGCCGGAGGAGGGCACGTCGCTGACCATCCTCGGTGGTTACCAGAACGAGCCGGATGCCGGCTACCGCAACTTCCTCGATGCTGCCGGCACGGTCACGCCGATCCCCGGCTATGGCTTCGTTCCGCGCGACTTCTTCGTCTCCGATCCGGATTTCGAGCGCTCCGAGCGCAAGCAGGCCTGGATCGGCTACGAGTTCGAGCACGAATTCAACGAGAACCTCACCTTCCGCCAGAACGCGCGCTACCACCATGTCGACTGGCTGCACCATACGCTGGTCTATGGCAGCGCCGGCCCGGACCCGGTGACCGGCAACAACACGATCGTCAGCCGCTCGGCGAGCGGCGGCACGGACACCTGGAACCAGTTCACCATCGACAACCAGGTCGAGGCAAAGTTCTCGACCGGGGCGGCCGAACACACGCTGCTCGGCGGCGTCGACTTCCAGTATCGCACGCGCGATTACCAATGGGGCCGCGCCAGTGGCCCGAGCATCGACCTCGCCGATCCGCGTTACGGCGATTTCGACTTCGATAGCCTCGTGCTCGCCACGACCGACCTTCAGGACCTGACCGCGCGCCAGACCGGCGTCTACTTACAGGATCAGGTAGAAATCGGTGCGCTGAACCTGCTCGCCGGCCTGCGCTACGACCGGGCGGACACGAAGATCGACGACCGGCTGGGAACCGGCGACCAGTCCTATGACGACGGGGCCTTCACCTGGCGGGCGGGCGCGCTCTATGCCTTCGATAATGGCCTCTCGCCCTATGTCAGCTATGCGACCTCCTTCGAGCCGGCGCTCTACATGCCGCCGGCCGGCGCCTCGGCCTTCTCGCCGACCACGGCGGAACAGTTCGAGATCGGCATCAAATATGCGCCGGAAGGCTCCGGCCTGCTGCTGACGGCGGCCTACTACGACCTCAAGCAGGAGGACGTGGTTGCCGGTGCCTGGGATCCCGGCCTCGGCCAGATGGTCTATTCGCAGGTGGGGAAAATCCACAATCGCGGCATCGAGCTTTCGGCCCGGGCGGAGGTCACGAACAATCTCTCGCTGATCGCCGGCTACAGCTACATCGACTCGGTGGTGAAGGAATCCGTCAATACCAGCGAGGTGGACAAGATGCCGGCCCGCATTCCGCAGCACCAGGCTTCGCTCTGGGCGACTTACAGGGCCGATCAGGGCGCGCTGGAAGGTCTGACGGTCGGTGGGGGCGTGCGTTACATCGGCACGAGCTGGGGCGATGGCGGCAATTCGTTCAAGGTCGGCGCGGTTACGCTGTTCGACGCCATGGCCTCCTACGATTTCGGGGCGAAGAGTTCTGATTTGCAGGGGCTTTCCCTGCAGGTCAACGTGAAGAACATCGGCGACGAGCGTTATGTCGCCTCCTGCGCCAGCGCCTATGCCTGCTTCTACGGCGAAGGTCGCAGCATCGTCGCGACGCTGAAGAAACAATGGTGAAGGCGATCGGGCTCGCCATGCTGGCCATGGTCCTCGCGATGTCACCGGCGCCTGCGGCGGAAACTCCGCGGGCCTTGCCACTTATTGTCGGTGAGGCGCTGGCCGGCAGAGCCGAAACGGCCGGGGCCAGACACGTCTTCGACCCGCAGGACGCCGCAGGCGATTACATCAAGGGGCAGCTTCGCGTCTCGGCGGGGCGTTTCAACCTCGACCTTGTCGATGACGCGGGCAAACATCTGCGCCGGCTGGCCGATGGGGTAGGGGGTGCTGCGGAATTCCAGTTCGTCGCCGACGATCCCGGTGACCGGCTGATTGTTTCGGCGGAACGGGAAGGGGCCTATGCGCTCAGTATCGAGCGAAAGGTCGCCCTGGCGGATCAGGCGCCGCCAGGGCCGGACTATCTGAGCCCCATCATCGCCGAGCTTGCCGCTCACATTTCGGGGGGCGGGACGACGGAGGCCTTCTGGGCGATGGTCGAGGCTCGCGGCACGCCGCTCGTCGAGGAGGGGTGGGACGGGCACAAGATCGTCACCTTCCTCGGGCGCGGCGCAAGGCGCAACATCCGCATGTTCGGCGCGCCGAGCGGCGACCATGAGGCGTTGCAACGGCTTGGCGGCTCGGACGTCTGGTTCAGGAGTTTCGACGTGCCGGATGGCACGCGGCTTTCCTATCAGCTCGCCTTCGATGTGCCAGATGTGCCGGGCACCGCGCGTGACCGGCGCATCGCAATCCTTGCCACCGCCAAAGCCGATCCGCTCAACCGCCATCGCTGGCCGGCCGAAGCGGCGGATGCCTATAACCAGGATTCCGTGCTGGAACTTGCCGGCGCGCCGCCGCAGCCCTGGCTGGCGGAAAAGGGCAGTCCCGCCGGCGCGCTGAACCGGCTTTCCATCGAAAGCCGGCTGCTCGGCAACCGCCGCGACATCACGATCTACCGCCCCACCGGCTTCGATCCGGTGCGCGACGATACGATCCTGCTCTTCGTCTTCGATGCGGACCAATATCTCGATCGTGTGCCGGTGCCGCGCATCCTCGACAACATGATTGCCGCCGGTGCCGTGCCGCCGGTCGTCGCGGTCTTCATCGCCAATCCCGACCGCGAGGCGCGGGCGCGGGAGCTGCCGGCCAATCCGGCCTTTGCCGATTTCATGGCAGAGGAGCTGTATCCGCTGGTCGTGAAGGAAACTGGGCTGAAGGTGCCGGCGGCGCGCACGGTCCTCGCCGGCTCCAGCTATGGCGGGCTCGCCTCGGCCACCGTCGCCATGCGCCACCCGGAGGTTTTCGGCAATGTGCTCTCCATGTCCGGCTCCTTCTGGTGGAGCCCGCCCGGCACGCCGGAGGATCGGCAGGACCATGTGGCGGGCCTCATCGCGCGCGGACCGAAACTGCCGCTGCGCTTCTTCCTGTCGGCCGGCCTTTTCGAAACCGGCGCGCAGGGAACGGCCGGCATCCTCGATACCAGCCGCCACTTACGCGACGTGCTGACGGCGAAAGGCATTCCCGTCACCTATCGCGATTATGCCGGCGGCCATGACTATCTGGTCTGGCAGGGCGTCCTTTCCGATGGGCTGATCGCGCTTTTCGGCCGTCTCCCCTTTCCCGTCTCCAACAGGTGAACTATGCGCCGCTTGATACCCGTCCTCTTCGCCACGCTGCTTTCCGCCTTCGGCGCAAACGCCATGGACGTCACGACGGCCCGCGGGCCGGTCCCGGTCGAGGGCACGCCACAGACGATCGCCGTCTATGACGTCGCGGCGATCGACACGCTCGTCCGCCTCGGTATCCGCCCGGCCGGCGTTCTGGACAAGCTCTACGTTCCCGAGCTGGAATCGGTGAAGGACGGCGCGGCGGTGATCGGGACACTGTTCGAGCCTGACCTCGAAGCGCTGAGCGCGCTCGACCCCGATCTCATCATCGTCGGCGCGCGCTCTGCCGCCAGGATGGATGCCGTCGCACAGGTCGCACAAACGCTCGACATGACCATCGATGGGGAGGACCTTTTCGCCAAGGCCAAGGAGCGCCTTGCGACCTATGGTGGCCTCTTCGGCAAAAAGGCGGAAGCCGACGCCATCGCGCGCGAGCTCGACGCCAAGCTCGCCGCCGCCAAGGCCGCCGTTGCCGGCAAGGGCAAGGCGCTGATCGTCATGACCAATGGACCGAAAATCTCCGCCTACGGCCCCGGCTCCCGCTTCGGCTGGGTGCATACGGCGCTCGCCTTGCCACCGGCGATTACCACAATCGATGCCGCGACGCATGGCGAGGCGGTCTCCTTCGAGTTCATCCGAGAAGCCAATCCCGACTGGCTACTGGTGCTCGACCGCGCCGCCGCCGTCGGCTCCAACGAGCAGGCCGCAAAGGTGACGCTCGACAACGAACTCGTCGCCGCGACCAATGCCTGGAAGAAGGGGCAGGTCGTGTACCTGCCCGCCCCGGATTTCTATATCGCGGCCGGTGGTGTGCAGTCGCTCGAACGGGTGCTGGCGACGATTACCGACGCCTTTTCAGCCTCGCAATAAAACCTCGCAGGTTACGAGACCTTTGCGGATGTAGCCGAATGGTTACCTAGGCTCATGAGGAGATTTATAATGCCAAGCTCCTGCACTCGGCCCTCAACTGAAGATTGCCAACAGAATCTGAAACCCAACTCGCCCAGCAGGCGGCTTAGTTTGACGTCTTTGCGGGTCCGGCCAAGCTTTCTCTCATCGAACAGGGGCTGCACCCCGAACCTGACGACTTGCACGATTCCGAGGGGGATGGTCCGGATCAGGAGATTATTTCAAAGTCTGAGGCGGTCATGTTTAAGCCCTTATCCAGAAGGCCAAACTGGATGGCCTTTCCACCGCCGCTGCCATCCGCGTCGTACCACAGCTTCCCGGTGGCCTTATCGTATATGATGCGGTCGGAGGCATCATGCGCTTTGGCTGACAACCAGGGGACTCGATGCCTGCTGTGGCACAACACAGGAGAAAGACAACTTGCGCCCGCTCGAACGGAAAAATAAAACGGCCAACCCGATTGATGAAGTACTCGCCTGGCACGATGGCGACGCCCGAGCCACCATCGAGACGCTGCTCGCCGACTGTGGACATTTGCGCCAACAGGTCGAGCTTGCTGACAGAGCGATGAGCCGCGGCTTCACAAGAGGCTGGCGCCCCCAAGCCGATCGGGACGCTTGAAAATCGGACAGAACACGGCGGGTGAGCTTTAACACCAGATCGACAGGATTGCCGCGTGTCGACCGGTTCCTAAATGCGGAACCGGTAGCTGATTGGCGTCTTCCCGCCACTGGCGTAGCTCGAAAGCGCAAACGCTCTGGTTACCTCTGGGTGCGGCAGATGTTGAAGCAGCATTGCCGCGTTGCCGGCCAATCGCTGCCTTTAGATCATGAATAGGTATATCGGCGGAACGCCTATGGCGAGAAGGCCGGCCACGACCAACGCCGCCGCGGCCAACAAAGTCCGATCACTTTCTTTCTGCTGGCTGACCTGTTTCATGGGGTGCTCGCTTGGTGCTTGGACTGCTCATGAACACGCATCTCGCCCGGTTGTTCCGGCCTCCCGTTCCGCGAAACTCAGTAAATATTCTAATCCGCTAAAGCGCGTAGAACGCCCACCGAACGATTAGAAAGCGATTAGAGAATTGGTGCACCGCATTACGCCGTATGAATGAAGCCCGCAGACCGTCGCTTGAGCGACCAAAACCAAAGGAGTCCATCGAACCGAGAGGTCCCGAGGGTCCAAGGAATGGGGGGCTTTGCCTTCGCACCCGTGCAAAGGTTGTGCTGGGAGCACCGTTCCTACAAGTATCCAGGAAACCGAGAGTAAACGGTTACTTTTCGAGGGTAACCCTCGAGGCCGTGGTAGGTGGCTCGTGGAACAGAAGGCGTCCTTTATCGTTTGCGAAATGCAATTCAGGAGGACACCATGACAACCCTAGTTACTTCGCCGCGCAAGCCGATGAGTGAGGTGGACGAACAGATTGAATGCGAGGCCGCGCTTGATGAGCCTGTAAAGGAGTTCGTGGATTCGATCATCCAGGCTGGCTGGTCGCCTCGTGCATCTTACGCTGCATTGAGAAATGTGGTGGAGCACCAGGCTCACGCGTACGCAGAAGATTCGGACCCGGCTGATGATCCGGTTGAAGGGCGTAAACCGATGCAGTTCCCTCTAGCGCCGTTCTGATTGGACCATGCCGTTGACCAAGAAGATCAACCTGATGAGCCTTTGCCTGCTTGCGACCTTTATCGTCATCTTCGGATCTGTGCTGAGCATGACGCTGTTTTCGGCAGGCTCGCAACCGACCATCGCAACCGTAGACGCGCTAGCGAGACAAGATTAGCGAAGCGCTCCACGCGGAATTAACGAGCGTCGAGCTTAAAGCTCGGTGGGTAAGCGGAACTATATCCCCCCCTTGCCATTGTTGGTGCTCCAGTCCCAGCCACAAGGAAGTCCAACATGAAAACTCTCGCCGATATATTCGAGCACACACTTCAGGACGTCTATTATGCGGAAAACGCTATCACCAAGGCGTTGCCGAAGGTTGCGAAGGCCGCAAAAAGCGCGGAGCTGAAAAAGGCTGCTGAGGAACATCTCGCGGAAACCAAGGAGCAAATCAAGAAGCTGGAACAGGTCTTCAAGTCGATCGGCAAGAAGGCGTCTGGCGAGAAGTGCGATGCGATCGAGGGCCTTATCAAAGAAGCAGACGGGCTCATCGAAGAGGCCGAAGGAACAGCGCTCGATGCCGGCTTGCTCGCCGCCTGCCAGGCGGTGGAACACTATGAAATCGCCCGTTACGGGTCACTTCGCGAATGGGCGAAGGATCTTGGCCACGACGAGGCGCACAAGCTCCTGAGTGAAATCCTCGACCAGGAAAAGGCGACGAACAACAAGCTGACGAACCTCGCAGTGACTGCGATCAACAAGACTACGGCGGCTAAGAAGGCCGCTTAGCCTCACCTGACGCAAAAGCCCTGTGCTGTTCACGACCGCTCGCCTCTTTGGGGGTGAGCGGGTTTCGTTTTGCGCGACCATATCGCCGGTTGGTGCGAGCGAGCCGCCGGCGCGCTGCCGATGCAACGGCGAACATTGCATCCTCATTTTGCGGGCTCGTTTAACTCTTTTAGAGGGTCGCCCCTGACGTAGAGCACTCCAGGATTGAGTCGTCCCGAAAGTAGCTTTCCTTCATGTCCAGTGCCCTGGAATGATGGAGGGCCATTTCAACGAAGTAAGCAAGGACTTCATCGCGCTGCTTTGCTTGCTTGCACAACGCTCTTAGAATAGTAGTGGCCGAGCTTTCTACCATGACATCTGCGGCATCATTATAGTCATGGGTGGTTCTCGCATCTCTACCCATCATAGTCTCCGATAGGTTGGTTAATACAGCTTATGGATTGAATCATGACAATTCGATGCTGAACCGTGTTGGTTAATAAAGTATTCCCTCACACACCCTTGGATAGCTAAAATCCCAACAATCAACCTAAATTGGCCAATCCGCGTCTGTGCATCGAAAAGTGGATGCCATGTGACCGTGTGCGACCCGCGCGAAGGAACAAGGTGACGGATTCCGGGTTAGTGATTGCGGCCGAGGCGACGCGGATCTCCCCCGAGCCAACCTGCGTCGTTGGTGCCCATCCACGGCCGTATCGGGGGGTGTTGAGCAACGTGCTTACACCCCCCTTTTAGTATCGGTGAGATTTCCGGTTCAGCGCTGTCGAATAGTCTGCTAGGTGTTCCCTATGAAATTGGCGCGCGATAAAAAGATTGTGGCGCTGCGCGAGCAGGGCATGCCGTTTGCTTTGATTGCGAGAAGATTTGGCCTGAGCGAGTCGCGCATCAGGGCGATCTGCCTTTCATACCGCCCTTCCGCGCTCGGCGTGCCTCCTCTTCCAGACAGCCTGTCCGTGATCACAGCGCTCGAAGTCGATCGTTCGATTGGCCTTTGGCCCAACGAGGAAAACGCCCCGGAAATCGCGCGGCGCCTCACCGAGGTGCTCGAAGCTACCACCCGGCGGAAGACAATCAGAGAACTTGGCGCATGGCTCCAGTCGCTAAAGCTGTTTCCTTGAGGACGACCTGGCGATGGCGGCCGGAACAAACGTCTAGGCAATAGGTTAGAGCAGTGCGGTCAGACGGCGGTGAGCATGCGCTGTCCCTTTCTTCCAAACAAAGAAAGCCGCAAGGGAGGCCGTTCTCGGTCCATGGAGCGGCCTCTCACATCAGGTTCTCTCGCTCCGTCGCTTCGATAGCTGATTGAGCAGCAGTGACCAGTTTTCAGCCTCGGCCTTGGGCATTCCCCACAAAATATACGACGTTCCACCCAACTGAATCTCAACGGGGCCGTCCGTCCTGGCATCGATTACGTGCCAAGTGCCATTCTCTTGTTGACCAAGATGAAAGCGGGACAAGCTTTTCATAAGATAGAGCATATACCCTTCATATTCGATGGAGAAGGGTTGCACCCTAGCTGAGGACACCCGAAACGCGCATGAAATTCCTGCAACCAGATGCCGTCTTAATCCCTCTTCGCCGTTGGGCGTTTTCCTTCGCAGTTCAAAGGAAAAAGCGCATTGGCGGCCGGGTTGAGCACACTGGCCAATGACGGCCGGCCTCCGAGCCGGCCGTGTCGGGGTCACCTTATGCTCGTAGGCAGCCCCTGTTTAATTTCAACGCGTCAGCCGGACTCGGTTTCCACTCGTGTGTTCGATCCGTTTGTCGAAAACCAGGCTATCCAGCGCGTTGACGATTTGCTGCTCCGTGAAGCCTGCCAGGACCAAAGTCGGCCCTACGAGATATAGATCGACCGGCTTATTCGCGGTCGCTCCCATAGCGGCGAGCTCATTCAACACGGCTTTCTTGCACCGCTCGTGGGCACCCTCATCCAATTCGGCCATAGCACCACCCCCAAATCTTATGTAATCTGTGAGGTAGCAGTGATCCAATTCGGATCATCAGCCGGATCGGGGTCCGCGCCATAGGCTTGGCGCTGGTTCCCGACAATACTTCTGAGCGCCGCGAAAACCTCTCTGGGCGCCCATCCGGCAACCACCGCGTCATCGACGAGCAGCCTGAGCGGCGCTTCGAGCGCGATTTCGCATTCCAGCAGTCGATCGCCATGCTCTGGCGGTTTTCTTGGAGGCGTGATCTGGGTCATGGCCATCTCCATGTTGATGGTCGATAGAAAGACAAACCTCTTCCCGATGTTCCAGCATCTCTGCATTTGAATGGACTTCTCCTATGGTAGGTGTATGCTTTTGGCAGCGATGGTCGTCAAAATTGGCCCTGTCGCCCAGAGCCGCATGATTTTCCCCTAAGCTTAGAAAGGGGCACCATGAACGTTTCCCTGGCCAATCAAGCCTATGAGCCTGAGGAACTGACGGCCCTCAAGGCGACGTTTGACGAGATTACGACACAGCGTTGGTTTCGCCCGACGGAAGAGGCGAAAAAAGGCTTCGCGAAATTCCTGCTTACGACATACCCAGCTGGCCAGTTCAATCGGCAAAGGGATTTCGAGAAAGTCGAGGCGGTAGCTCGACAATGCTTTTCACGCGATTACGCGGTCGCTCATTAGGGCCGTGAATGATTTTAATCCGGGGGCGGGCGTCGATTCTCGAAAGGGAGCGACGCCCGTTTGCGTTTTCAGGGCGCGGCAATGAACAAGGGCGAGTGGGCCGAACCGATCACATTCGAAACGCACAAGCTGGGCGCCTACCTGACGATATCCAGCACGGCTGAAGCGGCGCGTGTTCTGTTGGACTATTGGCCGGCGAAACATGGCAAGGCCCTGAAGCGGGCCAAGGCGACATGCCTTGCGGTCCTTCAAGGCAACGGGAATCCTGAAATTGCCCGCAAAGCCTTTCTAACCGCTGCCGAAGAGGCTGGGGTGCTTATTAGGGACTGACGACTCCAATCGAGCATCAGGCATGATCGCAAACGCGCTCCACCAGCGCGAGCGACTGTGTTACACATGGAATTTCTTTTCAACTTGATAGTTATCAAGGCGCGCCGCTGACAAAGGGGTGCACCATCAGGATGAATCGTACATAATTTGAAAGCGTCCGGCTAAGGGGACCACGCAGGACGTAATCGAGGCCCGGTCGAGCTTTCCAGATGGCTCCCGGGTCTCGTTCAGCGGCAAATGAGAGGTATGGAGTAATGATCAAGCCGGAGTGGGAACTTAGTGAGGATGGGAAAACGCTGAGGGTTACCTTGCCAACGCAGCCGCCAATCGCCTTGGAACTGGATGCGGGCGGCGTCGACCAGTTCCTCGTAAGGTTGGGAACATTCAGGAACGTGATGATGCCGGAAATTCCCAACGGGGTGCCAACGGGGATTGTAAAGTCCGTGCCCGATCCACATTGGCATGTCGAACATGATGCGTTCACTGGCCGCGCCGGTCTTCACATTCGGGACACGCGGTATGGTTGGCTGCATTACCTTATACCCGCACCGGAAGCTCGCCACTTAAGCGCGCTGCTTGCCGGGATTGCAAACAGGAGCCCGCTTCCCCCGACCAGCATGAATTGATGTCGCACCCGTTTAGTCGCCAGCCGCCTTCCCCAGTTTTACAAGCGAGGAACGCTCTGCGGCTAACCGTGCGAGCGTCGCCTCCTAATCTGGAAGTAGGAGGCGACTCTCGCAGAGCATTTGTGGTCTGCTATCGCTAGCCGGTAAAAGGCTGGTCGCCCGGATGCTGGCGAAGGCGCAGGCTTGGTGCAATAAAGCGGCCGACGATAGGGCTGATGAGGAACGTCAGGACGGTCCAAGCCGGGATCAGGTATTTTGCCTGGTCGCTCAGGGCTGGGATGGTAAGGACGGCGATAGTGCCGATGCCAAAAACGACGGCATTCACCATCATCGATACCAGAATGGTTATGTACGTAATCGTGCGCATGAGCATCTCCTTTCAATTAACAAATGCGAGACGGCCCACGCCGTTCCCTCACCCCTGACAATCGTCAATTGCAGGCAGAGACTTTCTTTGGGCGACTACGGCGCTAATCCGTCCCCGACGAAGTGCGATCATAATCGATCCCGGTCTGCATCGTGTATTCGAAATGTTCGAGGCAATGGCGGAGCGGAAAGCTTGGCCGATCTCTTGCCGGCCGCAGGCTGACCGATACTGATAGGACCACGATCATTGCTCCACGTGAAGATTGTCAGCGGTCGTGTTCTGCCGACAACACCGAACTCCACTCGTCTAACAACAAGCGATTTCATGAGGCGATCTCTACCACCAGCCACAGAGGTTTCCTCGGCGACAATGTGTCGGGCTGCGTCGTGGCCTCCAGCCTTCCCGCCGGTTCCAACTGCGGATGCGCAACAGAGTCAGCACATCGCTTGCCGAGCACTCGCAAATCGTCGAGGTGATCCTCGCCGGGAAAGCGTATCGTGAGCGCACGCTGCTCGGCCAGCATATCAGCATGCAGGGTGAACGCTTTAGTGAACTCCTTCTGCTCCCGTGCATTGTTACTACGTGCACAGAAGAAGGGGTAGAGGCATGGAGGGATTTGCGACAACGTCGGACCCTAGGGGTCGTCGGGCGAATTCACCGGGCGAAATTCCCGCACGAGGCCTTCGGGATGTGGCTTGGCGGCTCTATGAGAGCCTGACATCCGATCGGATTCTTCTCATTGCTGCCGGCGTCACTTTCTATCTTCTCTTATCGATCTTCCCTGCCATCAGCGTGTTCGTGTCACTGTACGGGCTCGTCGCCGAACCTTCCTCCGTGGTCGACCGTCTCACCTTCTTCGGCTCGGCGATGCCGGACCAGGCATTCGAGCTAATTCTCGACCAATTGCGCAGCCTTGCATCCGCGCCGCAGACGGGCCTTTCCATAACTCTGCTCGGCAGTCTCGCGGTCGCGCTCTGGTCCGCCAATGCCGGCATGAAGGCTCTTTTTGAGGCGATGAATGTCGCCTACGGCGAGAGCGAGAAACGTGGCATTATTCGTCTTAATCTGACCTCCCTCTCATTCACTTTCGCCAGTCTGGCGCTGGTGGTGCTGATCATCACGTTGGCGGGGATCGTTCCGGCAATCCTCGACTATATCTGGCTCGGCCAGTGGACGGAGCTGATTATCCGCTTGGCGCGCTGGCCGGTGCTGCTGGCGTTGATCTCTTTGGCGATCATGGCGCTCTACCGCCTCGGCCCAAGCCGAGAGCCGGCGAAGCTGCGCTGGATTAGCTGGGGCGCGGTCTTCTCGACTGGGGCTTGGCTTGCCGCTGCGCTAGCGATCACCTTCTATCTCGGTCACATCGCGGACTACAACGCGACCTACGGCGCGCTCGGCGCGTCTATCGGCTTCATGGTGTGGGTCTGGGTCTCAGTCATTATCGTGATCCTAGGTGCGGAACTGAACGCAGAGCTCGAACATCAGACAGCCCGCGACAGCACGACCGGCCCCCCGGAGGAGATGGGCCGCAGAGGTGCGTATATGGCAGACACATTAGGCGAGGAGGCGTAAGTTTCCGGATCGACGCATCGGTTGATCGAGTGTCTTGTCATGGGCGCGGATGCAAGAACGTTTTGTTCGACGCCGGCTAGAGGGGCGAGGCGGTCAGGAGAAGCGCGGCCGGCACGCTTACCGCCGACACGGTCAAGGCGAGCATCGACGCCATCTTAATCAACTGCACTCGCCGGGCGCGGCCCGCATCCCATTCATACGCCATACATTCATCCTCCAGGCGAGTAATGAAGCATCCGGGCCATCAGGAGTCCAGTCCCGATTTTGTGGCTTGGTAGTAGGCGGAATCGCCCTTTTTCGCGCAGCGGGGTCGGTTGGCGACGAAACCTCTCGTCAGGAGCCGCGTTGTCGGTCGTGTGGAAACTTAACCATCGAGGCGGGCAATGGTGAACGAAGGCACGGTAACGATGGACGGTGAACTGCGCAACATCATCGATGAGAAGTTGACAGCTCTCATGCTCGAAATGCAGGAGGCGAACTGGGGTGCTGAAGACGTCGCGTTTGCGATCGAAGCGATTTTGAGAGAACGGTGGATCGACCAGGCCCGAGCGCTACGGGCCGCCCGCGAAAATCTCTCGAAAGACTTCGTCTCCGATGGCAATGAAGGCTGATCTGTCTCGCTACACCCGGGAGGAAGACCATGACGACGAGGTTTCAGATTATCGCGCTTAGTTCACTCGATCCCTTCGGAGATGACCGGCGTGACGAGCCGAAACTGCTCTATCCGGACGCTTTGAAATCCGCGCAAGCGTTGAAGGCTCAAGGTAAGGCGTTTCGCGCTTACACAGATGGCGAGGTGACCGAAGAACAGCGGAAAGCCTTTAGGGAGCTTGGCGCGGTGGAATAAGGTGCTTGGTTTGCGACCAATATCGAGGCCGACAACCGGATCTGGGGTGAGACGCAATATATCGGAGCATCGGATGCAGCCTTCAAAGCTCAATCCCTTTACGGCGAAGTGACCCCCGACACCCTAGATGCCAGCGCACGCGGGAACGGGATGATCGTGCGTTGGTCGAAAGGGAGCGGCGAGATTTTTTACCGCGGCGAGCTCTGAATAGGTAGCAGGCCTCGCGCGAGGCGATATGCAAGTCGCCACCGTCACGCGCAATGTGCTCGATCGCTTCGGTGCGCGGTGAGCATTATCAGGCTCTGCTGTCAGCATGTCGGGCGTTTATCAGCTCTGAAGCGAAGCGGACCTCTTTCAGCGGTAAAATGTGACGCACACGCTGGATGAAGTCTGGCCGCGAAACTCTAACCTATGGATACCGTTGAGGAAGCAGGCTGAGCGGATGAGGCCACACACCGAGTTTTTCGATCGTTTTGCATCGGCGGCCAAGCGTGAATACTTTTCCATGTGGGCCGAGGAAATCCATCAGAAATAAAGGGGGTCGTCGACGTGCCGGAAACGACCCCCAATACGGCCGTGGTTGGGGCACCGACAACGCCGGTTTGCTCGGGGGAGACCGGCGCCGTTTTGGCCGCTTCTACCAACCCAGAAACCGCCTGCTTGTTCCTTGTTCGCGGTGGAACATCGTCCCCTTACATTTGTTTTCAATAAGTATTGAAACTAATGGAGGCCGAGATGTTTCAAGCATCTCTTGGAGGTGGCTTCGGCGCACAACATTATGGCCTACGGGCTTCGATTAAAGCCGCCATCGCATACGACGAGCTTTGCTCTCAGCATAAAATTGAACTCGCATTCGAACCGCAGGCAATCGTCATCATGGGTCGGGTGCCGCCCGAGGTGGCGCGTCGTGTCCGTCGAATTATCGTCGAGATTGCGGGTTCCGTTCCGGTATGGGACCGGACGTTCTGGTTGGGGTAAGGTCAACATGTTCGAAAAGATGGACCTTGTTCGAACGGCGGTCGTCAGGGTGAGGCTGCGTCATCCGTCTTCCGGGGCCGCGGATGCTTCGATAGGCGCATATTCGAAGGGTGCGACAGGCAACAACGAGCACGATCAGAAGGCGGGCAAGCTCGTTGCCGCGCCAGCGGGAGAATGACATCGGGATGAGGAAGCGATGAAATTGCGAACCGCACCCGGCAAACCGTGTGCGGTGTCGCCGCGAAAAAAGCCAGCGGGCTCCTGCGGTTCAGGGGCTGACCCATCGACAATCTGAAACCAAACCTGCTTCATCGTAGGCGATGGCGGCCCTTCTATTCTCCCCTCGCTGCAACTGGAACCAGTCCAGTCCTTCAGCCCGAAAAATCAGCACCCCAAAAACGGATTTGCCTGCGTTCTCATCGACAGCTGCCAGGCTCTTTTCATCTCTCACGGTATCGTGCAGATCATCACCGGGCGGTCCGCCGCGATAGGTGGCTCGCGTCCACGGCGATAGTTGATTCCACGCGCTGTCTGCCAGTGCGCCGTCATTTTTGTGTAGTTCCACTAGCCCATGTAGACGAAGCTGCAACTGATCCTGAACACAAAATCCCACCACTGTCGCAAATGGATTGGCAGAAAGTTCCTGCCATTTTGCACTGCGGGTGTCGGTATGAAACTCAAGCGCGCGTGCAATCCTGTCCACGCGCCGCAATACGACGGCACGTGCCTGGGGTCGATTGGAGGCATCCACGGAGCAAAGGGTTACGATCCTCAACCCCGATTGCCGATCCGTGGTCGCAGCTGCAAGCTTTGTCCATGCGGACATGTCGACGTCTTCGAGTTTCACGTCCCGGCCCTTCACGGTTTTGGTTCACGCCTGAAGCCGCTCCCTCAGGCTCCCTGTCAATGTCTACAGCGCGGCGCGCTTGTCGTATCGCGCAAGGCGAGACAACAGATAATCCACCTCCGCCTTGGC
>NZ_JBPEHL010000033.1:0-21890 GCF_051201095.1 Shinella sp. BE166 | reverse complement strand
GCAAACACGTCAGGAACGGGATGCTGTCGCCCGTCGAGTTCGAGAAGCAGCAGAAAATCTAACCCGAGGGTGTCTACGAAACTCGGGGCTATTCAGTCTACTTGTTCCAAAGGGTCTCTAACTGCAGCAGCGCTTTGCCAGGATATTCTCTTGGCAACACCATATTCTAGGGGGAAAAAGCGGGATTTCACATCTTGTCGGGTAAAGATTTGGCCAATTCGTCGATCGCCAGCCGCACGCTGAATGGCAAATGCGCTGTCCTCATCCATACCGCATGCACAGGATACAGAAACGGCCTCTCGGTCGGCAGCACATTGATGAGAGTTCCAGCCTCCAGCCTGTCCTTTACAAGCCACAGTGGCAGCCACGCCAGGCCTTCGCCATCGGCCGCTGCATCGGCGATCGCATTTAAATCGTCAAGACGCAGACGTCCGGTAACGAAGACCTTAGCATCCGGCTCGGATCCACGTGGAAAAACCCATGGAGCGACAATTCCTGAGCGGCGGTAGAGGACCACCACATGCGCCGCGATGTCAGAAATCGTCTCCGGCGTCCCGCTTTCCTGGAGATAGGCGGGCGATGCGACGACGATCATCTTCTGCGTGCCAATCCGTCGGGCGATGTGATCCGTCCTGTCCGCCAGTTCCCCGGTACGGACTGCGAAGTCATACCCCTCTTCCGCAAGGTCGCTGATGCGATCGGTAAAGGATAGGTCAAGTTCGAGCCCTGGAAAGCGGCGCGTCAGCTGCAGCAGTATGGGCGCCACGCAGCGTCTTCCGAAATGGACGGGCAAACTCACCCTCAGTCGCCCGCGGGGTTGTGTCAGATCCCCGGCGACCAGGGCGTCGGCGGAATCCACTTCAGCAAGGATCGAACGGCATCGCTCGTAGTAAGCTCTGCCGGGCTCCGTCAAATTTTGCTTTCTCGTGGTGCGATGCAGCAGGGTAATCCCGAGCCGATCTTCGAGAAATTTTACGTGCTTCCCCACCATCGGGCCGGAAATCTCGAAAGCGTCCGCAGCGGCAGCGAACGACCCGAGGTCCACCGCCTTGACGAAGACTGCCATGCTTGTCAAACGATCCATATTCGCAACCATTGGTTATTTCTGACATAAAGTAGTCGTCATTTATCGCGCATCTCGCATCATTCATAAATCACTCCAAATCAATATTTCGGAGTGAACATATGGCACGCGCTATCATATTCCATCGGCACGGCGGACCGGAGGTCCTGCAGATCGACGAAATCGACATTCCAGAGCCCGGCTTCCGCGAGGTTCGCATCCGCGTAAAAGCCTTGGGGCTGAATCGCGCCGAAACACTGATACGGAAGGGTGCTTATATCGAGACACCGACGTTGCCAGCTCGGTTGGGGCTTGAGGCATCCGGCATTGTCGATGCCGTCGGCGCAGGCGTCGGCGGGTTCTCGCCGGGCGATGCGGTCAGCATCATACCTCCTATATCGATGACGACCTATCCCACGCACGGCGAGTTTGCTGTCCTTCCCGCCAACCATATCGTCAAGAATCCTGCGAATCTGGGCTGGACGGAAGCCGCTGCCCTCTGGATGCCATACCTGACCGCCTACGGCGCCCTCGTGGATTTGGCGCAGCTGCAACCGGGCGAACCCATCGTCATAACGGCGGCATCGAGCAGCGTCGGCATTGCGGCGATCCAGATTGCACGCAAGATCGGCGCTGTCCCTATTGCGCTGACCCGCACATCGGCGAAGCGGAAGGCGCTGCTGGATGCCGGAGCGGAATATGTGGTCGCCACCGCCGAGGAACCGCTTTCACAGCGGCTGCGGCAGATTGCGGGCCGTAAGAGTATCCGGGTTATTTTCGACGCGGTCGGCGGACCGATGGTCATCGCACTGTCGGATGCCATGTCGGAAGGCGGGATCCTAATTGAATATGGCGGCCTCGATCCGCTCCCGACACCGTTTCCCATGCTTTCGGCCTTATCAAAAACCCTGACCCTGCGGGGTTATCTGGTGCACGAACTCATCCGGGATTCCAGTCGGCTGGAACGCGCCAAGGCTTTCATTGTCGATGGCCTGGCCTCCGGTGCGCTTGCCCCAACGATCGCCAGGAATTTCGCGTTCGCCGAAATCGTGGAAGCTTATCACTATCTCGAGTCCAACGATCAGGTCGGTAAGGTCGTAGTCACTCTTTAGACAGGGGGGCTTGTCGCGCAGCAGAAGGGCACGATGCGCTGATAGTCGGCGTTTCAAGAGACAGAGATAGCGCGGGTAAGGGGCTCCTCCTGGCATGTCCCAACGACACCGCTGCTGCAACGCTGTCGGTGGATTCCTAGCCGGCCATCTCTCGGTCAAAGACGAGCGTGAATATCAATCCTCCGGGCGCGAACTCAAAATCAGCGATTGGTCGGCACCCACTCGGAAAGGCGCCCCGAATAAGGCGCGAACCGAAGCCTTCCCGGCTCGGCGCAACAACCGGCGGGCCTTCTGTTTCGATCCAGCTCAGTTCGATCCGATCTGGGGTCCCGCGCCACTTAATATCGATTCTACCCGTATCGTTCGACAGCGCACCGTACTTCGTCGCGTTCGTCGCCAACTCGTGGATCACCAGTGACAGAGACAACACCATCTGCGAAGGCAAGGGGATTGGGGTTCCGGCCGCTGAGATGCGGCTGGTGGATGCGCCAATGTGCGGAGCCAGTGCGCGGTCCACGACGTCGCCCATGGATGCCTCGTCGACGCTGTCTGAAAAGAGCAGGTCGTAACCGTTCGCGAGCGCCATAAGCCTGTCGGAAAACTGGGAGTATTCCGCTGGCGCGACCGGACGGAAGGACTGGCGCGCAATCGCTTGGACAACCGTCAACGTATTCTTGATGCGGTGCCTTAGTTCTCCGACGAGCAGGTCCTTGTCCGTCTGGAGCCGCTCCGTCCGTCGTTGCCGGTCGTAGAGTTCGTCCAGTAGGCTGTCCAGAGCAGACCCCACGCGGCGAAGCTCATCTTTCCCGGCCATGCCAGTTCGTGCGTTGACTTCCCCCTTTCGCCAGCGCTCAAGGACGTCAAGAATACCGAAAATCGGACGCAATATGAACTTGTTGCCCACGAAAGCCGAGGCGGCAAAAGCGAGGAGAGCGCCTGCCAAGATCGACGCAATTCCGATTGCGGTGGACCGATTGATGGGAGCGAAAGCTTCATCTCTCGACGCTCCCGCACTGACATATAGGCGGTTAAAGCGACCGCGGATCGGCTCGTAGCCGAGAATGCGGCTGGTTCCATCCTGGCTGACGACTTCCATGACGCCGGGCTGCGAAGCATGAATTAGCGCCTGGAAGGCCTCAGGAATCCGGGTCCCGACGAAGCGCTCTGGAAACGGATCGCGCGCAAGGATTACCCCATCTCGGTCCGCAATCGTTACAGCACTCCCCTTGAGGACCCCACGCTCCTTGAGCCTTTGATCGAGCCACTCCAGCCGAACGCCGGTGACCAGGACGCCGATCACCGTTCCGTCCCGACGCAATTGCATGGCCACAGGGAGTACGGCACTCTCTGAGAGGCGGCTGATGGTATAGCTGCCAATCACGAATTCGGAAGATACCAACGCTTCCTGGAAATAAGCACGATCGGAGAAATCGCGACCGGCGGGAGTTCCAAGACTGTCGCAGACGAGCTTCCCAGATATGTCGAGAACGAAAATAGTCCGGATCGGCGCGACTTGAGCTGCGATCCGTTTTAGCGCGGGGCCACAGGCGTCTCGATCCAAAGCCTCTACTGAAGGCAACGTTGCGGTCGCGATCAACAGGCTATGCATCCCCTCAAGGATGCGTTCGACCTCGGACGAAGCCTGCCGCGCGGCCTGGGCGGCTTGCGCCCCCACTTCTAGGTCGCGGAGGTGTCGCGTAGAGAACTCGTTGTAGCCGAGAAGGGCAACAACCGGCAAAAGCGCCGCAACCGCTACGGCTGCCAACCTTCGTCTCATCCCCAACCCCGTTTGCATTCTTCATGCCGCGTTTGACAACAACATGCGCGAAAAACCAGGGATTTCAAACGGATTTTTAGCCGCCGCGCCGAAGTTCCGACTACCTGGCACCTGATAAACTTCCTTTAGACGTTTGCGAGGAAGGCTTCAGTTGAGACGACCTGAAGTTGCACTGAAAACCGACCACCGAGGATTTTCAACGCCGCTTCATGCGTTTCATCCGCGCTACCGCATATGGCATCCTCGAGAATAACCACACGATAGCCTAGGTCGATCGCGCCCAGCATGGTCGCAAGCACGCATACATCGGTTTCTCCGCCCGAAATGGCAAGCATAGTAACCCCTTCGTTTCGAAGGGTTGCATTGAGGCG
The DNA here is from genome assembly GCF_051201095.1 of Shinella sp. BE166. Classification (NCBI taxonomy): domain Bacteria; kingdom Pseudomonadati; phylum Pseudomonadota; class Alphaproteobacteria; order Hyphomicrobiales; family Rhizobiaceae; genus Shinella; species Shinella sp. BE166. The sequence goes on along the minus strand of NZ_JBPEHL010000033.1, from coordinate 17,567 downwards.
CCCGTCCAACCAGGGAGAATAGCCAGTCTTGTCGAAGACCCGCGCAGGCGGGACGAGCCGGCGTAACTCGGGCAGCACGTCCACAAGGTCGTTCGATAGATGCTCCCGCGTCATCATCCACCATTTCTCGTAGTATGCCCTCCACGAGCCGTAAGCGTCTGCTGCCTTTCGCGGCGGGACGAAGCGCGTAAAGATAGTTTTTGTGGCGTGGCGGCTGGAAACTTCGACGATCTGGTCCTTCACCCCATTGATCCAGGGTACGTGCCAGGGCGTGTCTTCCGAGAACATGCGCTGCATGTCGACGCAGACATGTTGCCAGTTTTCCGACCCGTTCATGGCAGCGTACCGCCGCCGAAAACAGCAAGCGCACGCTTGTGTGCAGCCGCCCGGCATGTTGCGATGATCCGATCGGCAGCCACGGGATCGATAGGCTTGCCTTCTGGGAAGTCATCGATCTGGTCGTAGGTGACGCGATAAATCTCGCCATCAGGGTGCAACGGCGCATCTGATTCCAGATTGGCCGTTGAAACCTTCCAAACCAGGTGCGTCAGCGCGACGGCAAGAGCGCGGACCCTGCGTTTACTCAAGCCGGCAAGAGGTAAGACGTCTGCTGCACCGTCGCCGAACTTCTTATAACAGCTCATCACGGCTTCGGTCGCCTGACACGAAGCCACCATTCGAAGGGCGATACAAGGCAGGGACTTGATACCCGCTTAGTCGGCGCCGGCATGGGTTGCCCGCTCCTCTGACAGGCCCGGCCAATGCTGCTTCACGCAGGGGAGATAAACCTTGTTCCACTGTCAGCGGCCCGAGACCCGAATTGCGCCAGCTTCTCCTAGACTGCGCTGGACATCGGCTATTATCACCGAAGCGATCTCAACTGATAGTTCGATCTCGCCGTTAAGCGCACCATCTTGCCGTGATCCCTCGCGATGAGACAGGTCACCTCCTGAAGGCGTCGATCCAACCGTGTTCGAATCTGAGGTAGATTGCACGAAAATGTCTGCCCTTACGATGCCATGCTGCTGGACCAAATGCTCAACCGCTAGGTCGGCCGCCGCTCGAGTTTCGAATGTGGCGCGAATGGTTGTGCTGCCCTCCTTGACCATAGCCTTGTTCCTCTCTCGACCTGATGGGTGGAAAGCACAACGCATTCCCGGCCGGGTGGTTCAAAAGAGCCGCCGGAATTCGAACGTTTTCACCAAGGAATTTTTGAACCAGACCAAATGTGCTACTCATAGGCAGGCGCCTTCAACGCGCTCTCCGAGTGATCTTCTTGATAAGGATCAGCCCGGAAAGGCAGAAGCAGATAGCGTTTGTCAAAATGATCGGCCACTCGACACGCATGACGCCAAAAGCTGTCCAGAGGGCAAATCCCGTAACAGTTAGCGCGTACATTTTCGCAGAAATCGCCGCCGTGTCTCCTGTCTTGAAAATCTTCCAGACCTGCGGGATGAAGCTCGTGACTGAACAAATCGACGCGAGATAGCCAACAATCAGCGCGGTATCCATTTTAAACTCCGCAGTTTTCCATCTTGATCCATCTTTTCCCATCAATCCGTGATCATCGCCACGGTCTTCCCTCAGATTCGTAGGGCACCTAAGAAACGTGAGAAAACAGGAGCATTGTGCAGATCGCACCTTTCTTTTCGCTGATCGCGCAATAGGTACGCCCATACGACGCAATTCAGCGTCCGCTTCAGGAGTTGGGCTTTGGCTACATCTGTTCTCATTAGCATCTTGATTACCTTTTTGGTCATCGTGCTTATTCTTTATCTCATCGGCCGTCTTCCACTTGATGCGCGCGCCAAACAGATCGCCCAGGTTGTCGTTATCATCATCGGCATCATTTCGCTTCTGAGATATCTCGCGGTTTTCTAGGCGGACCCCCGCGGTTTCTTGGTAGGCGACCGAAAGGCCGGCTTATACCGGCCTTTCCCTTCCATGCCGGCCTGACGCCCGCGACGTCCAGGTTCCTTCGCCCCGCCGTTGCCCCTCGTGGAACAATGGTCCCGCCCCTTCGTTTGCGATTTGATCTCCGAACGAAAGGCAGCATCGATGGCCCCTGTGACAGCACGCCCCGCCCTCCCCACTCTTCCGGTCACGCTGACCATCAACGCCAAGGCTTATTGCCTGGACATCTTCCCTTGGACGACGCTGCTTGATCTTCTGCGCAATGACCTCAAGCTCACCGGAACGAAGAAGGGTTGCGATCACGGACAATGTGGTGCCTGCACCGTTTTGATTGATGGAGCGAGGGTGAATTCGTGCTTGAAGCTGGCAGTCACTCTCGATGATGCCGACATCACCACGGTCGAGGGACTTGGCACTCCCGATAAGATGCACCCGATGCAGCAGGCTTTCGTTGATCATGACGCCTTCCAGTGCGGCTACTGCACACCGGGGCAAATCTGTTCCGCCATCGGCCTCATGACGGAAGGCCATGCCCATTCCCGCGAGGAGATCCGCGAACTGATGAGTGGCAATCTCTGTCGGTGCGGGGCGTACACCAACATTGCTGACGCGATAGAGGATGTGATCGCCCAGGATTCCGTCCAATCTTATGGGGAGGCCGCGGAATGAATCCCTTTACATACAGCCGCCCCGAAACCTTGAGCGATGCCATCGCCGCACTCCTTGCCAACCCGCAGGGACAGCTGCTGGCTGGCGGGACCAACCTCGTCGACCTGATGAAATATGACGTGGCAAAGCCAGAGGCGCTCATCGACATCAACCACCTTCCCTTGCGAAACATTGAGGATCTGCCCGATGGCGGTATGCGTATCGGAGCGCTTGCCAGCAATTCGGCGGTTGCCTACGACAAGCGCATTACGAGTCGTTTTCCGTTGTTGTCCAGCGCGATCCTCGCGGGCGCCTCGCCGCAACTTCGAAATGCGGCAACGACAGGCGGCAATCTGTTGCAACGTACTCGTTGCTATTATTTCTATGATCCTTCAACGCCTTGCAACAAGCGCGAGCCCGGCAGCGGCTGCTCGGCAATCGGCGGGATCAACCGGACCCACGCTGTTCTGGGCGCCAGTAACAAGTGCATTGCCGTCCATCCTTCCGATATGTGCGTGGCTTTGGCAGCTCTAGACGCGACGGTCGAGGTGGAGGGGCCTGACGGGGCCAGGCAGGTTGCCTTGGCCGATTTCCACCGCCTGCCCGGAGACACACCAGAGAAGGACAATACCCTTGCCCCCGGCGAGATCGTCACCGGTATTCTCCTCAAGCCCAATCGTTTCGAGAGCCATTACACTTACCTGAAATTGCGCGACCGCCTGTCCTACGCGTTCGCACTCGTCTCCGTTGCAGTGGGGATGGAAGTAGCCGAGGGGCATATTGTCGATCTGCGTGTTGCGCTCGGCGGGGTCGCGCACAAGCCGTGGCGCGATCAGCGTACGGAGGCCGAATTTTCTGGCGCGCGTGCCGATGAAGCCACATTCCACCGTGTGGCCGACGGTCTGCTTTCAGGCGCGACCGGCCAAGGCGATAACGATTTCAAGATTTCCCTCGCGCGAAAGGCGATCGTCCGCGCCCTCGCCCAGGCGGCTGGTGGGCTTCCGCAGAACCAGGCGATCAAGGCGATCCAGTAGGAGGTCCGGATGTTCAACCAATCCAAAATTGTCGGCCTACCAGTCTCTCGGATCGATGGTCCTCTCAAGGTTACCGGCCAGGCAAAGTATGCCGCGGAGCACTTTGAACCCGGAATGCTGTTCGGCCATGTCGCGCTCGCAACCGTCGCATGCGGCCGCATCAGCCATATATACACGGAGGCGGCGGAACGTCTTGCTGGCGTGATCAAGATTTACACACACGAGAATCGGCCGAAGCTCGCCTATCGGGACAAGAAGTGGAAAGACGAAGTGGCGCTCCCGGGCCATCCGTTTCGCCCGCTGGAAAGCGACCGCGTGCTGTTTGATGGCCAGCCGGTCGCCTTCATCATCGCTGAAACGCCGGAGGCCGCACGCGATGCAGCGGTGCTCATAAAAGTCGAATACGCGATCGATGAACCGCATACGGATATCATTGCAGAGCAGCACAACAGCTACGAGCCGCCGGTCGCACGAATGAAGCAGTTCCTGCCACCGCCGCCGCGAGGCGATGCCGAGAACGCGTTCTCAGCGGCGACATACAAGATATCCGCTGATTACATCATTGAGGGTGAGCACCATAATCCGATGGAGCTGTTTTCCACGACAGTGCTTTTCGAACAGGATGGCGAACTGACCATTCATGACAAGACCCAAGGATCCCAGAACGCTCGCGACCACGTCTGCGGCGTATTCGGCCTCGATCCGGAAAAGGTCGTGGTAAAAAACAGCTTTGTCGGCGGTGCCTTCGGTCAGGCGCTACGACCGAAATACAACCTCGTGCTGGCCGTTATGGCAAGCCTTGACCTCCGCCGGTCGATCAAGGTGGAGATGACACGGCGGGAAATGTTTTATCTCACATGGCGCCCTTCCAGCATCCAGGCAGTCTCGCTTGCCGCAGATAAGGATGGCCACCTGCAATCCGTCATGCATCATGCCGTCCACGCCACATCGCGGTACGAGGACTATCAAGAGAATGTCGCGAACTGGTCCGGCCTTGCATATAAATGTGACAACGCGAAGCTCTCCTATGAGATTGTCCAGCTCGATATGGCGACACCGGGCGACATGCGCGCACCCGGAGCTGCCACGGGCGTGACCGCGCTCGAGACGGCAATGGACGAACTTGCCTATACGGTCGGCATCGATCCGATGGAACTCCGCATACGCAACTTCGCCCACCGCGATCAGGACAAGGATAAGGCGATCACCTCCAAGGCGCTCCACGCCTGTTACCGCGAGGGCGCTGCTCGATTCGGCTGGGCGGAACGCTCTCCTCAGCCACGTTCGATGCGCGACGGACACGATCTTGTGGGCTGGGGCATGGCAGGTGGCATCTGGGAGGCGATGATGGCACCGGCGGAAGCCACTGTCCGTCTTTTTGCAGACGGCAGATCGGTGGTAAGCGCGGCAGCCTCAGACATTGGCACCGGCACGTATACCATTTTGGCGCAGCTGGCAGCCGAAGCATTCGACACACCGATCAATAGCGTAACGGTGAAGATCGGGGTGTCGTCCCTGCCGAAAACTGGTGTTCAGGGCGGGTCCTGGACAGCAGCTTCTACAGGCTCGGCGGTGCAGAAGGCCGCGAAGACTGTCATAAAGACGCTGCTCGGACATGCACGTAAGATGGAGAATTCGCCGCTAGCCGACGCGTCTGAAGAGCACGTCGAAATCGCGGAGGGTCGGTTGGTTCTCGAAAGCAACCACCAGGCCGGAATTGCCGTCGCGGATATTATGGAGGCCACTGGCATCTCCTCGATCGAAGAGCACGGAAAGGTCGGCCCAGACGTGCTGACGATGATGAAATTTGCCGCGTATACGCATTCAGCAGTCTTCGTCGAGGTCAAGGTCGACGAGGACTTGAACGTTGTGCGTGTGACGCGCGTCGTCAGCGCCGTCGCGGCCGGTCGAATTCTGAACCCCAAGACCGCCCGCAGCCAAATCCTCGGGGGCGTTGTGATGGGGCTCGGGATGGCGCTCCACGAGGAGGCTATGATCGACAACCGGACGGGGCGGATCATGAACCACAATCTCGCCGAATATCATGTTCCCACCCATGCCGACATTCATGACATCGACGTGATTTTCGTTGAAGAGGACGACGACAAGGTGAGCCCCATCGGCGTCAAGGGTCTTGGTGAGATTGGTATCGTCGGCGTCGCGGCTGCGGTTTCCAACGCCATCTTCCATGCCACTGGAAAACGCATCCGCCATTTTCCGATCACCATCGACAAGATTCTCGAAAGCGAAGTCCTCCAATGACCAACCGCCCTGCCATCGCACCGCTGCGCTATCACCCCGACGTGGAGCACATTGAACCCGACGAGCCGCAAACTGGCCGCGATCTCGCCGAAACGATGCTTTCGATCGCGCACACGACTTATGCGGATACCGGCCACGCCATGCGATCTGTCCATGCGAAAAGCCACGGCCTGCTTTCGGCACGACTCGACATCCTGCCAGGCCTTTCCGCCGAATTTGCCCAAGGCATCTTTGCCGAACCGCGGAGCTACGAGGGCGTCATAAGGCTCTCCACGACGCCTGGCGACCTTTTGCACGACAGCGTTTCCACCCCGCGCGGCATGGCGCTGAAGGTGCTGAACGTCGATGGCAGCCGTCTTTCGGGTTCTGGGTCCTCCACAAGCCAGGACTTTGTCCTGGTTAACGGCAAAGAGTTCAACTCGCCCAGCGGCAAGGCATTCCTCAGGAACTTGAAGATGCTGGCGCTGACGACAGATCGGTTGGAAAGGGTAAAAGAGCTCGTTGCGAAGGTCTTCAAGGGACTGGAATCGGCCCTTGAGGCGGTCGGTGGCGAAAGCGCCATGTTGAAAACGCTCGGCGGCAATCCGGAAACCCATATTCTTGGCGAAAGCTTTTTTTCCCAACTGCCCGTTCGCCATGGAGAATTCATTGCGAAGATTGCCGTCGTGCCCGCATCGGACAATCTCAAGGCGCTAATCGATACACGGTTGGATACTCAGGATGATCCGGATGTTATTCGCCACGCCGTCGAACGCTTCTTTGCCGGGGAGGGGGCCGTCTGGCATGTGCAGGCGCAACTGTGCACCAGCCTTGACGACATGCCCGTCGAAGGCATCAAAGCGTGGGATGAGGCAAAAAGCCCATTCGTGACCATTGCCCACCTCATTGCAGAACCCCAGCCGGCGTGGAGCGAAGAACGAGCCGAAAGGGCCGATGACGGCCTGCATTTCAGCCCATGGAACGGCATAGAGGCTCATCGGCCGCTGGGGTCCATCATGAGGCTGCGCAAGCTGGCCTATGAAAAATCGGCCGCCTTCCGCTCCCAACGAAATGCGATCCCTGTGACGGAACCTCTCCACTGTCCCTTTGCACACAGCGGCGGTTCACCGAACACCACAGGACGAGCGGCTGAATAACAGTGAGTCTTTATAAGCTTACGGCGCGATCTACTCGGCGGCCACGCCTCCCAACGCCGGCGCTTCCGGGATGATCCGCACGGGCACCGACTTTGCGGCAGGCACCTTGCTGCCTTCCGCGTGCTGGTCGAGCGGGATGAGCACATTGCATTCGGGATAATAGGCACCACAGCAACCGGTTGGAATGTCGTAGGAAATGGCACGCAGGCCGGAGAGGGAACGGCGAAGATTGTCGGTCGAAACGCTTTCAATCGTCACAGTGTCGCCCTCTGCAATTGCTAAACGCTGCATATCTGCAGCATTTAGGAAGACGACCATCCGCGTCCCCTGCACGCCGCGAAATCGGTCGTGATAGCCATAGATCGTCGTGTTGAATTGATCATTGCTGCGGAGTGTGATGAGACGCAGAACGTCCTGTCGTTTACCTGTCTCGAAGCTGGCCGAAAGTGCCTTGGGGACGCGGAAATTCGCTTTTCCGGTATTCGTCTTCCAGATACGTTCACGCGCCGGCAGCGGCTTTTCGAAGCCGCCTGCCTGCCACATCCGCCTGTTGAAGTCGCCGAATATGTCGGGGTACGTTCGTTCGATAGCGTCGCGGGCCCTGCTATAATCTCCTGCCCATTCGTCCCAGGGAACACGCGCGTTCGGTGGCAACGAGGCCTTTGCGATTTCAGCAACGATTTTTGGTTCAGAAAGCAGATGCGGGCTGATCGGTCGTGCACGCCCATTCGAGGCATGAATGCAGGACATCGTGTCCTCGATGGTTACTGACTGAGGTCCACTATCCTGTTGGTCGGTCTCCAATCGGCCAAGACAAGGCAGCAGATAGGCGACTTGGCCATTGAAGAGATGGCTGCGGTTGAGTTTGGTTGCCACCTGGACTGTCAGGCGCATCTGGGGCCACGCCAGTTCCATGGGCCCGGTCTCCGGAACGGCGCGCAAGAAATTGCCGCCCAATCCCAGAAAGGCAAGGACGCTACCGCTGATGATGCCGCGGCACGCATCGACAGTGGCAAGGCCTTCCTCGCGTGGCGGATCGAAGCCGTAGAGTTCCGCCAATCTGTCGAGAGGCACGAGCTTTGGCTTCTCCGAAATACCGACCGTGCGCTGACCTTGAACATTGGAATGGCCGCGCACCGGGCAAATGCCCGCGCCGGTTCGGCCGATATTGCCGCGTAGAAGCAGGAAATTGACCAATGTCTGGACCGTCACGACACCAAGCTTGTGCTGCGTAAGACCCATGCCGTAAATGCCCATGACAGCATTGGAACGCGCATAGATTGCAGCGGCCTCCTCCATATCTGCGCGCGAAAGCCCGCTTTCCGTTTCCAGCACAGACCAGGACTGCTCCACGCAGAAATCGCGGAAGGCATCAAGGCCATGACAATGCTCGGCGAGAAACGCGTGGTCAAGGACGCCGCCAGAGCGGCCCTCGAGATCGAAGAGCGCCTTGCACATGCCGGTCAACGCGGCGATGTCGCCGCCGGCGCGAACCTGGTAATAACGATGGCTGATCTCGGTCTCACTACCGGTCAGCGTCTCGAAGGGGCTTTGCGGGTTGGTGAATCGTTCCAGGCCGCGCTCCCTGAGAGGGTTAAAGGTGACGATGGTACAGCCGCGCTTTGCCGCGGCCTGAAGCTCGTGAAGCATACGTGGGCTGTTCGAGCCCGGATTTTGCCCGAAAAAGAAGAGTGCATCTGCGTGCTTGAAGTCTTTCAGCCGCACGGAACCGACGGGCTGACCGATGACTTCCGGCAGTGCCACGGACGTCGTCTCGTGGCACATGTTCGAGCTGTCCGGCAGGTTGTTGTTCCCATAAAGGCGAGCGAGCAGTTGATACATGTATGATGTTTCTAACGACGCGCGACCCGATGCGTAAAACACCACCTTTTTTGGATCGTCCTTACGGATATCCTGAAGCGTGCGGCCGATCTCCTCAAACGCCCGTTCCCAGGAGACGGGCTCGTAGACGTCCTGGGCGTGGTTGAACCGCATGGGATGGGTGAGCCGGCCAGCGGCTTCCAGGCGGTGGTCGTCCCACGCGCGAAGGGCCGTCACACGATGTTGCGCAAAAAATTCCGATCCTGCCCGCCGGCTTGTGAGCTCCCAGAACGTTGCCTTCGCACCGTTCTCACAAAATTCCGCAGCGTGCGGCGCCGCAGGTTTTGCCCAAGCGCAGCTGACGCAGGAAAAACCTTTCGGCTTGTTCTGTTGACGCAGCGCCGCCACCGTCGCAAGGCGAGCCCTGCTGGCGATGGCATTGGTAAAGAGTGAGCGGACAGAGCCCCAGCCTCCCGCTGGTGCGGTGTATCGGGCGATCCGGATTTTCGATGGCATGACGGGAACCTGCATCTTCCAAAGTGTTCAGCCCGAACACCGTGAACGACCGATGGTTCCCGCTCACTTCCGTTATGGCGCAAGCTGGAAAGACGATTTACCCTCAAGGATCGCCTGGCAGGATGCCCGCTCGATCAAGGCGCAACCCACTTTATGAACACGATGTGATCCCTTGGTGGGAGACGTTCTGCCCAGTTGCCGCAGAGCCCAGGCTCCCATCGGTCGGTGTGGGAGTTCAAGCGTCGTGAGCTGCGGCCTCAGGTGACGGGAAAGCTCATCGTCATCGTAGCCGACGACGGAAATGTCCTGGGGGATGCGCAGCCCGGCTTCTGCGACGGCGCTGAAACAGCCCATCGCCATCTTGTCGTTTTGGCAGAAGATTGCCGTTGGCCGATCGGCGAGCGCCAGGAGTTTCTGCGTTGCCTCGAACCCCGATGTGGGCGTCCAGTTTCCCTCCACCACGAGCCTGTCATCATAAGGGATTTTCGCCTCCGCAAGGGCCTCCCTGTAGCCGACAAGGCGATCCTGCGATGCTTCCATGAACGTCTCGCCGGTGATCGTGCCGATACGCCGATGCCCAAGCCCCACCAGCGAGGCGGTGGCCATTCGCCCACCGTTGATCTCGTCCGGGACCACCGAGGGAAAGCGGTGGTCACTGGTGTAACAGTTGAGCAGGACAAGAGGGACCGGAAGGTCGTCGAAAACCGGGTCCAGCGAGACGCGCCGAGTGAAAATCGACATGTAGACGATGCCCTGGGCGCCGGCCTGGAGCAGCCGGGCTAAAGCTTTCTGTTCATGTTCCGCCCTGCCCTGGGTCTGTGCCACGAGAATGGTCACGTCGTTTTCCCAGGATTCGTGACGTGCGCCCTCGATAGCATTGACCGCCTCTGGCGTGGTCGCGAGCTGGTCCACGATGAAGCCCACGCAACCGCCGCGTAGATCGTCCAATCCAAGGCGCCGGATTGGACTTCCCACGCCGTAGTTCATGGATCGTGCGGCATCGAGCACCCGCGTCCGGAGATCTGGCGAGATCTTGATGTCGGTGACACTGTTGAGGACAACCGACACCGTGGCCTGCGAACACCCCGCAGCCTTGGCGACATCCATCATCGTCACACGTTTGTTCGTCTTCCGACCGCTCATGCCAATCCCACTGCACTGGTCGGATTTCTACATCACCTAATAAAATTCTTCCATTGACTAATAATTATTAGTCGCGCTAGCGTGCTTGCCGTCGAGGAGGACATCGTAATGACCGCACAGACATCGTTCGAATACGATATCGCCGCACAGATGGCGCAACTTTCCGAGGACGGGATCATCGGATTGAAGAATGCTTTCTCGCCGGAATGGGCGGACGAGATGCGCGAGGACATGATGACCGCCTTCTGGTCGGCCATCCAGCGGCCAGGCGGCGCGGTCGGCCGCGGACCGCGGCGCTGGTATGTGGAGATCCACCCGCAAGCTTTCCGGGGCTTCGTTGACCTGGTCACACATCCCTGGCTCCTGGACGTCTGCACGAATGTGCTCGGCCCAGATTTTCAGATCGTTGAAATCGGCCTTGATGTGCCGTTCCAAGGCGCGAAATATCAGCCCTGGCACCGCGATTTCCCTTCACCCGTCGATACCTATCGAGACCGCAAGATCACTTCTCTCGCCTTCAACCTGACCGGCGTCGATGTGACAGAGGACATGGGACCGTTCGAAGTGGCGCCCGGCACACAGTATGATGACGGCAGGGAGTGGAAGAACGAAATGTTTCCGGACAAGTCGCTCTGGGAACGTTTTCAAGAACGGGGAATGCGAAAATATCCACGACGTGGCGACATTTCGTGCCGCTCCGCCTTGACGGTTCATCGCGGTACCGAACACCGCTCGCCAATCGCGCGTCCCGTCATGGTTCTCGGCGTCGATGCGCCGGGCGCGGGACATGCAGCGTTGCACGATATGATGGTGACGCCCGATTGGTACGATGCCTTGCCAGATGTGGCGAAGAAACATCTCGTCTGCCGCGTCGTCACCGATCTGGTGCCGATCACCCAGAAGCACGACATCGAAGGTCTCGTGATGGGTGCTGATCCGATATGACATTTTAGTTTACAGGGGACGTGCCTGGCGCCCTCAGGGGCGCAGCCTTTGCGCGGGCCGCAATGCTGCCGTAAGGAGCAGCAAGAGCACGCCCGCTCCCATCGTCCGCAAATCTTGCCTGGGCCGCCGGGGCGGGACACGTGCATGGATCTGTTCGCGTAGCACATCAAGCTGCCGACGGAGGTCGGCCAGTTCCTGGGCGACCGCCGGTCCGTGCACCTCGATCAGGCTGCTCGAGGCAGCCGCCTCTTCAATTTCGGCGAGGTACTCGCGCCACTGGGTGTCGCTCTCAAAACCGTGCTTACGAATATCCGTCATCAAATAGCCTCCTCATTTCAAATCATGATCCCGCCGCCGGTGACCGGCACCACGGCGCCCGTCATGTAGCTGCCGAGGTCGGACGCGAGCAGCACATAAGCACCGGCCAGTTCGGCGGGCTGCCCCGCGCGGCCAAGCAAAGACTGCTTGCCAAAACTTTCCGTCTTCTCGGGCGGCATCGTTGAGGGGATGAGCGGAGTCCAGATCGGCCCAGGCGCCACCGCGTTCACGCGAATGCCTTTATCGGCCACCATTTCGGCCAAGCCGGCCGTGAAGTTCGAGATTGCACCCTTTGTCGCGGCATAGGCCAGAAGCTGGGGTGAAGGCTTCCGAGACTGGATCGACGTTGTATTGATGATCGAACTCCCTGGCTTCATGTGCGGAACCGCGGCACGCGCGAGAAAAAAGGGAGCATAGATGTTGGTGCGAAAAGTCGTATCCCATTCTTGCGTACTGATATCGCCGATCTCTTCATACGTTCGCTGAAAGGCGGCATTGTTGACGAGGATGTCCAGTCGCCCGAAATTCTCCAGGCACTGCCGAACCAAATGCTCACAATGATCCTCGCTCGTTATATCGCCCGGCAGGACAAGCGCCTTGCGTCCCGCCGTCTCCACCCATTGCGCCGTTTCATTCGCATCTTGATCTTCGCTGAGATAGGAAATGGCGACATCGGCACCTTCACGTGCAAATGCGATCGCGACAGCTCGACCGATCCCGGAATCCGCGCCGGTGATCAGCGCCACCTTGCCCTCCAGTCGACCCGATCCGATATAACTTTCCTCGCCATGGTCGGGGACCGGCTTCATCGCCCCCGTCAGTCCGGGAGGGCTCTGTTCTTGAGGCGGCTGCGGGGGCAACGGACGGCGCGTCTCGGCTTCGGTCATCTCAGTCTCCAATCGGACGTCTCGGAGGCCAAAACTCGAACCGAGCGCCGATGTTCCCCGGATCTCCAGGGTGTTTAGATCGGCTTGCTCAAATAGGCCGAACCCGGCATTGCAAAGCGCCATGGCCGATCGGCTGCCTTGCTGATACCGATCCGACCGCCGCTCATTGCCACGCAAACTTGCGCGGGGAGTTCCAAGGAAAAGGGTGGCGACAGGACGGGAAGGCCATTCATGCCTCCGGTGATGCCGAGTGCCCTGCACAGGTTGCCTGGCCCCGCACAGAGGCTTCGCAGCACCACGCCCGCGCGGCGCTCTGCCATCACCCCAAGGCCATGCGTCGGTTCCAGTGCGCGGATCAGGACTGCGCTCCCTGGCTCGCAAACCACATTGAAGCACCAGTGCAGCCCATAGGATCGATAAACATACGCGGTTGCCGGCTCGCCGAACATGGCGGCATTGGCAGGTGTTGGACCACGGAAGCTGTGCGAGGCCTCATCATCCTGTCGGTAGGCTTCCGTTTCCACGGTGATGCCGCCCACGCCGTCGATCAGAAGGCGCATGCCTATGAGATCCGCGGCGACCGCGACGGCGTCTCGTCCGAAAAAACTCTTATCCATGACGCATTGCTAAATCCGAATTGACACCACCGGAACACGTTCTCTGACAGCGTCGTTGATGGCAATCTTGATCAGATTTCTTGGGCGCCGTGGGGTATCGCCTCCAGCACGAGGCGGAATGTCAGTATTGGTACACGGTTGGCATCCTGCAGCTCGACTGAAATGCTGTCGACAGGTTCATTCGGCAGACCATCGACCGCCATCTCGGCGAGCAATGTCTTTGCTTCTTCCTTGGCTCTTTGCAGATCAGAAAATTCGAAACCGCGGTCCGGCTGAAGGACGCCGTCCTGATCCTGGATCTTGAAATAAAATCGTTCCATTGGCCGCCTCCGCATGACTGTTGTGCGACAATGGCCTTTGTCACCAAACGTTCCGCGGCCTCCACCGATTGCGTCGCCGCCCGGCGAACTTTCAGAGAACGCCTTCGAAGCGAGTTCTAGCCCGGAACGTTGTCTCGACCTAAGAATTAGATCCCCATTGGAAAGTGGGGTCCTATGCGAAAAGTTCTTGTGGTGGAAGACGAGGTCCTGATCCGTCTCACATTGGTCGACGCATTGCTGGCTGCAGGCTTCGACGTCGTTGAAGCGGGTTCCGCCGACGAAGCCGCCGACATTATCGACGAACAGACGATTCATCTGCTTTTCACGGACATTCAGTTGCCAGGTACGATGACGGGAGTGGATCTCGCCCATGCGGTCGCCAGGCGTTTTCCAGATGCAGGAATCATCGTCGCGTCGGGCCGGCTAACCCCAGGCGCCAATGAACTGCCATCGGGTGCCGAATTTTTACCCAAACCCTATCGGTTCGAGGAAATCGTCACCCGCCTGAGCGCAATGTCACACCTGTAGAAACTGTGCGGGGCATGGATGCGCGCGGGAATGCCGGATTCCTCAAATGGCCATATCCGTGGCATAACGTCGGCACCACACGTTACGGGACGCGCTGATGAAGATTGCGATGGCTACTGACAAGATCTCCTCGCGCGAACGCTTCCTCGAAGCAATCGTCCAGAGCGCCATCGACTATGCCATCATTTCCATGGACCTTGACGGCCTCGTCACCAGCTGGAACGAGGGCGCGCGAAAGATCCTGGGCTGGTCGGCCGATGATATGATCGGCAAGCCGGCAACCGTCTTCTTCACGCAGGAGGACAGGGAACGCGGCGTTCCCCAAAAGGAAATGACGGCCGCTCTCAATCGCGGCAGGGGAAATGACGAACGGTGGCACTTGCGGGCGGACGGCACGATGTTCTGGGCATCTGGCGAGATGATGGCTCTGCGAGCACCCGACGACACCGTCGTCGGCTTCATCAAGATTCTCCGTGACAGAACCGAGGAGCGGGAGCGTATCGATCGCGAGCGCCTGCTGATGCACGAACTCGGTCATCGCATGAAGAATACATTGTCCGTTGTCCAGGCAATCGTGACGCAGTCGTTGCGAAATGCGGCGTCGCTGGATGATGCTTCAGAGAAACTGCAGTCGCGTATCGCCGTATATGCGAGGGCGCACGAAATCCTCCTCCAGAAGGATTGGGTCAGTGCAACGCTCGCAGACGTGCTCGACGCCGCCAAAACAAATATCGGTCTGCAAGGAAGCGAGCGTCTCCGATCAGTCGGGCCCGACGTTCAATTGGGACCGCAGGCGGCCCTTTCCTTTTCGATGGTCTTTCACGAACTGCTGACAAATGCCTCCAAATACGGCGCGTTATCGAATGCAGACGGGCGCGTTGACGTTGCGTGGGACATCGAGCGCCGCGCGGGCACAGACGTTCTCGTGGTTTCCTGGCGGGAAGCGGGTGGGCCACACATTCCAAGTTCCGAACCCGATCGCAAGGGATTTGGATCTCGCCTCATCCTTTCCAGCCTTCGGTCCTTTGGCGAAGCGGATCTATCTTACGAGCCGGGAGGTGTAGCACTCGTTGCCGCGTTGCCACTCGCCCGGATTCAACTACGCAACGATCTTTCGGAGATCGACAAAAACGCGACCTGAAGAGGCAGCGGCAAGCTGCTTCGGGAATCTATGAGCCCGCATCATTGAGTTTGGCTACGCAGTTGCCGAAAAGGGCTGCGTTCACTCGCCGCTGTAACGCGCAAAAAGAAAAAGGCCGGCAGATGCCGGCCTCCTCCTGGATCGTTTTAACGCCTGTAGCGCAGACGTTCCTGTTCGATTTCGGCCGCACCATAAGGCTTCTGCGTGTCATCGAAGCGCGTCCAGCCGCCCTCGGCATAGGCCGCGCGCCGCTGCTCGGGATCCACCCAGTTCGACTTGCGAAGGATGGCTTCGGCTTCGGCCTGGAGGCTGTCGTCGACCTTCGCGGTCACCAGCGTGCCGCCGCGGCGCACACCTTCGGCATAGACGTGCGCGTGTTCTTCGGACACACCGGATTCGGTCAAGGCGCCGATCAGGCCACCGGCCGCACCGCCTGCCACAGCACCGGCGACAGCACCGGCAGCCGTTGCAGCAAGCCACCCGGCGGCGACCACCGGCCCGACACCGGGAATGGCCATGATGCCGAGGCCGGTCAGCAGGCCACCGACGCCGCCAACGGCAGCGCCGATGCCCGCGCCGGTTCCGGCGCCTTCAGCGGCATTGGTTTCCTTGCCATGGCGTTCGTCCGCATTGTTGGAAACGATGCTGATATCGCTGGAGGGCACGCCGCGTGCCTCCAGGGCGCTGACGGCGGCGCTGGCATCGGAGTAGTCGTCAAATAGTCCGGTAACAGTTTTCATGGGAATCTCCTGAAGTCTGAAGTTACTTGGCGACGATGTTGCCCTGATAGTCGAGCGCGACGGTCACGGCCTTGCCGTCCTTCATCGCCTTCGCCTGCCAGATGCCCTTGTCGTCCAGGGCAAGGTCGGTGACCTCAGCATAGCCGGCCTCGGCGATGCGTTCCTTCGCCTGGTCTTCGGTGAAGCTGTTGGCCCCCTCGACCGGCGCTGTCGCATTCTTGCTGTCGGGCGTGGCAACCGCGGGCGTGTCGCCATCAGTCGTCGGGGTCGTGGACGTCTGAGCAAAGGCGCCAAAAGTCGAGGCGCCCACAAGCGCTGCGGCTAGGAGAAGTTTTTTCATGATTCTATCCTCGTTGAAGCCTGAGAGCAGGCTCGATAGGAACACCGTGCCGGCCGCATGGTTCCACGAGGAAAAAATAGAAAATCGCGACGGTAGTCCGTGGAACATCAGCCGTTTCAAAGAGTTGACGCGCCATGCTGCGAACATTCGCTCGCAGGCAATTGGAGGTTCTCAAAATGGGTCGCGGTATTCTTCTCTGGCTTCTGGGCATTCCCCTGCCGATTGTCATCCTGCTCGTTCTCTTCCTGCGATAGGAGGCGGACATGTCCCTTTACAGTTCTGACGTCTCCGACGTCGGCGTGGAATCCAGCACGCCGGCGCTCGCCTGGGGTCCCGTCATCGGTGGCTCGGTCGCGGCAGCCGCCACGACGATCATCCTCCTCCTTCTGGGTTCGGGGGTCGGCCTTACGATGGTCTCGCCCTGGGCGGGGGAAAGCGCGTCCTTTACGGCGGTCAGCGTGACGGCGGCGATCTGGTTCGTCGTTGTGCAATGGCTCGCTTCGGCGCTTGGCGGCTATCTCACCGGTCGCCTTCGCACCAAATGGGCCGACATCCATACGGATGAGGTCTTCTTCCGCGACACGGCGCATGGCTTCCTCAGCTGGGCCTTGGCGACAGTCGTCGTTGCAGGCCTGGCCGGTTCCGCCTTCACGTCTCTTGCCGGGACGGGCGTGCAGGCCGCATCGACCGTGGCCGCAACCGCGACGGTTGCAGGCTCGGCCGCGGCGGCAAACAGCGATGCGTCGCCCGACGCGGCCACCGGCTACTTCACGGACCTTCTGCTTCGCCCGCAGGATCTGACGACCCGGGCGCAGGGGGATGACGCGTCGGCCACCGCCGAGATTTCCCGCATCCTGGTGCAAGGCGCGGTAAAGGATGGCGTGCCGGAAGCCGACCGGGCCTATATGTCCGCCATCGTTGCGTCGCGGGCGGGCGTTACCCCGGAGGAAGCGCGGGCCCGCGTCGACCAGGTCCTTCAGCAGGTCGAGGATGCGAAGAATGCCGCGCTGAAAGCCGCCGACGAGGCGCGCAAGTCCGCCGCGACGGTGGCGATGCTCGGCGCGTTGTCGCTGCTCGTTGGTGCGTTCATCGCGTCCGCTGCCGCCGCCCTCGGTGGACGCCAGCGTGACGACGAAGAAGCCGCATTGATCGTCAAGCGCTGAGCCTGATCGAAGCCGCCTCCCGGGGCGGCTTCTTTCCTTAAAGCAGATTTATTGTGCAGTGCAGCAACCATATCGCTGCTGAGGTGTTAGGGTG
>NZ_JBPEHL010000032.1:0-23817 GCF_051201095.1 Shinella sp. BE166 | reverse complement strand
ATGGCAATTCGCCCGGTCAACGCCCTTTCTCACTATACCGACTGGACGGTTGGCCACGTTCACGCTGGCGCGCTCGGCTGGGTCGCGATGATCACCTTCGGTTCGCTCTACACGCTGGTGCCGGCGATCTGGAAGCGGGAGCGGATGCACTCGGCGATCCTGGTCGAGGTCCACTTCTGGCTCGCGCTGGCGGGAACGCTCATCTACGTCTTCGCCATGTGGAACTCGGGTATCATCCAGGGTCTCATGTGGCGCACCTATTCTCCAGACAACACCCTCGTCTATTCCTTCGTGGACACGCTGCTGGCGATGTACCCCTATTACATCGCGCGCGCCTTCGGCGGCCTTCTCTTCCTCATCGGAGCGATCGTCGCAGCCTATAATATCTGGATGACCGTTCGTACGCCCGCCGCCGCGACGCTTGCCCTCGACGACGATTCGCCGGGCGACGAGCGACAGATCAGCGGCGCAACCCCCACGCCTGCGGAGTAGCCGATGCCGGAACTGATGCACAGGAAACTCGAACGCTCCGCAACGGGCTTCATGCTGGCCATTATCGCCGCCGCAAGCGTCGGCGGCATCGTGGAGATCGCTCCACTCTTCACAATCGACGACACGGTCGAGACCGTCTCCGACATGCGCCTCTATACGCCGCTGGAACTTGCCGGCCGCGACATCTACGTGCGTGAAGGCTGTTACGCCTGCCATAGCCAGATGATCCGCACGCTCCGTGACGAGGTGGAGCGCTACGGTCCCTATTCGCTCGCCGTCGAATCGAAATACGATCACCCGATGCTGTGGGGCTCGAAGCGCACCGGCCCGGACCTTGCTCGCATCGGCGGCAAATATTCCGATTTCTGGCACGTCGCCCATCTCAACAATCCGCGCGACGTCGTACCGGAATCCAACATGCCGTCCTACCGCTGGCTTGGCACCAACCCGCTGAAGCTGGCCGACCTGCCGCTGGCACTTCGCGCGCAGCGTGCCGTCGGCGTGCCCTATACCGACGAGATGATCGAGAACGCCGCGCGCGACGCCTATGGCCAGGCCGTGCCCGACAGCGAGCAATCGTCCGGCGTCACGGAACGCTACGGCGAGGCGACGCAGGTCTCGGCCTTTGACGGTGTGACAACCAATGTGACGGAGATGGACGCGCTCGTGGCCTATCTCCAGGTACTCGGCCAGCTCACCCGCGCGGCCTATGAGAACACTGCCGCGCCGGAACAGATGCCGGATCCGGACAATTGAGGTGACGAGATGGCGCTGACACACGAGACACTGCTCGAAGGCGCGAAATTGTGGGGCCTGTTTTACCTGATGGGCTTTTCGATCTGCGTGCTGATCTACACCTTCCTGCCCTCCAACCGGGAGCGTTTCGAACGGGCGGAGCGGGAGATTTTCGACGAGGACGATGGCCCATGGAAGTAAAAGAGGTCGACCCCGTCAGCGGCCGCAAGACGACGGGCCATATCTGGAACGGTATCCGCGAGCTCGACACGCCCATTCCGCGCGGCGTCCTGCTCTTTCTTATCGTCACGCATATCTTCGCCGTGCTCTGGTGGGTGCTGATGCCTACCTGGCCACTCGGCAAGACTTATACAAAGGGCGTGCTCGGCGCCGACCAAAAAGCAACCGTCGAGGCGTCGATCACGGAGGGCATCGGGGAGCGGGCCCCTTGGGTTTCACGCATCGAAAGCCTGTCCTACGACGAGGTTCGCGCCGACGAACCGCTGATGGAGACGGTGCGTGTCAACGGCCATCAGCTCTTCGGCGACAATTGCGCCGCCTGCCACGGCCGCGACGGCAAGGGCCGCGAGAACTATCCCGACCTCACAGACGACGACTGGATCTGGGGTGGCGGGCCGGAAGCGATCGCGCAGACGCTGACAGTAGGCATCAATTCGCGCCATGCGGAAAGCCGCGTCGGCCAGATGCCCGCATTCGGCCGCGATGAGATGCTCGACGCCGGACAGGTAGTGGACGTCGCGAGCTACGTTGCCTCCCTTAGCGATCCGGCCGTGTCCACCGCCGACAACGTCGATCAGATGGACCGGGGCCGCGAGGTTTTCCAGACGACCTGCATTGCCTGCCATGGCGAGGACGCCAAGGGCAATCCGGAACTTGGCGCTCCCAATCTCACGGACAACCGATGGATCTACGGCGGCAGCCTGCAGCGCATCATCGCGACCATCCACGGCGGCCGGCAGGGGCATATGCCGACCTGGGACGAGCGGCTGGCGCCGGCCGAGATAAAGGTGCTGGCGCTCTATGTCGACGACCTCGGAAAGAGGGCACCCTAGATGACGGATGCCGCGCCCGCCCGCCCGCGAGGGTTTCACCTCCTTTGGATTCTGGCGGCGGCAACGATCGTCGTCTTCGTGGGCGCCAATGCCCATCTCGTTTACGTCGCAGTCTCCAGCCAGACGGGCTGCGTGGCGCATCTAAAGGATAAAAGCGGAACGCCGGGCGAATATCGCGCGGCCAAGTCTGCGTGCTGAAAGGAGACGATGATGGCTGCGAGGCAACATAGGCCTGAACTTGTATCCGAAGTCTCGGATATCGAGGAGATGCGCAACGAGCAATGGAAGCGCCACCTGTCGGCACAAGCGCCCATGCGGTGGCTCGCCAGCGGCTGGCGCGATCTGTGGACCAACCCGGTACCAAGCCTTCTCTACGGGCTCGCGGTCTTCATCGCCTCGATCGTCTTCATCGTCTACATGTTCCATACCGGACGGGACTATTTCCTTTTCCCGGCACTTGCGGGTTTCCTGATCGTCGGCCCGCTGGTTGCCGCCGGCCTCTATCTCAAGAGCCGCGATATCGAGGCCGGCGCACAGCCGACGCTGCGCTCCATGCTGGCCGTGCGTCCGCTAGCGGGCGCGCAGGTATTCTTCACCGGCATGTTGCTCGCCATGCTGATGCTCCTTTGGATGCGCGCGGCAGTCCTTGTCTATGCGCTGTTCTTCGGTGTGCGCCCTTTTCCTGGGCTCGACTACGTCACCGGGATGCTCTTCACCACGCCCACCGGCTGGGCCATGCTGCTGGTAGGTAGCCTGATCGGGGCACTGTTCGCCGGTTTTGCCTTCGCCGTCAGCGTCTTTTCCATCCCTATGCTGCTCGACCGGCGTGTCGATGCGTTGACCGCCATGGGCGTCAGCACGGCGCTCGTCTGGAACAATCTCACGCCCATGCTGGCCTGGGGCGCCATCGTGCTCGGCCTTTTCCTCATCTCCGTCGCGACGGGGCTTCTGGGTCTGGTCGTGATCTTTCCCTGGCTCGGGCATGCCACCTGGCACGCCTATAAAGAAATGCGGTAGCGACCATGTCCTGCTGCGCCGCCGAGATAGGATTGGATATATCGCAATCGCGTACCGGCTTCTCAGCCGACGAGTTGGCGATGACCAGCAAGGATCTCGGCAACGGCCTTCGCCAGAGCGTGCTCTCGATCCCCGCCATGCATTGCGGTGCCTGTATTGGTGCGATCGAGGCCGCCCTCACCGCGGTGCCCGGCGTTGAGCGGGCACGCGCCAACCTCTCGCTACGCCGCGTCACGATCGACTGGAAACGAGATCGGCAGGTTGCACCAGACCTCCTTGGAGCAATCACAGCCATTGGATATGAGGCCAACCTTCCCACAGCCGAGATCGACGGCGAGGATGAGATTCTTGCGGGACTGGTGCGTGCGCTCGCCGTCGCCGGCTTCTGCTCCATGAACGTTATGCTGCTGTCCGTTTCAGTCTGGTCGGGGGCGGACGCTGCGACACGACAAACGTTCCACGCAATCTCGGCACTGCTTGCGCTGCCGGCAATTTTCTATGCAGGCGCGGGCTTCTACCGCTCAGCCTGGCAGGCACTCTCCCATGGCCGCACCAATATGGACGTGCCAATCTCTATCGGCATCCTCCTCACCTTCACGCTCAGTCTTTACGACACCGTCACCAACGCTCCCCATGCCTATTTCGAGGCCGCCACGTCGCTGATCTTCGTTCTGCTGATCGGTCGGGTGCTCGATCATGCGATGCGTCGGAAAGCGCGCTCTGCTGTCGCCGCCTTGACACGGCTGATCCCACGTGGGGCGAACGTGCTGCAAAACGACGGCAGGCTGGACTTCGTAGAACTGGGAGACATCAAGGCGCGGATGCGCCTTCGCATCGCTTCCGGCGAGCGTGTGCCGACCGATGGGGTGTTGGAGAACGGGCGCGCTGAACTCGACGCCGCCCTTATCACCGGCGAAAGCCTTTGGCGCAGCGTCCGCGCCGGGGAGGCCGTGCAGGCGGGGGAACTGAACCTCGGCAACCCCTTCGTGCTGCGCGCCACCAACGCGCCGGCAGATTCCACGGTCGCCGAGATGACGAGAATGATCGAGGCGGCCGAGGATGGCCGCTCGCGCTACCGGCGGCTCGCCGACCGCGCAGCCGGCCTATATGCCCCCGTTGTTCACAGTCTCGCTGTCCTCGCTTTCATCATCTGGTTCATCGCGAGCGGTAATTTGCATACCGCGCTCACTATCGCGGTCGCCGTTCTCATCATCACTTGCCCCTGCGCGCTGGGGCTCGCGGTACCCATGGTACAGGTCACTCTGGCCCGCCACCTCTTCGAACGCGGTGTGATGGCAACCGACGGCTCCGCTTTTGAACGCCTGCGCGAGATCGATACGGTCGTCTTCGACAAGACGGGCACGCTGACGACGGGGGCGCCTCGCCTGCTCGGCATTGACGGGATCACTCCGGAAGCGCTCAAACTCGCCACCGCTCTGGCCCGCACCTCCATCCACCCGATGGCAAGGGCGATAGCCGAAGCAGGTGTCTCCGCAGAGAAGCCGCCCACCTTTACGGATGTGAGGGAGACGGCGGGAATGGGGCTGGAAGGCCGCCTCGGCGGCGACCTATACCGGCTCGGCAGGCCTGAATGGGCTCTGACCACACAGGACGAAGCGGTTATGACCGTGCTCTCGAAGAACGGTGAGGCCCTTGCGCGTTTCAGCTTTGGCGAAGATATCCGACCTGGCGCGCGCGATCTGGTCGCAACGCTGAAAGCCCGCCACTTTGAGGTCGTCCTGCTCTCCGGTGATTCCCTCGAAGCCGTCGAGGTGGTTGCCAACGCGCTCGGCATCACCGATAGGCGCGCCCGGCTTCTGCCTACCGAAAAGGTCCGGGCGATAAAGAACCTGCAGGCGGCCGGGCACGGGGTGCTGATGATCGGCGACGGGATCAACGATGCGCCGGCGCTGCGCGCCGCAGACGCATCCATGGCGCCGACGTCGGCGAGTGACGTCGGCCGCAGCGCCGCTGACTTCGTTTTCCTTGGCAATGATCTGCGCGTTGTGACGGATGTGTTCGATAGCGTGGAAAAGGCGGCCGGACTTATCCGACAAAATTTCGTGCTCGCCGCCCTCTATAACCTCATCAGCCTGCCCATTGCATTCAGCGGATATGTGACGCCGCTTATAGCGGCCCTTGCGATGTCCTCGTCCTCGCTCATCGTGGTCGCCAACGCGCTACGCCTCGCGCGTGCGCCACGGTCTGGAGAGAACATGGCGAAATCCGTCTTGGAGGCAAGGACATGACGGCCATCAGCGTGCTCGTTCCACTTTCGATCGTTATGGGTATCGCTGGGCTCCTCGCCTTCCTATGGTCCCTGCGTACTCGACAATACGAGGATCTCGACGGGGCCGCCGCCAGAATTCTGCTCGACAGCGACGAAGACGATGCAATCGACCGCGACCGACGGCGGCATATGTCCAGGAATGGAGGATGAGATGACAGATGAGGATCGGCCCAAGATTCAAGAGGGTAACCATCAACAGGTTGTCGTCGACCCCTCCGACGCCGTAACCGGACTTGGCTTTGTGCTCGGGTCAGTCGGCGCGGCGGTCGGTGTCGTGGCCGCGATCGTGGCGGCTCCGCAACTCGATGCTTCTGCGGTCCTCTATTGCTTGATCGGCGGCCTTGCAGGCGGTTCGGCGGGCGTGGTCACAGGCGGTCTGATCGGAGCTGTGTTCTCCGTTGCACGCGGAACGCCACGTTGAAAGGCTCGCTCCATGCCGCCTATGATCAAATTCATGGTCACACGTTTGTTGATAGGCTTCTCAATTGGTGGTCTCACTGCGGTCGCCTTGATCCTGGGGGCGCCAACCAGCGTTGGCAATCCAACGACATGCCTAGCGGGAGTTTTGATTGTCTATGGCCTGGGATCCGTCTTCGCCCTTGGATACCTCGCCACCGCGCAGAGTTGGGAGAATTGAATTGACGCCTTGAAGGTCCACGGCCGTCGTGTGCGATCGGCGAAAACCGCATCGTCAATCCGAAAGCAGTCGCATATTTCAAATTTCGCGTTTCAGAGGCATATGGCGAGTGCCGAACCCATTACCAACTGCGGCAAGCTGGGCACGCCCAATAGCTCGGCGAGATGCCGTTTGCTGAGTTGAAGCAGACTGTCCCACCAAAAACGGGACGGTTTTATCGTGGTATTTCAATCGTGTCCTGAAGCCGGACAAGTTCAAAGTCGCTAACGAGAATGTCGACCCTCAGGTGCCATTGTCCCGCGATCGGCACTACGACGCCGGAGGCCCGCCACACACCGTCAGCCTGCAAGGTCGCTTTCCTGCGCATCGGCTCGATACCCGCCTGCGGATTGAAAAGCACGAAGGTCACCTCCTTCGGGATCATGGTCGTGAAATCCGGTGCCAGAATGATGCCGGACACCTCGACCGGACCGGCACGTCCGGGCGTGACGGCAATTTCAGCCATCGCCTTGTCCGCGTGGATATGGATCGACACCGGCTGCGCAGCCGCAATCGCCAACGCGCGAGGCGGCGGCGTGAACCGCCATGTGGCGGCGACAGCAAAAATGGCGAGGGCGATCATGGTCTCGATGATAATAGCGCGGGCAAGCCGCCGTGCGGAGCCCAGCTCGCCGCGTTCGGCTGGCTTGGTGAAGACCCAGCGGTTGGCCACCACGAGAAGAAACAGGACGACGAGCAGCGCCGTCTTCGCGAGAAGCACATTCCCATAGGCCGTCGAAACGAGCGCATCGAATGTCTGGACCTGTACGATGGCCAGCAGCAGGCCGGCCGCGGTCAGTGCAGCGACGCAAACGGGGATAAGGCGGGAGAACCGGCCAAGCGCCTGCCGCGCGGCATCGCCTCCATGCTGCAAAGCGTAGGCCAGTGGTGGGAGAGAGCCGATCCAGATGGCAATCGTGACTACATGCACGAAGACCGCCGGCCGCATCAGCCATTGCGGCGTCGCCGAACTTGCATGGCCACTCAATGCCATCGCCGCGCTTCCGGCGACAACGGCTACAAGCGATGCCGCGCGGCCCGAAAAAGTTGCCCTTGAAGAGGTTACCAGCGCCAGAAGGAACGCAAAGGAGAGCACGACGACGGTCAGGCCGAAACTCGTCGCGAGCCCCGCGCTCCATACCGCACGATCAGTAAGATTGGAGAGCGGAGCACCCAAGGCATCGAGCCCCTGCAATCCCAGGGAAACCACCGTCGCCGAGAAGCCGAGCAACAGGGCCATTTTTATGACCGGCAATCCAGCGGCGCCATCGGGGATCAGCCACCGGACGGCGAAAAGGCCGCCTATCCCGAAGAACAGGCCGGCATACATCGCGATGCGGGCAAGCCATAGCGCCGTCCTCACCGGCCAGTCGATCGCTTCCCCGGCAGCCTGCGGCGCGCTGCTCGGCGCGCCAATCGAAAAGATCGTGGAACCCGCGACGGGATGTCCGTCCTCGGAGACGACGCGCCAGGCAAGCACGTGGGTTCCCGCCGCAAGGTCGCCGGGTGCCGCGATCTCGAGTGTGCGGTCGCGCAGAACGAATGTCTCCAGCGTCTTCGACTGCCCATCGGGCAGGATGAGCCGCAGCACGAGCGGCGACACCGGCTCGCTGAAGGACAGCGACAGGGTTTTCGGCGGAGCATTGACGACGGCGCCATCAGCGGGCACAGCGCCCGTCAACGAGGCATGCGCCATCGCTGCCACAGCGAGGCAGCACCAGAAGATACCGGTCAGAAAGACCTGGATACAGGCTCGGCCAAGATGATCCCGCACGACAATCTCCGAAGGACAGACGGGGCCGGCGCCCGAAAGCGCCGGCCTTTTCGGGTTCAGTGGCCGTTTGTGGCCTCAAGCAGCTTCACGCCGGGGGCGGGAAGCTCGAGATCGTCCTCGGACTGGCCTGCGGCCGGGATTTCGATCCAGCGCTCAGCCACACCATCCGGGCACTCCTGCACTACGGGGAAGTGCAGCGTTTCACTCGCCTTCAGATCCTTCGTCAGATAGACCCGCAGCACGAATTCGTCATATTCGTCGTCGCCGAGATTTCCGCCGCTCCAGACGATTTCCTTCACGCCTTCGCTGGTCGGCGTGCCGTAGTAGTCGTAGGATTTAGCATAGGCGCCCTTGATCTTTTCAAGCGTCCAGCCGGCCTTCGGCTGCGGCTTCACCGCAATCACGCCTTCGGGGATCTGCACGCGCACCACATTGGTCGGCTTGCCCTCGCAGCCGTGCGGCACCTGGAAGATCGCGCGATAGGTCGAGCCGACCGGCGCCTCCTTCAACTGCAACGAAACATGGGCAAGGGCGGCGCTGGAACCGAGCGCAAGGGCGGCAACGGTTGCAAGTGTTCTTTTCAGCATTGTCAGTCTCCAACAGAGCCGGTCATCCCTGCCGGCAAGGTATGATGGAAGAAGGAAAGGAGATAGGAGCGCGAGGGCACACAGCAGGCGGTCCGCTCATGCAGCGATCAGGGCAGGGAAAACCCGCACAACTCGCACGATGGCCTTGCCGGCACTGGCCCGGCGATCAGGCGAGTGCCGGGGGACCGCGAGGATGTCCGGGCAAAGCCTCATGCGCCGAAGGCGCGCGGTCGTCATACCCGTCGAAAATCCGCTGCGAGGGTTGTGCAAGCGGATTGAACAGGATGAGGACAGGGCGATACGGCGGAACGAGGCCTGCCGCCATACCGCAGGCCAGCGTGCAGCAATCGGGAGCGAGCGAGCGCTCCTTGCCCGGCGTCGATGCCGGTTTCTGCTCGTCGAGATGGGTGATGCAGAGCGGATTACCATAGGCATCCACCGCCGAACTGCCGGCCGTGGCAGCTTGGGCCAAGGGGCTCAGAAGAACCTGCAACGCCATCAGCACGGCGGCGGCGAAAGCCACCCATCCGTTCCGGCGCTGCTGCATGTATATCGTCATCAAAACCTCTCGCACCGAGGCTTACCAAGCGCGCCGCGTGATGAAAAGGCTCCCGGCTCGCCGAATTGTCGCACTCTTTGCGGTGCAGCAAGCAGCGCCACGATAACTTCTCATGCATCCGCTCTTTTGTTCGGCCGGGCGCAAAGATGACGCATGACGATCCTGCAAAATGGAGCTCTTCCCTCCTTCAAAGGATCAAGCATGCAAACGCTTTCTCTCAAGACCACCGTGACCACCATTGCCGCCGAACTGCCGGGTGCGGCCGAACTGTTTCGCCGCTCTGCCATCAATTTCTGCTGTGCGGGTGATATCCCTCTGCGCCAAGCGGCCGAACGGGCCGGCTTATCGCCGGCAGAACTGCTTGCCGAGCTGGAAGCGCTCCAGCGGATGGCCGGTCTTGAAGCGCCACAGGAGACCGGGCCGCTCATTGATCATCTTCTGTCGCGCTACCATGAGACCCATCGCCGCGAACTGGCCTTTTTGATCCCGCTTGCCGAGAAGGTCGAACGCGTTCACGGCGACCATCCCGTCGCCCCATCAGGACTGGCTCGCGCACTGGTCGCGCTGAAGGCGGAACTGGAAGACCACATGACGAGCGAGGAGCAAATCCTCTTCCCCCTGATGCGGCAAGGGCAAAACACGCGGATTTCCCGCCCGATCATGCAGATGCGCCATGAACATGCCGATACGGTCAGGCTTCTTCAGGATATCGAGCATGCAGCCCATGGCATGGCGCTGCCGGAGGGCGCCTGCGGGTCGTGGACGGCGCTCTATACGGGGCTGCGCAAGCTCACCGATGATCTCGTCTTGCACATGCATCTGGAGAATACCGTGCTTTTCCCGCGCTTCGAAACGCCGGAAGCCGCCATCGGCCCCTAAGCCCGAGACGGAAAGCGGCATCCGGATTTTCCGGGTGCCGCTCCATCACACATTCGTCAGACGAAGACCATCACGGCCACATAGCCGACGGCGATCAGGACAAGCCCGGCGATCAGCATCGGTATCAGACTGCTGCCGTTGATTTCCCTGCCGCTGACCTGCTCACCGGAAAACACCAGGGGTTTGCGCGGTTCTTTCTTGTCCATGACAGCCTCTCGTCGTTGCGGTGATCGAATGCTTGGCTAGACGCTGGCCTCCAGACGTGCGCCTTCGAAATGTCCGAGCATGACCCGGATTTCCTCCTGATCGGAGATCAGACAGGCAGCGGTGCCGAGTGCGTCGGCAATGGCGGCGGATGGCGCCGAGACCGAGACCGAACGCCACGCCGAT
Organism: Shinella sp. BE166; assembly: GCF_051201095.1. Taxonomy (NCBI): domain Bacteria; kingdom Pseudomonadati; phylum Pseudomonadota; class Alphaproteobacteria; order Hyphomicrobiales; family Rhizobiaceae; genus Shinella; species Shinella sp. BE166. The sequence continues at coordinate 13,345 of NZ_JBPEHL010000032.1, read as the reverse complement.
GCCGCCGGCCTGCCGGTCGTAGGATCGAGGATATGGCCATCGTGGCCTGCCTGATCGAAGGTCGTACCGAGTGGGGCAGAAGTGGCGAGCGCGCGCTGGCGCAGCGACAGGCGTTCTCCCGTTTCCAGGCGTACCGGCCAGTTCCCGCCCTCCGGCTTACCGCCAAGCGCCCGCAGCTCACCCGTATCGATCAGGATATTGCTCAGCCCCTCCGCCTCCAGCAGGGCGGCGACCCGATCGGCGACATAGCCTTGGCCGATACCATTCAATGTCAGGGCCATGCCGGGTTGCAGGGTGATGGCGGCCGCGTCGAGTTCCACCTTCGCCCAGCCGGTCCCGCGGCGGACCGTCTCGACCGCTTGCGCATCGGGCTTCCGCCCGCCTGCAGCCGCTTCGGCCCAGAGCGCCCAGAGCGGTTGCACGGTGGGGTCGAACCGTCCGCCGCTTGCGCGGTGGACGGCACCGGCCAGCGACAGGCAGTCGAGCAATTCGAAAGGCGGTGCGGGGAGATGCCCGTCGCGGTTCAGACGAGACAACGCGCTCTGCGGCCGGTAGAGGCTGAGCATATCTTCCAGCCGGTCGATCTCGGCCATGACGCGGGCGGCGATGACCTCCCCATCGGGATGGTCGAGCCGGATCGAGGCGCGTGCGCCCAACGCCTGTCCCGTCCATTGACGGGTCGTACCCTTTGAGGTCGCGCGGGCAGTAGCAGGCAAGAAGGCCAGAGCGGCGGAAATCGTGATCAGGCGGCGTCGGGTGATGGGCATGGGTCAGCCTCCGGCTTTGTTGGGCAGGGCACGCAGGCGGCCATCGAAATCCGCATCGTCGTCGTTCCCCTGGTCCGCCCCGGCATCGACCGGCGCGAGAACCATGTCATTGGTGATGTCGGCGAGCGTCAGCACGCGGCCGCCCTCGGCGCGAACGAAATCCTCGGCGCGCTCCCGGCTGGAAAACGGAACCGCTTCCGGCGCCCCCATGCCGCCCGCACGCGCCGAGCCGAGAACGTAGAAAGCCTTGTCGGCGGCGATCCAGTTGCCATCGCCGGGGCGGCCCCAGGTCGCACCTGCTTTGCCCATGTCGTTGACATAGACGGCGAGGATCGGCGAGACCTGCTCGGGGCCGCGCATATAGGCGATGGCATCGCGCACCTGGCTGAAGAACAGCGGCGCGGCGTTGCCTTCGAGGAAAACCTGCGCCTTCGGGCCGGGATGCTCCAGGAGGTTCATTTGGCAATAGTGACCGAGGGTCTCCGGCGTCATGTCCTGCGGCGTCGTGCTCTGGGCCACCTCCTCCTTGCAGGCGGAAAGCAGCGCGAGGGCGGTGACGAACAGGGCTGAACGAAGCGAAATCCTCATGGTGTCACCTTACGGAAAGCCGTCACGGCAAGCGCGATGGCGGCGAGCGGCCATACGAAGAGCGAAGCGGCCGATTGCCAGAGCGGAATGGCGCCCGCCGCACCGCCAATGCCGCCGGCCGCCGCAACGGCCTCCGCCGCCGAGAGATTGAAGACGCGGAAGGCATCGGCGGGATTGGCAAGCAGGGCAACCGGCAGCGCCTGCGTGGTGAAGGCACCGCCGCCATCCGAGACGATCAACGCAAGCAGCGCGAGGTCGTAGAGCACGACCGCCACGAGCCAGAGCGCGATGGCAAAACCGGCGGCTCCGGAGGGCCGACGCGCCAAAGCCGAGAGCGCATAGCCCGCGCCGAGGAAGGTGGCCCCGAGTAGGACCGAAGACCAGATCAGTCGCCACAGCGAGCCAAGCCCCCTGATCGCCTCGGCATCGGACCAGACGGCGACCAGCGCCGCCGCGCCGTAACCGAGCGTAACCGCGAGTGCGAGGATCACGAGATGGGCGAGCAGCTTGCCGAGCAAAATCTGGAGGCGCGAGACGGGATAGGTGAGCAGCAGCGGCAGTGTTCCGCGTTCCACCTCCCCCGCCACCGCGTCAAAGCTCATCAGGAGCGCGAGCAGCGGCACGAGATAGACAGCAAGCGAGGTGAGCGAGGCGACCGTCACCGAGAGCCGGTTCACGCCGACATCCCCCGTCGGCGCGGCACCGGCGGCGGCGAGCACCAGCGCAAACAGCACCATCATGCCCGTCGCGATGGAGACCCAGCGATTGCGGAAGGCGATGCGGAATTCCGAGATCGCGGTGGCGAGGATGCGGTTCATTGCCCGTCCCTCCGGCTGAAATGGCTGTAGATATCTTCGAGGCTCGGCGGGATCACATCGAGGTCGGCGACGTCGCCCCCGAGCGCGGATATGCGGGCCAAGAGCGGCAGCTTTTGCGCCTGCGCGCAGGAAAGGCGCAGAAGCCCATCCCCGCTCGCAACGGCCTCTGGAAAGGCGGCCACCAGAGATGGCGCACGGTCGGATGCAGGGCGAACGAGAAGGGAGACAGGCAGTGCCGCGCGGGCCCGCAGATCGGCGAGCGTGCCCTCAGCCACCAGTTCGCCCCCCGAGAGGATAAGGATGCTGTCGGTGCGCGCCTCCACCTCGGTCAGCACGTGGGAAGAAAGCAGGATCGCGGTTCCCTCGGCGGCAAGGCCGTCGAGAAGATCGTAGAAATCGCGCCGCGACACCGGATCGAGGCCCGACGTGGGCTCATCCAGCACGAGGAGACGCGGGCGGCCGATCAGCGTCTGCGCGAGGCCGATACGCTGGCGCATGCCCTTGGAATAGGTGCCGATGCGTCGGTGCGCCGCCTTCTCCAGCCCGACACGGGCAAGAAGCACCATGGCCTGCTTCGGGTTTTCCCCGCGCAGTGCAAGATAGTGGCGAAGCTGCTCCTCTCCGGTCAAAGCGGGGTGGAAGGCGGCGTTTTCAGGCAGATAGGCCACCTGCGCGCGCGCGGCCGGCGAACCGGGCGCCATGCCGCAAACCGTGACGTCGCCGCCGTCATAGGGGATGAGGCCGAGGACGATCTTCATCAAGGTCGATTTGCCCGCGCCGTTGTGGCCGAGCAGCGCCGCACGCCGCTCCGCTTCCAACGTCAGTGAAACGGCCTTGAGCGCCTCCACCTCGCCGAAGCGCTTAGTGAGCCGAGAGATTGTCAGGGTCGGTGTCATCATAATTTCCTTCGGCCCAGCGACCGGCGGCTTCGGCTTCGTAGCCGAGGATTTCGGGCGGGACGGATATGGTGAGAGGCCGCATCAGCGGCGCGCTGTCGCGTACGCCGCCGGGCAGCGTCGCAGGAAAGTCCCGCTGGCTCCAGCGCACGAGCTGCACGGCGGGCGAACCGATGAGCAGGCTGGCCGCCGGCTGCGACCAGAGGATCTGGTCCATCAGATCGTTTGGGCGATAGAAACTGTCGGCGATGCCGTCGCCATTGAGGTCGAAGGCGGGGTGGTCGGACCAGAAATTGCCCCTGCCCTCATGGCTCCATTCCATGTTGCGGGTGCCGACATATTTCACCTGCTCGCGGTTGGCGATGAAGGCATTGCCGGTCAGCACATTCTTCTCGGACCCGGCGGTGAAGTGGATGCCGATGCCGCAGCCCTCGAAGCGGTTGTTCCAGATCAGGTTCTTGTGGGCGTTGTAGATGAAGAGGCATTTCTTCGTGTCGCCGCGCACCAGATTGCCGGTGACGTCGGCATTGTTGGCATAGTTCAACATCAGCCCGTGTTCGCGGTCGCCGAGGCTCAGATTGTTGAGGATCTTCGCCTTGTTGGAGAACATGATTGCGAAGCCGAGATGGTTGCCGATCGAGATATTGCTGGAAACCTCGGTGTTGCGGGTGTACATGAAATGCACGGCAAAACGCAGGTCGCGCATGACATTGCCGCGGTAGATGCTATCGGCGCTGGCATTGGAGAAGATGCCGTCACGGCCATAGCGGATGACATTGTTCTCGAGCAGCGTACCTGGGCTGTTCCAGACATAGATGCCGTTGCCGCGCTCGTTCATGCGCGGGCTGTCGGTCCCGATAATCTCGTTTCCGCTGATGGCGGCATCGTGGCCGCCATGCACGTCGATGCCGTGCATGTTTCCGGTGACGAGCAGATTCTCGATGCGTGCCCGGTCGGCACCCTCCAGGATTTTCACCCCGGCATCGAGATCCTGGTTCACGCGGCCCGAACCGGTGACGGTGAAGCCCGTCAGGGTCACGTCGGCAGCGGAAATCGTCATCACGCTGCCCCGCCCCTGCCCGTCCAACAACGCACTGCGGGGACCCGAGATGGTGAGCGATCGGTCGATGACGACGGGGCCGGCATAGACCCCGTCGTCAAGAACAAGCACATCGCCGGGTGCAGCCCCGGCGATGGCGGCTGCGAGGCTGCCCGTACCCGGCGCAACGGCACGCTCCGCCGCCGCAAGCGGCGAAGCGAGAAGAAGGCCGATGAGAAAAACGGACAGCCGCATCGTTCAGGCGCCCTTCGGTTCCACGAACATGCGCCCGCGCATCTCCATGTGCAGCGCGTGGCAGAACCACTGGCAATAGTACCAGTAGACGCCTGCATTGGCCGCGACGAAGGTGACCGAACTCGTCATCTGCGGTCCGACCTCCATGGCAACGCCGTGGTTGCCCATGGTGAAGCCGTGCGTCAGGTCGTCGATCTCGTCGAGATTGGTGACGATGACCGTAACCTCGTCGCCCTCCTTCACCGTGAAGCTTTCCTGGCTGAAGCTCGGTGCAACCGACGTCATATAGACGCGCACCTTGTTGCCGTCGCGGATGACGGCATCGGTCCACTCGTCGATATTGACGCCGTCGGCCTCGGCCTGCTTGCGGGTTTCGGCCCAGAGCGGATCCTTGCGATCCCACACCGACTTTATGTTCGGCAGGATCGAGGGAGCGACGGCGATGGCGTCATGCGGCTCAGCAAAGTTCGGGCCGTCATGCACCAGCACCATCTTGTCGCCGGAAATGTCGATCAGCTGGTCGTTTTCCGGCTTTAGCGGCCCGACATTCAGGAAGCGGTCCTTGGAGAACTTGCACAGGCACACCAGCCAGTCGTTGGTGGCATCCAGCGTCTCGCCCATCACCGTCTTCAGGTGGCCGGGCTGATACTGGACATCAAGCTTGTCCTTGATCGGATTGATCTTTTCACCGGCATAGGCACGGATGGCCTCGTCGATGTTCCACTTCACCACCTGGCTGTCGAGGAAGAGCGAGGTGTAGGCGTTGCCGCGGCCGTCGAAGGCGGTGTGCAGCGGCCCGAGGCCGAGTTCCGGTTCCGCCACCACGGCGCTGCGCGGTTCGGCATTGTCGTAGAAGATCGCGTCGAACTTGGTGACGTCGAGCACGGTTACGGTCGGCGAGAGCTTGCCGGCCACGCACAGGTGCTTCTTGTCCGGCGCCATGTTGCAGCCGTGCGGGTTGTTGGCGATCGGGATGTAGCGGGTGAAGAGCGACTTGGCGTCTTTGCGGCCGTCCACGACCTTCACGCCGTTGATCTCTTCATATTGACCGGCGGTGATCGCCTTTTCGATCTCGGCGAGATTGAAAACGACGACATGGTCCATCTCGGACTTGGTCATCTCTTCCAGGGACATGCCCATTTCCGAGTTGTAGCAGGTCGAGAAGGCCCACTTGCCTTCATAGTCGGCATCGCAATTGTCGAGGTTGCCGGAGACCTTCACCTGCCAGGCGACCTCCCACTTGTCGGCATCGACGGCGGTGAAGATGTTCACATAGGTCGAGACGTCGGTCATGGTCGAGCCGTCGTTGACCAAGGGCGCTTCGTCCTCGCCATTGCAGAAGACGTAGTTCGAGCGCGGCCATTTTTGTGGCCGCAGGCCGTGGATGCCCTTGGCGTTCGGAATTTCCAGGATGGCATCGGTCTTCATCACGTCGCAGCGCACGCGCGCCACGCGGGTATTGGCCTTGTCGTTCATGAAGAGATAGCGGCCGTCATACTTGCCCTCGGTGAAGGACATGTGGACGTGGTGCAGGTCGCCATTGTCGTGGATGTGCTTGCCGTTCGCAGCGAGTTGCTTCTTGGTCTTCTCCGTCATCGTGCGCTGGTGGATGCGGATCGATTCATTCGTCTGGCCCCAGCCGGTGGCCGAGCAACGATTGAACACCGGCACCCGCATCAGCTCGCGCATCGAGGGGATGCCGAGAATGCGCATTTCGCCCGATTGTCCCGATGACCAGAAGCCGTAATAGTCGTCGAGCTTGCCGGGTGCGACGGAACCGTCCGCTCCGGCGGCGGCACGGGCCGGGGTGGCGAGACCCGCAGCCCCCAGGCCAAGGGCGGCCGGCCCCATCGTGCCGGCAAGAACGGCCGTCCCTGCCGTGGCGCTGAAGAGCGCGCGGCGGCTCAGCCCCTTGTTTTCCTTCGATTCCATGATCGACTCCTTCTTCAGTTAACTTTTGCTACGGGTTGATGGATCGGCGCACCGCCCGGGCTCGCCGCAAGCTTGGCCCGCGACTTCATCTTCTTGATCACGACGGGGCACATCGTTTCGGACTGGTAGAGAACCTGGCAGTGCAGACAGTTGATGCACTCGTTCGGATTGATCTCGCCGGTCTTGTGGATCGCCTGCACCGGACATTGGATCGCGCAGGTCTGACAGGGGCTTCCGCATTCGTGATAGCGCTTGAGCCAGTCGAACATGCGCATGCGAGCGGGGATGGCGAGTGCGGCGCCGAGCGGGCAGAGATAGCGGCAGTAGAAGCGCTCGACGAAGAGCCCGGCCACCAGAAGCGCCACCGCATAGGCCACGAACGGCCAGGCGCGGATGAACTTCAGGATGATCGCCGTCTTGAACGGCTCGATCTCGGCCAGGTGCTCGGCCTGCTCGACGCTCATCAGCGATACGCCGAAAAGGCCAAGGAAGATCATATATTTGATCGGCCAGAGCCGTTCATGCAGCCCCCAGGGCAATGTCCATTGCGGGATGCCCAGCTTGCGGGCGATCTGGTTGGTCAGTTCCTGCAGCGCGCCGAAGGGGCAGAGCCAGCCGCAATAGGCCCCGCGTCCCCAGAAGAGCAGCGCGGCGGCAACGGCAAACCACAGGATGAAGGTCAAGGGATCGAGCAGGAACGCCTGCCAGCTGAAGCCGGTCACCAGGCTGCCGAACAGCGCCATCAGGTTGACGACCGAAAGCTGCGCATTGGCATACCAGCCCAGGAAGACCAGCGTCACCGTCAGGAAGGCGATGCGGAAGATGTAGAACCCCTTGGCGTTCTTCACCGCATAGCTCTGGAAGAAGAAAACCCCGGTCAGCACCACCAGCATGGCGCCGAGCACGACGATCTTCAGCTTGGAATCCTGCCAGATGCGTTTCCAGAGATCGGCCTGCGCCGCTCCCTCGCCACGGTCGGCGACGGCGACAGCCTCCTTCACCGGCGGCGCCACGGCGCGGAGATATTTCTGCGGCAACTGATAGCCGAGATCGAAGGTATGGAAGACCTTTTCGATCGGCCCGACCTCGCGGTGCGCCAGAAGCTGGATGCGGAAGGGTTTGGCCGGATCGAAACCGAGACCCGCAGGAATGCGGAACAGGTCCATCTCGGTGAATTCTGGCGCACCGGCAAGCGCGATGCCGCCAAGACGGCGATGATCACGGTCGCGGAAGCGCACGGACACGTCGTCCTGGATCAGTACGATGCGGTCGAAGATGCCTCCGCGCACGTAGCCCGAGCCCTTGAAGGAATAGAGGCCGCGCGCCATTACGGCGATGGCGTTTTCGCCATCTTTCAGCCAGCCTTTGAGATTGACCTCCTCGGCGGAGCCGAGCAAAGCGCCGCCGATTGCCGGAACGGAGACCAGCGCCGCCTGCATGTCGATGAAGGTCGTTTGCGGCGCTTCGGCAATCGCCCGCTCACGCGCCCGTTCATCGGGATGCGCCGCGAAGGCGCCATTGACCTGTGCCACGTCGAGCGAAAGCCGGCGCAGCGTCCCGTCGCCCTCGGCCTCGGTCCAATCGGTTGGCGCGGTAGCCGCAGGATCGATCTCGAAACGCGGACCGGCCTTGTCCGCTTCGGGCGCAAGACCGCCGAGACCCAGCGCCCGTGCGACCTTCAGGCCCGAACGGACGATCGAATCGTCGATCACCATCACCGTCACGGTCGCGCCGGAGATGATATCCACCTCATGCGCCGTGCCGCCGGATTTCGCCTCTGCGACGAGGTCGAGCCCGGCATAGCCGGCCACCAAAGCCTTCACCTTGGCATCGGGAATGCCGATGAGCACGATGGGCTCGGAATGCTTGACGAGGCGCACGCCGATGATCTTCGCATCCGTCCCTACAGCCACGAGCGTATGGATCGGCTTGCCGGAATAGCCGGTCGTGCCGACAAAATCCGAGGTGACGAAGACCCAGGCGACCGTCTTGCCACCCTGCAACACCGGTGCCACCGCGATATCGTCGCGCACCGCGCCGAAGCCATCCGCGCTCGGCACGAGATCGGAGGCCGTCGTGCCCGGCAGATAGTCTTGCAGCACCGTGCCGGCCTTCGCGGAGAAGGCGAAGAACAGGCTGGCACAGAGGAAAAAGAAGAGACGAACGAATTTCATTCCAAGGCATTCCCGCAGATGGTTGCGGGAGCATTGGAGTGTTCATGGCAAGCGGTCGTTGACTTGCGTCAAACAAATGGCAACTAGTCCGGCCACGTCAGCGTATAGCGCAGCTCTCGAACGCAGATACTCTGTCTTAAGCTCTTGAAGGGACACGAACCGCTGACCCGCTCATTCGTTGGCTACTTTCCAACCCAGCCAACCACTTGCTCTCGGAACGACAGAATGGGGCCGGAGGTAGACAGGCGGCTTATGGGTTCCAGATCTTGAAAATCAGCCCCATAGCGCCCCAGTGTTGAGAAAACTGAGAAAATGGTTCCGCTTGAACACTATGATTCCGCAGCCACTGGTAACCAGCATTTTAAAGTGGAAAACGTCCGCGCGATCTAAGCAGGCGGACGTCACCGATCTCTCGTCGCTGACGCCGCTGGTGGGCCGATGCCGCCTTTTGCTGCGATCGCGACGTCGATCTCCCAAATGGCCTTTGCGGCTTCGAGCAGGATAGCCTTCATCTCGTCGTCGTAGAGGTGCACGGGATTGAGGTCCATGGATTCGGCGGATCGCCCAAGACGCACAGATTCCACCAGAACCCGCCAGCTTTCCCGTATCGTGACATAGGCGCGGCCGAGCAGGCGGAGCTTCTCGCCCTCGGAAAGGGTTACCACTTCGTGTGCCGCCCTGGTCAGCTCGACGACCCCGCCACGATGGAACACGGCTTAACACGGCGCTTCTGAAGGCATTGTCCGAAATGGCGGGAAAGTCCCTGCCCAGTCGCTGGATTGCCAGGCGAACATAGCATCAATCGGTCACCCGCGCTCCAGCGTTGAGCTTGGATCATCCGCCTCGGGCCCACCGCGACGTTCTTAGAACGCCTGCGATACACTTAAGGTCTGATGTTGTGGTTCACACGGAAAACGTTGGTCGGGTCGAACTTCAGCTTCAACTCGACCAAGCGTTGATAGTTCTCGCCGAATGATGCCCGTACTCGCTGATCTCCCTCGTCATCCATCATGAAGTTTGGATAAGCACCAGGAAGGTCGAAGCGATGCACTGCGTTCCAGTAATCCCGCGCCCACAACTTGATGACCCCCGCATTTTCAGGGTCTGGATCGATCCCAACAATGACCATGGACCATGTCGCGTCTCGGGTCGACCACGCGGTCTCGCTTTTCCTACGACTGTGAACTGCCTTGTCGATTGGATAGAGGTGCATCGCTGAGAACACGTTGCCTTTCTTCGCACACTCTATGTGAATGGGGATCGCCTCATCGGGCAGCGTCTTTACGAAATCGCCCTTCCAGTACCATTGCAGGCCCTTCGGGTAAAAGGGATCGAACATGGTTTGCAGGGCGGTATAGGGGAGATACCCGCACCAATCGAAGAGTGGTGTGGGCAGCACTGCCCGTACTTTGTCCACTTGGGTTTGACCGTCCTGACCGTTGTGGGCGACGAGCAAGAGGCAAATTTTTTTGTTCCAGTGTTCTTCAGGGAATGGCTCGGTCGGCGGGATCGCCTGAAGGCCGAGGAAGATATAAAACTCCGGAGACGATATGGCCTGAAACTCGCGGTACCAGCGCATGATGTCGGCGGCCTGCTCTATGTCAAAGGCGATCGGCCCGCCATATAGCATTTTAGCTGGGTTGGTGCGATAGAGGAAACTGGTGACGACGCCGAAGTTGCCGCCACCGCCGCGCAGCGCCCAGAGCAGGTCGGCATTTACGGTTTCACTTGCGACCACCAGGCGACCGTCCGCCAGAACGACATCGGCTTCGATGAGGTTGTCGATAGCGAGACCGTACTGTCGGGTGAGGTAACCGTGTCCGCCGCTCAAAGTGAGGCCGCCAATCCCCGTTGTCGAGATAATACCGAAGGGTACCGCTTGCCCAAAGGCGTGGGTCGCATGATCGACATCACCTGTTGTACATCCGCCCCCGGCGCGCACTGTGTTGTCCCGAGGGTCGAAGCGTACGCCCTTCAGCGGTGACAGGTCGATCACGATACCGTCGTCCACGCTCCCCAGACCAGGCCCGTTGTGACCTCCTCCACGGACTGCAATGTCGAGCTTTTGTTCACGGCCAAAATTGACCGCGGTGATAACGTCGCCCGCGTCCACGCATTGTGCGATCACAAGGGGTCGCTTGAGGATCATCCCGTTGTACAGACCGCAGGCATCCTCATAGTCCGGGTCGCCTCTCTGGATGACCCTGCCGCGCAAGTCGGTGGCGAATTCGCTTATCGCTGTGCTATCCATCCTACCCTCCCAATGCCGATTGACACTCGATCATAGGCGTAGCCCGGCGGGTTTCCATGACTGATCGTCCGAGTTCCATGCTCGTCTGATCGGAACGGGTGACCGAAGGAAATTTCATGCAATCTTTTGGCGAATTTGCCTGTCTGGAACACGCACGAGCGGGATTGTTGCAGAACAACTTCATGATGCCCTAATATGCTTGGGAGTTCGCGCTTGTTCCCAATTTGACGTCGTAACGTGAAGGAGCGTTTGCGATGGATGTTTTGTCAGACGTACTGCGCACAGTTCGTTTATCCGGAGCGCTCTTCTTCGACATCCGTGCGAGTGCGCCCTGGGTGGGCGCGTCACCGAGCACGGCCGACATCGCCGCTGCGGTTATGCCCGGCGTGGAGCACGTCATCTCCTTCCACGCTGTCATTTCAGGTTCCTGTTGGGCCGCTATAGACAGAGACCCGACCCCAGCCATCAAAATGAACGCTGGTGACGTGGTTATATTTCCCGGAGGAGCGCCGAACATCATGAGCTCATCGCCTGGCGGGACAGGCAAACCAAACATGGGCATCTATTACAGGCCCACGGATGATGAACAGCTACCCTATCAACTTATCCATGGTGGAGGCGGTGACGAGCAGACGAGATTCATCTGCGGCTACCTTGGGTGCGACAACAGACCCTTTAATCCACTTCTTTCCGCCCTGCCGCCGATATTCGCGGTCCGCAAGCCTCCGGACCAGGAGAGCTGGATTGTTGACCTGTTCGTCCACGCTCTCGCTCAGGGAGGAAACAAGAGGGCGGGCAATCAGACGATCTTAGCCAAACTCAGTGAACTCATGTTTGTCGAGGCCATCCGTTGCTACATCGAGTCATTGCCGGCGCACTCTCTTGGATGGCTGTCTGGCCTGCGCGATCGACATGTTGGCAAGGCTCTCCAGCTTATCCACGGCCGCCCATCGGAGAACTGGAGCATCGACCTTCTCGCCCGCGAGGCGGGGCTGTCGCGCACCGCATTTTCAGAACGTTTCGTCCACTTCGTTGAGGTGCCTCCAATGCACTACCTCGTTCAGTGGCGAATGCAGGTTGCGTCGCGCCTCCTGGAAGAGCGGGGAATGAGCGTAGCGCAAGTCGGCAGTGCGGTAGGCTATGAGTCCGAGGCCGCGTTTAGTCGTTCGTTCAAGAGGCTCCTCGGGGTCTCGCCAGGCGCTTGGCGGAAGTGGAATCGTGCACAGTGAACCCTACGAACGGACTGGTGGGGGCCGCCTCGGCTCCATTCACGGCTGAGGAAATTGCGATCCCGTTCACTGTGGATCAGATGTAAGTGAGTAAACTGCCCGGCTATGATTGTGTGGAGCGGTCGATATGAAGATCGCCCGAAATGGGGACAGCGCTTTACCATGGCCTGACTAGGGTAGTTGTGCCCGCCGCACAGAAGCGAGGAGGCCCTGCTTATCCTCCAGACGGCTCCATCGACGGGACGGGATCGAAAATTGTAGGTCCTCCGATTACCTCGCCCACTTATAAGCACGGCTCACCTGGATATCAGGCAACCCCTGTTTGGCCTTTGCGTTGGCGTCTGCCCTCGAAGTGCGGGTGATCGGCACTTAGATGCCCGCCGCAATCAGAGCCCTGATGTGCCGGATGTCCGAGCCGCAGCATCCGCCGACGACACGAAGTTTAGGAAGACGCTTTGCCATGCCAGCGCAAAGCGCGCCGAACTCCTCAGGGTCACCATCATCAAGCTCGGTGGCTTCATCCAATTCGGCATGGCTGCGGCGCGAGGCGTTTGGTCGGACCATGCCGATCCGGTTGAGCCAGCGCGAAGGTAGCTGTTCACTGAAATGCTCGGGATGGGCGCAGTTGATCCCGTAGTAGCGAACGTAGCCGCCAGTCGCGGCTTCGACCTCGCTGAGCGCGGAACCGAGGTCCTGCCCCGTCGGCAGCCGCCCGTCTGTCTCAACCGTGAAGGAGAGAGCGAAAGGTAGGCCGAGGTCGTGCGCACGGTTGACCATGCCGATGGCCTCGCCTGGATGGGTGATGGTGAAGGCCGACGCGATGTCCACGCCTTCCTCGGCAAATGTCTCCAGCTGGGCGCTATGCAGACGTGCCGCCTCGATTGGCGTCAGAAGCTGCTCGGGTGCATAGCCATCGCCTGCCGGTCCAAGCGCTCCCTCGATCAGGATATGGTCACGCCAGGGATGAGCGCTCCGCAGATCGCGGGCGAAGGCGATCGCGCGCCGGTTGACGTCACGGATTCCTGCGTCGTCGAGCCCAAGCCTCGGCCCCCAGCCGCCATTAGCGCGCCAGGTCGGCGTGCCCATCACGAAGCCTCGGCTCTTGGCTTGAGCCAAATCGAAATATGAAATCGCGTAGCGCCGCAGCATCTCGCGCCCCTCTGGGGTATCGAGCAGCACAAAGGAGGCGAACAGTGGCATTTCGGCGCCGTCGTGGAAGATTAGGTCTGTCTCCATCCCCCCGTCGCTGATGAATGCTTCTGGCGACGAAAGCAAGCGGTCAAGCATACCCATGATGTCCTCCTGAATAGCCCCTAGATTTGTAGACGCCTTCTTTCCTAATTTTGAGGCAGGAAGAGCATCATGAGCAAATCGAATTTCAGCGAAGATTTTAAGC
>NZ_JBPEHL010000031.1:0-26594 GCF_051201095.1 Shinella sp. BE166 | reverse complement strand
TCGGGCTTGCCGAACGCAGGCAAAGCCCGGCTGACCGTCGCGTGAATGAAGTTGTTGTCACGGCGAAGGGCAAGGCAATGACCGACAAGATCGATGTTGCACGCGAAAGGATCGCCCTTGGCGTTTTTGCGAACTGGGAGCCGGCGGATATCGACGATCTTGTGCGGTTGATGCGAAAGTTTGCAGACGCCATGGAAGATGAGGTGGCGAGCTCGGGCGTTTCGTAGACAACCGGCTCTCTTGTGAGCAAAGCTACCCGTCACTTTAGCCGCCGGGTCAGAGGGAGCGTCGAGCTTTGAGGTGTTCAGCAACGCTCTCGATGCCGTCGAGGTGAAGCCGGTTTTGGATGCGGTGAAACTGACGGCCCAATCGCGCTGTGAAGAAGGACCGTTTTACTCGTCAGCGCCCCTTGAGTCGTCCACGTCCGCTATAGGCCACCTGTTGCCTATTTGAGGGCGTCAATTGCACCAGCATGAACCGCAACGCTACAGCGCCGGTTGGCCATCCGCGGCCGTGCCATCAACCCATATGGACTTCGCCGCCGGACGAAGGAACTTCCCCCCGCGGATTTCGTTTCAAGTTGCGATCATGGAACTGGAGATCAGTCAATGACCCTCAATCCTATCGGTGAGCCCGTCCCTCGTGGGGTGATAGCATACGCCGCCCGTAAAACCGCATCCGATGCAAAGGAAGCCGTCTCGCAAAACGGGCTGTACGCTTGGAACGAACTTGCTGGGATAGGCTTGAGCCTTGCCTTCCTTCCTGCCTTCGCATGGGCGAGCTTCGTCACAACCAGTACTACCGCCTGGCAGTCGTGGACCTTGCCCGGTTTGCAAACCGATACGACGCCGGGTTCAGAACGTTCGTCTGTCGACAGCAGGCCGTTTCCAAGCTGATCCAGCCCCTTAGACTTACGGAGGTGTATGTGGACAATGAATCTATTTCGCCAGCTGTTCTGTCGTTGCTGAACGAGCAGGCAGAGCAAAGTGCAAAACGCACGACTCGTTTGGAAAAAGGACTGGAGGATACCTTTCCTGCGTCAGACCCGGTTTCAATAACGCATACAGTCACCGCGACCGGTTCGAAAGCGGTGGAGGCCGAGCCCCACGAACGCGATCTTCTGGGGCTCCATCCATCGAACGAGTTCTCGGCGTCGAAAGATGATCATGCCGCCGAGCTTCACGCGATGACGCGATCTCGAGAAGCTTCGCGACCGTTTACGCGCCACCACCTCCGGCTCCGCCGGCACCGCACGCGCCACAGCCGGCGTGATCGAACGCCGCGTCGAGCAGATCATCAGCGAGCAACCTCTAGCAACCATCGGCTTCGTTACCGCATTGTCCTTCATTCTCGGTGCTGGGTATGGCGCCAGAAGGAGCGACTATCGATGACGGTACGCCCTGATCGTCCGTGAAATGTCGAGAGGTCATCGCGCCGGTCCGACACGGCTGGCATCGACAATCGCTTGATGGCAATTTCCGGCGCGGCGCTCTGGGTGGCTGCGCCGTCACGGCGAGCGTCCGCACTGGTTCCTGACGAGCATGAAATCGATGACCATGGCCGCGAAGCCGAGGTGCCGGAATCAATCCCTGCCCGAGGTCTTCGCGATGTCTTCTTGCGGGTGTTTCATGAGGTTTCGACTGACCGGGTGATGCTCATCTCTGCCGGTGTCACCTTCTACCTGCTGCTGGCCATCTTTCCCGCGTTGGCGGCTTCGGTGTCGCTCTATGGCCTTGTCGCCGACCCGTCGACCATGGCAGATCACCTGAACGCCTTGGCCTCGCTTCTTCCGCCTGGTTCTTTCAAGATCGTCGCCGATCAGATCGCCAGTCTCGCCGCCAGTCGGGACCGGACGCTTGGATTGACCTTCTTCGCCGGCCTGATCATTGCACTTTGGAGTACGCGAAACGGCATCCTTGCGATCTTCGACGCGATGAACGTGGCCTATGACGAGGAGGAAAAGCGCGGTTTCTTCAAGCGAAACCTGATCGGGCTAGTGTTCACTATCGGCGCTATCATCGGGCTCACCGCTTTGATCGGCCTCATTGCCGTATTGCCCGCCATCCTCGCGTATTTCTGGCTTCAAGGCACCGACGAGCGACTTTTGCTGATCCTACGCTGGCCAGTCCTGCTAGTGCTCGCTTTTGCCGCCGTGACCTGTATCTACCGATATGGACCAAGCCGCTCGCCGGCGCGCCTGCGGTGGTTGACATGGGGCGCGGCGCTGACAGTGGTCGCGTGGATCGTTATGTCCGTTGGCTTCTCCTTCTATCTCGGCAATTTCGCCGACTATGATGCCGCTTATGGCGCGTTTGGTGCCCTTATGGGCCTTCTCATCTGGATTTGGCTTTCGGTCGGTATTCTCATCGTAGGAGCCGAACTGAATGCGGAACTCGAACATCAAACCGCACGGGATACCACGACAGGTCCGCCGCTTCCAATGGGTGCGCGTGGCGCCTTCGTCGCCGACACGCTCGGAGCAACGGCAGACGCGATAAAGAGCAACAAGGATTAGGCTTCTTGTGTAGGAGCACACGGAACAAGCGGCAGGCTGCGAGGTTCAAACAGCAAAGGAGACCTGCCATGAAAACTCTACCCGCCACTTTTGCCCTGTTGCTGATTTCGTCCGCCGCCTTTGCCCAATCGACGGCCGAGACCACAGGCGTCAACTCCGCTTTGAACATTCCTCCCAAAACGGAGGATTTCGTGAAGGAGGTCTCGATGAGCGACATCTTTGAGATCGAGTCGAGCAAGCTCGCGCTGCAGAAGGGTAACGCGGCGACGAAAGCCTTCGCCCAGCAGATGATCGAAGCGCACGAGAAGACGACGAGCGAACTGAAGGGCCTGATCGACGGCGGCAAAGTGAAGGCGCCTGCGGCCACAGGCATGTCCGACGCACAGAAGAAATCGTTCGACGAGCTCAAGGATCTCTCGGGCAAGGAGTTCGACGATGCCTACCAAGACGACCAGGAAGACGCCCATGAGGATGCCGTCGATGTGTTCAAGCGCTACGCTTCTGAAGGTGACAACGCCGACCTGAAGGCGTGGGCCGCAAAGACGCTTCCGGCACTCGAACATCACCTGAAAATGGCTGAAGACCTGGACGACTAGCCGCTCCATTGCGCGCTTTGTCATGGAGGAGATTCCGATGAATTCCCACTAATCCGGAAAAGGGTCGACAGACCCGCAGCGCGACGCCGCCGGCCAGTTCGCTCCTTCGCAGGCCGACCGGTCAGCGGACGGCGTCGCAAGCGCGAAACCGACGGTCGTCACCGGTTCTGAGGATGCCACTGCGCACCGCGATCCCCCTGGCAAGAAGCGCCAGAAGGATTGGGACGTCGGTTTCGACGACCGCCAACCCGATCGGTCCTGAATGGAGGTGGCCATGAACAAGAGTGAAAATCCGGGAGTCGAACACCTAAACCCTGAGCAGGCCGCCCGAACAGGCGGTGAGGCGGTTTCCGACCCGCATCCCGGCAGCGTATCGGACGGCACCCACTCGGAAGCTTCCGAGACAAAGCTCCCGCGCGGCGCAGATGACCGCCACACGGAAAGGCGACACACGTGACGCTCCTCACCGGATCATGTCTTTGCGGACAGGTAAGGATCACAGTACGGGGCGCTCCCGACCGGGTCGGCATCTGCCATTGCACCGATTGTCGGCAGGAGAGCGGTTCGGCCTTCACGTTTTTCGGAGTCTGGCCTGCTGGACAGTTCGAGCATACAGGAGAAACCGCCAGCTTTTCCGGGCGGTCCTTTTGCCCGCGCTGCGGCGGGCGTGTCTTCTCCCTCGATACACACGAAGCAGAGGTCAAGCTTGGTATTCTGTCCGACGCGCCGTCACCCCTCACCCCCAGCTACGAACTGTGGGTCAAGCGCCGTGAACCCTGGCTTCGGCCTATCGATGGCGCCGAACAATATGAAGAAGACAGGTCGTGACCGCGATCGACGCGCTCGATTCCTCCGTCGCTGATAGCATCACCGCGACATCACCATCCCCGCGGCTACAAGTCCGAGCATGGTAGCGATCGCGAAAACTGTGAAAACCCTTCGCCTCGTTCGGCCGGCTTTTAAGGCTGTAGGCGCCTGGTATATTGGTGAGAAAGTGGAAAGCGTGCGCCTCTCGATCGGCATCCGCCGACATCGGGCGAGCACGCAGCGCATTGCCGGACTGCGTGGTCAGCATGCAAAAGCCGATGTCCTTGGCGAGTTCCCAAACCTTGTCCTGATCGTTTTTCCCCTGAGCCATATCGTCCTCCTGATTTCGGGACTTGGAGAACGGCCCATGCTCCCGCGAAGTTCCGTGGCTGCGACCACCATGCTGACCGGATGAACGCGTTCGAAGCGATGGGCGTGTGCAAATTGCGCAAAGCCTCTCAGCCGCACGGAACAGGCCGATGGATTGCCCGTTCTTGCACTCGGCATTGGCTTATGAAGAAATGGTTGGTTCAGGTGAGCGTCGTTGCGTCCGGAAATCGAGAAACGCCCGTAACGGCAGCAAAAATTGCCAATCCCCCCGCTTCCAGACCGCCGGCAAGCTTTGTCGCAACCAGGCTGGCTGCCGGTCTGCAACGCTCTCAATCCTCGCTGTGCTACGTGGCATTGAGCGAAGGGCACGTCGGGGAGATTGCCCAGGCCGTCGGCGCTCTCTTCCCCCAGATCGCGCTCATCGTCCTGCCCCCGTGGGACTGCCTGCCCTACGACCGCGTGCCGCCTTCACGCCACAGCATGGGCCGGCGCATGGATGCGCTGCGAAACTGGAGCATGGCAGGGAAAGCGCCGCGGCTGCTGCTGACGTCGCTCGCTGCGACGCTCCAGCGGGTCCCGCCGGCGGCCGTCATCGCCGAAAGCCGGCTGGAACTGGTGGCCGGCACGTCCTTCCACCGCGAAGCATTTTTCGAATTCATCGAGCGGACGGGCTATGTGCAGGAAGGCGTTTCGGACGATCCCGGCGAGGTCGCCGTTCGCGAAGGCGTGATCGACATCTATCCTGCTGGCGCCCCCGGCCCGATGCGGATTGTCCTTTCTAAGGACGACCGGATCGAAGAATTGCGAGGCTTCGACCGGTTGTCTCAACGAACGGAAAGCTATCTCGATCGCGTCGTTTTCGGCCCGGCATCCGAGGCCGTTTCCTTCGAACGGGACGCGGAAGATCTCGCGCCGAACGCGCAGACCATGGAACGCCTGATGTTGCGTCGTTATGAGACGATGCCGACCGTGTTCGATTTTCTCGGCGATGCGGCCGTCACTCTGGCTCCCGGCTCTGCCGAGCGACTTGAGCGCTATCTGGAAATTATCGAGGATGCCCGCCAGGCGCGCGAGGGCTTCGGCGAGACGGGCACTTCCGCCCGATCGCTGTATCTCACCCGCGACGAATGGGAGCAGCATATCGGGAACAGCGCTACTCGCACGCTCGACCTTCACGCGGGCGCCGATCTCTCGATGGATGCGCCTGACGTGACCAGCCGCAACGCCTTCGCCAAGTTCATTCAGGATCGGCTGCAACAGGGGCTGAAGGTCGTGATATCGGGGACAGGCAAGCGGGCCGAGGGGTTTTGCCGGCGGGCGGAGAAGGCAAGCGGCATGGCGCCTCTGGCCGTCGACAGCTGGCAGGCCGTGCTGGAGGCGCAGCCGGCAACCCTTCTGAAGCTGTCATGCGATCTGAAGCAAGGCTTCATCGACGCCGACACGAAGATAGCCTTGCTTGCCGCGCCCGATGGCGCAGGCAGGAAGATCACACACAGCACGTTGCTGGCTGAGCCGGAGCTGCGCATAGGCGACGTGGTCGTTCACGAGGAGCATGGCATCGGCGTTCTCGAAGATCTGGAGAGCATCGTCGTTGAAGGCATCGCCCGCGACGCTGCGCGCCTGCGATACCGCGACGGCGGCTCCGTCCTCGTGCCGATGGAGGAGTTCGGAAAGCTGTGGCGCTATGGTTCCGAACCCGACGCCATCACGCTCGACCGCCTTCACACGGATGCCTGGCACAAGAAGCGCGAGAAGATCGCGGCGGACATACAGTCCACGGCACGCCATATCTTGAAGGTCGCCAGGCAGAAGCAGGCATCGCAGGCCGAGAAATTAGTGCCCCCGCGCGGCGAATTTTCCGCATTCGCCCGCCGATTTCCCTTCGCCGAAACGACTGATCAAGCGGACGCCATCAAAGCCGTCCTTTCCGACCTGGCGTCCGGAAAGGTCATGAACCGGCTTGTTTGCGGAGATGTTGGCTTCGGCAAAACCGAAATCGCATTGCGCGCAGCCGCAGCCGTCGCGCTCTGCGGCCGGCAGGTGGCTGTCATCGCTCCCACCACAGTGCTGGCGCGTCAGCATTTCGCCACCTTCGAGCGTCGTTTCGCAGGAACAGGCGTCTCCGTCGGCATGTTGTCCCGGCTTCTCAAGCCTGGCGAGGCGAAGCAGGTCAAGGCGGCGCTGGCGGAGGGCCGGATCGGCATTGTTGTCGCGACCCAGGCGGTTCTCGCAAAGGATGTCCGCTTCGCGCACCTTTCCCTTTTGATCGTGGACGAGGAGCACCGCTTTGGCATCAAGGAAAAGCGCGCGATGGCCAATCTTGCGCCCTCGCTCCATACGCTCACCATGTCGGCGACGCCGATTCCACGCACCTTGCAGTCTGCGATGGCGGGGGTTCAGGAGGTCAGTATTCTTGCCACGCCGCCCGAACGACGCCGGCCCGTCCGCACCTCGCTTGCGGCATTCGACAGCGCATCCATGCGCATAGGCCTGATGCGTGAATATCGACGCGGCGGGCAAAGCTTCGTGGTCGTGCCACGCATCGAGGACATCGCGGACATCGAGACGATGCTCCGCAAGATCGTTCCCGAACTTTCCGTAAGGGTCGCCCATGGCAAGATGCCGGCAGCGGCCATCGATGAGGCCATCGTCGGTTTTGCGGATGGCGACGGAGACATCCTCCTGGCGACGAACATCGTGGAAAACGGGCTCGATGTGCCACGCGCGAACTCGATATTCATCATGAATGCCGAAAGGTTCGGGCTGGCACAGCTCCACCAATTGCGCGGACGCGTGGGGCGCGCAGGTGCGCAGGGGATCGCTTGTCTCCTAACGGAGCAAGGCGCCAAGCTGGCCGAAGACACCAAGCTGCGGCTCTCGACGCTCGTGGAGAACGACCGCCTGGGTGCCGGCTTTGCCATCAGCCTTCGAGACCTCGACCTGCGGGGCGGAGGCGATATCGCCGGCGAGGATCAAGCAGGGCATATGCGTGTTGTCGGCATCGGCCTCTACCAGAAGCTGCTGGCAAGTGCCGTCGCGAGAACCCGGAAACAGCCGTCGTCCACCCACCATCGCGCCATACTGAATCTTGGTCAGGCGGGGACGATACCCGCGGACTATGTTTCGGATGCCGCCGTCAGGCTCAATCTCTACGCCAATCTGCTGCGGGCAACCACCGTGAGCGAGATCGACGATATGGAGGAGGAGTTCGAAGATCGGTTCGGCGAGCCGCCGCGGGAGGTAACGCTTTTGTTGCGAATGACCCGCTTGCAGCTCGCTGCGGGACGACTGGGCTTTGCCAAACTCGAAGGTGGACCCAAGGCTCTCGCGATAACGCTGACGGGAGCCACGTCGAAGAAAGCGATAGCATTGACAAAGAAGGCGGGGGCGGTCCGGCGAGAAGACCGGCTGATCGTCGAGTTATCGAACGGCACCTTTGAGAAGCAGTTACAGCTCTTCGAGCGCTTGGTCGAAGCCGCCCGTTGATCGCATATCGCCGATCTGGGGATGCCGGCACCTGCAAAGTGCGCGTCTCGGACGCACGCCGTGACCGACATCTTGGAAGGCTTGCTGCGCGGATCGGCAAGGGCTAGTCGGCGAATGCGCTCCTTTTGATGCGCGTTTTGCGATGGGGGTCGTCAGCTTCCGGCAAGCTACTCACCTCTGGTTATGCCGTAGTCGTCTCGGGGAACTCTCAGCACGTCGAAGCTTTCTTAAGGTTTCGGACTTCCCACATCGCCGTGGTAATCCTTCGTCACGAAGCGGCGATCCATCTGTTGTTCCATTAGTTCGGGCAAATGAGATTGCCTCAGCTCTTTTCTCCGGGGTACTGTGAGCTTTTCAAATGAATTACTAGATGGGCTGTGCTGCGCGCCAGCATCGAGATCATCGTTTGAAGCCACGCCGGCGTCTGCTTCAGATCAACAAAGTTTGTTGGGGTCACGCCGGGCTTGATATCGTGGTCAAACGCCTCACCTAGAGACAGCCTCGCGGCGCAAAAAGGCTGGCGCCGTGACGAGCGCCTACGACGTCCTATCTTCGGCCACGTCCTCAACCATAGCGGCTTTTTCGGAGAGTTTGCGGCTCATCTCACGAGGCTGCTGCTCGTCGAGTTTCTCGATACCAACGAACTTGTTTTGCGCCTGGGAGGTCAGGATAAGCTCGTCCAGCTTCGCCTGCAGGGCCTTGCCATCGCGGTTTTGCGAGTTCTGCAGGACAAACACCATCAGAACGTCACGATGGTCGTCCCGGTATTGATGACGAGTTGCCAGTTCTCGGAATATCCAAAAAAGGGGCCGGATATTGCCCAAACGAGAACGACAGTCACGGCGAGAACGAAAGTGCCGGGCTTGCCGGAAAAACTCGCAATCGCTGTGGCAAACCTAGAAAAAAAACTGGGAGAAGAGTTGTTGCTCATAAACCTGAAGACGTGGTTAGGGTGGCACTCATTTTGTCCGGTGTGCCTGACAGCAAGCTGAACGGCGCCAATGATGACATTTAAGTTTCGGCTCCAAGTTCGTGTCTGCAAGTGTACATGCTGTAGCTTCTCTATAGGTACCCTAGCAGACGCCATTATCAGGAGATACAGCGGGAGCGTGTCAAGGGCAGAAGGCCTTCAGGGTGTCGTGTACGAGGCGGGCGCTGATCGGTTTGGCGATAAAGCGCGCGGATGCGGGAAGCTTCTCAGTGGGGGGCTTTACCGCCCCAGACGCGATAATGATGCAGATGTCCGGCCATTTTTCCGCGATGCGGTGAGCGAGTTCCAGACCGTCCATTTCGCCCGGCATCTGAATGTCGGTGAATACAAGCTTCAACGAGTTGTGCTTTTGCAGAAAACCAAAGGCCTCGTCAGCTGTCCGCGCCTCGAGCACGTGGAAGCCTTGGTCGGAAACAATATCCGACGTATCCATGCGGATCAGTGGCTCATCGTCGACTACGAGGGCCACGGGGACCGGGAGGGCGCTGAACTCGTCTTCCGTCATCATGTTCGTGTAACCGCGCCTCCCGATAAATGTTCCTACCCGAAGGCTTTCCGTGAACCATCAACGCGAGGATGCATATTGTGCGTTATAAAGGATGCGCCGTCTTTGCAGCGCCGGTTTGCAAAATGTCCGTCATAAGCAGCAAAATGTGGTCCTGTGTAGCGCCGGCAAGCCGAAACCGCTTCACCTCAGGATATAAAGCGCCGCACTACAAATGGCGGCGGCGAGTGCCACGGTAAATGCTCTGAGTTTGAGTTGCTGGCCTGCGCGTTTTCCCGTCCAGTCGTATTCCATGAAGAACTCCTTGAGAGAGCCCGTCCTAGAGGCTTTGGCTTGCCCTGAGCTTTAGAACACGATCAAGCACTGACCGTCTTAGGCGCTAATACCAGAATGAAGCGCAATCCTTTGGGAAGATAGTCGACCCTGACCTTCGTCGTGCTATCCGTGGGCAAGGCGTTGCGGATGAGTTTCGAGCCGAAGCCCTCTTCCGCCGGCGGTACGACGGGCGGGCCGCCGCGCTCGTGCCAGGTGAACACAGCGTTGTCCCGCGCCACCTGCCATCCAATGTCGATATGGCCGGTTTCATTCGAGAGCGCCCCGTACTTGATGGCGTTCGTCATCAGCTCGTGAATGATGAGGGAGAGACCGAGCGCCATTTCCGGCGTAATCTCCAAATGTGGCCCGTCGACATGGCATCGTTCATCCGCGAGGTCGGCGTACGGTTGCAGAGCCTTGGTGACGAGGGTTTTGAGATCCGTGCTATGCCCAGCTCCCGAGAGCATCAGGTCATAAGCGCCGCTCAGCGCTTTCACGCGCTCATTGAACGTTTCGGCAGCCGCGCGCTGTTCTCGAAACGTCTGGCGGGCCAATGCGGAGATGATAGTCAGTGTGTTTTTGACGCGGTGGGTCAGTTCGCGGGCGAGCAAGGCGCGCTTCTGGTCGGTTTCTTCGAGCGCAAGGCTCTGCTGGTTAATTTGATCGAGTAGCGTGTCCAGCGATCGCCCCAGGATGTCCAGTTCGAACGTGCCCGACATTCCCGTCCGTGCCCCCAGATCTCCCGTGCGCCGGCGCTCGAGTGCGCCCATGATGCGGTCGATCGGGAGAAGAATGAAATACTTGCCCACCCAGTGGGCGGCAAAGATCGCAATAAGCGTGCTCATAAGGAGCGTAAGAGCCCCTACCCAAGTCGCGCGATTGATCTCAGCGAAGGCCTCCATTGTTGAAAGTCCCGCGCTCACATAAAGCGGCCTCGCGGGTGTAATCGGTTCATAGCCGAGGATCCGTTCCGTGCCGTCCTGGCTCATGACCTCGATCGTGCCCGAAGACTTGGCTGTCAGCAACGCTTGGAAACGGTCCGGGATGCGCGTCCCGACGAACCGCTCCGGAAATGGGACGCGCGCCAGAATGGTGCCGTTCCGGTCAGCGATGGTGACGGCGCCCCCTTTTTGCACACCACGGTCGTTAATACGCTGTTGGAGCCAGGGGAGACGGATGCCGGTTCCAAGCACAGCAACGACCTTGTTATCGCGCCGGATCGGCAGGGCAACCGGCAGCACCGGCGCACCCGTCAGTTTGCTGATCGTATACTCGCCGACAACTAGGTCGTCCGCTTTTAGAGCCTGCTGAACGTAGGATCTGTCGGAAAAGTCAGTCCCGGCGGGATGTCCCTGGCTATCACAGACGAGTTTACCCTGGGTGTCGATCAGCAGGATGGCGCCGGTCTGGTCAATGCGACTCGCGACACTGTTCAGCGTATCGGTACACCCGTTACCGCTCAAATCATTTACCGAAGGGATCGCCGCGACTGCGATGAGAAGGCTACGCGCGCCTTCGAGGATACGCTCGATTTCGGAGGAGGCCAGACGCGCTGAAGCCGCCGCCTGGATGTTCAGCTCCTCGTAGCGTTTGTACCGCGTAGCGACTTCGTTATAAATCAACAACCCTAAAGTCGGCACGAGGGCAGCTGCCGCCACTGCGAACAATCGCTTCTTCATGCCCAGCTGACCCCAAGCGTTTTGAATGAGCCAAAGCAATAACTTAGGGAGCGCGTAACTGCAATATCCGGGCCTGGCACGAGGCTTCGGGATTGCTTGACTAGTGCGTAATAGAAAGCCGGGACGCGCTACGACACACCGTCCTGTGCGTCGCGACGTGAGAAGGTTGGGGAACCGTCCGCGACACTTTTGAAATAGTGGCGCCTGAGAGGCCTTCTAGAGCCGCGCACCCCTTCTACTAAACAAAAAGAACCCGGGTCGCTGACCAGCCTACTACGCCTCGTCCTAGCGCGCTGCGAAACCGCGCTCGGCCGCGCGTATCAGCTCCTCATAGTGCTTGTCCCGGTCGAACGATCCACCTGGATACCTATCGATCAGGCATCTGCCGAAGGCCTTGCGCGCCCTCTCCTCCGGGCTAAACGACGGCATCGAGACGATTTCCTCGAACACGTCCTGCACCAATACGAGTTCGTCCGGCTCATAGGAATTGTTCATGCGCACCAACCTCAACGGAACATCCCGTAGGGTTAGGGGTTTGTGCCGGACGTCGCAAGGCTACGGGGCATGGTGTCACGGCGACAGTGTAAAACTATTGAGTACTTAATGGTATGACGCAGACTTTAGAGAGCATGACCATCATCTATGACGTCATTAAAAAAGGCGTCTTCATCGAGTACCAGGGGAAAACCGAGTATCTTGCAGGACCGTTCCCGACACGGAACCAAGCCATCGCCGAAGCTGAACGATTCTGTCGTTCGCTTGGGCAGGAGTTTGCACCACCTCTCGCCGGGCGGACGCTGTGACCTTCTAAGAGGCGCCGCACCTCGCGCCCGCAAGAGGGCCGAGCCTCGGCTACGCCTGCGGCCGCACCAACCCTCTTGCAGTTGCTACCCCCCGGACCTAGCTGGTCAGGCGGGATTGCACAGCTGCAACCTGCCACAAACGCATAAAACGCATGTGGCGTGTGCGCAGGAGTGATTTGGAGAGAGCCTCAAAAAATCAGCTAGGTGAGCCAGATCGTCAGCTTGTCGCTAAGGGCCGTGGCGCTATATCCCGCTTGGTTGCGTACGCTTAGGGAGGCGGAATTGACGGAGCGCAAGAAACGCATAACGTCTTCGACGTGGGGTAATCTCGATGAGAGCAAAAAGGTGGCGGCGGAGGAGGAAGCCCGGCGGCTGGAAGCCTTCCGTGAAAAGTCCGAACGTCTCAAGGCGTTGAGACTGGCCACGCTCGCGAACAGGGGGCCTTCGTGTGCGGCTGAAGCGGGCACGGACGCCCGGATCTAGTCGATGCCACCTTGGATCAGGAGGAGTGATCGGACCGGAAGACCGGTCGCCAGTTTTTCTACGATCGTGTTCGCACCGTGCACCCCGTCGGGATTGGCGACGGTGCCCCTCACTTCAATCCGCCCGCGCGTTACCGCCAGCCGGAAGGTGCCCAGTTCCGGCCGAATATGAAGCTCGGAACCGATTGCGGCAGCCGTCGCACTCAAGATCATGTCATAGGGGATTTCACTTCCGAGCATGCTATGCGCCTCCTAGGGGAAAGCACAACCGGACGGGATAGGAACTCGCCTGCCATTTCGTTGGCCATAGGGAGAAACCGGAAAAACCCCTATGTTTTCCTTGCCGTCGCATCCGGTTGATACGGTTGCGCTTTCCAAAGGCTAAAGGCCTGCAGCATGCCCAAGGTTCCCGAAATCTTGCGGATTTCGCCAGCAGGTCCCGGTCGCGGAGGGCAAGCATCGCACGCCCAACAGCGATCGCTCCTGTTCCTTCAATTTCCTGCACGGCAATAGTGAGCTGACCCGCCTTGCGCCGAGCATCCGCGCCACCTCCTCGTGCGTGAATGGGAACGAGATGTCGTCGATGCGATCGAGCGTACTCAGGATCCAGCGGGCGACTTTCTGGCGGAGGGGGCATACCGCGTAAGCAAAAGCCGTCTCGACTGACATGGCCAAGCAGCGGGTCACATAGGCCATGAGGGCGGCGCGAAGGAACGGCCGTTCGTTCATGAACACCACAAGGACGTCAGCGGGAATGGTATGCACTTGGCCAGTCACTTGCACCCTTGCGCTAATAGTCTGTTCGGCGCCCAATAGGGCGGGCGCCCCACGGAACCCCTCACGGCCGAATTTGAGGATCTCGACTGACTTTCCCTTAGGCGACGTGGCTGCCACTGAGATAACGCCACTTTCCACAAACAAAGTGTTCTTGAGCGGTGCCTCTGGTGATGACAGGACCGTATGCCGCTTCAGGTCCACCAGGAACAGATGAGGCGTGATGGCGGCGAGATCTTCAGGTTCAAGCCTGCGCAGGACGCCATTCTTCAGGTGTGGGACCGTAGCTTCCATTCCGCTCATCTAATACGGCTGATCAACCTAATGCACCCCTTAAAAAAATGCCCCGTGAGGGGGCAAGCCGGTAGCTGCAGTATCGGACTAGAGGTCCGTACGCAATTTGCGACAATCACCTCACCTTTTCAAGTTGATGGCGAGCACTTTGTGCCAGGCGGATTTGACCCAACGAGCCATCGTGGCTTCCTTCCTTGGTGTTAGATCTTGGCGCTGTCGCCGCGTTCCTTGAGCGAGAGGAATTTGGTCGTGACGGCGGCGATGTTCTCATCGAGCCATGCTGCCATCAGTTGCTCTTCGCGCAGGTTCGCCTCGAGGCCCTGCACGGCGCCGGCGTAACCGCCGTGTTCGGCAACGGTGATCAGGGATTTGTACGCAGCTATTTCGAAGTTCTCAAAGGCGAAGTTCGCGAAACTGTTTTTCAGGATCTCGTCGCCCGCCATCGTGTGACCGAGGGCCGCCATTGCGCCTGTGAACGAGAGAGCCATGTCCTTCAGAGTCGAATGGTCTTCACCGAGACCGTGGAGGATCTCCTCCAGGCGGGCGATCTGCCCTTCGGTCTCCCGGATATGTTGCTCGAGCTTGGCGCCGACCTCCGGATAGTTCTCGATCCGCGCCAGCTGTGGCTTCATGATCGACAAAGCCTGGTTTTCCATGGCGTGCGCGTTGCGCAGACCAGTGACAAAGAAATCGCGTGCTGCGTCTTCCATTGGGTCTCCTATCGAGTTGAGTATGGCTTTCAACACGGGAGCCCGCGCATAAGTTCCACCGCCATGGCGGCGAATAGCCTGGCTGCGCACGGCGCTCACGGAGGTGCGACGGGAAGCGGGAAGAGGTTTAGGCGGCCCTTCTGGCGACGACGCGGTTCCTGCCCTCCGCCTTGGCGGCGTAAAGCGAAGTGTCCGCCTGTTTCACCAGGCTGCCGGGGGGAAGGTGGCCAGCGTCCGGCTCGAACGTTGCGATACCGACACTTGCGGTCACCACGCCAAACTCGCTTGCAATGTGCGGGATCGACCGAAGCTCGAGCTCGATACGAAAAGCCTCAGCAAGGGCCAGTGCAGCTTCGCTTGTCGTATTCGGCAGGATAACCGCAAACTCTTCGCCCCCATAGCGCGCTACCACGTCCCCGGCCCGACGCGCGGCGTTACGCAGACACGCGCCGACTTCGACAAGACACTGGTCACCCGCCTGGTGGCCGTAATGGTCATTGAACGCTTTGAACCGGTCTACATCTACCAGCAGGAGGGTCAACGGTGCCCTGGTATTGGACGCCTTGCGGCATTCGGCCTCGAGGCTTTCGTCAAAGCAGCGGCGGTTTGCGAGGCCGGTGAGACCGTCCGTGACCGCCAGCCCGCGCATATGATCAGCAAGCTCTTTCAGGGACTGTTCTGACTGCTTCATGGCGGTTATGTCGGAGATGACGACCAGAGACGAACCGTCCTGGGCCAGGCGCGTGCGAACGCTCAGCCAACGGTCGTTAAACAGCGGGATTTTCATCCTTGTCCGTATGTAGGGTCGAGGCGGCCGCCTCGATATAGCGCTCTTCTGCGTCAATCGAGATGTCCTTCCGTTCGCCGTTTCGGACAACAGCCCTGACGATATCTCGAATGTGGGCACCTTCCTTGCGGGCATATGCGGAACGGGGAAACGCCGCCCGGTATTGATCGTTGCAGAAGACGAGGAACCCGTGCGGATCGAACATGGCCAGACCGTCGGACATCTCCGCCATCGCTTGTGACAGGAGGTTCCGGCTCGCGACCAGATCGTTTTCCAGCTTTTTCCTCAGAGTGATGTCCCGGGTAACGCCCGATAGGCCGACAAGGTCCCCGTGGCGGTTACGCAGGACGACCTTGCTGGTGGTGTACCACCGCTCGCTACCGTCGGGCGCCTGGATGCGCTCCTCGTGGTCGGTGAGAGGCTGGCCCGTGGCCATCAGGCGCTGCTCCACTTCAAAGAGCTCGCCTGCACGGTCCGGACAGATATCGAAATCGCTCAGGCCGACCATCTCCGACGATTTTTGGCGCCCGTTGTGCCGCGCCACATTGAGGTTCGTGACGACGAACCTGCTGTCCCGGTCTTTGACGTAGTGGAAATCCGGGGCTTGGGTCAAGGCCGCGCGCAGAATGTCGCGCTCCTGGGTGAACTTGGAAAAGTAGATCATCACCAAGCCGGAGGCCAAGGTCGCGACGAAGTTGACCAGTGCTATCGGGAGCGCGACCGTGGCCAGCGCGGCCTCCAACAGTCCCTTGGGCAGGAGCAGGAGCACGAACTGCGAAAGAACGGCCGCTATGGTCGCCAACCCAAAGAGCCCGGGAAGGCGTTTAAAGAATTTCCCGGAAAGCAACCTGAGGGCCAGCACGATCGATGACACGACGAAAAGGCCGTAAAGCCCCGGCACCATGCCGGCGCCGCCTATCGCGATGCGCGCGACAACGGCAAGTAGGGCGCTCACCCCCAACGAGAGCGGGCCACCGAAAATGCCGGACACGACAAGCAGGGAAACGCGAAGGTCGAAGAAAATGCCCTCGACGAGCGCCACGGACTGGATCATCGAGGCGATGATACACACGCCGATCGTCACGCCGAAGCCGACTTGAAGCTGCTTTTTAGTAAGGCGGTAGTGGCGGTAGCTCAAATGCATCCAGACTGATATGAAAAGGCCAACCGATGAGAGATTCCCGAGCAATGTCTGCCAAGCGATCATCGAGCTTTGCCGTCCTTATCCGCGCCTGCGTGAATGAGCTTCCGCTATCAATGTTAGCAGTTGTTCCTTAAAGTTTTACCAGTCGCCGATGCTGAGGGAACACCCGCGACGATGTACTGTTAGGGGGTTTATTGGCGAGGTTTCCCCCATGCCTTCTCTCCTCCACTACGTTCTTGTCCGCCTGGCCATCGGGTTCGCAATAGGCGCCAGCAGTGTCCTCATCCTTACTGCATTCTCGATATCGATCTTTGGCAGCTTGCGCTCTTGGCTTGAACTCGCGCTGATGGTTTGGGGTATCGGCTCCGTCTTCGCCCTCGGTTTTCTTGCAACGGCGCTGGCGATGGAGAACTGAAGAGGAATTGGGTGACGCCTGGGTCGAAGCGGCGGCGCGTCTGGCTCGACGGCGACGGCATAGAAATCGGACGGGTAACGCAACGCGTGACGAATGCGTTCGCAGTGGTCCAGCTCTCGCGTAGGGGTAGCGCTCGAGGACGAAATCAGATCGTGGCCGTCGAGAAGCTCAGGGATGCGCTAGCCGGGATATCGGCTGCTAGTACGTGACAATGGCGTGACAACGACGACCCGCCCATTTACCAGCGACGGATTACCGCTTTCGTGCGAGAGAAAACGAGGATGGCGGCGTCGGATGACGCCGCCATCCCGTGACTAGGCGGTTCGCCAATCAGTCCCGCTGAATGCCGAAGGTGCCGTCCTTGTTTATGGCGCCATTATCGCGCTCATCCTCAATCTCGACCTCGGTCTTACGCACCGTGTCTGAAATCGTTTCGGTACGCTGATCAGATGTTTTGCGCAGGGCAATTTCTTCGACCACGCGCGCGTCCTTGGAAATGACGGCTTCTTCGCGATGTTCTTCCGCTTCAATTGTGCGGTCAACAAAGGCGTTATTAGTATTGCTAACCGGACGGTCGACCGGGCGCCGAGTCACTTCAACGTTCTCGTCACGCAGCGAAAGCTCTTCATGTACAGGAGACTCGGTCACGTATGAGCGAACGCGTACGCGACCGTTATTGACATCCCGTTTGCCAACGCGCAGCTCTTCCTGCACGACCGGAATGACCTCTTCGCCATCAGCGCCGAACTGCGTCTGTTGGGATGTTTCGGCGCCAGACCGCTCGAAGCCCGTTTCGATCGGACGCTCTACAGTCCCCGCACGCGACCACCCTTCAGACTCCCATGACTGTGAACGCTCGTCGAGATCGATGCTTCCTTCGTCATCCAGGATGTCGAGCGCGATGTCGTGCATGTCAAGCGGATAGCGGCTAAGGGTCACGAGGTACCCTCCGCGCCGGAGACCTTCAGCATATGCATAACGATCTTCGCTCGGAAAAAAGAAGTTTTCCAACGCAGCCCAAAAACCGGTCTCCTCGGTTTTGAGCGTCGAGGCCGACCCGTCTGCGTCGCCGAGCACCAGCTGGATAGCGCTTCTAGAAATGCCAGCACTCACGAGGCGTTCGATTGCATGATCGGCGTCCGCCCGGCTGTCGAAAAAGGCGGTGATTGTGTTGCGGTTATTGATGGTGCTAGAATGCAGATCCGACTGTTCAGTAAAGCTCATAGCAGTTTCTCCTCGTTTGGGGTTTCGGTTTCACGCTCGACCGTGGCACGCTGCTTTCGAAGCGCTACCGGTACGAACACATCTTCTGCCGTCTTGATCTTGCGGATGCGGATTTCCTCGACCAGAACAAGGCGTTTCTCCACCACGACAATCTCTTCCAACACGGGTATGATCGTCACGTCGCCTTCAACTCTCATTTTAGGAATGGAGCCAACCTCCTCACCAATAGGTTCGCGGATGACCTCAACTCGCTCGCCGGCCAGTGTAGCCTGAGCGATCTCCTCGGTAAGCTTGGTTTCCGTGGTGATACGCACCCGGCCAGTCACGGCGCGCTGCTTGTCCACGTTCAGCTTCTCGTCAACGAGTTCAACTTTGTCAGCTGTGGCCATTGTCCCGCCCATTTGGATCGGTTTGGGAACGCGCTGGGAGTCTCGATGTTCCGAGATTTTGACTAACCGAGTGTGCGTCTAGGCGGCGGAGCGGACAATTTAAGCGCAGTCAACACGTTAATACGGCGTCAACCATAACGCGCCAGACTAGTGCCGCGGTCACAGGGGCAACAACATGCGCAGTATTGAAATCATCGACGATGTACGGCTGCGATTTCCGGGCAGGGATCGGGAATTTGATCTCGGTATCGAAGTCGGCTCACTGAGCGTGCTCATTGCACAGGGCGTCGCCGCCGTTGAACGAGAGGTTAGTCGTGAAGCACTTGAACAACTGATACCGATTGCGGAGCGGTTCCGCTACACCGTCGCCTGTGCCAACAGCGATAACGACATCGTTCGTGTCAGATTCACCCGCTTCCGCCAGAAGCCGCAACTCCGGCTTATTCGCACGTAAAGTCAGCCTTTTTTCGAGCGCGTTCCGGCGCCGTCCCCACGCGCCGCGGACCTCGCATGGCCATACGCGATTGCAGTCCTTCACACAGACGAGCTTCAGGCGTTAAAGTCAGACCAAGAAATGTGATCTCCATCGTTTGATGTTTCAAACGCGAGCGCCGCCCCGGCCTAAGGCTTGTAACGCCAATCCGCCCTGACTTTAATTCAGTCGTCTAACCTGCCGCAGGAGCGTGGAAGGCGGAGCAAAATCCACACCGCCCCTGACAGGTACGCGGAGAGGACAGTCGTTCCAGAACAATGTCTTGCAACATCTGGGCACGAGACCCACTGGCTCGACAGTTCCGCTGACTGCGCCTACCTATAGGGATTACTATAAAGGTTGGTCGACCACGCTTCGAGCCGGTTTGCCTGATCTCGATCCCCGGTCGCATAGACGAGGCGGCCGAGGCGGCCGTCGAGATCAAGAGGTTCCGGCGAGAGGTTTGCCCGTAGGCGAAGCAACCCGCCCGGCAGGCGCCAGTCGACGAAAATCGAGGTGTCTTTCGAAGGTACCACCGAGCCGGCATAGCCCTCAGCGTCCGCGAGGCGCGGGACGACGTGTTCCTTGCGAACCGCAAGAAGGCCGGCCAAAAACATTTGCCATTCAGACACTTCGGGCGTCTGCGCCTGATCCCAAGCTAGTTTCGATCTGGTGAACGTCGCGCGATCGTTCGGATCGGCGATGTCTTCCGGCCGCATTCCCTGAGGAAATCCTCCGAAGTTTTCAGCCTCTCGCGGCCGGTTTGCTCTGATCGCCTCGGCGATCTCCCCCTCATAGTCCGAGAAGAAATGGAACGGACGACTGCTCAAATGGTCGTCACCCATGAAAAACAACGGTATCTGCGGCGAAAGCACCAGAATCTCGGTCAGGACGCGGAAAATATGCCTGTCGATCGTCGTGTGGAGACGATCACCGCATGCGCGATTGCCGACCTGGTCGTGGTTCTGCAGGAAGTGAATAAAGGAGGTCGGTGGCAAAGAAGAGGACGGGCGCGGTTCGATCGGGAGTGTGCGCTTTCCCTCATGGCGGTAGCCCTCCGCAAGTGTCTTTTTGATGTCCGCGAATGGAGCATCAGCGAACGGTTCATAGTGGCCGCTGCCTTCGCCGGTAACAGCGACATGCACGGCGTGATGAAACTCGTCGTTCCAGTCCGCGTGAAAAAGCCTCCGGCCGTCGCTGCGGTTCGCAAGCAGATCGGTCCCGTTTGCCGGGTTCTCGACGACAAGGTGGACGTGTCTATCCGGAAAACGCTCACGAACCGCCTCTGATATCTCCTGAAGAATATGCGGATCGCGCGCATCCTCGATCTGATCAACAGCGTCGAGCCTCAAGCCGTCGAGGCGATACTCCTCAATCCAGTAGAGCACGTTATCGAGGAAGAAGCGACGGACGGCCTCTTGCCCGAAATCGATCCGGTCACCCCAGGGCGTCGGATTGTCGGTCTGGAAGAAGTCCGGCGCCAGCTGCGGTAGGACATTCCCCTCAGGTCCGAAATGGTTGTAGACGACATCCAGGTAGACCGCTAAACCGCACCGGTGCGCCGCATCAACGAAGCGCTTGAAATCGTCCGGGCTGCCGTACGCGTTGTGGGGTGCATAGGGGAAGACGCCGTCATATCCCCATCCTCGTTCGCCTGGAAACTGCGCAAGCGGCATGACCTCCACCGCGGTAAACCCTATCTCGGCCAAACGGGGAAGTTGATCGATGGCTGCGGTGAAGGTGCCGTCCGCGGTAAACGTCCCGACATGGATTTCGTAGAAGACGTGTTCTTCCCATGGCCGCCCGGTCCAGTGATCCTGCGTCCAACCGAACGCTGTTTGATCCCATAGGCTGGAGGGCCCGAAGACACCCTCGGGCTGAAACCTCGATGCCGGATCGGGGACACGCGATCCATCGGGAAGAACGAAGAAGTAGGCCGCGTCGGACTCTACGTTCTTCGCGGTCACGGAGTACCAGCCTCCCCCCATGGCGCGCATCGGATACTTCTCCGCGCCCACTTCCACGGACACGTTGGGCAGCGCTGGTGCCCAGACCTTGAAGGTCACGGACCCATCTGCGTGAAGTTTAGGCCCCCAAGTATGGTCGTGGGCTGCTTTCATCGTAGAAGCCCCTGTCCGCCGTCAACGAAAACCGGGGAACCGGTCATATGCGCCGACGCATCGCTCAGCAAAAAGCCTATGATCCTTGCGACATCTTCAGCGCGACCCGGCTCACCACCGGTGATCGGCACACTACCCTCAGGCCAGACCACAGGTATTTCCGTCTGCTCTCGATGCCTTATCTGCGACGACGATGCGATGTTGGTATCGATCGCACCGGGACAAACGACATTGATACGGATACCATGCCGGCCAAGCTCAAGGGCCAACTGTTGGACCATGGCGACTTGAGCGGCTTTGCTCGCGCTGTAAGCAGTTGCACCGGGGTTCGTGAACGTCCGCACGCCGTTGATTGATGCGACGACGACGATCGCGCCTCCACCAGACTTCTTCAACAGCGGAACCGTTCGATTGATTGTCATATAGGTACCGCGAAGATTTATGCGGATTGTCCGATCCCACTCTTCCGGGGTCAGGTCGTCGATCGGCGCCCATACACCGTTGATACCCGCGTTGACGACGACCGCATCCAACCGGCCCCAGTTCGAGGTTATTGCATGGACGGCTTGGTCCATGTCGGCCTCGTCCGACACATCCCCGCCGACACTGACGGCTGTTACGCGGCAGGACGAAGAAAGCTCGTGGGCGAGCTCGGCGAGATCTTCTCCGTGCAGATCCATGAGAACGAGGTCATTCTCTGCCGCCGCGAGCATGCGCGCTGTTGCAAGCCCGATGCCTGAGGCTGCTCCCGTGATGAACACTACAGGCGACGTCATAGGTCGCTACTCGCGAAAGGGCGGAGCGGCAGGGTGTTGGAAACGTCCTGGACCGAGCTCGTGTCGTCTATTTGCACATCTGCTTCAGCCGGGGGATTGTCGTCTTTGTAGTCGCCGAACGCTGTCAGTTGAACGAGGACTTGCCTGGCACGCAGGATTGCCGCCGCTCGCTCAAGATTGGTGTGGGCCACCATCGTCACCGACGCTGCCTCGCCGCCCTCTCCATTAAACTCGACGGTGATCATGCCGTCGGCCAAATCACTAACTCGAATATCGATGAGTTCCATGGGGCTCTCCTGTTTCGGCATTGAAACTCAGCGAAGAGGACATCGGTTTCGGTACGTTTGCGGACGAAGAAGGATGCGACTGGTTTCGCGGGAACACGTCAGCTGCCCGTTTCCGAGTGCGGCGCGGCCACCGGCTTTGACTCAGGCGATCCCCTAAAACGGAGGAAAATGGAAAGGACGACCAGGATCGCGGTTGAAAGGAATTCTGACTGCCAGTTCTGAAGGGATTCGAACCAGAACTGCGCGCTGCCGAGGTGTTCAAACAACGAGACCGGGGGTTGGCCATGCATGAACGCCTCGGCGTTTGCGTCCTCGGCACTATATCGCAGGTGGAGAACGAAACTCAGAATGAAAAGAAGCGCGAGGGCAAGCCCGAGCGAGTATGAGTAAAGAGCACGCGCAAAGCCTCCTACACGCACGGGCCAAGGTGCATCGACTTTGTCTTGCGCTTCCCTTGGATCCTGATCCTGGGCCGCAGTGCTGTCTGGATCCTTAGATTCCGCTGAGCCGCGCTGAAAAAGGACTGCTGTCAGCATCACGTAAGCCGACATTTGGAGGAATTCGCTTTCCCAGTTTTCGAAAATTGCCGATAGGAAGTGACCCGAGAACGCATAGTCTGCGAGCCCTATATGGGCGGAACCGTGTTCTGAAAGCTGATCGTTATAGACGCTCCAACCACTCAGAAGCATGCCTCCGATAGTCAGTAGGGACAAAGCTGTCAGAACGATGGTGAGTCCTTGATCTCGAATAGTACGCAATAGTCGTCTCCTTTTAACCGGCATCGTGCGACCTAGATGAAGATACGGCGAAACGATGATGATGTTCCCCGCCAAGCAGATGTTCAGAGCGCGACACCATCAATACGAACGCAATTTCGCCCGCGCGGTTCGACGTGCTTAGGTCGATGTTTCGCGATGAATGATCTATCCCAGCCTCAGCGGGCATCCGCGACACTGCTACAGCTGCACCACCGGCCACCCTTCCCAGGATCCCCCACAAAGAAACTCCGGCGCAGACGGAGGCCCATCAAATGCCGGAGTTTAGCCCAAAATCGCCTGCTCATTCGAGCGCGATGACCTTCGCCTTTCTCCTCGGATACGCCGGTCCCACGACCATCTGGCGCGCTCTGCGCGCTGGTGGCCCAACACCTGAAGGCGACTTGAGGGGGTTACCAAAACCTGTTGCTGTGTAGCGTCGTCGAAAAAGGCTACCGACTAAGCGATTGCTCGGTAGACTTCTCCACAGAGCAATGGTCACACTACGTTCGGTTCACGAACGCGACTCATGTGGGAACATTTTTGTGATCGCCACGTTTATCGACCTGTACAATTTCCCGCCAAAGGAGAGCGTAATGGCCGAGAAGACATTGGACGACCTGTTCCTTGACACGCTCAAGGACATTTATTTCGCCGAAAAGCAGATCCTTAAGGCACTGCCGAAGATGGCCCGTGCTGCGCAATCGGAAGAAGGCAAAGCCGGCTTCCTGCAGCATCGCGATGAAACGCAGGGCCAGATCGAGCGCCTTGAGCAGGTCTTCGAACTTGTTGGCAAGGCGGCCCGCGGCAAGACCTGCGAAGCCATCCAGGGCATTATCGCCGAAGGCGAAGAGATCATGGAAGAATACAAGGGCTCCGTTGCCCTCGATGCGGGCCTCATCTCCTCGGCGCAGGCCGTCGAGCATTACGAAATCGCCCGTTATGGCACGCTGATCGCCTGGGCCAAGCAGCTTGGTCTTAAGGAGGCGATCCCGCTCCTCCAGGCAAACCTTGCAGAGGAAGAGGCGACTGACCAGAAGCTGACGAAGCTCGCTGAAGCCTCCGCAAATCCCAAGGGCAAAAAAGCCGCTTGATCATTCTGCCGTGTCCTGAGAGGCCGCCCCACCCGGGCGGCCTTTTCTCTATGAAACATCAACAATCAAGAGGAGCGACAGATGGTCAAGAAGTCGACACCGCCGAAAGCAGCAGAAACTTCGCCGAAGACGTCAGTGGCTATGACCCCCAACCCGTCGATGGCCAACACCGTTACGATCCATGACCAGAAGCTCCATCGCGGAGAAGGCGGCGAACTCCACCAGTTTGCTGAGGATGGGCATGACGTTTTAACGACCGCCCAAGGCGGACCAGTGGCCGACGACCAGAACACGTTGCGTGTCGGCGCTCGCGGTCCACTCGTCATGGACGACTTCCATTACCGCGAAAAGATGTTCCACTTCGACCATGAGCGTATCCCGGAGCGAGTGGTGCACGCGCGCGGCTATGGCGCACACGGCTTCTTCGAAACGTATGAGTCGCTTGCCGCCTACACGCGGGCCGACCTGTTTCAACGGCCCGGTGAAAAGACACCGGCGTTTGTCCGGTTTTCCACAGTCGCCGGCAATAAGGGCTCAGCAGATCTCGCCCGTGACGTCCGTGGTTTCGCTGTCAAGCTCTACACGCAAGAAGGCAACTGGGACCTGGTCGGCAATAACATCCCGGTGTTCTTCATTCAGGACGCCATCAAGTTTCCCGATGTCGTCCATGCCGCAAAGCAGGAACCAGACCGCGCCTTTCCACAGGCGCAGACTGCCCATGACAATTTCTGGGACTTCATCTCACTGACGCCCGAGAGCATGCACATGGTCATGTGGATCATGTCGGATCGCACCATCCCGCGCTCCTTCCGTTTTATGGAAGGGTTTGGCGTACATACGTTCAGGTTCGTCAATGCCAAGGACGAGTCCACATTCGTCAAGTTCCACTGGAAACCGAAGCTCGGGCTGCAATCGGTCGCCTGGAACGAGGCGGTCAAGATCAACGGCGCCGATCCTGATTTCCATCGCCGCGATCTCTGGCAGTCGATCCAGTCCGGCAATTTCCCAGAATGGGAACTGTGCGTTCAGCTGTTCGACCAGGAGTTTGCCGACAACTTCGACTTCGACATCCTGGATCCGACGAAGATCATACCGGAGGAAATCTTGCCGGTTCAGCCGATCGGCCGCCTTGTTCTGGATCGCATGCCCGACAACTTCTTTGCCGAAACAGAGCAAGTTGCGTTCATGACCCAGAACGTGCCGCCAGGCATCGATTTCAGCAATGACCCCCTGCTGCAGGGGCGCAATTTCTCCTATTTGGACACACAGCTGAAGCGTCTCGGTGGACCGAACTTCACCCATCTTCCGATCAACGCGCCGAAGTGTCCGTTCCACAATTTCCAGCAGGACGGCCACATGGCGATGCGCAACCCGGTCGGCCGAACGAACTATCAGCCCAATTCCCGTAATGAGGGGCCGCGTGAGTCGCCGGTGAAAGGCTACCGGCATTTCCCTTCGGAGGAACAGGGGCAGAAGGATCGGCTCCGTCCGGAAAGCTTCTCCGATCACTAC
This sequence comes from Shinella sp. BE166, assembly GCF_051201095.1. Lineage (NCBI taxonomy): Bacteria > Pseudomonadati > Pseudomonadota > Alphaproteobacteria > Hyphomicrobiales > Rhizobiaceae > Shinella > Shinella sp. BE166. The sequence continues at coordinate 1,332 of NZ_JBPEHL010000031.1, read as the reverse complement.
AGCCAGGCTCGACAGTTCTATATCAGCCAGACCCCGCCCGAGCAGCGCCACATCGCCATGGCGCTGACCTTTGAGCTCAGCAAGGTGGAGACGCCGGTTATCCGGGAACGCATGGTGTCACATCTGATGAACATCGATGAGACGCTGGCAACAACCGTTGCACAGAAGCTGGGCTTCCAGTCCATGCCGAAGCCGGCCGATGCTGCCATGCCGACGCGCCAGGACCTGGAGCCGTCGCCTGCACTCAGCATCGTCGAACGCGGGCCAAAGCGTTTCGAAGGACGCAAGCTTGGCATACTGATCACTGATGGGGTCGACGCCAAATTGCTGAAGGGCCTGACCACGGCAATCACCAAAGAAAAAGCCGTATTCGAGTTGATCGCTCCAAAGGTCGGGGGCGTGACCGCATCCGACGGCTCGTGGATCGAGGCGCATCACATGATCGATGGCGGGCCATCTGTCCTCTTTGATGCCGTGGCCATTCTAACGTCTACCGCCGCGATTGACGATCTGGTCAGAGAGGCAACTGCCCGAGACTTTGTCGCCGACGCTTTCCAGCACTGCAAGTTCATTGGTTATGATCAATCGGCCCTGCCGCTGCTGGAAAAAGCCGGGATTGCTGGTGATCTCGACGAGGGTGTTCTCGCATTACCCGGAGAGGACGGCATGTCCGCCTTCGTTTCGGAGCTCGGCAAGCTGCGTGTTTGGGGCCGCGAGCCGTCGGTGAAGCTTGGCAAGGCGTCTCCGCCGATCAAGTAGTTGCTTCGGGCGCGGATCTCCGCGCCCCAACTTATTTGAAACGGTTGGGTCGGCAGCACGCCAAATTAGCATACGCGGATTGGCACGGCGTGCCACGATCAGCTGGCTTGCGGCGACTTCGTGGAATAGCCCGCGGTCCCTCAGCGAACCAACGTTTCGATTTCACAGAGGTCGTTTCGAATAGCTGTCGCAGCGACCCCTGCCTGCCCCATCGCATGGCTGATCTGATCGAGACCGATCACGACGTCGCCAGCAGCGTAAAGACCTGGAACGCTGGTTCTTTGATGAGCATCGACGTCGATACAGCCCTCCCCCGAGACACGGGCTCCGAGCTCTGCTGCCAAGCCTGAACGAATGTCTGAGCCAAGGGCCGGATAGAGGGAAGCGAACGCGTAGGCTCTCGTGGCTGTCGTAACGGTAATCATATCGGCACCTGGTTCGACTGACACCACTGGTCCTGCCTCGACCTTGATGCCAAGTGTTGGTTTCCACGCAGAACTGAGCCGGTTAGGCGCATAATTTCCATTGAGAATTGAGCCATGTGAACCTTCCCCCAACGCGGTGAGCGACGGG
>NZ_JBPEHL010000030.1:0-26836 GCF_051201095.1 Shinella sp. BE166 | reverse complement strand
TCGGATGCGGTGTGCAAGAAGATGTCGGGCCGCATCATCAACATCCACCACTCGTTCCTGCCGTCGTTCAAGGGGGCCAACCCCTACAAGCAGGCCTTCGAGCGCGGCGTGAAGCTGATCGGTGCGACGGCGCACTACGTTACCGAGGATCTCGACGAAGGTCCGATCATCGAGCAGGACGTCGCGCGCATCACACATGCGCAGTCGGCGGAGGATTATGTCTCGATCGGCCGCGACGTGGAGAGCCAGGTTCTTGCCCGCGCCGTGCACGCCCATATCCATCACCGCGTCTTCATGAACGGCAACAAGACCATCGTCTTCCCGCCGAGCCCCGGCTCCTACGCTTCCGAGCGCATGGGGTGACCGTGGTCGAGATCGTCGATGGGAAGCAGGTTGCCGCTTCCGTGATTAAGAGCGTGCAGTCGGCGACCGCCGCCCTGGAGAAGGATGCCGGCGTGAAGCCCGGCCTTGCCGTCGTCATCGTCGGCAACGACCCGGCAAGCCACGCCTATGTCTCCTCCAAGAGCCGAATGGCCAAGGAATGCGGCTTCACCTCCATCCAGCACACGCTGCCGGAGGAGACGACGCAGGAAGAGCTCGCCCGCCTCGTCGAGACGCTGAACGCCGACGAAAGCGTTCACGGCATCCTCGTGCAGCTGCCCCTGCCCAAGCACCTGAATTCCGAGCCGATCATCCAGTCGATCAGGCTGGAAAAGGACGTCGACGGCCTGCATGTCGTCAATGCCGGCAAGCTCGCGACCGGCGATCTCGATGGCGGCCTCGTCTCCTGCACGCCGGCCGGCGCCATGGTCTTCGTGCGCCGCACGCACGGCAACGATCTCTCCGGCCTCAATGCCGTGGTGATCGGCCGTTCGAACCTGTTCGGCAAGCCGATGTCGGCCCTGCTGCTCGCCGCCAACGCCACGGTGACGACCGCCCATTCGCGCACCAGGGACCTCGCCGCCGTCTGCCGCAATGCCGATATCCTGGTTGCCGCCGTCGGCCGTCCGGAAATGGTGAAGGCCGACTGGGTGAAGCCGGGCGCCACCGTCATCGACGTCGGCATCAACCGCATTGCCGCACCGGAGAAGGGCGAGGGCAAGTCGCGCATGGTCGGCGACGTCGCCTTCGAGGAATGCGCCAAGGTCGCCGGCGCCATCACGCCGGTTCCGGGCGGCGTCGGCCCGATGACCATCGCCATGCTGATGGCCAACACTGTCATCGCCGCCTACCGCAAGGCCGGCAGGACGCCGCCGACGTTCTGCACTGGCCCGTTTCTTTCGACCTGGCGCTTTATCAGGCGGTTAAATTAGTTGTCGGTGGTTCGATGCCACTAAAGAGCCAGAAGGCGAGATTGTCAGGCATCCAAGTTTTTCCAAGGCCCGTTCTGCTACATCAGACGAGGGACTGGCGTGAAGCCTTGGCTCGCTTTAGCTTTGCATTCTAAAAATTGCATTTGGAGGGTGCTGTGAACCTTCGTCATCAGATCGTCGCGCTTGCGGTAGTGCCGCTCGTCATCGCGATCCTCACCATTACTGCCTTCATCACTTGGCAGGCGACGAGCCTTGCCCAGAGCAGCATCGACACGTTCGAACGCAATATGCTGAAGGCGAAAGAGACCGAACTGCTCAACCTTACCAACCTTGCCCGCTCGGCGATCGAGGAGGTCTATGCTTCGGCGGATGCCAATGACGAAGAGGCTAAGGATCGCGTTCGTGGCATTCTAACGTCGCTCGATTACGGCAAAGACGGTTATTTCTTCGTCTATGACTACGATGGTAACAACGTCGTCCACCCGCGCCAGACCTTTCGGCCGGGGCACAATTGGATGGACCTGACCGACCCCGACGGCAACCAGGTGATTGCCAATCTGATCCAGAAGGCGAAGGAAGGCGGCGGGCTCTATCAGTACAAGTGGGAAAAGCCCTCGTCCGGGACAATGGCCGACAAGCTGTCCTTCGCAATGGGTCTTGATAAGTGGCAGTGGATGCTGGGAACAGGCGTCTATCTTGATGATGTTTTCGCCCAGACGGCGGCGGCGAAGGCCGACCTGCGGGAAAAGATCGGCCATACCTTTCTGGTCGTCGCACTCATCGCCGTACCTGCCGTGATGGTGGTCTTTGCCACCTGCATGCTCGTCACACTGCGTGAGCGGCGCTTGGCGGACGGCAAGCTGAAAGCCTTGACGCAACGCATCATCAACACCCAGGAAGAGGAGCGCACGAGGCTCGCCCGGGAACTGCACGACGGCATATCGCAAAACCTTGTCGGCGTGCGCTATGCCATCGACCTTGCCAGCCGTAAGGTCCGCAACCACACCGACGACGCCTCCAGCGCCATCGAAAAGGGGGTGGACGCACTCAACGGCGCTATCAAGGAGGTTCGCCGGCTGTCGCACGACCTGCGGCCACCCGCACTGGACGACCTTGGTCTTACCGCTGCGCTAACGGCCCTCAGCAGCCATTTTTCCGAACGAACTGGCATTCGTACCGTGCTGGAAGCCGATCCTGGCAAGGACAGGCTGAAGCCCGAGGCGAGCACCGCGCTCTACCGGGTGGCGCAGGAAGCCTTGAACAATATAGAACGTCATTCCGGTGCCCGCGACGTGCAGATCAGGCTCTGGAACGCCCGCGGACGAGCGCGTATGACAGTCACCGACGATGGAAACGGCTTTGAGGACAGTGTGGGCAGGACCAGGGACGGGCACCAGAACGGCCTCGGCCTGCGCAACATGCAGGAGCGCATGGCGCATTTCGGCGGCGTGCTGTTGGTCAAGAGTACATCAGAGGGTACCGTATTGACCGCCATGCTGCCGCTCTCGGCAAATGCGGATGCGGATAAACGGGCTGAAGCCGCGTGAGCGAGACCAAGCCGATCAAGGTTGTGCTCATCGACAACCACCCGCTGGTTCTCGACGGCCTGCGCGCCGTGCTCGAAACTTTTCCGCATATCGAGGTGGTCGGCACGGCGGGATTGGCGCTGACCGGGCTGGAGGTCGCGGTGAAGACCAATCCGGCGGTGGTGCTCATCGATATCAACATGCCGAAGCTCAGCGGCATCGACGCCATCGAATTGTTCAAGGTGAAGTTGCCGCATTGTCGCATCGTGATGCTTTCCATGCATGACAGCCGCGAATATATCTCGGCCTCCGTCCTGCATGGCGCCTCCGGCTATATCCTCAAGGACGTCTCGACCGACGAGATCGTCACGGCGATCGAGACCGTCGCGGCAGGGCGGACCTATTTCTCGTCCGGCGTTTCCGACGTTCTCCTCGAACGCCGACCGAGCGAGCCCGCCAACCCGCTCACCACCCGCGAGCACGACGTGCTGATGCTGCTGGCATCCGGCAAGAGCAACCGCGACATCGCCCAATCGCTTTCGCTTTCAGAGGCCACGGTCGAAACACATCGCAAGAACATCAAGAAGAAGCTTGGAATTTCAACGACCGCCGGCCTCATTCGCTATGCGATCGACAATGGTTTTAGTCTGTCCGACGGCTGAGATCTGCGCCTACCCACTACTGGGTAGGCGGTTTTATTTGGCGATCCCGCCCGTCTTGTTCCCCCAATAAGGACGCCATACGACTTCCGCGACGGTCGGCAAAGAGGTGCCGGCTGGGGAGGAATTCATCATGTCCGGCCTTTTGTCGCTGTCGCGCGCCATCGACGCGCTCAACACCTTTATTGGAAAATCGGTGTCGTGGTTGTTGCTGGCCGCGGTGCTGATCAGTGCTGTCAACGCCGTCACGCGCAAACTCTTTAACCTGAGCTCCAACGCGTGGCTGGAAGCGCAGTGGTACCTCTTTTCCGCCGTCTTCCTGATTGCCGCCGCTTACACGCTGCTCAGCAGCGAGCATGTGAAGGTCGATCTCATCTATGGCCACATGCCGCGGAAAGCCCAGCTCTGGGTGGAGATCCTCGGTACGATCTTCTTTCTGTTCCCCTTCTGCCTGATCACGATCTACCTCTCTTGGCCGATAGTGGTGTCGAAGTTCCTGAGTGGCGAGGTGTCGAACAACACCGGCGGCCTGCTTCTCTGGCCGGTCTGGGCGCTGATCCCCATCGGTTTCGGCCTGCTGACGCTGCAAGGCGTCTCCGAGCTCATCAAGCGCATCGCGATCCTGCGGGGCGACATGCCCGACGCGACGGCACTTGCTGACGCTGAAGCCCAGACGCTCTAACGCCAGGAACCTGATCCCATGTTTGCTTTCTTCGCGGAAAATCTCGCGCCCATCATGTTTCTGTCGCTGATCGTCGTGCTGCTGATGGGCTATCCTGTCGCTTTCGCACTCGCCTTCGTCGGCTTCGTCTTCGGCTTCATCGGCATCGAAATGGGCCTTCTACCGATCAACCTCTTCGGCGCCGTGCCCGACCGTATCTTCGGGCAGATGTCGAATGAAACGCTGCTCGCAATTCCCTTCTTCACCTTCATGGGATTGATCCTCGAACGAAGTGGCATGGCCGAGGATCTGCTCGATACGATCGGCCAGCTCTTCGGCCCGATCCGTGGCGGTCTTGCCTTCGCGGTCATCTTTGTTGGTGCCATTCTCGCAGCCACCACCGGCGTTGTCGCGGCCTCGGTCATCTCTATGGGCCTGATCTCACTGCCGATCATGCTGCGCTATGGCTATGACCGGCGCGTAGCGGCCGGGACGATCGCGGCGTCGGGAACGCTCGCCCAGATCATCCCGCCGAGCCTCGTGCTGATCATCCTTGCTGACCAGCTCGGCCGCTCGGTCGGCGACATGTACAAGGGCGCACTGGTGCCCGGCCTGCTGCTCGTCGGGATCTATGCCGGCTATATTATTCTCATGTCCTACCTGCACCCCGCCAGCGTCCCGGCGCTGCCGCCGGAGGCCCGCACGCTGCGCGGCTGGAAGCTCGCCCGCAAGGTGGTCACGTCGCTCGTGCCACCGCTCGTGCTGATATTCCTGGTGCTCGGCACGATCTTCATCGGCGTTGCGACACCCACAGAAGGCGGCGCGATGGGGGCGGTTGGCGCACTCATTCTGGCTGCGGGCAACCGGCGTCTCGACCTCTCGATGATGAAGTCGGCGCTCTACGCCACGGCAAAACTCTCGTCCTTCGTCATCTTTATCTTGCTCGGCGCTCGCGTCTTCTCGCTGACCTTTTACGGCGTCGACGGCCATATCTGGGTCGAGCATCTGATGACTTCGATCCCTGGCGGGGAAATTGGTTTCCTCATCGTCGCCAACTTGCTGGTCTTCTTCCTTGCCTTCTTCCTCGATTATTTCGAGCTGGCCTTCATCATCATCCCGCTTCTGGCGCCGGTTGCCGATGCGCTCGGCATTGACCTCATCTGGTTCGGCGTGATGCTGGCGATCAACATGCAGACCTCGTTCATGCATCCGCCCTTCGGCTTCTCGTTGTTCTACCTGCGCTCCGTCGCACCCAACCGGGCCTATAAGGACAGGGTGACCGGGACGACGATCCAGCCGGTGACCTCGGGCCAGATCTACATGGGCGCCCTGCCGTTCCTCGGAATCCAGCTGTTCATGGTCGCTGTCGTCGTGGCGTTCCCGGGCCTCGTCACCCACTACAAGTCCGGCGCGACCGCGGTCGACCCAGCAACCATCCAGCTCAACGTGCCGATGCCGGGCGCCGAGGGTGAAAACCCGTTCGGAACGCCGACACAGCCTTTCGGTGCACCTGAATCGTCCGACGACAGTTCGACGCCGTCCTTCGGAACCGAGACGCCCGAATTCGGTTCGCCGCAGCCAAGCTTCGGCCAGCCTGCCCAGTCCAACTAACCCAAACCAACGGTCCGATCGGACATCCGTGCCGGCCGGTCCACGCAGCCACCTGAGGAGGAAACGATGACTGACATTCTGAACCGCCGCAACTTTCTGACCAAGGGCGCGCTCGGCGGCGCCGCAGCGGTCGCCGGCGCATCGCTCGCGGCACCCGCAATCGCCCAGGAACTGCCGACCCTGAAATGGCGCCTGACATCTGGCTTCCCGAACAACCTCGACACAATCTATGGCGGCGCGGTCGTCATGGCGGAAGCGCTGTCGAAGATTACCGAGGGCAAGTTCCAGATCCAGGTCTTCCAGGCCGGAGAACTGGTGCCAGGCCCGCAGGCGATAGATGCGGTGCAGAGCAACACCGTGGAAATCGCCCATACCTGCGGCTACTATTTTACCGGCAAGAACCCGACCTTCGCGATCGGCTCAACCATCCCCTTCGGCCTCAATGCCCGCCAGCAGAATGCCTGGCTCTACCATGGCGGCGGCAACGAGCTTTATGACGAATTCCTGTCGGAATACGGCATCGTCGGCAAGCCGGGCGGCGGCACAGGCGCCCAGATGGGCGGCTGGTTTCGCAATGAAATCAAGTCGCTCGACGACCTGAAGGGCATCAAGATGCGCATTGCAGGTGTCGCTGGCGAAGTCATGTCGCGCCTCGGCGTCGTGCCGCAGCAGCTTCCGGGTGGTGACATCTACCCGGCGCTCGAACGCGGCACGATCGATGCCGCCGAATGGGTCGGTCCCTATGACGACGAACGCCTCGGCTTCTACCAGATCGCTCCCTACTACTATTACCCTGCCTATTGGGAAGGCGGTTTGACGATCCACTTCTTCATCAACAAGGCCCAGTACGAGGCACTGCCGGAAGCCTACAAGGTCGCGCTCGACACCGCCTGCAAGGCTGCCAACATCAACATGCAGGCGCTCTACGACGTGAAGAACACGACCGCGATCCGCTCGCTGGTCGGCAAGGGCGTCAACCTTCGCCCGATGCCGCGCGACGTGATGGACGCCGCCTACAAGGCGACCTTCGAGCTCTATGCCGAATATAGCGAGAAGCACCCGGCCTGGGCGAAGATCTATCCGAGCTGGAAGAAGTTCCGCGACGAATCGTTCGAGTGGTTCCGCGTCGCAGAATACAGCTATGACAGCTATATGTACGCCGCGCAGGCCGCAGGTAAGTAGTACTCGTACTGTCTTGTGACCAGGCCGGTTCGGTAATTAAGTCGTAGGGTGAAGACCGGCACTCGTCGTTAGGCCCCGTTGGCATTCGCGATCGAGCCAGGAAAGCATGGCAGCGTTCTAGGGCGACGCTGCCATGCGGATGTGATCAAGGAAAGTGGATTGTAGCCTGCTCGGCAGCCAGTTTTCGCGTACTGTGATGCCGATGGTGCGCGTGCCGAGACGCTCACGCACATCCTGCGCAACGGCCACACAGGTCAACAGGCCTTCGCGTTCCTCGATGGCGATCTGACGGCGGGAAAGCATCGACAGGCGGTCGCTTTCCAGGATGATGGCGCGGGTAAGGATGAGCGAGCTCGTCTCGATGCTGGCGCGGGGCGAAGTGGGGCATTTCTCGAACAGGGTGTCGAAGGCGGCGCGAATGGGAGTTCCCGGCCGCTGAGCTACCCATTCCTGCCGCGCGAGGTCATCGAGCGATGCGCCTCTGCGGTGCGAAAGAAGCGGGTGCCCCGCCCGACCGACGATCGCATAGGGATCGTCGAACAACCCTTCCGTTCGCAAGCCCGCCAGATCGCTACCCGAGCGCAGTGCACCTATGAGAATATCGCTCGCCCCGACACGCAACTGCTGGGACAACAGTTCGTAAGAACCATCCATTACTTCGATCCGGGCATTTGGATGGGCCGCCAAAAGCGGATTGATTGCGCGAGCCAAGAGCAAAGTGCGGGCAAGCGGCAGGCTCGCGATCTTGATCCTTCCCTCCATGCGGCCTTCCAGTTCCTTCAGCTCGTCGCCCGCTTGTTCCAGCTCGGTGAGAGCGACCTGCCAACGCATGGCGAGGCGGCGACCGAGAGTGTTCGGCGCCACGCCGCTTGGGCTGCGAACCAGAATCGCTTTTCCGACATTGGCCTGTAATTCGTGGAGCGTTCTGTGCAGCGCCGCTGCTGAGCTGCCGCCGGCGCGTGCCGCCTCGGCGATCGAGCCGCTGCCGGCGAGCGCGATCAGCGCCTCGATCTGGCGAAAGCTGATGCGGGCGAGGGTCTTGGAGATCAGCGCGGGGTCGCGCTGCGAACTGGCACCTAGCGCCTGGCCGAGCGCAGAGGCGAACTGTTCCTCCATGCGCCGCAAGCGCGCCAGGAGCACTTCGCCGGCGGTTGTCGGCTGGCTGCCAGCGGCATAGCGGGCGAGAAGCTTCGCGCCGAAACGCATTTCGATTCCAGCCAGCGCCACAGAGATAGAGGGCTGCGAAACATTCAGCTCCGCGGCCGCCCGGTTGAGGCTGCCCGTCTCGCAGACCTGCATGAAGGCGCGCAGGTGGCGAAGATTGAGGTCGGTCGTGATCATGCTGGTATCGTAAGCTGATTCGCAAAAAACTATAACAAGCAACGGCTTTCGTATTAGCGCCGGGAACCCGATCGGTGCGAGTGTGACCCTCGAAAATGGAGGAGCATGATTATGCATCAGAAAACCGGACTCGTTGTCAGCGCCCATTCCGCCGACTTCGTCTGGAGGGCTGGCGGCGCGATCGCGGCCCACGCAAAGCAGGGTTACAACGTCACCGTCGTATGTCTGTCGTTCGGCGAACGCGGCGAATCCGCCAAGCTGTGGCGTAAGCCCGGCATGACGTTGGAGGCCGTGAAGGCTGACCGCAAGCGCGAGGCAGAAAACGCCGCCAGGGCCCTCGGCGTCCACGACATCCAGTTCTACGATCTGGGCGACTATCCCATGCAGATCACGTCGGAAGCATTTGACCGGCTGGTCGATCTCTATCGCGAGATCCGCCCGGAATTCATGCTGACCCATTCCCGCCAAGACCCCTACAACTTCGACCACCCGATGGCGACCGAGTTCGCGCAGCATGCACGGGTCATCGCGCAGGCGCATGGCCACCGACCGGATGTGCCCGTGGTCGGTGCTCCACCGGTTTACCTCTTCGAGCCGCACCAGCCGGAACAATGCAACTGGAAGCCCAATTTCCTTCTCGACATCACTGACGTCTGGGAGAAGAAGTTTGCCGCTATCAAGTGCATGGAGGGCCAGGAACATCTTTGGGAATATTATACCCGCGTGGCCCTGCAGCGCGGTGTGCAGGCCGCGCGCAACTCCGACTACAAGGTCACCTATGGCGAGGCCTATGAGGCGGTCTTCCCGCACGTCACCGGGACGCTCGGCCATGGAGCGCTGGCATGAATGTCGTGCACCGGAACATCGTGCGGCCGCCGCTTAACGTCGTCGATGCGCTGGCGGAATGCGGCACGGCAACTGTACATGAAGCCATGGGCCGCGTCGGCCTGCTGCAATCCTATATGCGGCCGATCTGGCATGGCGCCCGCGTGGCCGGTACGGCGGTGACGGTCTCGATCCCGCCGGCGGACAACTGGATGCTGCATGTGGCGGTGGAGCAATGCCAGGAGGGCGACATTCTCGTCGTCGCTCCCACCTCACTGTGTGATGCCGGCTATTTCGGTGAACTGCTCGCGACATCGCTCAAGGTGCGTGGCGTGCGTGGCCTGGTGATCGAAGCGGGCGTTCGCGACGTCGCGGAACTCGAGGAGATGGGCTTTCCCGTCTGGTCGCGTTTCGTCTCCGCGCAGGGCACGGTCAAGGCGACGCTCGGCTCCGTCAACGTCCCGATCGTTTGTGCCGGTGCCAGTATCGCGCCCGGCGACGTCATCGTTGCGGATGACGATGGCGTGATGGTCGTGCCGAAGACCGAGGCGGAAGCCGCACTGCAGGCATCCAAGGCGCGGATGGAAAAGGAGCGGCAGACCCGCGAGCGGCTCGCCGCGGGCGAGCTGGGTCTCGACATCTACAAGATGCGCGAGGCGCTTGCCGCCAAGGGGCTGACCTACATCGATTGATCGAAAGCCGGGGAAGGTGGAGGAACCTTTTCCGCACGGGAGGACGAATGACCACGATTGCTTTCATCGGCTTCGGCGAGGCAGCACAATCCATCGCCGGCGGCCTCAACAACCGCAACGCGGCGCGGCTTGCCGCCTACGACCTGCGCTTCCGAGACCCGACAACCTCGGCTGGCCTGCGCGGTATCGCATCCGAAAGGGGCGTGCAGCCGCTCGACGACATTGCGGATATCGCTTCGGCGGATGTCGTGCTGTCGCTCGTGGTCGGCGCGGCGACCAAGGCCGTTGCAGCCTCGGCCGCTCCCTATCTTTCGGCAAACGCGATCTTCATCGATCTCAACTCCGTGGGTCCCGATACCAAGGCGCTTGCCGCAAAGGAAATCGAGACCGGCAAGGGCAGCTTCGTCGAAGGTGCCGTGATGGCTCGGGTGCCACCCTATGCGGAAAAGGTGCCGATCCTGGTAGCCGGAAAGCGGGCGGGTGAGGCGGCCGAGCGGCTGAATGCGCTCGGGATGAATCTCGAGGCCGTCGGCGACACGCCCGGCCAGGCCTCCTCGCTGAAGATGATCCGCTCGGTGATGATCAAGGGTGTCGAAGCGCTGCTGATCGAGGCGCTGTCGTCGGCGGAGCGGGCTGGCGTCACCGAACGCATCCTCGATTCCGTTGGGGAAACCTTTCCGGGGCTCGACTGGCGGCAGATCGCGGACTACTACCTGTCGCGAACCTTCGAACACGGCGCGCGTCGCGTGACCGAAATGACAGAAGCGGCCGAAACCGTCGAGTTGTTCGGGCTGAAGGCTTCCATGTCGCGGGCCGCCTGCGAGACGATCGCCAGCGCCCACGCGGCGATGAAGGATCAGGGCCTTGCCGTGACGGACGGATATCGCGGTTTCGTGCCCGTGCTGGCACGCCGCCTGGCAAAGGACCTCTGACATGGATGGTATTATCCAGTCGCTCGGCGTCATCTTCTCCTTTTCGGGCCTGGCGGTCCTCATTATCGGTGCATTGCTTGGCATCGTCATCGGCGCGCTTCCGGGCCTCGGCCCATCGATCGGGTTGAGCCTGCTCATTCCCTTCACCTACAATCTCGGCCCCGAGCTCAGCATGCTGATGATGATCTCGCTCTATACCTCGGCCGAGTATGGCGGTTCGATCAGCGCGATCCTGCTCTCGACGCCCGGTACGGCCGCCGCCGCCGCCACCGCCATCGACGGCTACGCCATGGCCCGTAAAGGCAAGGCGAACGAGGCGATCTCGATTTCGCTCACCGCATCGACCGTCGGCGGCGTCTTCGGTGGCCTTGCCCTGCTGCTGCTGGCCATGCCGCTGGCCTCGCTCGCCCTCAAATTCGGCCCAGCGGGATATTTTGCCGTCGGCATTTTCGGGCTCACGTCTGTCGCGGCACTTTCCGGCGGCTCGCTGGTCAAGGGGCTTGTCTGCGCGGCCTTCGGTCTCGCACTCGCGACGATCGGCATCGACCCCATTGCCGGCACGCCGCGCTTCACCTTCGGCCTGTTCGAGCTTTATGAAGGCGTGCCGTTCCTTGCCGCTCTTATCGGCCTTTTCGCTGTGTCGGAAGCGCTGGTGATGATCGAGAACCGTGTGGCGGCCGCACCTGTCATCAAGGACAAGGTCGGCCATGTCTTCATGTCCGGCGCGCTGTGGAAGGAAACCTGGCGCTCCATGCTGTCTGGTTCGGTCATTGGCACGCTGCTCGGCATCCTGCCCGGCGTTGGAGGCAATATCGCCTGTTGGGTCGCCCGCGATTATGCGCGGGCCCGCGATCGCCGTCCCGAAGAATTCGGCCATGGCTCTGCAAACGGCATCGCCGCGCCCGAAGCCTCCAACAACGCGACCGTCGGCGGGGCGCTCGTTCCGCTTCTCGCACTTGGCGTGCCGGGCTCGCCGACGACCGCCATCATGGTTGGCGCGCTCATCATGCATGGCCTACATCCCGGCCCGCAGCTCTTCACCGAAGCGCCCTCGCTGGTCTATGCGATCCTCTTCGGCACGATTATCGCGTCGCTCGTGCAATATGCCGCGGGCTCGCTGTTCCTGCCGCTGATGGCGCGGGTGATGCGCCTGCCGGATGCGGTGATCGCGGTCGGCATCATGGCCTTTGCCGTGCTCGGCGCCTTCGCCATCCGCAACCTGATGTTCGACGTCTACCTGATGCTTGGTTTCGGCGTCGTCGGGTATCTCATGAAGAAGCTGCGCTTCCCCGTCGCGCCCATCATTCTCGCAATGGTGCTCGGCTATCTCGTGGAATCCAATTACCGCACAGCGCTGGTTTCCTCGCAGGGCGACTACATGATTTTCATCACCGATCCGGTCAGCCTGTTGTTCCTCGTCCTCAGCCTCGTCAGCCTGCTGACGCCGCTATGGCGGCGGCTCCAGAAGCGCCGCGTGCGGCAGGTCGATGTCGACGAAACGGCGAACGGCACTGCCCGCTGATCAAAAGTTCAACAGGAGGAGAAGACATATGACCATCAACAGAAGAACGTTCGGCACGCGCGTGGCGGGGGCAGCCCTGGGACTGGCGCTCGCCCTTTCAAGCGTCGCTTTGCCGGCCCCGGCCATGGCGGCCGGTTTTCCGGAAAAGTCCGTGACACTTGTGGTCTGGGCGGGTGCCGGGGGAGCGCTCGATACCTATGGCCGCAAGCTCGCCGAGCTTCTGGAAAAGGAATCCGGCTGGAGCGTCAAGGTCGACAACCGGCCGGGCGGCAGCGGTGCGGTCGGCGTTTCGCAGATCATGACCCAGCCGGCGGACGGCTACAACATCCTCGTCTTCACGGGAACGCTGACTTTCGGAATCGCCCAGGGCCTCATTCCCTTCGAGCTCAAGGACTTCCGCATGCTGCGTGCCATGCAGTCGGAGCCATCCTCGCTGGCGGTATTGTCCGACAGCCAGTTCAAGTCCGTCGACGACTTCGTGAAATACATGAAGGAAAACCCGAGCGGGCAGAAGGTCGGCGGCCATGCGCCCGGCGGCTTCCACCAGTATATGCTCTACCAGCTGATGAAGTCGGGCGGCTTCGAGAGCGGCTGGATCCCGCATGACGCCTCCGGCAAGGTGACACTTGCGTTGCTCGGCAAACATATCGACGCCGCGATGATGACGCCATCGACCGGCCTTGCCCAGGTCAAGAATGGAGAGATCAAACTGCTCGGCGTTTCCACCGACAAGCGCAGCGAATTCCTGCCCGATACGCCGACCTTCAAGGAGCAGGGCTACGACATCGAAGGCGCGGTCTGGCGCGGGATCGCCGTGAAGGCTGGAACGCCCGACGATGTGGTCGAATCGATCCAGGCGGCGGTCGATAAGGTCACTGCCTCGGCAGACTGGAAGAAGTTCCAGACCGAGCAGTTCCAGGACAGCCCAGACTGGAAGGAAGAGGAATTCACCAAGCGGGCTGAAAGCGACCTCACCAACCAGCTCGAATTCCTGAAAGCGAACGGATACGCCCAATGACGAACCAGGCTTCGGCTGTTCCGGGCTCCCACCTCTCCCCCGCGCCGGGGGGAGAGGCCACCCGCAAGCACTTCTGGCAGAACCTCGTCGCGGCCTGCATTTCCATCGCGTGGAATGCGAGCTTCCTCTTCATGAGCCTCGCTCTGCCTGCCGGTCATTCGCGCGGCGATGTTGGGCCGGGGTCATTGCCGATGCAGGTCTCCGTCTTCGGCCTCATCGTCTCGGCGGTCTATCTGGTGCAGGTCCTGCGCGGCATCGACCTCGGTGGTTCAAGCGACAGGATCGACGTGCCGCGTGTTGCCGGCCTGCTCGGCCTCTTCGTTGCCGTGGCGCTCAGCGCGAACTGGATAGGCCTTGCGCTCTGCCTCGGTATTGGCACGGGCGTGGCGACGCTGCTCTTCCCCGGGGAAAGGCCGTTCGTGCGCGCGATCGCGACGGGTGTCGGCTTTTGGGCGATTGCCTATGGGCTGTTCGGCAAGCTGCTCGAACTGCCGCTTCCCTGAACTTGAATAGAGATCGATAGGAGTGACGGACATGACGCCGGATGGCATCGCGTGCATGATGATGAGGGGTGGCACGTCGAAGGGGGCCTATTTCCTCGCCGACGACCTGCCTTCAGACCCCGCGGAACGCGACCGGCTTCTGCTGCGCATCATGGGTTCGCCCGATCCGCGCCAGATCGACGGCATCGGCGGCGCGGACCCGCTGACCAGCAAGGTAGCAGTCGTGCGGGCCTCGACCCGGCCGGATTTCGACGTCGACTACCTGTTCCTCCAGGTCTTCGTCGACCAGGCGCTCGTAAGCGACAGCCAGAACTGCGGTAACATCCTCGCCGGCATTGGCGCGTTTGCAATTGAACGCGGGCTCGTCAAGGCCCAAGAGGGTGAGACCGTCATCCGCATATTCATGGAGAACACTGCACAATCCGCCGTCGCGCGAATCCGCACCGAGAACGGCCGGCCGGTCTATGCCGGCGAGGCACGCATCGATGGCGTTCCGGGATCGGCGGCGCCCGTCTACCTTGCCTTCACCGATGCTGCGGGTTCAAGTTGTGGCGCATTGCTGCCGACCGGTTCGGCCGCGACCGAGATCGACGGCGTGACCTGCACGCTGATCGACAACGGCATGCCCGTTGTCGTCATGCGCGCCTCGGATTTCGGACTGACGGGTTATGAAAGCCGCGAGGAGTTGGAAGCGAACGAAACGGTCAAGGCGCGCGTCGAGCGCATCCGGCTTGCAGCCGGTCCATTGATGAACCTCGGTGACGTCGCGAAAAAATCCGTGCCCAAGATGACGCTCGTCGCCCCGCCGACCAGCGGTGGCGCCATCATGACCCGCAGCTTCATTCCCCACCGCGTGCATGCCTCCATCGGTGTTTTCGGTGCGCTGAGTGTGGCGACGGCCTGCATGTTTTCTGAAAGCCCGGCAGCCTCCATGGCGGTGCTTCCGGAAGGCGAAGTCAAGACCGTCGCCGTCGAGCATCCAACGGGCCAGATGGACATCCTGCTACGGCTCGACAAGGATGCATCGGGCGGGCTCGGTGAGTGCTCGTTCCTGCGTACCGCGCGCAAGCTGTTGGATGGGCAAGTCTTTTTAAAGTGAGGTCACCAGATGTGGATCCGCACAGCGACGTCGGATTTTGCGTCTGAGAAAAGCTGTTGTTCCGGGGTCGTTCTCCTTCAACGCCTGCAGTTCTCGACTTCGCATTTTCAAATGCCCTTCTAGGCAGCGTGGGAAATCTCTTCTGTCACGACTTCGAAGCGGGAGAGAATTGCCGGTCCGAAGGCGGTTGTTAGCGCCACATCGGTGGCGTCCCGGCCGGTTGCCATCAATATACGGCCGATGCGGGGCGTGTTGTGCCGCGCATCGACGGTATGCCAGTGCCCTCCGAGATAGACTTCGAACCAAGCGCTGAAATCCATCGGGTTTGGGTCTATCGGCACGCCGATGTCGCCGAGATAACCCGTGCAATAGCGGGCCGGAATGTTCATGCACCGGCAAAGCGTGATCGCGAGATGGGCGAAGTCGCGGCAGACGCCTGTCTGGTCGGCATATCCGCCGGAGGCAGTCCTCAACGGATCCGCCTTCTGGTAATCGAAGGCGATATGGTTGTGGACGAAATCTAATATGGCCTGTACCCGCGGCCAGCCGAGCGGAGTGGCTGAAAACGTCTCCCAGGCGAAATCCGCTAGATGGTCGGTATCGCAATAGCGGCTGCCGAGCAGGTAGACCAGAACGTCGTCCGGCAAGTCCTTGATGTCATGCTGGAAGGCATTTTCCGGCACGGGATCGGGCTGTCCACTGTCATAGATTTCGAACCTCGTGGAGATCGTGGTCAGCCCCGGCGGCGCAACGATCCGGCTACACGCATTGCCGAAGCCATCGATGTAATCCCATGTCTCGATCGGCCGATCGAAACTCAGCACCTGTTCCGTGAGAAGATCCGGGCGGCGTGATGGGTGGATGTTGAGGACCAGCAGCATCGGCGTCGCCTGCTTGCATTCATAGCCGACGTGAAACCCAGCACGTATTTTCATGTTCGCGTCCTTTGGAGGAGGAAGTTTTGCCAACGAGGCTGTCGAGTGCAACGCCCGGAAAACGCGGGAGTTCCACTCATCCATTGTGTTTGGCATCCTGATCGTCGGTCGTAACATTAACCTGCACGGACATATTCTCGAAGTCGGAGGCTCTGCCGTCGTAGCTGCCCCAAAGGGGGATGGCCTGTCTGGGATCGCGCGCAACGCCGACGCGGATGAGGTCGCGGTTGCCGACGATGCCGTTGGTCGGATCGAACTCCACCCAACCCGCGCCGGGCAGATACACCTGGCACCAGGCATGAGTTGATCCCCCGCCGAGCGTCGTTGAGCCGTCACGATCGGGAACGTAGATGTAACCGGTGACGAAGCGTGCTGCGAGGCCGAGCGATCTCGCCGCTTCCATCATCAGCAGCGCGAAATCCCGGCAGGTGCCGTGCCGAAGTTTTAGCGTCTCGAGCGGCGCCTGCGTTCCGTGCGCCATGCGCCGGGCATAGGCAAAGCCCTCATGGATCGCGTAACACATCGTCATCAACAGATGGCCGGTTTCAGTGGGCTGTCCGATCTTCACAAACTGCTGTGCCCATCTGGCGATCTCGCCATCGGGATCGGGGTAATGGCGCTTGATTGTACTTTCCAGATCTGGCGCCTCTTCCGCGTCATAGACAAAAGGATAGGTCAGGGCCCTCTCGTCGATCTGCAGATCCATCGCCGCCTGCGGCGTGTGCTCAAGGCGGATGATCGTTTCGAAGCGGAGGTTACGCGAGGTTTGGGAAAAACCGACGAGCGCGACGCAATTGCCGAAAACATCGAGAATCCAACGGATACGATCTGGTTGCGGTTCCACAGAAAGGCGAGAATTCAGGAGTGTTTGATCGAAACTATCCCTCGGTCGAAACAGCAGTCGATGTTCACCAAACGCCACGCGCCTCTTGTACTGATACGTGGTGACATGCCGGACAGAAAATATGGTCATACAATCACCAATTGTGGAGGCGCCACCTCGAAACCGATTGCAGTTTAATAGAGGTCGATCCAAAGACGATACGTAGCAGACTCTTGTGGTCGAAGCTTCAATTGTCCGGTCGCTTTCGCTTCGAAGCGAAATCCACACGCGAGCGAATTGAGAGTTAGGCAGAACGCGTCGTGAATTTGCAGCGGGAAATTGATTGGAACTTCTACTAGGAAACGGCGTTCGTCTTCCCAATCAAATGGAGTTCCATCATGAACCGAATTATCTATATTGTCGGCCTAGTCGTCATCGTCCTTGTCGTGCTGTCTTTCCTCGGTTTCAGGTGACACCATGGGCGACGAACGCGACAGGCGCATCAAGGCGCGTGCCTTTGAAATCTGGCAGCAGGAGGGGTCGCTAGATGGGCGCTCTCTAGGCCATTGGCTTCAGGCCGAAAAAGACGTCGATGACGCGGAGCGTTCTGTCGATGGAGCCAGTCCTTCAACGAATCCTAGCCTTCGCACTTTGAACGGTAAAGCCTAGCGGCGACGATTTTCGTTCCGCGCTGCTTTCACCGCTCGAAATCGGGGTCGGCTAGGTGTGGTGGTATTTCGGTTGTTTCGCCTGCGGCCAACCGAAATAATTCGATATAGCGCGCCCGTTCTTCATTGATCGCTTCCACAATCATTTGCACGGGGTCCTTTTGACCGCGTGCGAGGTGTCGAGCTGCAATGTTCCAGGCCGCGCGTTCAATGCTAGAAATCTGCTCTTCGGCATTGCCAGATATTTCCACGCCCTCCTCCTATACGTTCGGGTGTGTAACCTGACTAAATAAGCTTGCGCGAAATTGACCTCAACTTATGCGGATTACGAGTGGGAAGTTTGAAGGTGATCCACAAATAGGAAACGAGCGCCCGAGGCGGATAGGGCGCTCGCTTGTTTGGCCGTGCGTTAAGACGCTTTGATCTGAGCATAACAGCTCGCACTGCAACTTGTTCCGCCGCGTCTGACTATCGAAGAGATATCTTCTCCGCGGACCTAGGCTTCATGGACGCCGTGGGGAATGACCTCCATAACGAGCCGCACAGTGATGAGCGGCACGTGGTTTTCGTCCTGAAGTTCGACCGCAAGGCAATCGAGCTTGCCCCGAGGGAGTCCGTCAAACGCGATTTCCGCCAGGAGTAATTTGGCCTCGCTCTCCGCTTCGTCCAGCCCGGAAAATTCGAAACTTCGATCCGGCTGAAACACGTCTTCCTGATCCTGGATCTTGAAGTAGAATTTGGCCATCGGTCCCTCCATGCTACCTCAGCGGATAGACAATGACGAATCCGTCGCAACGTTCCCCCTGATCGCTGCGAAAAGAGCCGACGCAAGTGTGCCGGCGACGTGCGTGATGGAGCGCGGCTGCGGGGACGACCGCCCAAGATGGAATCGGTGACCACAGTCTGTACGCTCAGGCGCTTTTGAAGAACCTCGAAACGCTAGGCCTCGCCGACTGCTGAAATGATGACCATGCGTCGGCGCCTGTGGTCGGAAAGACGAATGATCGCATGTTCAGCCGAGGCTTCCGGGTAACCCGTGCGTTGTAATAAGATGTTGCGCCCTCTTGTGTCGATGAATTGTCGAGAGAATCTCGCGAGGGGTAAGGGTCTCACGTTGTAGGTTCATATCCCTTCAAGGGCTTAGTCGAGCAACTGTCGAGGGTCGCCGTGTGATCGATAAGCCGACATCGCCGCTTACCCGAAATTTGCGTGTAATCCATTTCTAATCGCTTCGGTCATGAATTTGACGAACGCTGACAGTTTTGGTGGCGGGGTCTTGCTTCGGGGCCACAGCAGCCGGAAGGCGCGTGTCCGTTTCTGGGAGCCGGGAAGCACCTCCTGAAGAACACCGGTACGGATTCGGGCTGCTACCGCGAAGTCCGGAAGCCACGCGATCCCATGCCCCGCTTCGGCAAACCGGATCAATGGCTCAAGCGACGTTGCCGCCAGAGTCACCGGCAGCACCATCCCCTCCGGAACGATGGGATCCCAGCCTCCGAGCTTGCCGGTGTCGTAGAAGCGGTGGTGCAGGAGACGGTGATTGATGAGATCCGAAGCTATGCGCGGCTCTCCAAATCGCGCGATGTAGCTTGGGGCGGCCACCAAAAGGTTCGAAAACTCACCGAGCTTCACATGCATGAGACGACTATCGGTGACTTCGCCGGATCGGATCACCGCATCGAAACCGTCATCGATCACATCGACCATGCGATCGTTGAAATCAAGATCAAGCTCGATCTCCGGATATTTTTCCGAAAATGCGCCCAGCAACGGTGTCAGAAGATCGAGAGAAAAGGGAACAGCCACGCGAAGTCTTCCGCGTGGCGCTGCGGTCGTGTGTGCAAGTTCGGCTTCGGCAGCCTCCATTTGCGACAGGATGTGACGGCAACGATCGAAGAACATCTCGCCTTCCGCGGTCAATCTGATCGCGCGCGTCGAACGGTGGAAGAGCCGAACGCCAAGCTGCTCCTCCAGCTTGGCAATGGTCTTTCCGATTGCCGAAGAGGACAGTCCAAACTGCTGACCTGCTAGCTTGAAGCTGCGTAATTCTGCCGCCTGAACGAAGGCTGACATCGCACTCACGCTTTCCATTCTGATCTTCATGGCATCCAGTTTGTCCGCAATGTTCGGAAATGCGGCTTGTTTATCGGTCTTGTCGACTTCGATAGTCAAGGGACATGCCGTCGCCATCGTTGCCGTCGCGACGAAAGACACTGCCACCGGAGACGTTTTCGATGCCGCATTCGCACTTGTTTGAACCCCTTACGTTTCTGCACGGGCCGCCGATGCAAAATCGCTTCATGCTTGCACCGCTCACCAATCAGCAAAGCGAACACGACGGTACCGCGACCGAGTTCGATTTGGACTGGATCCGGCAAGTCGCTCGGTCCGGCTACGGGCTGGTGCATACCGGGGCGGCCTATGTCGAGGGGTGTGGCATCGCCTACGAGCGGCAGCTCGGCATCCAAGATGATGCGGAACTATGGGGCCTGACACAGATGGCGTCCGCGATCCGCGAGGGCGGCGGATTGTCGTCGGTGCAGCTTCACCATGCCGGTCATCGCGCCAATCCACGGCTCGGAGGTATTCCGTCGCCGGCATCTGGCCGGACGCTGCCCGGGATTTCGGCGTTGACCACGGAGGCAGTCGAGCGGATCCGCGACAGCTTCATCGCGGCTGCCAAACGGGCCCAGCTTGCAGGTTTCGACGGTGTTGCGCCGCATGGCGCATTCGGGTGGATCCTGTCGGAGTTCCTGTCGCCGCTGATGAACGACCGAAAGGACAAATACGGTGGCAGCATCGAAAACCGAGCCCGGCTGACGATAGAGATCATCGAGGGTATCCGGCGTGCCTGCGGACCGGATTTCCAGATCGGCTGGCGCCTTTCGGTCGAACGCTATGGCCTTCTGCTGGAGGAACTTCGCGAGATCGTTTGGGAAATCCTCGACCGGGAACTGATCGACTATCTCGATCTCGCGCTGTGGGATTCTGCCCAGATCGTCGGGACGGGAACGTTTCGCGGAAAACGCATGCTTAGCGTCTTCACCGAAATCCCCCGTCGGGGTGTCCGCGTCGGCACGGCTGGAAAGATCATGAGCGCCCGGCGCAGCGCAGAACTGCTCGAGGAAGGGTGCGATTTCGTGTTGATCGGCCGCGCCGGCATCCTCGAGCGCGATTTCCCGCTCCTCGTCAAAGCCAACCCGCTGCACGAGGGCCCAAAACTGCCGGTAACCGCGCAATTTCTGCGCGACGGTGGTCTGAGCGAGCGCTTCATCAACCACATGCGCGGATGGGAAAGCTTTGTCCGGCCGGGCAGCCCGTGACATCAGCCGCTTAGGGCTCGAGCAGCTCCCCCTTCAAAATCAGCAACCAACAAGCTTTTCAGAACGTCCCACTCATCGTGGGCGAAAGGAGAATGTCATGAATGCCTCAGAAGAAAACCTGCCGGCAGGTTACGTGCCACCGAAGGTCTGGTCTCAGAAACAGACTTATGGCGGCGTCTTCGGCACCAGCAACCGGCCGGTGTCCGGCGCCAGGTACGAAAAGGCACTGCCCGTTGGCGAGCACCCTTTGCAGCTCTATTCGCAGGGCACGCCCAACGGCCAGAAGATCACGATCATGCTCGAGGAGCTATTGGCTGCCGGGCATACCGGCGCCGAGTACGATGCCTGGCTGATCGATATCTTCGAGGGCGACCAGTTTGGAAGCGGGTTCACGGCCATCAATCCCAATTCCAAGATTCCGGCACTTGTCGATCGATCGACGGAGCCGGCCACTCCTGTCTTCGAGAGCGGCTCGATTCTCGTTTATCTCGCGGAGAAATTCGGCGCCTTCCTGCCGACCGAGCATCGCGCCCGCACAGAAGCGTTCAACTGGTTGATGTGGCAGGTGGGAACGGCGCCCTTTGTGGGCGGTGGCCTCGGCCACTTCTATGCCTATGCGCCGTTCAAGATCGAATACGCGATCGACCGCTACGCGATGGAGGTCAAGCGTCAGCTACATGTGCTGGACACGCACCTGGCGCGCCACGAATTCTTGGCCGGCGATCAGTACACGATCGCCGACATCGCCGTCTGGCCCTGGCAACCGGGCAGTCTTTATGGCGTCTACAACACTCATGAGTTTCTGAACGTCGAGGAATACAGGCATCTTTTGCGCTGGTACCGCGCGATTGCTGCCCGCCCTGCCGTGGCGCGGGGGAGGATCGTCAATCGTACGTCCGGAGGGCCTAGCGAATTCCTGCGGGAACGCCACAGCGCTGCCGATCTCGACGCCCTGTTCCGATAGCGCAGGCCATTTCACGCTGAACTGCAGATATCTCCCATTCAATCAAAGCGCGGGCAATCCCGCCTGCGCGAAGTCTTATCCATGGAGTGAATATG
Source organism: Shinella sp. BE166 (assembly GCF_051201095.1). NCBI lineage: Bacteria > Pseudomonadati > Pseudomonadota > Alphaproteobacteria > Hyphomicrobiales > Rhizobiaceae > Shinella > Shinella sp. BE166. Next base: position 5,144 of record NZ_JBPEHL010000030.1, on the reverse strand, counting down.
AAGCTGTATTACGCCACTGGTTCCTGTGGGCTTGCCCCGCAGATTGCCCTGCGGGAAGCCGGACAGACATTCGATCTCGTCAAAGTCGACTTCAAGACGAAGACGACCGTCGAGGGAAACTATTTTGAGGTGACGCCAAAGGGTTTTGTGCCGGCGCTCAAGCTAGATGACGGCGAGGTGATCACCGAAGGTGCTGTCGTCCTACAATGGATCGCCGATCACAATCCCGATCGCGGGCTCCTGCCGGCGCATGGATCCGCTGAGCGCTATCGAGCCCTGGAATGGCTGAATTACATCGCGACCGACATGCACAAGGGCTATGCGAACCTGTTCTACCCCCATCTGGACGACGCCTCGAAGTTGAGGTTCATCGAAGGAAATCTCGCGACCCGCTTCGCCTATCTGGACGATCACTTGTCCCGCAACGACTATCTGCTGGAGAGTGGTTTCTCGGTTGCCGACGCCTATCTCTTCAACATCCTGACCTGGTCGCACCGCGTGAACGTCGATCTTTCGGCCTATCCCGCGATCCGGCGCTTCATGGCGCGCATGGGCGAGCGCCCGACGGTACGGGCATCGCTCGAGGCCGAGGGGGTAATGCTCGGCTGACCACAGATCGCATTCACATCCTCGACTACAGGTCACAGCACTGGCGATGGCCGACCAAAAAGGAAATCTCAAATGGACTGGAATGAAAATCGTACGAACCTTCTGGCAAATGTCGGCGAGTTGCAAAAACTGTCACCCGACATTGTGAGAGGCTACCTCACGATATCGGGCGCGGGCCGCAAGACCGAGCAGATGGATGAGAAGACGCGTCAACTCATCTCCCTTGCCGTCGCCGTCACCACGCGCTGCGACGGATGCATCGCAATCCACAGCGCCGAAGCGCTCAAGTCTGGCGCCACCCGCGAGGAACTGGCCGAGGCGTTGAGTGTGGCGGTCGCGATGAATGCGGGTGCGGCACTGGTCTATTCGACCCGTGCGCTTGAAGCCTTCGGAGCGGCCGAACACGGCTGAGGCGGTCGATATCAAGTTGCGAGCAGCTTGCGGGCCCCGATACCAACTGTTCCGCTATGACAGGACTGCCCTGAGCCGTGGAGTGGCAAAATCTAGAAACGTCCTGAGCTTCAGCGGCATCAGGCCTTGTGACAGATGTACGAGTTGTACCGGCGACGGATCCAACTCGAAGTCTTCAAGGACGGGCGCCAGCAAGCCCGCCTCTACGGCACGTCGTGCCTGATAGGCTATGACACGGGTGATACCAAGACCGGCAGAGGCGGCATCCACCGCCGCCTCTGCCGTGTTGACGGAAAGGCGTGACCGGATAGGCGTGGACATCTCCTGCCGCCCGTCACGGAATGTCCAGAACCGGTTTGACAGCAGTCCTTCGAAGGAGATGCAGTCCAAGTTCGCTAGGTCGCGCGGGTGGGTGGGGCCAGGATTGCGCCTCAGATAATCCGGATTGGCATAAACGGTCGTGCGGATCGAGCCGAGGCGGGTGGCGATCAGGCTGCTATCTGCCAGATGGCCGATCCGAAGCGCCACATCGATCTGCTCGTCGGCGAGGCTGACCGACCTGTCGCTCATCGTCAGGCGGATATTGATGTCGGGAAACGCCTTTAGGAAATCCGTGACGACGGGCAGCACATGCAGGCGGCCGAAGACGATCGGCGCCGTTATCGTCAAGTCCCCGCGTGGGGCAATATATTCACCTGATGCTCGGCGTTCGGCCTCCTCGACGCGCCCAAGGATTTCGCGGGCGGCTCCCACATAACTTTCTCCTGCCTCGGTCAAAAGGATCTTGCGGCTGGTGCGTGTGATCAGGCGAACCCCGAGATGGGCCTCAAGCTCGGAAATCTTGCGGCTGACGGTCGGGAGCGGCGAATGCAGCGCACGAGACGCAGCCGAGAGACTGCCGGCCTCGACCACGGCGATGAACACGGACATGGCGTCGAGACGATCCATCGATCATTCCAGAATTCGAGAGGATACCTTTTCAGATATCAATCTACTACAGAAATTCGGATGCCAATAGTTTCCTTGCTGTCATCGACGCTTTTGTTCAGCACTTCAAAGGAGCCTTCCATGAAACTCTACAATTTCCCACTTTCCGGTCATGCGCATCGCGCTCTCCTGTTCCTGTCGCTTCTTGGCGTCAAGGCAGACATCGTTGACGTGGATCTCGCAAATGGTGCTCATAAGGCGCCGGATTTCCTGAAGCTCAATCCGTTCGGTCAGGTTCCGGTCCTTGACGATGACGGTGTCATCGTCGCTGATTCCAATGCCATCCTCGTTTATCTGGCCACCAAGCTCGGCCGGAAAGACTGGCTGCCCGATGATCTCCAGTCTGTCGCGACTATCCAGAAGTGGCTCTCCGTCGCTGCTGGCGAGATCGCTTACGGTCCTGCCGCGGCTCGCCTGATCACGGTGTTCAAAGCCGACTTTCGCGCCGACGAGGTGATTGCCCGCGCTCACCACATTCTGGGTCTCGTCAACGCCGAACTCGGACGGCATCGGTTCATCGTCGGCGACCGACCGACTATCGCCGATGTCGCACTCTACAGCTACATCGTCGGCGCGCCGGAGGGGAATGTCGATCTGACGCCGCACCCGGAAGTCCGCCATTGGCTTGCCCGCATCGAAGCACTGCCGGGCTTTGTGCCTTTCCCCAAGACGGCAATCGGTCTCGCGGCCTGACGGTGTGGGCGCGGCCGGCCCGTTCCGGCCGCATCCTCTTTGGAGAAGGAGGCGTTATGTTTCAAAAATCGGATTTGTCGGAGGCCACTCCAGCCCCTTCTCCCTGGCACGAGGGTGAGCTTGAATTGCAGCGCCGCGCTGGCGTTGCCGAGCAAATGGATAGGGTCGGGCGCAAATTCGTGCGGCATTTCTTGCTCGACCAACATCGCGAGTTTTTTCCGCTCATCTCATTCATTGCCATCGGAACCGTCGATCACCAGGGCGTTCCCTGGGCGGCGATCCGTTGTGGCGAACCGGGTTTTCTGCATTCTCCCGATCCGCAGACCTTGGAGATCAATGCAATCCGCGATCCCGGCGATCCGGCGGAAGAGGGTATGGATGACGGTGATCCTGTCGGGTTGCTTGGCGTCGATCTTATCACGCGACGCCGCAACCGAATGAACGGTAGGATCGTCCGCAGCGGAAATGATAGGTTTTCGGTCGCTGTCGACGACAGCTACGGGAACTGCCCGCGCTATATCCAGAACCGGCATTTCCGGTTCGTCAGAGATCCGGCCGAAATGTCGTCGTCAGCGTCCCTCGTTTCGGACCGGCTGGACGACCGTGCGCGGCAAATCATAACGGCGGCCGATACGTTCTTCGTGGCCTCCTATACAGACCGCGAAGGCGAGGGCCGGCAGGTCGACGTCTCCCATCGCGGCGGCCGGCAGGGCTTCGTGCGCATCGACGCGGACGGCGGGCTTACCATTCCGGATTTCAACGGCAACCTGTTCTTCAACACGCTCGGCAATTTCCTTGTCAATCCGCGCGCTGGCCTGCTGTTCATCGATCATGAGACAGGCGATACGCTGCAGATTGCTGGCCGAACCGAGGTCATTCTGGATAGTCCGGAAACTGCGGCCTTTGAGGGTGCCGAACGGCTCTGGCGGGTCATCCCCGAACAAGTGGTGTTGCGGCCAGATGCGCTGCCCTTGCGGTGGACATTTGCGGACGACGGAATGTCGCCAAGCATTATGATGACCGGCACCTGGCAGGAGGCGGAGGCGCGCCTTCAGGCGGCCGCCAAGGCGAAGATATGGCGGCGGTTCCGCATCGAGCAGATCGTTGCCGAAAGCGCAACAATCCGCTCCCTGCATCTGGCGCCGGTGGATGGCGAGGCGCTGATCCCGTATCTGGCGGGGCAGCATTTGCCGATCCGGATCGCCGATGGCGGCGAATTCATCCGTCGTAGCTACACACTGTCGAGTGCGCCCTCTGATGGTTATTACCGATTGGGCGTCAAGCGCGAGGGCAGGGCGTCATCACTTCTACATGCTATGCGGGAGGGGGACGAGATTGAGGCCCTGGCGCCGGCCGGTGCCTTCACCATCGATGCGATGGAACGCAGTCGACCGGCCGTGTTGTTGGCTGCAGGCATTGGCATTACGCCGCTGCTGTCCATGCTGCGCCACGTCGTTCGTGAGGGTGACAGGACGCGCCATCGCCGCCCGGTTTGGCTGTTCAGATCATCGCGCACGCTTGAAGAGAGGGCTTTTGATGCCGAGATTGCCGAACTGGTCGAGCGCGGGCAGGGCTCCGTCCAAGATGTCCGGGTTCTGAGTGGTTCCGCATCTGCCGACGTGGAGAGGTATGACGCCGCAGGCCGCATCGACATGGAGTTGCTGAAGGCGCATCTGCCGTTTGGTGACTACAATTTCTATCTCTGCGGGCCTGCTTCCTTCATGCAGGCGATCTATGACGGTTTGCGGCGACTGAACATTGCCGATGGCAGGATCCACGCCGAAGCCTTCGGGCCATCCGGCCTAAAGCGTGAGGCAGAACCAGGTCCGCGCGCCGCTCCCGCCGTACCCGCGGCCACAGAGCCTGTCCGGGTGATCTTCGCTCAATCGGGAAAGGAGGCTCGCTGGAAGCCGGATGGCGGGACCCTGTTGGAACTTGCCGAGCTGAGAGGATTGACCCCGCCTTTCGGGTGCCGGGCTGGTAACTGTGGGGATTGCAGGACGAAGATCTTAAAAGGCCAAGTCAGTTATCAATCGAACCCTGCCTACGCTGTCACGGACGACGAAGCCTTGATCTGTTGCTCGGTCCCGGCGGCCGGCGGCGACCTACATGTCAATCTCTGATCTTGTCCATGTCTTTAAGCCGACGAAATCTCGACGCGTTACTCCTTCCTATTCATGGGTCGTCGGTTCAGATTTCTTCGAGAGCTTAGTTTGCCTGAGATGGTCTGGAGCCGCGAAAGGATGGCCGCTCGTGCCGCGTGTGAACTTCAAGACGGATTTCACGTCAATCTCGGCGCATTCACCGTTGCCCGACAGGACGTCCCTTCGCTTTCGCTGATCAAAATGGCTGAATAGCCCCGAGTTTTGTAGACACCCTCGGGTTAGATTTTCTGCTGCCTTTCGAACTCAACGGGCGACAGCATTCGGTTTCTGACGTGCTTG
>NZ_JBPEHL010000029.1:0-30084 GCF_051201095.1 Shinella sp. BE166 | reverse complement strand
TGCGATAGCTTGATGTGTGCGACCTGAAGCTTGGTGCGCTCGCCGCCGATCACGGCATAATCTTCACTCCAATCGAACTGGAATGCCTCGCCTGGTCATGACCAAATATCGAGGGCATAAAGCCTTCCGTTTACGTCTCACCGAAAGCCGCGAGGCTCACGCCATTCATGTCGGCCTCAACGAAACACTGCTCGCAGACGGTGATAGCCGAGAAGCGATAAGGACGTTAATTCATCGTGACCTTCCCGCGTCAACAACACACATCCTGGCAGCAAAAGGAGACGATAGCGAAAGGTTCGCCCAAATAGTGGTAGAGGAAGTTGCCGCTCTCGGTCTTCAACCTCCAACACCTGTCGCCCATCCAGAACATGGGAAACCCAGCCCTGAACGCCGAGGCGTGGTGGTTGTGGCTGCTAGCATTGGATCTGGTCAATCCTTGCAAGACGCCAGCCGGGATCTGCGGGAGGATTTTAGAAACCTACCAAGGACGTTCGTCACCGGCCTCAGAAAGCATAGCATCGCGGATCACGGACAGGTACTACTCCGAAATCTGGAGCACAATAACGACTGGCCTAAGCATATCCTCAGGGTCGTCGATGACATGATGCTTCCGCACCCAAATCAGTATGTGGCATGGATGAAGGAGCTTGATTTCTGGGAAATGGTGGTCATCGATCAACAGTTCTCAAGTTCTAAAAGGAAAGTAATCAAACAGATTAAGGATCGGTTGGCAGTTCTTCGTAGCGATATTGTAGGCGATGATCTCTTCTTGCGCTCCGGTTCGGACAGACCCCTGAAACTTAGGCCGAGTTTCGCGTTTTGGGATGGACTATATGACGATGAGATTACTCAGGGCGACGTTTTTGCCACTATGGCCAGCATCCTGGAAAACTGCCGAAAAGGGTCGAAGGGCCGCCAGCTGTCTGCGCCTCTCGCGCAATCACCATTCCATGTAAACGTACTTTCAAGCGAAAACTTCACGCGTTTTAACGACGGCGTTATTCAAGCCTCGCTTTTGCGCGCAGCATTTCCGCACGAATTGAACTTCGCCGGAGCGGCGACATCTGTGCACAGTTCGAAAATCAGCCATTTAATCGTTAAAATGATGGAGCATCATAAAGACGATCAAGGCGAAGCATGCCTCGAGTTCCTCGTTGCCTTGGCGACAAAACGCTTGGCACTCGCTGCGAACGACCTCAAGCGAATAGCGGCATTTCCGCAAAATAGGCTGTCTGATATCCTTTCGGTCGTCCGGCCATACGCAGTCGGCCAAGTCCCCAAAGAATCGCTAGAGCAAGGTCAACCCGATCAGCCATATTGATCGGTGACCACCCGAGTTCAGATTGGTAATTGAACAAGCTGCGAATGCCCACTAAATTAAGGTGTGCGCTGATAATTCTCAGGACGATCTACCGTTTCCGAAGTTGGTCCTTTTAAATGTCGCTCAGGCGCGTCCCTATTGCCCTTTTGGCCGGAATGCCAAGATCCTAGCTGAGGAGAAAGCTTCACTAACCTCAGTGCTTTCACGCAGCTTGAGTCCTATGACTTCAGCATTTTTTGAAAACCAACCTGGGGGCAATGCCGTGAGGTTTTCAATGTCGCCGGCTTTCATGGTGAATTCTACACTCAACAAGTCGGATTTGCTGCGAACGGCCGAATCCACGATCAGCTGCAGGGCGTTGGCGAGAACTGTCGGCTCCGAGATGGGCCAGTCCTTATCCAAGGGCTCTTCCCGGCTCCATCCCTTGGCCGAATACAGCTTATAAAGCGATGTCGCATGGTCTGTGGGGATGATATCCAAATCTTGTAGGCGCCGGATCTGCGCCTTTACCGAAACCCGCCAGCGCTCCTTCAGGGACAACAGAGACGCAAGCGACGCGCTCTTGACCTCATAGGAGTATGTCGTTGCCGGCATCAGGAACGCGCTGGCAAACCGAAACGCCTGGCGCTCGATCTCCTTGAGATCCTTCTTCAGCTCTTCTTCGGTAACATGGCGATGCAGGATCGCATGACCGAGTTCGTGCGCGGCATCCATCTGCCGGCGCGGGAACGACATCTTGTCCGTGGACAGCAAAATATGCGGCCGATTGCCTCCTTGAGCCCAGCTGCAGAGGCCATCCAGCTTTGAAGTCCCCATCTCAATGGAACCGACAATGCATCCGACGCGCTCGAGCAGCGGCATCATATCAATGCAGGGTCCATCACCAACGCTCCAATGGGTGCGCAGGTCAGAGGCGATCTGCTCGATGTCCTCGTCGCGGAGCTGCTTATAGGACGCACCCTGCAATACGTCCGGAATATCGACCTCCGGGAAATCCACATAATGCTCCACGATACTGCTGATTTCCTGCAGCCAGTGCATCTGGGATTCCTGGTAGTTCAGATCTTTCACCAAGGTCGATGCCAAGGTGCGGTAAAAGAGAGGCCGGTCGCTGTTGGCGACCGGTCTAAGAAAAAACTCTCTGCGAACGTGAAGGTGAGCTGCCAACTCGGCTAAGGCATCGGCATCAGGGGCGCTGGTCCCGTCCTCCCAGCGGGTGACGGTGCTGGGGTTGACGCTGATCAGGGTGGCCAATGCCTTCTTGCTTAGAATTCTTCGTGCTGCTCTTGCCTCGATCAATCTTTCAGGGACGAACCCCGGGGTTCCTACACGCATGCATTTCCTTCCCCGGCTTTATCAGCACGGGTCACTTCGTATCTCTGTCGTTGTCATTGTCGCCATCAGGCTGCTCTGGTGGTACAAACGGTTTGATCGCTTTCTTCAAGCTGATGATCGGTTTCTTCGCACCAGTACCAGACGACAGCACCGGAGCGATTACCGGCTCATCGGCATAACCTTCAAGGTATTTGTCGAGCGGCTCGTAGAAAAGATATTGCTCGTACGCCGCATCGATCACACCGATGGCGAATTCGCTGATCTTTCCGCCACGCTCACGGTCACGAGCGACAAGGAACAGCACAAAAATGTCGCCGATTTTGGGCCCTGTTCCGTCAAGGTCGAGGCGCGGGGATAGGTAGTAATTGAGCGTTACGCCAGCCTTGCGTGACACGTTTTTGACGGGCAGCGCTTTCGGCTCCGGCATGGCTGCAAGACCGAAGATGATTCCCTGCCCGTTTACCTCAAACCGCATGAAAGGCTGGAAGATCTTCAAATCGGTTAGTGGGATGATGCCGTTTTCGAGCAGCTTGCCACCGTGAAGTTCACAGGTTTCCCGAAACGCCTTCTCCATCATGCGAAAGCGGGCATGCCCCTCCAGTTCTCGGCTTGGCTTGGGGTCGAGGCCTGCGTGGTCGCGTACCATCGTAAAGGCCTTGAGTGCGGAAGCGCTCAACCGGTCTTCCAGATCGAGGAAGAGATTCTTGAACAAGGCCGGCGGGAACCGTCTTTTGATATAATGCTCCACCGTGCGCTCCGCGTCGAATTGCAAAATACAGGAATCATATACGGAAAAATTGCGTAAAGAGCAAGGTGTCTATCTTCGGCTCGGTAAGCATGTCCTCCTATCTCAATCTCAAGCCTGACCTTCAAAGTCTTGCGAGAGGGTCGACTTCGTGTCGCGCAAAGTGTCGGTATCTGCTCGCAGCGAACCTATGAACTTTAGCTAGATGCCCTACTCTGCCTCTTGCATTCTAAAACCATACGTTGAGAATGTGCGGCCGACGGGGAATCCGGTCAGGCAGGTCGCATATGCCCGACGGGCGAAAAGCCTATCCTGGTCCCAACTTTCAAGCGCCTGGTTTCCAACAATGATGTTCTTCCACCCCGCAATGTCACGATCCGCCCATGGTTATGCCGCATCCCGAGATCTTCTATATCTATGCCCTGAAAGCCTGGAAGCCGTATGAGGTCACCCCTTTCCAAGGATTTGCACCGGGACTAATCCCCCTCGCCCATTTGTTGGCGCATCCGGCCTTTTTGCCGAGGGATATCGTCCAGCTCACGATGCCGCCCGATAACCAGTTGGCACGCCGGCGGGCCGGTATGGCGCATTGGATCTGGAGTCCTGTCGATGTCGAAACCCTGATCCGGAAACGCAAGCCCATGCCTGCCGCGCCGTTCATGGTGGTGTTCACGGGGGACGAGGCTGTCGCGCGCGCAGTCTCCAAATGGAGAAATACCCTGACGCTCAAACCGCTGCATATCAGTATGGTTGAAGGTGTCGGCGCGCTTTTGCCAGGCGAAATCACCGTCGAGCGTATTCGCCAGTTTTGCAAGGTGGCACTCCGGCAAGCCAAATCTCTACACCGTCGCCTCGATATCGATGAAAGTCTGGCGGCCCTGGATAACTGGACGCCGCTTAAATCCCGGCCTTCGAGCATTTTATATCACGGGCATAATGTGACGGTAGCGAACGAGCTAACGCTTCGGAGCGTGGGGGAGGACGCCCCTTCCGATCCGCAAGGACATCTCAATGCTTCTAGCCATGAAAGCTATGTAAGCGGGATCACCGAATCGACAGAAGCTGTCCTGAAGCTGCAGGAAGCCGTCGCTGACCGCGCTGCATTTCAGAGGAATTGCAATTATCCGCCAACATGGACCTCAACCCACACCGCAAGGACTGGCTGGTCAGGCTGGCCTCACGGTGCCAAGAGGCCGGTGGATTCGATCAGGCGCGCTGGCAGACGCTCTTTGATGATATCCTAGCTGCGTCCGATGTCATTCGGTACACCCACCTCGGAAATCCGGAAAGTATAATCCTTTCCGAACCGACAGTCTTCGAGCGTTTCTACACTGCCTTCGAATGAAAGCGAGCCAAAAGACCGAAGCTTATTAGATTTGTACGGGGAAAGAGATGAACGCGCCGCAGGCGCAAACACTCCAAAATACTCCAGCCCTCACCGTACACACAGGTTATGCCCCGCCCATCATATCCGGCAGAGGTCGGTCTTAGACATCCCTTCGGGCATCGTATCGGCGGCCGGAGGCGTCGCGCTTGTTCCACTCTCAGACAACACCCCATGCTCGAAACCTCCCCCTCCCCGTCATCTCGCGCAAGCCCAGCTCCAAAACAATCCGCCGCGCCGCCTGCGGCGTGACCTCGAGCGTCTTCGCCACCATCCCGGCCGACACGAGCGGTTTTGCCATCACCAGCTCGACCAGCTCAGGCAGCTTTGAAGACGTCCGGCGTCCGCCCAGCTTTCGCTCGAACATCGTGCGCGCCAAGGCCAGCCGGTCATGCTCCTTCATGCCGATCTCGGCGGCCGCCAAAAGACCGTGGGCGATGGCGAGCAGCCGGGTTTCCCGGTCGCGATGCCGGCGCCGATCGACCGGAATGGTTTTCAGGCCGAGATTGATGGTCGCGAGATGGGTGCCTGACGTGATGCCGGCCTGGCGCATAATCGATGCCGCCAACAGCCGACCGAGCCAAGGGGCGTGCTGCAGCACGGCCAGCTCGTTCCAGGCATCGAGGGCAACGATGGCCTGCAGCACCGCCGGCAGGTGTTCGGCCTGGCGCAGCACGCTGCGCCATTCGTCGAGCCGGGCATCCTCGTCCCAGTCGAGATCATAGACGATAGGGTCTCGTTCCCGGGCATCGGCCGAAGCCCGTCCGGGCTTTCTTGCTTGTTCGATCACCGCGTCCGATCGAGCCAGAACCGCATCGATCGCGGCATAGTCGATACCCGGAAGGTTTCGCGCGTCATCACCATCGTCCCCCTCCCCTTCTGGATCGATCGGGTCTGCACGCAGAACGACGCTGGCCGGCTCCGTCACCTCGACGCCAATCGGATTGGCGTCCGACGTTCGTCGCAATGTCCAGATACCCTCTGCGGACAGCGCCCAGTCGGCAGACTGGCCAGAAACGCGCCGGCGGGTGCGCAGCACGTCGCGGGCAATGGTGAGTTCGTGGGTGGGTGTGCGGGTATCGCGAAAGGCGTCATGGAGGACGAGGTCTTCGAGATGCACGAGGTCGCCATCGATCCACAGCGACGCACAGGCGTCGGCGAAATGGGATCGTTCGATCCAGCCTTGCCCGACCGGCGAACGGGCGATCCGCTCGTCGAGGCGCGCCAACGCGATACCGGCGCGGAATGCAGGTTCCATTAAGGCTGTCATGCTGATTTTCGCGAGATCGTAAGACATTGAAATCATGGTAAGTGATTTGCTAAACGAACGCTATATGAAGGTTAAGGTTCCTCACATGGTATGATTGCCGGGCGGCGTTATAACCATCGATAAGTATCGCTTATCGTGGGTGATTGATTTCGAATCGCAAATCAGAAAGAATCGGGACAAATCACAGTCCCCGAGCCAGGAAAGCGCGCTCCATGGTGTTCGAAAACAAGGGAAATGGCAGACGGACTATTCGCTGCGCGCAGTCGCCTGGTGACGCCGGCTTTTCGCCAGCTCGACAAAACGGCGCTTCACCTGATCGAACAGCGCCGGCGGCAAAGGCCCGTGATAGCCGTTATCGCTGTCGATCGGCCGAACATCGGGCCCGGGCCAGACAAAGCGATTGCTTTCCGTCAGCACGATCCGGGACCTGTCGTCGTCAAGGCCGAGACGCCGTTTGGTGGCTGCGGGGATTTCGACGGCATCAGCAGGATCAGACGGTGGCGTGTGCGTTACCGGCAGCACGCGCACAATGGGCGTTCCATCCTCAAGGGCCGCAACCAGCGCCAGCACAAGAACCGGGCGATCCTTATCGCCTTCTTCACGGCCTTCCAGATGCTGCCAATGCCAGAGGTAGGAATAGCGAAAGATCCAGCCGACTTTTGGTTCAGCTGGCAGCATTCTTGCCCGTCACCAGTTCGCTATCAAGATGATCGAAACCCGGCTCCATGTCCGACGCCTCGACCACTGCCAGATCGTCGTCGCCGAGCATCGCTGTGACCTCGACGCGTCGGTCGCGGCGGGCCAGGCGCAGATAGTCTTCGTAGGCGATCAAGACCGTCCGCGGCCGGCCATTCTTGGTAATGATCACTGGCTCACGCACGGCGGCGTCCTGATAGGCGCCAAAGTTCTTGGATACGGCAGCTGCCGTCACGGTCGATGTCATCACCGCCTCCTGTTTTCCGTAAAGTACGGGATTTCCGGGCTTTATTCAAGTCCCACGACCAAAGACTCGGAATATCCATGACCAGTAATCCGCTTTCTGACAAAGCCGCCCTTCGACGCGCCGAAGAACTGGACACGATCGCCGCGATCCTGCCGATCGATCGGCGTGACAAGCTCGCCGAACTGCTGACCGACCAGGACATCGAGACACTGCGGCATCTGGTCAACGAAGGTATGGGCGAGAACACGCTGCGGGCGTTGACTTCCGACCTTGCTTATCTTGAAGCCTGGTCGTTCGCCGCGACCGGTTTTCCGCTTCCCTGGCCAGCTCCGGAGGCGCTTCTGCTGAAATTCGTCGCCCACCATCTCTGGCAACCGGAACAGCGCGACATCGATCCTCACCACGGCATGCCAGCGAATGTCGAGCAGCGCCTGCGGGCGCAACGCTTCCTTCGATCCTCCGGGCCTCATGCGCCCGATACGGTGCGCCGGAGGCTTGCCAGTTGGTCGACGCTGACAAAATGGCGCGGGCTGACTGGTGTCTTCTCCACCCCTTCGCTGAAATCCGCGATACGCCTTGCCGTGCGGGCGACGCCGCGGCCACGAAAACGCAAGAGCGCCAAGGCGGTCACAGGAGATGTGCTGGCACAGATGCTGGCCACCTGTGCAGGCGGCAACCTTCGTGACGTGAGAGACCGGGCAATTCTGATGGTGGCTTTTGCCTCAGGCGGTCGCCGCCGCAGTGAGATTGCCGGTTTGCGAAGGGAGCAGCTCTCGGTCGAGCCGCCAATCGCCGTCGAGGGTGGTCCTGCCCTCCCCTCTCTCGCCATCCATCTGGGTCGCACCAAAACGTCAGGGACCGAGCACGATGAGGTCGTTTATCTGAGCGGCCGGCCGGTGGATGCGCTGAATGCCTGGATGACCGCTGCCAGAGTTGAGAGCGGGAGCATTTTTCGGAAGATCGATCGCTGGGGCAACGTTTCGAAGCGGGCACTGGAGCCGAGTGCAGTCAACCAGATTGTCAAGCAGCGGGCGGCGCTGGCAGGGCTGGAGCCTGGGGAGTTTTCGGCACATGGATTGCGGTCTGGATATCTCACCGAAGCCGCCAATCGCGGCGTCCCCCTGCCGGAAGCCATGGAGCAGTCACGCCATCGGTCGGTTCAGCAGGCATCGAGCTACTATAATAGCGCGACGCGACGTAGCGGTAGAGCGGCACGGCTTCTATGATTGTAGTGGAGCCAGCAATTTTGACCTTACGGGGGAAAAACAAGTGCGTCGGAGGCCTTGCGGCACCTCACAGCACAGGGAGTAGGGTTCTGCCGAACCCCCTCACCCTGCAGTTTGAGGCTTCACAACCGCGCCGATCCGGAGCCAGGCGGCACCGCTGACGTGCAGCGCGCCGGAAGACACCCCCGGCGATTGCGAGCCACACTGCTACAGAGGCATCCTGGAACAGGCATCCCGAATAGCGCTCGGGGCTACTCATTCGCCACATTTGCTGCCCGAATGCGCGCGTCGCCGGCCACGCCAAAACTTCGCACAAAAGAGGCCCGGCTGATCGCCGGGCCTCACCTCCTACGCCGCAAGAGAAGTGCGTCTTACAGAAGCATAATGCCGATGCCGATCACGATCAGGCCGATTGCAACCGACGACGTGGTGATCGGAGCCGCCTGGATCTGCCAAATGATCGGCGGGAACGGCGGGAGCAGGACCGGAAACCAGATGAGGAAGGCTTTACGGAATTCCTCGATCGCCTCCGGGTTACCAAGAACCGCGCCAACGGCGAGAAGTTTGGCCTTTTCCTTGTCGGCTTCGCCGAGCTCTTCCCAGCCGGGCTTCGGCGCTGGGGACGGCGCCGAGTGCAAGCGAGGTGACGTTCTGGTTCATGATCTTTCCTTTTCATCGAACCCAGCAGCTCGACCAGCGACGCTGGCCGTTGTCTGCTGTGTTCGTTTGTACAGGCGCGCCAGCTCCGCCCCCCGCAGAGGAACGTGGATCTTGCGGATCAGACACGCGACGAGTCAAACGTAACCGGCGGGCCGCTGCGCGCGAGAAGGACGTGCTCCTCCGCATTCGCCTGTTTGGCAACGGGTAGAGCCTGGCCAATGACCAACAGGCCGGTGACGATGATGGCGAAGAGTTTTGAACCGGACTTCAACATAGAGGCCTCCTTTTGATCGTCGTCTGCGCTCGCCGCAGTGTGCTGGTAGATTTTACGAATATCGTTGCTGTACTTCACACGGTTGGCCGCCGTGACATGGCCACGCGGAACGAGTTCGCGTGACGCCTGGAGCATGGGCGCATCGCTCGTCTCCAGGTATTCGGCCACTCGGCCCAGATAGCGGGAGACATTGATCGGCTCTTCGTCGGGAAAGGGACGCAGATCGAAATGTGCCAGACGGGGATCCACCAGAATAGCTTGTCTCAATGCCCCAGCAGCGGCCTTTGTGGAGACAGGCGCCAAGGCTTCAGCGAGAAAATATGCACGCCGGGAAGCTGGTGCGATCGATTCCAGCGCCCAGCGAATGTCTGTTTGCAGGCTGAGATCAAGCAGCTCGTTGACCAGCGCCACATATGTGGCGCCGCTGTTCTTCGTCAGCTTGTATTCTACGTTGAGGCGCGCCTCCATCGCCAAGAGCCGCATGTAGCGCAGATAGGGTGTAGCGCCCACCTTCGAAATGGCTTTGTTGAAGCCTATTTGCGCTCGCGCGAAGAACTGGCCAGCCGTGCCGAGCTCCTGACCGAGGAGCTGTTTCACGCGGCCTTGGAGCATCCAGTGATAGGCATCGTCGGCGACGTGGCGCCCACTCTTGGAAAGAGTGCGGATAATGCCGGCAAGATGGTCGACGCCAGCCATGTCCTGAAGCAGGAAACTACGCTCCAGAGAATCCGATGCGGCGCCATACCACGGGGAGATCACCTCGTCCGTCATCTCCTCAGCGAAAATCTTGTAAAGATACGGAAGAGGACGCGAACGCTCCATCTCACCACGTTGGGTCCGACGAAGAAGTTCGCCGAGGGCTTTCGTGCCAACCTGATCTGCGCCCTCCTCCTCGAGCAGTCTTGAGGCCAGCGATTCATGTGTGAACAGCGGGGCGCCGTCTTCACCAGGCTGGGCGAGGAGAAGGCCTATCATCCGCTGCGATGGGCCGATTGGCTCCAGGCCAGCGACTTCTGTTGAAATTTGCGTCATGTGCAGCTCCGTGAGTTGGTTCCGGATGAACCTTTACCGAGATGCGTCAAGGCTGCCCGCAAAATCGGCCATTTCTGTGGGAAGATTCGCTGTGCTCGAGGTCCGGATCCCTGATTTCTCATGCCGTAGATGCGTCCAACATCCCTTAGTAGTTCGGCTCCAACAGAACAGAGCGAGGTGCAGTACTTTCAATGGCTTAACGTGTAGTCAGCTGACAACAATCCTCACTGCCATCGTTCAGGCACACTTGACTAGCTGCTTCGCCTCTTCATGCCCGCATCGCCCCTGCTGAATTGACCTTGAGAAGCGCCATTAGCATCGGGCCGAGCGAAAATTCCCCGCGCCGTGTTCTGGACGTCAGATCGCGAAGATATCCCCCGGCTGAATTAATGTGCCCTGCCCGCTCCAGTATCGCGGCCACCGCAACGGCCGCATTCTCGGCGCCCATGGCCTCGCAAGCATCCTGATAGGCAGAAGCGCTTACTCCTAGCGTCGACCGGACGACGACCGCGGCGGACATGAGGTCCCGCCAGCCCCGCACCTCACCGCCCGGTGCATAGGCTGCAATTTCGGGGCACGCTCGCATCACCAAACCAATGGGAAACGTCTTCAGCTGCTCAGCATGGCGGCCAAGATTTTGCACCGGCCTCTCGCCCTGCTCATTTCTGGAGCTAGGTTCAGGTTCAGTTATAGAGTCGGTATTTGAATTCTGTATGTGCTGACGGATACCGTTACCATTGGTATCGGATTCCCCTGAAAAAACCTGGCATTCCAGTACGTTGAGCACACCTTCGCGCAAAAGCGTCAACTCGTCCAGAATCGCTTCGAAATCCGCCTTCGATTTGGCTGCCCTCAACTTGCCCACGGCCGCGACATAGGCTGCCTCCATCATCTCCCAATCGCCGGCTGCGCCATCTTCAACGGCAGCCGTGATGAGCTTGCGGACGTCCCTGCGAGCGATTGTCATGCGTTCTTTGACGACCTTCAGGCGCCGAGCGTCTTCGGCAACCTGCTGCGCCATGAGAGCGAATTCCTCTGACCTTGCGAGCAAGGGAGCAAGACTGAACCCGTAAGCGGTTTCGACAGCGCCGTCCTTGCCGCGCCTCACATAGCGCTTGCCATTAGGACTATCATTGCGATTGATCAGGCCGGCGTCTACCAACACTGCCAGGTTCTCTCTCAGGGTCGTGCCGGCGATACCGTTTGCGCGAGCGATCAGCTGTGCATTGGACGGGAAGACCACAAGGTTTTCATCGTTGCTGAGCTCCGTTTCAGGATAAAACGACAGGAGCGCGTTGAGTACGGCAAGCGCCCGATCGCGCAGCCCGAGCAGCGCACGAGCGTCGCAGACGTCACGATACACTTTCCACTTATCCGCGGACTTTCCCTCCCGGATGTCGGAGACCTTGAATTGGGCCTTGACCAAGGCAAGCGTAACCTGCCGCCGCCCGAAGGGCGTCGTTATACTTCCACTCTGCATCTCTCTTTCACCTTTCGATCGGCAAAAGAAATCCACTCACCAAAACGGTGCCAAAGACTCTTGACTGGGATTCATGGAAATGCGATTCTCAGGCTGCTTAGACCAATGAGAGAGGCTTCCACGACGGCAACGTTTGGGGGCCTTTTTCTTTTGCGGTTTCTTCCTTCTCTAACTTTCAGACCTGGACGCTGTCTGCCGGAAGTTCTCGTAAAGATCGGGAATACGATCCATCAAGAACCTGGCAAATGCCTCGTCGCGATCCTTATCTATCTGAATCTTGCAAACCCTACCTGTGACGGCCAGGGTCGCGATCTCGGATCCATCTGCAGACTTTGCGCTAAGCGCATGGGGTTTCGACGAGTTCAGCTTATCGATGGCCTTGACGGCACGAAGCACCGCGATGAAGCGATCATCTGACGACTTGTTGCCGAAAGACTTGTCGCCCATTTCTTTGCGCGCTTTTGCTTCCGCACCTTCAGTCTTGAGAAGGTCGGCGAGCTCTTGCCACCGAGGGCGGCCAATTTTGGGCGCTCGTCCGATCGCCTGGCTCAACCAGGTAGGCACTGCGCGACCGACGTTGATGAGCTTCGATGCTTCCTGACGATCAACTGAAAGAGCAGTCTGAATAAGGGTCCGATCGAAGCCACCATCTTCGAGTTTCAGTGCGAAAGTCGAGCGCTCAATGAAGGTGAGGTCTTCGCGCGCGGAGTTTTCGATGCCTTGCGCAACAACGAGACGGTCGTCTCCCAGCTCGCGTACGTAAGCTTTAACCTTGACCCCAAGTTCACTAGCAGCGCGCACGCGGCGATGGCCGTAGGCAATCTGATAGCGGCCAGTCTCGCTCGGATGGTTGCGAACGAGGATAGGTATTTCCTGCCCGTGCTCCAGGAACGAGGTCTTGAGCGCTTCGACAGCGGACGGATCCTGATCCGCAAAACGATCGGCGAAAGGAGAGGGGTCGATAAGTAAGGGGTCAAGGTCAACTGGAAGGGCGCCTTCGGCAACCCGCTGCTTGAGCTCCTCGTAATCCCTCTCAACTTCCGAGAAGGTGTCCTTCAAGGACCTCACGGCGCCTGACGCTACACGTTGCATCGGTTGACGGGTATCCGCCGTCGGTACCACATCGGGTCCAGCGGCAAAAAGATTACGAACTGACTGAGTTCGTTTGCTCATCTTTGGTCTCCCCGGTCAACACGCTCCTCTAGCCAGCGCAACGACACCGTGTCGTCAGCTGACAACAAGCTAAACGATTGATTTGTTTGCGCGTAAAGCATGATCATCTGCCCCACACGTCATTGATTAAGCCGACAGCTTCATAGTTCACCGCATTGATCGATTCCATCGCGCGATCGTATGTCGACCGACCTACGGCACCACGCGACAACTCATAGAGAGATTGTTTGGTCAAACCGGCATTGGCGATCGCAGTCGACTTCCAGGCTGCCGCAGCCATCACATCAGTTCCGAATACATCGCGAAGGAGACCGACGATTTCTTGCTCGGGGACGTCTCGCGGATCATGGCGGGTGATAAGGAACCTTAAGAAGTCATAGTCGAGCTTGCCACCCGCTTCTTCGATGACCGATACAAGGTCGGACGTCATGAGAAGGAACTGGCTCATAGACGCGACGTCCACCATTTGCGGATGAACAGTGACAATCATGCCTGTCGCAGCATTAAGGGCGCCCATTGTAAGGAAGCCCAGCTGGGGAGGGCAGTCGATCACGACAATGTCGTATTCGTCCTCGACCTGATTGATGGCGCTCGCGACACGTCTGAAGAACAGATCTTCCGGCCGTCCTCTGTTCTGCAGCATGAAGCGCGGCGTCTGATGCTCGAACTCCATTAGTTCGAGATTGCCCGGTACAATGCTGATGCCCGTAAAGTAGGTCGGACGGATCACATCCTTCATCGGCACACGCTGGTCATCGTATCTGATGGCGCCATAGATCGTGGCATTTTCGGCAACGTCAAACTCAGGCTGATACCCGAACATCGCGGAAAGCGAGGCCTGGGGATCGAGATCGATCGCGAGAACTCTGTAACCCTGTAGCGCCAGACCCTGCGCGAGATAGAGTGAGGTGGTCGTCTTGGCGGATCCGCCCTTGAAGTTCGCGACGGTTATGATTTGAAGTTTATCACCTTCACGACGACGTGGCCAAAATCGCCCAGCTTCTTTCGGACGGGCCTCAGCAAGATATAGCCGTAACTCGTTGATCTGCTCCAGCGTATAGGAGCGCCGTCCTCCGGCACCAATATCCGGCATCGGGCCTAGCCCATCCAGTGACAGTTGGCGCAGGTACCCGTCAGACACGCCAACTATCTCGGCGACTTCGCCAGACGTGAATGAACGAAGCGACTTCTGCGCTGTCGGCGGAAAGGCGCGTTCACCGACCGCACGAAGTCGCGCAGATAGTGCTTCAGCGCGCTGCGTGATATGTGCAGACGTTGCTGTTCTACTGATGTGCCTGTCGATCACGTTCACTTTAGCCTCAGGTTCAAGACGGTTTAGAAGCGTCAGACGCGCTTATGCCGTCTCAAGATAGCGCACGATTCTGACAATGCTGCAAGGGAATTAGAGTTAACAAAAGGTTAACGCCATTTCCTGAAATTCCGGCGGCGGTCGCAATTCTCAATATGTATCCGCAAGTTAGGCTGATTCTTCGCTGAATATCTATTCCTTGAGCTCTGCAGATCTGCAGACAGAATCCTGTGGTTTACCCGTGCCTGGTTAGCCGAAGACGTAGGTCGAAGCCGACTCAGCTCGCTGCAGATCTGCAGATAGCCATCCGTGTTTTCAGATGATCTTTCTCCGGCATGTTCCACGCCATTCGGAGATCAACATGCGAATTATCACCGTCTCGCCAGATCGATATGTCGATCATTTCAGTCTTCTGAGGCAGATGCACAGCCTGCGTGCCGCAGTCTTCGGCGAACGCCTCGAATGGGATGTCTCAATTACCGACGCGGGTGAGCGTGACGAATACGACGATCTCGACCCGACCTATATCCTTGCGGTCACAGACGGCCAAAGGGTCGTCGGCTGCGCGCGCCTGCTGCCGGCATTGGGGCCAACAATGCTGGAGCAGACATTCCCGCAATTGCTGGCGTCCGGTTCGCTCGGTGCGTCGGCCAGCATTGCCGAGAGCTCGCGCTTTTGCGTCGATACGTCCCTGACTGCGGGAAGGGGAGGGGGACAACTCCATCTCGCGACGCTCACCATGTTTGCCGGGATCATCGAATGGTCGATGGCAAACGGCTACGAAGAGATCGTCACGGCGACTGACTTGCGCTTCGAACGCATCCTTAACCGGGCCGGATGGCCGATGAAGCGGATTGGCAATCCTGTGGCGATTGGGAACACCGTTGCCGTCGCCGGAACCCTACCAGCCGACCTGGAAAGCTTTATGCGAGTTTGCCCGCAGGGCTACCGCTCGATTGTAGCCTATGATCGCGGACGTCAGATCCGGAGCGCTGCGTGACCCAACTCCGCTCCCATCCCCGCCTGGTCCGCAAACTGCAGGACGCCCTCGGCGACCAACTTTGCATCGCGCTCGATGATACGACCGTGGTCGAAATCATGCTCAATCCCGATGGGCGCTTGTTTATCGAACGCCTAGGGCAAGGCGTGGCGCCGGCCGGCGCAATGAGCACCGCCGCCGCGGAAGTCGTAATTGGCAGTGTCGCCCATGCCCTGCAATCGGAAGCCGACGATGAACAGCCGATCATCTCCGGCGAACTTCCCATTGGCGGACACCGCTTCGAGGGGCTGTTGCCACCGGTCGTTTCAAGTCCGGCATTCACCATCCGCCGCCGTGCCTCGCGTCTGATCGCACTCACGGAATATGTGAAGTCGAAGGCGATAACTGAAGCACAGGCTTCCGCCATTCGAAGCGCGATCGACGCGCGGATGAACATCGTAATCTCCGGTGGCACCGGATCGGGCAAAACCACTCTCGCCAACGCCATCATCGCGGAAATTGTGGCGGCGGCCCCGGACGATCGGATGGTCATTCTCGAAGACACCGCCGAGATTCAATGCGCGGCAGAAAACGCCGTATCTTTGCACACCAGCGATACCATCGACATGGCCCGCCTGCTGAAGAGCACGATGCGCCTGCGCCCCGACCGCATCATTGTCGGCGAGGTCCGCGACGGTGCGGCGCTAACACTGCTCAAGGCCTGGAACACGGGACATCCCGGCGGCGTCACTACGATCCATTCCAACACGGCGATGTCAGCCTTGCGCCGGCTGGAGCAGCTGACGGCGGAAGCCAGTCAGCAGCCGATGCAGGAGGTCATCGGCGAGGCCGTCGATCTAGTCGTCTCCATTGAGCGAACGGGGAAGGGGAGGCGGGTCCGCGAGGTCATTCACATCGAGGGATACCGCAACGGCCGCTATCAGACCGAACACTATGCCCAGATCGATGAGGACAGCCATGTCGCGTAAAATCAATATTCTTCTCACCTGTGCGGCACTGGCCGCCGTTACAATCGGCCTTCCAGATCCAGCACTTGCCTCTTCCGGCGGCGGCAGTCTTCCGTGGGAAGCGCCGCTCGAGCAGATCCAGCAATCGATCACGGGACCTGTCGCCGGGTTCATCGCGCTCGCCGCCGTTGCCATTGCCGGCGCCATGCTGATCTTCGGGGGCGAGCTGAACGATTTCGCGAGGCGGCTTTGCTATGTGGCGCTCGTTGGGGGCGTCCTGCTTGGGGCCACCCAGATCGTCGCCCTTTTCGGCGCGACCGGCGCATCGATCGGCGAGGCCAAGGCACAGGCGGAGCAAAGCACTCACGAACCGACGACGACGCCGGCCACAGAAGGGGAGGGGGCTCATGGCTGAGGTGGGCTTCGCTCTTACACGCTCGCGCGTGCACCGGGCGCTATCGCGTCCGAACCTGTTGATGGGTGCCGACCGTGAGCTGGTGCTTCTGACAGCGCTTGCCGCCATCATCCTGATTTTCGTGGTGCTCACACGGCTTCCCAGCCAAGAAAAGACAATTAGATATGACGGAACAAAAGCCTGTGCCCATCTTTGATGGGCACAACGACGTTCTCTTCAAGCTCCACTACGCCCAGGACGCTGACAAGGTGGCTCTTTTTAAAAAGGGCGCTCCTCCAGACTGGCATATCGATCTTCCGCGAGCAAAACAGGGAGGGTTTGCAGGCGGCATGTTTGCCGTCTTCGCCCCATCGCCCGAATCCACTGATCCGTGCGCTACACACGCAGCGTCCGATTTCTCCATCGATGAACCCATGCCGCCTGCGCTTGCGATGGATGAAGCGCGTGCGACGACGGTTTCGATGGCATCCATTCTCTTCGACCTCGACCGTGCCGGGGCGGTTTCGCTATGCCGCACGGCGCAGGACATTCGGACCGCAATGGAACGAGGCATCATCGCGGCGGTATTCCATATGGAAGGCGCAGAGGCGATTGACCGAGACCTGACGATGCTGGATATGCTTTATGGCGTTGGGCTGCGATCGATTGGCCCAGTGTGGAGCAGGCCCAATATCTTCGGACATGGTGTTCCTTTTCGGTTTCCGTCTTCGCCTGATACGGGACCGGGCCTGACGGATTACGGAAAGAACCTCATACAGGCTTGCAATCAGATGAAAGTCCTTGTCGACCTGTCGCATCTCAATGAGCGTGGGTTTCGAGACGTTGCCGCATTGAGCAACGCGCCGCTCGTGGCGACCCATTCAAACGTTCATAGAATCTGCCCACACGCTCGAAACCTCACGGACTGGCAACTCGGCGCAATCCGCGAGAGCCAGGGCCTTGTGGGATTGAACTTCGAGACAAGCTTTCTCCACTCGTCATCATCACGGGTATGCCATCGCGGCAGGGAGATCATTACGGTCGATCGCGTCGCGCACTCGTTCCAGCACGGCCTGCGCCGCAGGCGACAGCGCCGGAATGTCGATCGAGACGCGGTGGCGCATGGTCTTCTCTTCACCCTCTATCCGCTGCATGGCCGTCTCGCGGATGCGAAGATAGGTTTCGATATCGCGCTTCAATGCCGGCACGTTGACGTCGGCGATACGGCGGGCTTCGCGGTCAGACTTACTGGCGAGAATGCCGGTTTTGCCCTTGAGGAGACATGACATTGAGACTTTTTACGGCAGTCGCGAGCCTATCCCCCTTAGCCATTGGCATCCTCTCGTCTGTTGCCTCAGCGCCGCCGAGCAGCGCGAGCGAAGCCTTCTCTATCTGCGGATAGCGGACAACGTATCACCTGCGTAGTGGATGGTGATACGTTCTGGTTTAGAGGTGAGAAGATCAGGATCGCCGACATCGACACGCCGGAGCTTAGCCCGCCGAGATGCGAGCGCGAACGCGAGCGAGGGCTTGCGGCGAAACAGCGTCTGCTCGACATCCTCAATTCGGGTCCGCTCTCGTTCAAGACGACCGCCAGGGATGAAGATCGCTTCGGTCGCAAGCTCAGGATCGTCTACCGCGATCGGCGATCGGTCGGCGATATTCTCGTCGCCGAAGGCCTGGCTCGGAAGTGGGAAGGATCGCGCCGGAGCTGGTGCGAATGATCCGGGCGCCGGCGGATCACTGTCGTGAATCGATGATGCCCGATCGATTCAAAACTGTCATTGGACGGCAGATTCCGAACACGCGATTCTGCCGGCATGATCACGCAGCCCTACCACCTCTATGTCGAGCGTATCGCGCCGGAGAAGAACATGGCGCGCTTTTATGCACTCGCCGTTCAGCCGACATTGTTCGGCGAGGTGTCGCTTGTACGCGCCTGGGGGCGGATTGGAACGCGCGGACAGCAGATGGTGCATCTGTTTGACAACGAGAGCCAAGCCATCAGCTTGTTCCTCGACGTGCTTCGCGAGAAGCGCAAACGGGGTTATCGGCCAAAACCACCTGTGGACATCCCACGGATCTGATCCTCGTCTCCATCGTCGCCGATGACAATCCGGTCATAAGCTGACACGGATTTTATCTTTGACAGGAAGATGCGAGGAATTCCATGACCACCACCAATGAAATCGCCGACAAGATTGCAGCCGATAACGGCCTGACGAAGGTTCAGGCCAAGGGCATTGTCGAGGCCGTCTTCCAGGCCATCGTCGATGCCGCAGGCTCCGACGCTGAAACCTCAATCCCAGGCTTCGGAAAATTTAAGGTGAAGGCATCGCCTGAGCGCGAGGGCCGCAATCCTGCGACCGGAGAAAAGATGACTGTTGCCGCTTCGAAGAAGCTGACCTTCGCGCCTGCCAAGGCGCTCAAGGATGCACTGAACAAGTGATCCCTGCGTGGAGAGCCCCGCCTTGGCGGCGGGGCATCCAGTCTCAGTCCCGGTTCGACCGGGACCAGATGAGGGAGAGGCCTTCCTCGCCTTCGACTTCGATCAGCGTTGCGTAGATCGGAGCCGGGAAGCTCGGATCGTCGAGCTTGACCGAGAGGTAATCGCGACCTTCGTTCGAGGTCTTCTTCCAGGCTGCGCCGAATTCGACCGTAGCTCCTGCGAGGATGCGGTAATCAGGGCCCTTCTCGGACGTGCGCTCGACGGCGCGGATGGTTGCCTTGACGTTGAGGTTGAGGGTCTTGATGGTGCCGGAGAAGCCGTTGCCGGAAGCGGTGAAAGAGCCGATGGTTGCCATTGTCGTAATCCTTTTCGGTTGTTCGGGCCGCGTCCATCGCGGCCTCGATGGCAGTCGACAGGACCGGGGACGATCGGCCTGCATCCAACGGACCGAAACGGAGTGGAGGACGGCCAAGGAGAGGCTTTCTTGCCTCGCGAGGAATGGGCGCTTTCGCGCACAGGGGAAGAAAACGATCCGGCCGTTGCGGATGCCGATCGAGCCGAGCATCGCGAGGCGGTCTTCGGTCAGACATGCCCCATCGAGACCGCAGTGGACGTGCCAACTTGGCGGATCAAGGCGTACGACTATGCGTCATCTGCGCGTGATCGAAGTAAACTGCATCGCCGAGCGCCCAACCACCCGGATCGGGAGCTAAAGTCAAAAGCCACGCTTTCTGACAAGAAATCTGCACACAGAACTGAAACTCATTTTGCCAGGGGCCCCGAATGCTCGCTGAATGAAGGACGAGTTGCTGGCGTGCTTTCCGAACTCGATGATATCTGCGCTACCCACGGATGCCGCAGATTGCATCGAGCGCCACCAGTGTGGCGCCCGGTATCTCTCATTGGCGCGGCTTCAATCGTGCCGATCTGCTTCAGCGACTACAATTGCTTGTCGGTGACCGTGGCAAGCGGTGCAGCGTCACGCTCTAACGCTAGGCGCGCTTGGGGCCAAGCGCCCTCGTCCGCACCGAACGCGGTCTGAAGCCAGGCGAGAGTGAGGCGCCGTGTAGCTTCCAGCGCATCCGGTGCTTCTGTTTCCGTTTCCTTTGCGTCCAGTGCGGCAATCCCGCCAAGGCCATGCCCGACCCCGTGCATCATCAGCATTGCTTTAGCGCCCGGCGCATCATGGAACGCGTCCGCATGCCAGTCAGCGCCGCGCGTTGTAAAATGGGGATTGTCCATATCACCGCAAACGACCAGGCTGCGGGTGGAGAGCGTCGAGAAATCGACGTCGAAGAATGGAAACCTTGCGGCGTTCTCCTCGGTCATATCTTTGCCGCCGCGTCCCGGCGTCGTCAGAAGAACGCCTGCTGAGATACGAGGCTCAGAGAGATCCTCGCCGTCCAGCTGCGCGCCGAGTAGAAGTCCAACCGTGTGGCCGCCAAGTGAATGCCCGACCGCTCCGATGCGGGAATGATCCATCCGGCCGGCGACGGCCGGCGCCTGCCGTTCGATCTCCGCGAGATGGTCAAGGATCGCCTTCATCTCCTCGACACGCTCGCGCCAGAAGAACGGCGCGCCGGGTGAATCTGACGTCAGGCCACCGACCCGCGAACTTGCATGCGTCGGCTGGATGACGACGAACCCCCTCTCCGCCCAAAACTGAGCGAGAGGAGCGTAGCCGTCCTTTGACGGAATATAGTTGGAAGGGCCATAGCCATGCGACAGCAGCACGATCGGCAGCTTGTCGCCGTTTGCGGGCGCAGTCACACGCAGCTCCAGTGGCTGGCGGCCCGGCATGGGAAGGCGGATCGGCGTGTATGCCACGGTGAGAGTGGCTTCAGGTGTGGGAATATGCTTTGCGAGATTGATCAGATTGTTCATGGGTCTCGACCTTCAAAGGTGGATTTCGGATGGTGATGTTCAGGCGAGCAAATGGCCCGCTTCGCGGAAAGAGGTTTCCGCGTCGGCGCCGGCGGGGATTTTCATCGGCGCGTCGATCTCCGTCACAGACCGCCAGACAGCCTCTGCAACCGCATCCGCCGTCGTGACCTCAGTGCCGGAACGCAGCTTCGTCATGTAATCGTGGACGAAGGCGGTATATGGCTCGGGAATTTCCGTGCCCATCCGCGAGACAGCATTCTTGCCGAAGCCGGTCGTCGGTGCCGAGCCAGGCAAAACAAGTTTGGCACGGATGCCGAACAGCGCCGCTTCGAGGGCGAGGCTTTCCGTGAAGGCATTGAGCGCTGCCTTGCTTGCACTGTAGACTGACAGCGCGGGCAGAGGCCTTATCGTGACCGCGGAGCTGACATTGACGATGACGCCTGAGCGACGGGACCGCATCTGCGGAAGCACAGCTTTGGTCATCGCCATTGCTCCGAAGACGTTTGTCTCGAACAGTTCGCGGATCTTCGACATCTCCGTGCCTTCCAGCACGTTGAGCATGCCGACGCCGGCATTGTTGACCAGAGCGTCGATCGTGCCGGCGGCGTCGACCGCCTTGGCGATACTGTCCGCGCTCGTGACATCCAGCGGCAGGATTTCGAGCCGGTCGTTCGAGGGAAAAAGGTCGTAGCGCGGCGTG
Organism: Shinella sp. BE166; assembly: GCF_051201095.1. Lineage (NCBI taxonomy): Bacteria > Pseudomonadati > Pseudomonadota > Alphaproteobacteria > Hyphomicrobiales > Rhizobiaceae > Shinella > Shinella sp. BE166. Next base: position 8,558 of record NZ_JBPEHL010000029.1, on the reverse strand, counting down.
CGCATGGTCGCGACCACGTCCCACCCGGCGTCCACGAATTTCTGCGCGATGGCGAGGCCGAAACCGGACGAGCAACCAGTGATGAAGATCTTTGGCATGTTCTGTCTCCTGACTTTTAACTGGCCTGAAGATGGACCTGATCACCCGGACTTGCTATATGCGTATGTCCAAGAGTATTTAGCATGAGTCCGAAAACATGACCGATCCCGTTACCGAAGTTGTTTCGCTGCTCAAGCCAAGCCCGTCGATCTCCAAGCTGGTCACGGGCGGTGGTCAGTGGTTGGTTGAGCGCACAGAACTGGGGAGCCCCTTCTACTGCGCTGTCGTCGAAGGCCGTTGCCTGATGGCGATTGCCGGTCGTGACCCAATGGTGCTCACTGCCGGTGACTTCGTCCTCGTCCCAAAGATGTTCTCGTTCACGATGAGCAGCATGGAGCCGCTACCACGCGGCGCCCTTGCTCAACGTCTGGAGACCAGCCCCGGCGTCTTTCGCCTGGGCGACCCGGAAGCACCGGCAGAGATCAAGGCCCTGGTCGGGCATTGTGCGTTCGGCTCGGATGACAAAGCTCTTCTCGTATCGCTGCTGCCGGAAGTCATCCATGTTCACGGCGAAGAGCGGCTGATGGCTCTCGTCCGCATGATAAACGAGGAAACGCGAGCTGACCGCGTCGCGCGTGAGATGGTGCTTCACCGGTTGCTCGAGGTGTTGTTCATCGATGCACTACGATCGGCGGCAAGTGCCAAAGCGCCGCCGGGTCTCCTGCGTGGCATGGCCGATCCGATGCTGGCACCGACCTTGCGCCGGATCCATGCAGATCCGGGCCGCAGCATGACGGTGGAGACGCTTGCTCGGGAAGCCGCCATGTCCCGTTCCACCTTCTTCGATCGCTTCCGCAGAGAGGTCGGGGTCGCGCCAATGGAGTACGCGACGGGGTGGCGGATGGCGCTAGCGAAAGAGTTCCTACGCGAAGATATGGCCATGGCCGACATCGCCCAGCGCGTCGGTTACGGATCGACAAGCGCCTTCAGCGTCGCCTTCAATCGGCATGTGGGAATGCCGCCGGGAGCCTTTTCGCGAGCGAGGGCTGCAGCATGAAGTTTGCACCTTTCACCCGCGGATATAAAACGCCGATACGCTAGTATACTCCATCAGATTTTGACCGATCTACCGCGGCGAAAAGCGCCGCTCGTCACCGGATTACCCAGCAATACATGTGAAAAAAGCAGCCAATGCATAGCTGCACTGCACAAAAATCAGGTGCGGCGTGATGAAAATTCGTGCATACAGACTTCAGCTGATGCCCATGGCGGTTTCTTCCCAGTTCCGCCGCAGCAGCTGTTCCCCTCTGGAGGTCCATGACCCTCACACTTTATGGGCCGCGGTTTTCCGTCGGCCCTTTTTTCTTTTTCCGAACACAGCTCGCAACTGCGGTTCGGACGCTGGAGAAATGCGGGGCCGAAGCCCCGCATTTCGGCTACTCGAAGGCTGACATCTGGGCAGTCGCGGCTTGTCTGTCGACCGAGTTGGCGGGCTGCTCGATCGTGCGCTCGTAGGGCTTCCAGGTTTCGCCTGTGATGTCCTCGTAGGCCGAAACGGCGCCTTCGGCTGCCATGCGAAGCACGTGGGCCTGCAGGCCCATGTCGGCTGCGAACTCTCGCTTTTGTTGATTTGCACTGAGAGCTGACCCGGGATTGCGGGAAATTATCACTGAGATTTGACCCATGTTTCAATCATCCCTCGCGAGGTTTCAGCGGGGGCTCTGGAGTGATCGACATGGCGTTACTGAGCGTAATACGACGCTGGCATTTTCGAGAGCATCTATCGATCCGGGAGATTTGCCGCAGGAGCGGCCTGTCCCGGAACACCGTCCGCAAATACCTGCGCCTGGACGGCGTGGAGCCGAAGTTCAAGGTCCCGGAGCGACCGAGCAAGCTTGATCCTTTCGCGGATCGGCTGTCGGCCTGGCTGAAGACGGAATCGAAGAAGGGCCGCAAGCAGAAGCGCACCCTGAAGCAACTCCATGCCGACCTGGTGAGCCTCGGTTACGACGGCTCCTATTGCCGCGTTGCAGCCTTTGCCCGGGAATGGAAGTCAGACCGGCAGAGGGAATTCCAGACGACAGGGCGCGGAACGTTCGTGCCTCTGGCCTTCGAACCAGGCGAAGCGTTCCAGTTCGACTGGTCGGAAGACTGGGCCATTATCGGCAACGAGCGCACCAAGCTGCAGGTCGCACATACGAAGCTAAGCTATAGCCGTGCCTTCATTGTTCGGGCCTATCTCCTTCAGACGCATGAGATGCTGTTCGATGCCCACAATCATGCATTCCGCGTGTTTGGCGGCATTCCCGGCCGCGGTATCTACGACAACATGCGCACGGCGATCGACAAGGTCGGCCGTGGCAAGGAGCGCGACGTCAATGTCCGTTTCCTGGCAATGGCCAGTCACTATGTGTTCGAGCCCGAGTTCTGCAATCCCGCGTCCGGTTGGGAGAAAGGACAGGTCGAGAAGAATGTTCAGGATGCGCGTCATCGCTTCTTCCAACCTGTTCCACGGTTTCCATCATTGGATGCCCTGAACGACTGGCTGGAGCTTCGATGCAAGGAGTTCTGGGCAAAGACCCCGCACGGACAGATGCGCGGCACCATTGCTGACATCTGGGCTGAGGAAGCTCTGGCGCTGATGCCTGTTACCCGCCTGTTCGACGGCTTTGTCGAGTATACAAAGCGGGTCACTCCGACCTGCCTCGTCCATCTGGAGCGCAATCGCTACAGCGTCCCGGCATCCTTCGCCAATCGACCGGTGAGCCTGCGGGTTTACCCGGATCGTGTCGTCGTCGCAGCGGAGAGGCAGATCGTGTGCGAGCATCGCCGCGTGATCGACCGTTCTCACGATCGGCCAGGACAGACCATCTACGATTGGCGGCACTATCTGGCGGTGGTGCAGCGCAAGCCCGGTGCTCTTCGCAATGGCGCTCCATTCGTTGAGCTACCGGAGGCATTCCGGGCCTTGCAGCAATATCTCCTGAAGAAGCCGGGTGGCGACCGCGAGATGGTCGATATCCTGGCCCTTGTTCTCCAGCATGACGAACAGGCCGTGTTGTCGGCCGTGGACATGGCGCTGAAGTCCGGCGTTCCGACCAAGACGCATGTGCTGAACCTGCTGCATCGCCTCGTCGACGGCAAATCCTTCACACCGCCCACCATCGACGCGCCTCAGGCCTTGACGCTCACCAATGAGCCCAAGGCGAATGTCGAACGTTACGATGCGCTGAGAAAGACGGAGGTTCGCCATGCGTCATAATCCGGCAAGCGGCGCTGTCGTCATCATGCTGCGGCAACTGAAGATGCACGGCATGGCCCAGGCCGTTGGCGAACTCACCGAGCAGGGATCGCCGGCGTTCGAGGCTGCCATCCCGATCCTATCGCAGCTCCTCAAGGCCGAGACCGCGGAACGTGAAGTGCGGTCGACGGCCTACCAGCTCAAGACGGCACGCTTTCCAGCCTATCGTGATCTGAACGGCTTCGACTTCACCAGCAGCGAGATCAACGAGGCACTGGTCCGTCAGCTTCATCGCTGCGACTTCCTCGACGACGCCAACAACATCGTCCTGGTCGGCGGTCCCGGCACGGGCAAGACGCATATTGCCACGGCCATCGGCGTCCAGGCCATCGAACATCATCACAAGCGGGTTCGGTTCTTCTCAACCGTGGAACTGGTCAACGCGCTTGAGCAGGAGAAGTCCCAAGGTCGTTCAGGCCAGATCGCCAACCGCCTGGCACACTCCGATCTCGTCATCCTCGACGAGCTGGGCTACCTGCCGTTCAGCGCTTCGGGCGGTGCGCTGCTGTTCCATCTGCTGAGCAAGCTCTACGAGCACACGAGCGTCATCATCACCACCAACCTGAGCTTCAGCGAATGGGCCAGCGTGTTTGGCGATGCCAAGATGACCACCGCGCTGCTCGACCGCCTCACACATCATTGCCACATCCTCGAAACCGGCAACGACAGCTTCCGCTTCAAAAACAGTTCGGCCCATGAGCCCAAAACGACGAAGGAGAAACGCAGGAACTTGACCACCCCAACCACGACGGACGATACCTAAGGCGGGTCACTTCTCGGCGCAAATCCCGGGTCAGCTCTCAGTGCAAATCAACACGAAGAGGCGTTTCAACACTTGAGGCAGTCATCAAAAAGCGGCTGAAGGACTGGTCGCCGGATATGGTGTCCGACCCGATCCAGGAAAGCTTGCTGAAACTGATAGCGGACAAGAAGAAAGCCAGGAAGCCGTCGAAGGCCAAGTCTTCGAAACCCACGAAGGACGACGACGAAAAGAGCAACGTCGTCAATATCATGGACGCTTTGAAGAAGTCGGTTGCGAAGGAGCTAAAATCTCGAAAGGCTGGATGATCTTAGCCATGATCACGGTCGCAGCCACAGAGTGGCTTCCGTTAGGTGCCATCAATGGAAGATTGGTATCTGGGATGAGGCAATGATCGCGACACACTACGATCCCGTGCACGCATCTACGCTGACTGGAACGAACCGAGACCCGGGTCCCAACATCAGAGCAGTGCGCCCGTCACTTAGCCAGCTGTTCTCCACTGAGTGTTGATTGCCACTGAGAACTGACCCGGCGTGGCCTGATAGGGTCAGTTCTCAGTGGCAATCAACAGACTGCGCCCATTACTGGACGAATTCGACGCCCTCGATGCGGCGGTCCGGGATGCCACCCGCAAACCACACGGCCGCCTCCGCATAACCGCTCCCCTGACGTTCGGCACCATGGAGATCGCTCCCGCTTTAAACGCTTTTGCCGCGGCCTATCCGGAAATCGAACTCGACGTCAGTTTATCCGCTGGTGAACCTGGTGGACGAGGGCTTTGACGTGGCGGTGAGGGTAGGCCGTGCGAGCGATTCAACGATGATCGCACGCAAGCTCTGCGACATGCGCATCGTCGTGGTCGCATCTTCCGGTTACCTGAAAGGGCTTCGCGACCACGCAGGTTGCCTATGAGGAGGCTTTTCACGACGTCTTCGCCATGCTTGAGGAGTTGGAAGAAAGACTGGGCGACGGCCGCGACTTCCTGTCCGGAGAGAGGCTGACGGAGGCCGATATCCGGCTTTTCGTGACGCTGGTGCGGTTTGATGTCGCCTATCACGGCATCTTCAAGTGCAATCTGAAGCGCATCGCAGATTATGCGGCACTGAGCGCCTACACCGCCCGCATTCTCGCCGTTCCGGGCATCCGTGAGACCGTGAATAGCGACCATATCAAAAGTGGCTACTATTCAGTCAAGGCACTCAACCCGACGGGCATCGTGCCCATAGGGCCCGAACTCCCGCCGATGGTCGCATGAACTTGGAAGGGACCAGTTTCGCCAGTCCGCTTCCTCTCTATTTCCAGCCGAATCGCAATCGCCAAATAATTGACGCCTCACTTTCCAGTTACGAAAGAGGCCAACGCGTTAGCAGACGATAATGCCGTCAGGCAGACCATGCGGTAATGCGGCCAGCGATCATGAAACCGACCTTGCCGACCCCCAAGGAAAGCAAAAATGCGACCGGCCAGGCGATCAGGAACCCCCCGCTCCACTCCGATACCGCCCGCCCCGACAAACCGAGATGCAGGATGCTGAAAAAGCCGGTCATGAGAAAAGCCATCATGCCGGAAATGAAAAATTGGGCAATTATGATCGTTTTAGGACCGTTCATGGTGTCTCCACAGGTTCATGGTGGAGCAGGCGCGCAGCCGGACACCACCCTTCGTAAGGTTGATGCCGTGGGTTCGCATTGGCGACTTTCCTGCTTTCACAGGGGCTGGAAATAACCACACCAGCCTGAAACTTTTCGACGCCCTCCATTTAACCAAGCTCGTGAAACAGTCAACCCCATGCGGGCCAGTCGGATGTAACCTATGTGTCGCGGGCTGTCTTTCAGCCGTACTCTTTGCGGGGGATGATCGCCTTATCCGAACACAAACCCATCTTTCCCCCTGGCTTTTGCTTCATAAAGCAACTTATCCGCGCCAGATACCAACTGCTCCAGGTTCGCGCCTGCGTTACGCCACAAGCCTCCCACACTCGCGCGAACCTCAACGCAACTTTGATTCAAAAGAACGGGAGCCCGCATTTTCGCTACCACGCGCTCCGCGACTGCTTTCCCGGCGTCATCCGTTCCTTCAACGACCAGGACGAATTCGTCTCCGCCGGTCCGACAGACAAGATCGGCGCCCCTTACACAGGACAATAGTCGTCTCGCCGTCTCCACAAGCACCGCATCTCCAGCAGCGTGACCGTGAATGTCATTGATCTGCTTGAATCCGTCCAGATCGACGGCGAGCACCGAGTATCCGTGTGCCGCGGTCAGTTTCGAAAAGCTCGCTATCAGCCCTCGCCTGTTAAGCAATCCCGTAAGCGCGTCTCGCTGGGACGTACGCTCGAGATCGACAAAGCGATTGTGCTCCTCAGTGAAATCGATAGCCATGCCGACGATCCTGAACGGCGCGCCGTTCCCATCACGAAGCAGTCGACGGTCGCACCTCATCCATCGCTCTCCTGTGACGGTCTCCAGTCTGTATTCGGCGACGGCCTGATCTACGTCGCCAGCGAGGAGGGGGGTGAGGTCGGCACTTGCACCATCATCGACGTTGACACGTTTTAAGTAATTCTCGAGATCTAAACGTGCCGCCGTAGGGCCCGCGATAAATTGCGCGAGCCTTTCCGAGGTTTCGAATTTTCGAGTACCGACGTCCATATACCAAAAGCCGCCGCGGACGGCTTCCAGCGCAAGTTCAAGCTGTGCTGCGCGCTCGGCGAGCTGTCGCTCATACTCTTTGTGATGCGTGATATTCTGGATTTGAGAGATCAGCCGGACGACATCGCCTGCCTCGTCCCGCATGGCGGCGATGTGAATGAGGACGTGCACCAACTCACCGTCTGGGCGAACGTAGCGCTTTTCGACCGAATAGCCATCCCTTCTCCCATCGAGCACATCCTGGAAAAGAATAAGATCCGCTTCGAGATCTTCCGAGTGGGTGAACTGCGCAAAAGACATTCCCGTCACTTCGTCAAGCGGCCGGCCAACCAGTGCAGCGAATGCCGCATTTCCTCGGATAATGCAGGCACGAATATCCACAAGGGCAACTCCGATCGGTGCGTGATCGAATGCGAAATCGAACAGCGCCATTCTGGCTTCCGGCGTTTCGAATTGAAGTTGTGGGTCGTCGTTTTCCATATCTCAGCATCGAACGCGGTGGATCAAGCGGTCGCCTTTCATCCTTCTCAAGGGGATATGGCGCGTTTATGCCGACGAACAAGTCGAAGTGCTGGCATGGCTAACGGCACGTTGCGCCTCAACTTCAATTACGTTCATCTAAAGAGAGCCGCGAGCATACTCGGAACCGACCAGAAAACCTGCCATTCGTCAATTTCATAGCGATTTTGCTCCGCGCCAGGATTTTTTTTCACCGCGCAGTCTTGAATTCGAGGAACGTCGTGTAAGTTCCCAAGGAAGAAATTTGCGGCGCGCTATAGCATGGGGAGACGTCGAAGATGGGGCAACTCACGACGGGGGAGCGGGATATCGGTGCGATCATCCTGATCGTCCTTGCGATCATCGGTATCGCGATGGCGGCAGCAGGGCGCACCGATGTCCTCGGTATTCACGGCGCGATGGTCCTCCTTTACAGTCTGGCACTGCTTTTCGTCCTTTTCTCGGGTGCCTTCGGAACGCCGCCAAGCCCCGCCCGCCTCACCCGCTACTATGACGATCCGATCAAGGTCGGCGTCGGGCTGACACTGTTCTGGGCGATCTTCGGCATGTTCATCGGCGTGTGGGCTGCCGCGCAGCTCGCCTGGCCAAGCCTCAACTTCGATACGTTTTGGGCGAGCTTCGGCCGCATCCGTCCGGCGCACACGTCCGGCGTCATTTTCGGGTTCGGCGGCAATGCGCTCATCACCACCTCGTTCCATGTCGTGCAGCGCACCTCGCGCGCCCGCCTTGCCGACCAGCTTTCGCCCTGGATCGTGCTGTTCGGCTTCAACCTTTTCTGTCTCATCGCGATTTCCGGCTATTTTCTCGGCGTCACCCAGTCCAAGGAATATGCCGAGGCCGAATGGTATGCCGATATCTGGCTGGTCATCGTCTGGGTGACCTATTTCGTGCTCTACGTGCGCACGCTTGCCCGGCGCAAAGAGCCGCACATCTATGTGGCCAATTGGTACTACATGGCCTTCATCCTCGTCGTGGCCATCCTGCACATCGTCAACAACCTCGCAGTTCCCCTCTCCTTCGCCCACGCCAAGAGTTATACGATCTGGGCGGGCGTGCAGGATTCCATGGTGCAATGGTGGTACGGGCATAACGCCGTCGCCTTCTTCCTCACCGCCGGCTTCCTGGCCATGCTCTACTACTACCTGCCAAAACGCGCCGAGCGGCCGATCTTCTCCTACCGGCTGTCGATCCTCAGCTTCTGGGGCATCACCTTCTTCTACATGTGGGCGGGCTCGCATCACCTGCACTACACCGCCCTGCCCCACTGGGTGCAGAACCTCGGCAT
>NZ_JBPEHL010000028.1:0-34540 GCF_051201095.1 Shinella sp. BE166 | reverse complement strand
ATGCCGGAACTGTCCCGCCAGGAGGTCGAGACCTCAAGGCTCGTCGCCGCGGAACTGCGCGCGCTGGGGCTCGTCCCCCACGAGAATATCGGCGGTTACGGCGTGGTCGCCGAGATCGCCGGCAGGGCGGAGGGGCCGACGGTTGCCCTTCGGGCGGACATGGATGCGCTGCCGATCCAGGAGGCGACGGGGCTCGCCTACGCATCGCGCCATCCGGGCTGCATGCATGCCTGCGGGCATGACGGGCACACCGCAGCGCTGCTGGGTGCCGCCGCCTATCTCGCCGCGACCCGGAATTTTGCCGGCCGCGTGCTGCTGGTCTTCCAGCCCGCCGAGGAACGCTACGGCGGCGCGCAGCCGATGCTCGACGACGGCCTGCTCGCGCGTTTTCCCTTCGACAGCATCTTCTCGTTCCACAACTGGCCGGGACTCGCCGAAGGCGCGGTGTCGGTCGCGGACGGCCCGGTCATGGCCGGCTCGAACGAATTCGAGGTGGTCTTCCGGGCCGATGGCGCGCACGGCGCGATGCCGCATTTGAGCGCCGACCCCATCCTCGCCGGCGGCTATTTCCTCACCGGCCTGCAACAGATCGTCTCGCGCACCGTCGATCCGCTGCAATCGGCCGTGGTCACGGTCGGCTCGTTCCATGCGGGAATGGCGCAGAACGTCATTCCCAAGGAAGCGCGGCTGCGCGGCACCTATCGCGGCTTCTCGCTCGCCATGCTCGCCCATATCCGCACACGGCTCGAAAACGCCGTGCGCGCCACCGCCGCGATGAGCGGCGTCACCGCCGAATTCACCCTCGACGGCCCCGACTTTCCCCCCGTCGTCAACAGCCCCCGCGAGGCACAGATCATGCGCGAGGTCGCAACGACGCTGGGTTCGCAGCAGCTCACATCCTGCCCACCCTCGATGGCCGGCGACGATTTCGCCATCTTCCTCACCGAACGCCCCGGCGCCTACGCCTGGATCGGCAACGGCACCGACAGCGCCGGCCTGCACCAGCCGGAATACAACTTCAACGACGCCATCCTTACGACCGCAGCCGAACTGCTCGCCCGGACCGCCGAGGCAAGTCTCCAGATGAAGACTGCGTAAGCCGGGACTCCAGGAGGCATCCATGGAAACGAACGCCATCGAAATTTCCAACCTGCACAAGCGCTTCGGCCCGCTGGACGTGCTCAAGGGCGTATCGCTGACTGCAAGGCAAGGCGACGTCGTGTCGATCATCGGCGGAAGCGGGTCGGGCAAGTCCACCTTCCTGCGCTGCATCAACTTCCTCGAAACGCCGAGCGAGGGCTCGATCACCGTTCATGGCGAGGCGATCGCCGTGCGACGTGGCAAGGACGGCGCCATGCTGCCCGCCGATCGCCGGCAGTTGCAGCGCATCCGCGCGCGCCTCGGCATGGTGTTCCAGAGCTTCAATCTCTGGCAACACATGACGGTGCTGGAGAACGTCATCGAGGCCCCGACCCGGGTGTTGGGCGTGCGGCGCGACGAGGCCATCCATGATGCCGAAACGCTGCTGCGCCGCGTCGGCCTCTACGAAAAACGCGACGTCTACCCGGCCTTCATGTCCGGTGGCCAGCAGCAGCGCGCAGCAATCGCCAGAGCACTAGCGATCAAGCCGCTCGTGATGCTGTTTGACGAGCCGACCTCAGCGCTGGACCCCGAACTCGTCGGTGAAGTCCTATCGGTCATCCGCGATCTCGCACGGGAAAAGCGCACCATGATCCTCGTCACCCACGAGATGAAGTTTGCGCGGGAAGTCTCGAGCCACGTCGTCTTTTTGCACAACGGCCTGATCGCCGAACAGGGCACGCCTGCGGAGATATTCGGATCGCCGCAGTGCGAACCACTGCGCAAATTCATCAGCTCCATCAACTGACGTCCAGACAATCGTGAAAGGGGAACCCATGAAAAACATCACGAAAATCGCTCTCGTCTCCTGTGTCGCCGGGCTCATGTCCGCCGGCGCGGCACTTGCCGAAACGGTCAAGGTCAGCTGGGCCGCCGAGCCATATCCACCTTCACCTCCCCGGATTCCTCCGGCAACTGGAGCGGCTGGGAAGTCGAGTTCGCGGCCGCGGTCTGCAAGGAGGCGAAGCTCGATTGCGAAATCACGCCGGTCGCCTGGGACGGCATCATTCCGGCGCTGACCAGCAAGAAGATCGACATGATCATCTCCTCGATGACGGTCACCGACGAGCGCCTCAAGACGATCGACTTTTCCGACAAGTATTATGATGCACGCGCGGCCATCGCAGGTCCAAAGGGCACCGCTTTCGAGGCCACGCCGGAAGGGCTGAGTGGCAAGGTGCTCGGCGTGCAGACCTCGTCAATCCACCAGCGTTATGCCGAAAAGCACTTCGGCGCCAGCGTCTCGGAAATCAAGGAATACCAGACGCTCGACGAGGCCCAGCAGGACCTTGCCGCAGGCCGCATCGATGCGATCCAGGGCGATTCCTTCGCGCTCAACAGCTTCCTGAAGTCGACCACCGGCGAATGCTGCGACCTCAAGGGTTATGTCGAGAAGGACGAAGCCATTCTCGGCCACGGCATCGGCATCGGTCTTCGCAGGGGCGACACGGCGCTGAAGGAGCAGCTCAACGCCGCGATCAAGGCGATCCGCGCCGACGGAACCTATGCCACCATCACGAAGAAGTACTTCGACTTCGACATCTACGGCGAGTGAGTTTCGCGCCGGAGCGTTCTTCGTTTCTATGAAACGCTCCATCTCACTTGATGCAAAATCGCTGGCCGGGACGACCGTGCTGGCCGGCGAACTTAGGCTGAACCTGGAAAGTGCCAATAGGTGTTCGATCTCACCCTTCTGTCGTTAAGCCCGCCCGGCTGGGGCGCGACGCTGCTGCGCGGATTTCTCAATTCCGTGACGCTCGCTGCCGGCGGCTATCTCATCGGCCTTGTCATCGGCATCGGCGGCGCGCTCGGGAAGCTAAGCGACAATGCGTTTCTGCGGGAACTGTGCGACATCTACACGACCGCCGTGCGCGCCGTGCCGGAACTGGTCCTGATCCTCGTCCTCTACTATGCCGGCACCGATGCGCTCAATCAGCTGCTTACGGTACTGGGCTTTGCCTCCGTCGATATCAGCGGCCTTGCCGCGGGCATCCTTGTCATCGGCGTGGTACAGGGCGCCTATTCCACAGAAGTACTTCGTGGAGCGATCCTTGCGATACCGCATGGCCAGGTCGAGACCGCGAAGGCCTACGGCATGTCACCCCTGCTGACGCTGCGGCGCGTCACCCTACCGGCCATGCTGCCCTTCGCCCTGCCCGGCCTTTCCAATCTCTGGCTGATTGCGACCAAGGACACCGCGCTTCTCGCCGTCGTTGGCTTCGGCGAGCTCACGCTCGCCACCAAGCAGGCCGCTGGAACGACGAAGGACTACCTCCTGTTCTATACGGCAGCGGCGGCGATGTATCTGTGCCTCACGCTCCTGTCCAATCTCGTTATCAAGCTGATCGACCGTCACGCGACCCGCGGATTGGCGGTGATGCATGCTTAGCACCAATACCCTGCCGGCGGTCTCGTCAGGCCCGACCGTCAGATCGGTAAAACCCTTTGCACCGATCCGCTACGCCCTCATTATCGCTGTCGTCTGCCTGGCTGTCTATTTCGGCCGCTGGGACTGGATCGGCGACTATTGGATGCGGCTGGCAAATGGCATCGGCGTCACGCTCCTTCTCTTGGTTTCGAGCTGCGTCCTCGGTTTCGCGTTAGCACTGCCGCTTGGCGTCGTCCAGGCGACCGGCCCTCGCCTGCTGGCCTGGCCGGCGCGGGCCTTCTGCACGGTCATTCGCGGAACGCCGCTGCTTCTGCAGCTCTGGATGCTCTATTACGGCCTTGGCGCCGTCTTCGCGCAGTTCCCCGAAATCCGCGCGTCCATCTTCTGGCCGGTTCTGCGCACCGCGTGGCCCTACGGGCTGGTGGCGCTCGTCCTGTCCTTTGCCGGCTATGCGGGAGAGATCATGCGCGGGGCGTTCGCCGGCGTGCCGAAGGGTGAGCTGGAAGCGGCCTATACGTTCGGCATGAACCGCAGGACCGCTTTCTTCAGGATCTGGCTTCCCCGCGCCGTGCAGCGCGCGTTGCCGACGCTTACCGGCGAGACCATCCTGCAACTCAAGTCGACGCCGCTGGTAGCCACGGTGACGGTTATCGATGTCTTTGCAGTGATCTCCAAGGTCCGGCAGGATACTTATCTCACCTACGAACCGCTGATTCTTCTGGCATCGATCTATATTATCCTGACCATAACGCTCACGCGTCTGTTGCGCATTTTCGAAGCGAGAGCGATCAGGCGCTAGAGAATTTGGGGACGATCAAATGGCATATCAGACGGACATTCGCGAAAGCACACGCATTGGCTTCGCGAGGGGTGAAACAGAGGGGCGCGGCCGGGTGCTTTTTGCCGCACGGGAGCCCGGCCGGCTCCTGGTCGTCACCGATGCCACGCCGGCTCACCCTGTCAGCTTACGTTGGCCGGACCAACCCTCGGATATGGGCACTCTTTCCTGGGCGGGCGCATCACAGAAGATAAGCGAGGCGCTGACCGGCTTTGCCAACAGCGAAACCGGCGAACTCCACATCGCAGAAGACGCGAAGGCGCTTGGCCGGGTAGGCGCGGAATGGGTGAGCATCGTCGTTCATGTGCTGGATGGCGAGGCCGCGAACGTTCCTGCACCAGGCACAGAGGTCGAGATCGCCATCGATGCCGATCACCGTGGGAAACTGAGCGCGGCACATACCGCCGCGCACCTTTCCGCATTCGCCCTCAACCGCGCGCTCGCGTCCTTCTGGACAAAGGAAGGCGCAACCGTCGATAGTCTGGGCGCCCCAGATTTCGACAAGGAGGCGATCGTTAGTTCGCAGCTTTCCCCTGAAGGCGCGACGGATATCTACCGCCTCGGCAAGAGCCTGCGAAAGAAGGGGTTCGACCAGGAAACCGCGACGGGCGGCCTTCCGGCAATCACCGATGCGGTCAACGCGACGCTCGCAACATGGCTCGCCCAGCCCGCGGATGTGACGCTTGAACCTGCCGAATCGCTCCTCGACACGCGGCGCATCTGGCGGTGCCTGCTTGACAGTCGCCCGGCGGAAATGTTCTGCGCAGGAACTCATGTCGCAAACCTCTCCTCGCTTGCGGCCGCCAGCGTGACGATCGCACGAACGGAGGACGGTCTCCCGATGAAGACAATCGTTCGAACCGCGTAAGCTACCCCTCCAGAGGTTTGATCAGCAAGTTCTCAACATCTGACAGTTAGGCCGGCGCTCCTCCACCCGACAAATATCGACAAACTACTCCTCCCCGCCCCCGGTTGCCACCAAGGCTCCCTCCTGCACGCCTTTTCGGCGCAGCAATCCCGCATCCTCGAGCGCCTCGATGTCGGGCAGATCACGTTGCGTCTGCATGCCGAAGGCGGTGAGGAAATGTTTGGTCGTGACATAGGTATAGGGCGCGCCCGGCGTCGGGCTGGGAGGACCGGACGCTGCTTGAGCCGACCGAGTAGATAGGTCGTGGTGGCCGTGGCGAGAACCCTGAGCTAAGGAGAGACACCGTCTCGCGACGGCCGCGCATCCAACCCGTCGGTCTGTTTTCAGATTGTGGTCAACCGGGCGCGGAGACCGGCAACTTCCTGCCGAAGAGCCTCAATCTGCTGCTCGGCCGGTAGAGACTTCTCATCTCCAACACCCGGATTCTCGAGAGGGATTTCTTCGTCGAGCTTGATGAGATGCTCGCGTAACTCTGGCACACCCGCGCCAAAGGAACTCGGATTGTTCTGGCAAATGCTGTCCTCCGCGGGGGAGACCATCGACGTCTTCGTCTTCGCAAGCACACTGCAGGCGTTCGATATCAGCGCGGTTGGCCCGGTCGGCCTCCTTAAACGACACCGCCAGTTGCTCGAGGAGATCGCGAGCGCGAAAGCGGCATCGAGCGTGGACCGCCGCAGATCACTTTCGACGACGTGCGCTCACCAGGGCGATGGGCGAGGACGGAGACCTGCAGAGCAGCGTACCCGACTCGACTTTGAGGCCCTGACATGATGTTGTCTGGAACTCAGGAGGACAGAGATGGCGTACGAATGGGATGAACGGCGCGCCCGGCGCGCGCATTTGGTGAAACTTGCGACCGCGATGGCATTGACGCTATCGGCCATCAGTGTGCCCGTCGCCGCACTTCTTGCCGCGTCACCCCCATGATGCCACGGCAACGCTAGTGCAAGGACGTCGAAGCATTCTCCGCCGCCAATTGATCGGCAGGAGAAGCAAATTGGACGATATGTCGGGCGCCTTTGCATCGACCACGGAGCGAACAGCATGGAACATCGCCGCCCGTCATCTGGCGCGCGGCCAGACAGATCCTGTGGTGATGATTGTCGACGAGATCGCGGAAGAGCGAAAACGCTGGATCGAATTGCTGTACGCAGCCGTAGGCAGGGACGCCGAACTCCCCGCCTTCATCGTCAATCCCGATCTTCAATGTTGAGCCGAAAGATCAGAACCTACGAGCGGACGGCTCCGGCTTCACATCGGCACGCACTTCTGCCAGAGTACCAGAGTGCTCAAGTCATTGGGCGCCAAGGCCCGGTCGAGTTATAGGAGGTAGCTCCCGGGCCGATTTCCTCTATTCTTTCTTGGCGTCTGCCGAGCCCGAGCTACGCGGCCGTATCGCTGCTGTAGCACATTCGCGCCGTCATACGGATCGAACCAGGCCTGCGATGTTATGTCATCCAATAGCAACTGGAGATCGCTCAGCTCCTCGGGCGGGAATGCCGTTTTGACGAACAAGTGTTCCATTGGTGCCTCCCACAAGCGCATTACAGGTGAGCAATCCCCCAGCCGTTTCAAGGTGGGTTTGCATCGTGCTCTTGAACGGATATGAACCAAAAACCCCTACTTTAACCAACGCAGACCCTAAAATGTCATTGAGCCATGTGCGCTTGCAACTGCCTTGCGCAGATCCCCGATGGCATCACTCGATGCCGCGGGCAGCTCCTGGCCCTCGAGATCCTTTGGCATCTTCCAGCCTGGTTCGACGCCCTCCATATTCGGCAGTTCATGGGCAATGCCCTTGTGGCAGTCGATACAGGTCGCCTTGCCCGGCAGGAGATACTTCGAGTGGATGTCGGCGGCCCGTTGCGTCTGCTTGGTGAAGTCCATCGCCGCGGCGGAATGGCAATTGCGGCATTCAAGGCTGTCATTCGCCTTCAGGCGCGCCCATTCGTGCTTGGCCAGCTCCAACCGCTTGTCGAGGAATTTTCCACGGGTGTTGATCGTGCCGAAGATCTTGCCCCAGACCTCCTTCGAGGCCTGCATCTTGCGGGCGATCTTGTCGGTCCACTGGTGCGGCACATGGCAATCCGGGCAGGAGGCGCGCACGCCGGAGCGATTGGTGAAATGCACCGTATTGGTCAGCTCCTGATAAACGTTGTCTTTCATCTCGTGACAGGAGGTGCAGAATTTTTCCGTATTGGTCAGTTCCAGCGCCGTGTTGAACGCGCCCCAGAACATCACGCCGCCGACGAAGCCGCCGAGCGTCAGGAAGGCGAGGCTGAGCGTTGCCGCCGGCGTCGTCAGAATAGTCCAGACCCAGAGCAGGATTGCCTTGATGCGCGCCATCATCATTCGCTTCCCGCACCGGTGACGCCGAGCTCGCTCATGTCCTTGAACGTGTTGCCGACAAGCGGCTTCTTGTCCGCCTGCGGCACATGGCAGGCGGTGCAGAAGTAGCGCCGCGGCGAGACGTCGGCGAGCATCTGGCCTTCACGGGTCATGTAGTGGGTGACGCTGATCATCGGCGCACCGGCATCCTGCGAGAACTCTCGCTTGTGACAGGACAGGCAGCGGTTGGCATTGACCGACAGCTGGTAACCGTCGATCGAATGCGGAATGATCGGCGGCTGCTCGGGGTAGGCGCGCATGCGCCTGATATCGTCGACGATCCACTTCGGCAGCGGATCGGCCGGCACCTCCTGCATCTTGTCTCCGTCAGGGCCGGAGAGCTGCGGCACCATCTGCGCCATGGCGCTGGTGGCGATCACGGCGGCGCTGAGCGCGGCCAGCAGCCATCCTCTGGGGAGGGTTATGCGACGGGTACGATCTTGACTGCGCATTTCTTGTAATCCGTCTGTTTCGAGATGGGATCGGTAGCGTCGAGCGTGACCTTGTTGATGAGCTGGCTGGCATCGAACCACGGCACGAAGATCACGCCTGATGGCATACGGTTTCGCCCGCGCGTCTCGACGCGCGAACGGATTTCGCCGCGCCGCGAGATGATGCGAATTTCCGAGCCCTGGTTGAGGCCGCGCTTGCGCGCATCGTCGGCATTCATGAAGCAGCGCGCGCCGGGAAATGCCTTGAAGAGTTCGGGCACGCGCATTGTCATCGAGCCGGAATGCCAGTGCTCGAGCACGCGGCCGGTGACGAGCCAAGTATCGAATTCGGCATCGGGCGATTCTGCCGGCGGCTCGTAGGGCACGGCGATGATCGCCGCCCTGCCGTCCTTGTTGCCGTAGAATTTCACCCCTTCGCCGGGCTTCACATAGGGGTCGTAGCCCTCACGGTAGCGCCACAGCGTTTCCTTGCCGTCGACGACCGGCCAGCGCAGCCCGCGCACCTCGTGATAGGTGTCGTAGGGTGCAAGGTCATGACCATGGCCGCGGCCGAAGGCGGCATATTCCTCGAACAGGCCCTTCTGGATATAGAAGCCGAAATGCTGGGCCTCGTTGTTGGCGTGCTCAGGCTTGACCTCGCTGATCGGGAATTTCGCGACGTCGCTGTCGGCATAGAGCACCTGATAGAGTGTCTTCCCCTTGTAATCGGGGTTGGCAGCGAGGATGTCCGCCGGCCAGACCTCGTCTGTTGTGAAGCGCTTGGAGAATTCCACCATCTGCCAGAGGTCGGAGCGCGCCTCGCCCGGCGCCTGCACCAGCTGATGCCAGACATGGGTGCGCCGCTCCGCATTGCCGTAGGCCCCCTCCTTCTCCACCCACATGGCAGCAGGCAGGACAAGGTCGGCGCTCATCGCCGTGATCGTCGGATAGGCATCCGACACGACGATGAAATTGTCCGGATTGCGATAGCCCTGATAGGTCTCGTTCGAGGTGTTCGGACCGGCCTGGACGTTGTTGTTGACCTGCACCCAGTAGAAATTGAGCTTGCCGTCCTTGAGCATGCGGTCCTGCTGGACGGCGTGGTAACCCGGTTTTTCCGGGATGATGCCGTGCGGAATGCGCCAAATCTCTTCCGCATGTTTGCGATGTTCCGGATTGGTCACCACCATATCGGCCGGCAGGCGATGGGCGAAGGTGCCGACCTCGCGCGCCGTGCCGCAGGCCGAGGGCTGGCCGGTCAGCGAGAACGGGCTGTTGCCGGGTTCGGAAATCTTGCCCGTCAACAGATGCAGGTTGTAGACCATCTGATTGGCCCAGACGCCGCGCACATGCTGGTTGAAGCCCATGGTCCAGAGCGACATGACCTTACGATCAGGGTCGGCATAGAGCTCGGCGAGCTGCTTGAGGAAGCCGGCCTCGACGCCGGTCATCTCGACCGCCTTTTCCAGCGTGTATTCGGACACGAAAGCTTTGAACGCCTCGTAGTCGATTGCCTGGGTCTTGGCCGGGTCGGCGGAATTGGCCGCCTTCACTTCGACGGGGTTATCCGGCCTCAGGCCATAACCGATATCGGTGACACCGCGCACAAATTTCGTGTGGTTCTTGACGAAATCCTCGTTCACCCGACCGGTCTGGATGATGTGATTGGCGATGTAGTTGAGGATGACGAGGTCGGTGCCTGGCTTGAACACCATCGGGATATCGGCCAGGTCCATGCTGCGGTGGGTGAAGGTGGAGAGCACCGCCACACGCACATGGTCGTGGCCGAGCCGCCGGTCGGCAATGCGGGTCCACAGGATCGGTGCATCTCCGCCATGTTCGAGCCCCAGAGCACGAAGGCGTCGGCATGTTCGAAATCGTCATAGCAGCCCATCGGCTCGTCCATGCCGAACGTGCGCATGAAGGCATAGGCGGCTGAGGCCATGCAGTGGCGGGCATTCGGATCGAGATTGTTCGAGCGGAAGCCGGCGCGCATAAGCTTGGTCGCGGCATAGCCCTCGAAGATCGTCCACTGGCCGGAACCGAACATGCCGAGCGCCGTCGGACCTTTTTCCTTCAGCACCTTCTTGGCCTGTTCGGCCATCACGTCGAAGGCCTCTTCCCAGATCACCGGCTCGAACTCACCGTCCTTGGCATAGGTACCGTCGCGCTTGCGCAGGAGCGGCGTCGTCAGGCGATCGGCCCCGTACATGATCTTGGAGAGAAAATAGCCCTTGATGCAGTTCAGGCCGCGATTGACCTCGGCCTGCATGTCGCCATGGGTGGCAACGACCTTGCCTTCCTTGACGCCCACCATGACGCCGCAGCCCGTGCCGCAGAACCGGCACGGCGCCTTGTCCCATTTGATTTCGAGAGCGCTCACGCCGCCCGGCACCGGCTGGGCGGCCGCCGGCAGTGCAATGCCGGCCGCCGCCGCAGCGACGCCCGCCGCCTGGGCCTTCAGGATGTCACGCCGCGTCAGTTCGCTGCCCATCAGCCTCGTTCCCTTACATTTCGACATGTTCGAAAACCATATTTGCCGCGATCACACCGTCGAGGAGCGAGATGCGCATCAGCGTATCGCCCAGCACCCCGGTCGACGGTCCCTCGATGACGATGACGATCTTGCCCTTGTCTGCGCCATGCACCTCGACATTGTCGAAGCCGGCAAGGGCGGCCAGCACGCCGTCGATCCCGCCGGGCTTGGTGGCGATGACCGCGCTGGAAATGTGATGTTGCCGCCGCTCATGCATAGGCGGCCTCCGCGCTCTGCGGCACGATCGAAACCGCGCTGACGGGACAGACGGAAATACAGGCGCCGCAGCCCGTACAGGCCGCGGCCGTCAACTCTGGTACGAAGGGTCCGCCAAGCACCGGACGAAACCGGATCGCGCCGGTGGGACAGGCGTCCCGGCAGGCCTGACAGTCGACGCGCTGGAAGGGCAAACAGGACGTGGCGATGGCGACGACGTGATCGAATCGGGTCACCGCGTCCTCGGCAAAGACAGGCTCGGGACAGTGCTCCGCGCAAGCGCCACAGAAAGTGCACTCGCCTGCGGCGAAATCGAGTACAGGGCGATTGTCGACGAGGCTGACAATGCCGGTCGGACAGTGTTCGACACAGGCACCGCAACCAGTGCAGTCGGCGCTCGCCGCATCCAGCATGCCGGGAGGCCGGATAGAGACGGCCGCGCTCCGCCTGCTGCCTTTCAGAAAATCACGCCGGGACAATGCTTCCTGCCGCATGGCCATGCCCTCAATGGCTAGGCGGGCCGGGTGGCCCGTAGATGATCTGGAAACCCCACACGAGGAAGCCATACCCCCCAACGATACCAACGGCGAGGATGGGCCAGATCCCGAAGGCCAGGATGAGGAACGTCAGCAATTCGCGGCGCCGGCTGGATTTCGGCGCGGGCGGCGACGGATGATCTGTCAAGACGTCGGACAAAGATGCTTACCTCCGGCGACAATTCATTGCCGCGATACTAGCATCCATCCCCAAGAAAGAAAGAATAATAAACTATACTTTTTCTATCATAATTATATTTGTGTAATGTCAAATCTGGATATGTCGACAGAAATACATCGAAGTGCGAATCATTCCTAGAAAAACGCCGATAATTTAAGATAAACATTATAATAAATAAGAATAATTCAGAATTTACTGAATAATGACGCGGTAAAATAAACACCAGAACGTCAGTCGCGGCCACCGTCCGCGAGAGCGGCAAGGCCGGCCATATCCCTCACCAGAAGCTTCTGGCGACCACCCTCGACAAGGCCCTGCGATTCCCAGGCACTTAGGATGCGCGAGACGGTGTGCAGCGTCGTGCCGGTCATTTCGGCAATGTCCTGCCGGGAGATCGGGAAATCGATACGCACACCCTCGCCTTCCTTGCGGCCGGCCTGCTTGGAGAGCCTGAGCACGGCATGCGCCACGCGGCGCTCCACCTCCTGCGTCGACATTTCCCGGATGCGGGTGTGCGCCTCTTCCAGTCGCTGGCCGATCGTCTGCATGGCGCTGACGGCAAGGCGGGGGTTCTGTTCGACAAAATGCGGCCAGAGATCTGTCGGCCAGCCGAGGATGACGCTTTCCGTCGCGGCCTTCGCGGTGCCCGGATAGTCGGAGCGCTGCAAAGCCTTGGCAAAGCCGAAGAGATCGCCGGGATGCACGACGCGCACGATGATCTGCTGGCCGTCCTCCGTCACCTGCGTCACCTTCAGGCGACCGTGCAGCAGCAGGAAGAAGCTCGCCGCCTGCTGGCCCTGCTCGAAGACGGCATCGCCCTGCGGCACGCGGCGCGCCGTCGCGTGATTTAGCAGCCTGTCGAGATCCTCGTCGCTCATCCTGTCGAACAGGGCAAGCGACCGGACGACGGTCCGGTCAATCTTCACAATCGTTTCCCTTTGCGTGCACCGTCATCGGTGCACCCGGCTTCTATCATGCCTCTCCGCCGGCAAAAAGTTCAGAACGCAAGTCCGCGCGTTTTCAACCTGGCAAGAAGCGGGGCGTACCAGCGTGTATCCTTGACCAGCCGGAAGCCGACATTGTCAGGCGGAACCCCGACCGCGCAACCGCCGCCCTTCGGGTTGCGTACGAACGAACTCAGCGCCGCCCGGTGCTTGCCGCTCGCGACATAGATGCCGCAGGACGACACGTCGTTCACGACGGTACCGGCCTTGTCGAGATTAACGCGCCGGTTGCAGGTCGCCGTCCACTCCCAGATATTGCCGGCGAAATCCGCAAAGCCGTATTCGTTCTCGCCGAAACGGCCGAGCGGCTGCGGCACCGGATCACGCGACGCCTTGCGCGCCGCCTCGCGGTTATAGTCGGCGAGCCAGCGATCGGCCGGATTGGTGCTGTTGATATCGACGCCGAGCGCATCGTCGGGAAACCGGGACCCCGCGGCAAAAGCAAGATCCTGGTCGGTCGGCAACACCCAGACCTCGCCGGTGCGCGCACTCAGCCAGCCGGCATAGGCGATGGCATCATCATAGCTGACGCCGGTCGCCGGTGTCGTGGTGGCATCGTGAGGTGCAAAGCCCGGCTCGGCCGCCGGACAGACGCCGTCGGCCACGCAGCGGCCATAGTCGGCAGCCGTCACCTGATATTTCATGATGGTGAGCGGGCGGCGCATGGTGACGCTCTTCACCGGCCCATCGACGGCAAAGCCGTTGCGGAAGAACTCGCCGCTGTCGCGATACTCGAAGCGGCGCGGCGCGATTTCCACCGTCAACGGCTCGTCCAACACGGGGCCGGTAGCCGCCAATCCGATAAGATCAGCCTTGATCGCGAGCGTGCCGGCAAGTGCCGCCAGCAGCAGGGCGGGAAGCGCAAGTGATTTCAGGGGAATGCCGGGTTTCGATGTCAGCGCAGTCATGAAGGCCTCCTTACGCCTCGCCCGGACGATCGTTCGGCGTCCGGGACTGGGCGCCGATTGGTATGGGAATCGCAGCCTTGCGATCCGCAAGCGCGCCCGTCCCAAGACGGGCGCGCCTTTGTCGGGTGGTGTCAGGCGCCGCTGGGCGGTGTGACCGAGGTCATCAGGTCATCGTTCCAGTCGCCGGTGACGGCGAAGTGGCCGGCGGCACCCAGTTCGAAGGCCTCGATGAGGTTGTGGTTCACATAGGCGTAGATGCCGGGCTGCTGGAAGGTATAGTAGGCCGCGCCCGCCGTGCCGCCCGGAATGAACCAGGTTTCCTGGTCGACATCAGGTGGATTGTGGAACTTGCCGGTCTGCCAGACATAGTCGCCATGGCCGCCGATCAGGTGCGGGCGGGTGTCGCGGTTGGCCTGCGAATGCACGACCAGCACCCTGTCGCCCACCTTGGCCTTCAGCGCGTTGTCGCCCGTCAGTGCGCCCACGGCGCCATTGAAGACGATGTGGCTCGGGGTGAGGGTCCGCATGACCGCAAGCGTATCGTTATAGGCTTCGCCGACGCTGGCATATTTCTTGAAGTTGCCCTCGGCATCACGGGGGACATAAAAGTCCTGCTCGCCGACATAGTAGATGTGGTCATAGGTCAGCTCCTTGCCGTGGCCATCACTCAGGCCTTCGCGCGGCAGCACCATGATGGCGCCGTTCATGCCCGAGGTGACGTGCCACGGCACCATTCCGGGAGGTGCGCAGTGGTAGACGAAGACGCCTGCCTTGGTGGCCTTGAAGCGCAGCACGGTGCGTTCGCCGGGATTGACCACCGTCAGCGCGCCGCCGCCGAGAGCGCCGGTCGCCGCATGGAAGTCGATATTGTGCTGCAGCTCGTTGGTCTCGGGGTTGATCAGCGTCAGCTCGACATAGTCGTTCTGGTGCACCACCATCAGCGGGCCGGGAACCGAGCCGTTGAAGGTCATGGCGTGCACTTCCGTGCCCTTGTCGTCGAGGATCATCTTCTTTTCCTCGATCGTCATGGTGAACTCATAGACCTTCGGGCCGCCTTCGGCCTTCTGGGTGTGGGCGTGCACGAAGGGCGGCTTGACGAGCTCGACCTTCACGCGCTCCAGCTTGGCGATGTCGGCCGCGGTCGCCGCGGCGTTTGTTTCGACCGCGCCGCCTTCGGCGCGGGCCATCGACGCCGCAATGATCGGCGTCAGGACGCCGGCAAACGCGGCACCGCCGAGGATCGTGCGGCGGGTCATCTGAAACTGCTCGGTCATTGAATTTCTCCTTTTCGAAAGGACGGAGCGATGTGCCTATCGCCCGGTCCTCTCTGTTCTAGGAGCATTCGCGCCAACCTCTTTGTGGTGGGACAAACAGGCCCTTCCGGCCGCTGCGGCATTTTGGCAGATGCTGATTTGCTCTTTGCCATCTCGCAAAGAAAGAGCCCGATGGAGGCCCTAGAAACAGCTGACGATTGCAAAGGAAAGTGACATCAATGTCTGCAAATCCCCCCGTCAGTCCATCCGTCGGCCGCCCCGTGCCGCGCGGTCTTTCCCGCACCGGACCAGTGCTCTTCTCCTATGGGTTCCGGCCATTCTTTCTCGGCGGCGCGCTCTGGGCCATCGCGGCCATGGGTCTGTGGATCGCCGCGATAACAGGCCACATCACGATTGCCGAGACCTATGGCGCGCCCAACTGGCACGCGCACGAAATGCTGTTCGGCTTCGCCTCCGCCGTACTCGCAGGCTTCCTGCTGACGGCCGTGCCGAACTGGACCGGGCGCCTGCCGGTTTCCGGCTGGCCGCTGGCAGGCCTCTTTGCGCTCTGGTGCGCCGGCCGCATCGCACTTCTCACCTCCGATGCGATCGGCGTGGCCGTGGCCGCCACCATCGATGCGCTCTTCCTGCCCGTCCTGCTCGCCATCTGCACGCGCGAGGTGGTGGCCGGGCGCAAGTGGAAGGATCTGAAGGTTCTGGCCGGGCTCGCCGCCCTGTCGCTCGCCAATGCGCTCTATCACATGGCAGCCATTCAT
The DNA here is from genome assembly GCF_051201095.1 of Shinella sp. BE166. Classification (NCBI taxonomy): domain Bacteria; kingdom Pseudomonadati; phylum Pseudomonadota; class Alphaproteobacteria; order Hyphomicrobiales; family Rhizobiaceae; genus Shinella; species Shinella sp. BE166. The sequence continues at coordinate 19,016 of NZ_JBPEHL010000028.1, read as the reverse complement.
GGCGGGCACGACCCTAGGGCGATCCGCCTCGCCGTCGCCGCCTATGTCGTGCTGGTCATGATCGTCGGCGGGCGCATCATTCCAAGCTTTACGCGCAACTGGCTCAACAAGTTCGGCCGCACCGATTTTCCGGTGCCCTACAACACCTATGACATGGTCGCGATCCTCGCAGGTGCCGGTGCATTCGGCCTCTGGGCCATTCTCCCCGAGCACCCGGCAACCGCTGCTGCGGGCGCGGCCGCTGGCGCCCTCCATTGCATCCGCCTGCACCGCTGGCGCGGCTGGACGGTGGCACGGGACCGGATCCTCGTCATCCTGCACATCGCCTATATCTTCATCCCGCTCGGCCTTTTGGCTATCAGCCTCAGCGCATTGGGATATCTCGAAGAACGCTCGGTGCTGCATCTGCTCTCGGTCGGCGCCATCGCCTGCATGATGCTGGCGGTCATGACGCGGGCGAGCCTTGGCCATACCGGCCGCGCCCTGGTCGCCTCGAAGGTCACGGTGGCCTCCTATGCCGCCCTCATCCTCTGCGCGCTGGTGCGCCCGCTCGCGGAAATCCTGCCGGACCTCAGCCCCATCCTCTATGCTGCTTCGGGCCTGCTCTGGATCACCGCCTTCGGCCTCTACTGCCTGGAATATGCGCCCATGCTCGCGCGAAAACGCCGCGCACCGCTTTGAAATGCGAAAGGCCCGGAGGTTATCTCCGGGCCTTTTCGTTCATGCGACATCCAGCATCATCTGCGGCGTCCACGGCGGCTCGTAGGTCAGCCGCACCTCGGCATATTCGACACCCGGCACATACCAGACGCAGGCCTGCACCGCCTCCTTGAGGAAATCCGTCGCCGGGCAGAAACGTGTCGTCGTGGTCATGGTGACGTAGACGACCCCGCCCTCCTCCACCACGATGTCGTAGACCAGGCCGAGATCGACAATATTCTTGCCGATCTCGGGGTCGATGATCATGCGCAGGGCGGTGCGGATGTCCTCGGTCAGCGTGGCCTTGTCCATCTCGTTCATCGCCGTCAAGCCTCCCCGATCCGCACGAGGATGCGGTAGGCCGATCCCGTCTCATCGAAATTGCCGGCCCATTGGTGGCCGCGCTTGGTCAGCTCCGGGAACAAGAACAGCGGTTCGCGCGCCAGCACGGCGAAGAGCACCTCGCCCGGCTCCAGCGCTTCGGCAGCCGCAAGAATACGCACCATCGGCTCCGGCGGATCGAGATCGGTGAGGTCGAGATGTTCGGACGGATCCGGCCAGGTTTCGGGGCGATCGGCGTCGACAGAGGTCTCGACGGGCGCCGCGTCCTTCTTCGGCGTGAACAGCACCTCCCAGTCGCCGCCGTCGATCTCGCGGGCTTCATGATCGAAGCCACGCCCTTCCATCACACGAAACAGCGGCTGCGGACGAAACGTCGCAAGCAGCGTCAACGCCTGTCCGGGCTGCAGGTCTTGAACAGCCTGCATGATCGCCTGGAACGGCTCGCCGCCGCTGCGCAGGATCGGCCGCACGTCGAGCACCTTCGGTGTAATCTCGGACATCATTTATCTCCTTGGAAAGCGGATAGAGGCAGAAAGAGGCGCGGCCGCACCATGCCGGCAGGCGCACGTAGCGCAGCCGGCACGATGGAAAGGCGGCGCGCCCGGATGAATTCGCGGATCAGACAAAGCGTCGACAAAAGCTGCCCTGCGACGGCCATCCGGAAAAAGCCGGTCGTTCCGGCAGCAAGGGAGAGCACCGCGATGCCGACGGCACCGTAATAGAGACGGAACAGGATCAACGCGTGGCGCTCGTCGACGAGGTCCTGCACCCGCGGCACGGGCGCACGGCCCAGGACGGGGCCATAGGCCTCCAGCCAGGTGAGAAAGGCGACGATCTTGTAGAGCTGGGCAAGGCCGAGCCCGGTGAGCCAACCGAAAACGAACAGGTAGACGACCGCCGCCACCATATTGCCGGACCTGAGGGAGGGGACGTTGAGAAGGAGGATAGAGATGGCACACAAGCCAAGCGCCGCGAAACTCGCGCAAATGTTCAGTTCCGCCTGCTTTCGCTTCCGCCCACGATAGATGTGCAGGACATCCGCGCCGTAAAGCATGACGGCCATCAGCGTGAGCAGCAGCGCGGCGGCGAAAAGCAGCGCGGCACCGAAAATGCCGGACAGCACGAAGACCACCGCCACGACAACAAGCCCGACAGCCAAGCTCGCACCCCACCAGGCGGCGCGGCTGGTCGAACGCTCGACCTCCGGCGCCAGCAGAAACATCGAGAACAGCCGGTAGCTGACACCGACCGCCGTCGCGCTCAACCAGCCCCCGAGGCCAAGGGCGGCATGCAGCGCGACGCCATCGGCAACGAGCCGGTCGAGCAATGGACTTTCCGTGAAACCGGACAGGGTGGCCGTGAACGCAGAACCGATCAGGGCCGCGCCGACAAGCGCGGCAAGACCGGTGGCGACGAAGCGGGCGGGTAGCGGCAGAGGCCGCGCAGAAAGAAGCGTGACGGCGAGAATGCCGGCAAACAGGCCGAAACCGGCCAGAAGCATAACGCCGCCGATGGGCAGCAGGGCAAGCGGCAGGTCCAATGCCCCAGACAGCGCAACGAACCCGCCCAGAAGGCAGCCCAGCCCGCCGAGCAGCAGCAACAGGGCCGGCATGGCAAAACGCCCGCCGATGACAGGCCGGGCGATGAGCACCGGCACGAATTGCAAGAGCGCCCCGGCCATCAGCAGGCTCAGCCAGCCGATGGCGATGAGATGGACGACGACAAGCGTTTCCGGCGCGCTGATATCGGCAAAGGGATAGCCGTAGCCGGCCACCATCAGCCCCTGCCCCGCCACGAGCATGAGGCAGGCGGCGGCGAAGTAGGACATGGTCCAGCGGGAGAGCGTTGCGCCCGGCATGTCGGTTTGCCTCGCCGCAACCTATTCAGTGTTCGGAACCGCAGCAGCAGTCGCAGCCGCCGCCGTCTTCCAGCCGGTCGATCTCGACGCGCCAGACTTCCGGACCCTGTTCGAGATAATCCCAGCCGAACTGGCCGGGGAAATTGGTCTCGAGCTGGTAGTGCAAAGGTCGCGGATCGTGATCGCTGGTGATCAGCATGGATTTGCCGGGCATCAATGCGCCAAGCATGCCGAAAATGCGCGGATGGCGTTCGCGCGGCGGAATGGTGCGCACGTCGATGAGGGGCTTGTCCAGGGTCTCAGACATGGTTTGGTGTTTCCGTCCCGGCCGTTCCGATACCGTTCCGGAAGGGCACGGCCCGACCCGACCGGAACCACCTGACGCTAACCCTACGCGCCGCCAGGCACTTTGACCCTGCGCAAACAATCGACGATTTTCAGGCCTCTTGCCGCGCTGCTTGGCATTTCGCAAAGAAGACTGCCCCTGCCGCTCCTACCCTTTCCGCAATCGACACACGAAAAGGAACGCGCCATGCAACAGGCCCTGATCGAGAAATACGGAGAGGCGCGGCTGCCGCGCTATACGAGCTATCCGACCGCGCCCGCCTTCGCTCCCGTCGTCGGCGCCGGCACCTATGGCGACTGGCTGTCTAACATCAAGCCGGGCACCGAGGCCTCGCTCTACCTGCACATCCCCTTCTGTCGGTCCATGTGCTGGTATTGCGGTTGCCACACCACCATCACCCAGAAGGACGCGCCGATCCTCGACTATCTCGACATGCTGCGACAGGAGATCGGCCTCGTCTCCGACCGGGTGGAAAACCGCATCAAGATGAAACACATCCATTTCGGCGGCGGCACGCCGACGATCATGCAGCCGGAGGAGTTCCGCGATCTCATCGGCCTGCTGCGCGCCCGCTTCGGCCTCGTTGCCGGCGCGGAGATCGCGGTGGAGATCGACCCGCGCACGCTGACGGCAGAGATGGCGGCAGCGCTCGGCGAGGCGGGCGTCACCCGCGCGAGCCTCGGCGTGCAGAGTTTCGATCCCGTCGTGCAGAAGGCGATCAACCGCATACAGAGCGAGGCGCAGACCGCCGAGGCCGTGACCCGGCTGCGCGCGGCCGGTGTCGGTGGCATCAATTTCGACCTCATCTACGGCCTGCCGCACCAGACGGTGCAATCCTGCATCGACACGGCGAAGGCGGCGGTCGCCATGCGGCCGGAGCGTTTCGCCGTCTTTGGCTATGCCCACATCCCCTCCTTCAAGAAGCACCAGCGGCTGATCGACGAACGCGCGCTGCCCGATGCCGCCGCACGCGCCGCGCAGGCGGAGGCGATTGCCGAAACACTCGTTGCCGCCGGCTATGTTCGCATCGGTCTCGACCACTATGCGCTCCCGAGCGATGATCTCGCGATCGCCGCAAAACGCGGCCGGCTGCGGCGCAACTTCCAGGGCTATACGACGGATACCTGCGAAACGCTGATCGGCTTCGGCGCCTCGTCCATCGGCCGCACGCCGGATGGTTATGTCCAGAACGAGGTGCCGCCCGGCCTCTATGCCCAGCGCATCGCCTCGGGTCGGTTGGCCACCGTCAAGGGATACCGGCTGACTGCCGAAGACCGGCTGCGCGCCGAAATCATCGAACGGCTGATGTGCAATTTCCGCGCCGACATCACAACCATCGCCGCCCGTCACGGTTTCGACGCGGCCCCCCTTTTGGACGGCAATGCGCGGCTGGCAGCGCTCGCTGATGACGGCGCCGTCGATATAAGCGGCGGCACGGTCACGGTGCGGCAGGATCATCGTTTCATCATCCGCGCCGTCGCTGCCGCCTTCGACGCCTATATCGACCAGTCGGCCCGCACGCACAGCAAGGCTGCCTGAACGCAAAAGGCCCGGCGTGGTGCGGCACGCCGGGCCTTTCTCGCAGATCCTGTGTCCTCTATCCCACAAGACCGCGATAGATCGCCGGCAGCGCCGCTGGCAGCCGGGCGATATTACTGACAATGGCGTAGCCGTTGCGGCCGAAGATGGCGGGCACATAGGCTTGCGCCTCCCGGTCGACCGTCACGCCGAAGACGCCAAGGCCCGTGCGCCGCGCGTCGTTGACGGCGCGGCGGCTATCCTCCAGCGCGAAACGCCCCTCGTAGTGATCGACGTCGTTCGGCTTGCCGTCCGTCAGGATCAGCAGCAGCTTGCGGCGGTTCGGCTGCGCGCGCAGCTTCGCCGCCGCATGGCGGATCGCCGGGCCGATGCGAGTGTAGAAACCCGGCTTCAGCGCCGCGATGCGCGCCTCGACGCCATGGCCCATCGGCTCGCCGAAATCCTTGACCGTCTCGACGCGCACCCAGGAGCGGCGGCGCGAGGTGAAGGTGAGGATGGAATGGCTATCGCCGCAGGCCGCGAGGCCATGGGACAGAACCAGCAGCGCCTCCTTCTCCACGTCGAGCACCCGGCGGTTGTCGAACCAGGCATCAGTGGAGAGCGACACGTCCACCAGGATGGTGACGGCGAGGTCATGCGCCTGCGGCCGGCTCATCAGGTGGATGCGATCGCTGCCCTGCCCGCCGGCGGCGAGATCGCTGCGCGCCCTGACCACCGCATCAAGGTCGAGTTCGGCGCCGTCGAGCTGCGCACGCAGCATTTCATGGCGCGGCCGCAGCACCTCGAATTGCCGGCGCACACGGCGGATGAGGCTTTTCGTATCGGCATCGGTCTCCGGGATCTCGGCCGCATCCGGCGCGGGCGCGGCCAGCACGCGGCAATGGTCCGGCAGATAGGTGGCCGTGCGATAATCCCATTCGGGATAGGTGAACTCGCCCGTCAGCCGCGTGCGGTCGAGCGCTTCCGGCGGCAGGTCGAGATCGAAGCGGAAGCGCGCGGCGGGACGCCCCTTGCGCTCGCCGAGCGTCATGTCGTCGAGTTCATCGGCAGCCGAGGAATCGTGGTCGTCGCTGTCGTCGCCGGGGCGGTCGACATTGACCATCTCGGCCATCGCCAAAATCTTCTCGAAGCGGTTGAGAATGAAGGGGCTGCGTTCGCTCTTGCGGTTCTCCGCCTTCTCGCGCAGCGCCACATGACGCTCCGTTTCCGGTGCGTCGGGGTTTGTTCCCGTGGCCGGCTGGTCTTCATCACCGCGTCCCTCACCCTCCTCGCGCCACAGCGCATCCGGCCAGAGCGGCACGGGAAGCATCGGCAGATAGCCGGCAGGTGCACGATGCGGAAAAATCACCGGCAGCATCTCGTCGGCAAGCCCCGCGCCTTCGCGCAGCAGGCTGAGAATGCGGTTCTCGACATGGCGCTCGACGGAGGGAAGCGGGCGGTGCTGGCGCGCGTCCAGCATGGCTGATGAAAGCCGGAGGTAGCGCTTTGCGAGGCCGGGAAAGGCCGCAAGTACCGCTTTCACCATCGCTTCCGCGCGCTGGAGAATGGCAAGGTCCCGCAGCAGCGGGTCACTTTCGGCAACAGGCTCGAGCGGCATCGCAGCCATGGCGGCGGCGAGCCAGACATAGAGATCGCGGTTGAGTGCGCGCTCCGGGAAAAGGTCGACTGCGCCGGGCAGCATGACGGTCGCGTGGTCGCGGCCGGGCTGCACCAGCTTCTCCTCGCCAAGCCCCATGCGCTGGCGCAACCGCAACCGATGCGTCGAGGTGCGCCCACGCGCCGGCGCGATCTGCACCGCGCCCTCCCCGCCGAAACCGCGAAAGCAGACGGCGAGCACCGGGCGGATATCCTCCAGCCGCACCGCCTGGTCCGGATGGCGCGGCCAACTGCCAGTCTTGCCGACCAGCCGGTGCCAGGCGCGGCCGACAGTCTCCTCAAGCTCCAGAAAATCCAGCATGGTCAGACCTCACCGGATCATCGCATCGGCAATTTCGAGGAGGGCGGCGCGCACATCGGGTTCGTCGGTCAAGGGCTCGATCATCGCCGCGCGCACAGCCTCGCGCACGCCCATACCGCTGTCGATAAGGCAGGCACAATAGACGAGCAGGCGCGTCGAGACGCCCTCTTCGAGGTCGTGGCCCTTCAACGCGCGCAGCCGGTGCGCCAGTGCGACCAGCGGCGCGACGCGCGCCTCGTCCAGCCCGCTTTCCGTGGCGACGACGGCGATCTCGGCGGCCTTCGGCAGGAAATCGAACTCGATTGCAACGAAACGCTGGCGGGTGGAAGGCTTCAGGGCCTTCAAGAGGTTCTGGTAGCCTGGATTGTAGGAAACGACGAGCATGAAGCCGACAGGCGCTTCCAGCACCTCGCCGGTGCGCTCCAAAGGCAGGATGCGGCGGTCGTCGGTCAGCGGGTGCAGCACCACGGCAACGTCCTTGCGCGCCTCGACGATCTCGTCGAGATAACACACGCCGCCCTCGCGCACCGCGCGCGTCAGGGGACCATCGACCCAGACGGTATCGCCACCCTTTAGCAGATAGCGGCCGGTCAGATCGGCGGCGGAGAGGTCGTCATGGCAGGAGACCGTCGAGAGCGGCAGGTTGAGCTTTGCCGCCATGTGGCTGACGAAGCGGGTCTTGCCGCAACCGGTCGGGCCTTTCAGCAGCAGGGGAAGCTGGCGTACCCACGCCTTTTCGAACAGTTCGCATTCGTTGCCGGAGGGACTGTAAGCCGGAATATCCGCGCGGGCGGCCTTGAGCATGACGGTCATTTCGATCTCCAAGTCTTATAGAGGAAAAGTGCCGGCCCCGTGGGATGACGGGGCCGGCCAGCGCTCACTCGGCGGGTTGGACCATCCGCGTGAGGCTGTCGGTACGCTCACGGCCGGGCACCAGCACGGCCCAGATGAACATCAGCGCCGAGACGAGCACGACCACGCCCGAGCCGAGGCGGACCCAGTAGAACAGTGCCAGCTGGTCCTGCACGTCCATGAAGCTTTCGCCGAGCACACGCTGGAGGTGGATCTGCACGACGCCCGCAAAGGTAAGCGCGAAGGTCATGACCGACATGGCTGTGCACATGATCCAGAAGCTGACGATCGAGAGCCACTGGTTATAGGGCTGGCGACCACGGATCTCCGGGATGGCATAGGCCATCATGGCAAGGTTCAGCATCACATAGGCGCCGAAGAAGGCGAGGTGTCCGTGGGCGGCCGTCATCTGCGTGCCGTGGCTGTAGTAGTTCACCGACGACAGCGTGTGCAGGAAGCCCCAGACGCCCGCGCCGAAGAAGGCCATGACCGAGCAGCCGATCGACCACAGCAGGGCCGCCTTGTTCGGATGGTTGCGGCCGGCCTTCCAGGTCATCACGAAGGTGAAGATGACCATGGTGAAGAAGGGCGCCACTTCCAGCGTCGAGAACAGCGAGCCGATCCACTGCCAGTAGCCCGGCGCGCCGATCCAGTAATAGTGGTGGCCGGTACCCAGAATGCCCGAGAAGAGCGCCAGGCCGACGATGACATAGAGCCACTTTTCCACGACCTCGCGGTCGATGCCGTTAAGCTTGATCATCAGGAAGGCGAGCACGGAGGCCATGATCAGCTCCCAGACACCCTCGACCCACAGATGGATGACGTACCACCAGTACATCTTGTCGAGCGCGAGGTTCGCCGGGTTGTAGAAGGCGAAGAGGAAGAACAGCGCCAGACCCCAGAGACCGAAGAGCAGGATGTTGATGACCGTGGTCTTGCGGCCCTTCAGCGCCGTCATCGTGATGTTGAACAGGAACATCAGCACGACCACGACGATACCGACCTTGGCGATGAAGGTCTGCTCGAGGAATTCGCGGCCTTCATGGATGCGGAACATGTAGCCGACGACCGTCAGGCCCGCCGCGACGAAGAACATCCAGAACTGCGCGATCGCGAGCCTGGGGCTGTAAAGCTCCGTCTCGGTCTCCTCGGGGATCATGTAGTAGGTGGCGCCCATGAAGCCCATGAGCAGCCAGACGACGAGCGCATTGGTGTGGATCATGCGCACGATGTTGAAGGGCAAGAGTTCGGACAGTGTATTGGGCAGCACATAGATCGTGCCGGCCACGACGCCGAAGAGTACCTGGGCGAGGAAGAGGCCGAGCGCGCCGTAAAAATACAGCATCGCGACCTTTTGCGTTTGATATTTCATGTCGTGTCTCCTGAGCGCAATCGGTCAACCGGCATCGTTCGGCGGCCAGTTCTGGGTCTTGATCTTGCTCGTCCATTCGAGGAAGTCGGCGAGGTCGTTGACCTCCTGTTCGGTAAGGTTGAACTGCGGCATCTGCCGCCGGCCTTCCGCACCGCTCGGCTGGGCGGCCATCCAGGCCTTCAGCGCCTCGCGTGCGCCCTCCGGGTCTTCCACGCCGCCATAGCGCTTCCACACATTGCCGAGCTCGGGCGCGAAATAGGCGCCCTCACCCAGCAGCGTGTGGCAGTTGATACAGGCGTTCTTTTCCCAGACGTGTTTGCCGCGCGCGACGCTGTCGGTCAGTGTCGTCTCGTCGGTGGATACCGTGCGCATGTAGTAATGCGAATGGGCGGTCAGCCCCACGAAGATCGTGAAGAAGAAGATGGACCCGCCATAGAAGACGTTGCGGGCCCCGGTCTTGGTTAGGCGCTCTGCCATCCCCTGGTCCTTTCCTTGGCCAGAACCCCTCGGGCACCGGCGTCAAACCCCGCGAAACTGGGTGCCGGCGATCCCCTCGCCGACGATGCGGGACGCTCCGTTCTAGCGCCGCATGAAAAGGCTTCTTTGCGCGCAGGCAAAGATCAGCGCGGTTCGTCAGCCGATGAGCGCGACGGCGACGGCGCGCAGGAGCGCGAGCGAGAGCAGCACCGCCGGCCAGGCGAGCAGCGCGGATCGGAGGACGCCGCGCTGCGCCCGCAGCTCCAGGAAATCGAGGATGACGATACGTCCCTTCGCATAGGCCATGACGAGCACGGCGGCGATCGGCACCAGCAGGCCGCCGCCGAGGCCGCCGACGAAGGCACCGCCGAGGGCGAGCGTCAGCAGCATGGCAAGGGTGGCGATGAACTGTTCGCGGGCCTGTCGGGTCATGGCTGCCTCAGGTGAGATAGACGATGGGGAACATCACGAGCCAGACGAGGTCGATCACGTGCCACAGCGTCGCGATCATTACGACATTGGCCCGCGACGGACGCCAGGCGACGAGGAGGAGGATGCCCGTGCCGAAGACGACATGCAGCAGGTGGAAGCCGGTGACGAGGAAATAGAGTTCCGCAAGCGTGCCGGCTCCGCCGATGCCGGAGCGGATTTCCACCGTATATTCGGCGATCTTCACCGCCGCGAAGGCGAGGCCGAAAAGCGCCGCAAGCATGAGGGGACGGCGGACCGCACCCGCGCCGCCGCGAACCGCCAGCGCCGCCTGCCAGCCGCTGGAGACGAGAAGCACGGTGTTGAGGGCCGCAAGCCCCGGATGGAGATGCGAGCGGAGAAGGGACGCGCCGCCGGCATCCACCACCGTCGTCACCAGAAAGGCGACGAGCAGCGCGCCGAAGGCGGCAAGCTCGCTCCACACCAGGATCCAGAGCAGCAGGCAATCGCCTTCCCCGCTCCTAGCCTTCCGGACCGCCATGTCCATATCGTCTATCGTCGCCATGGCCTTTCCTAGCGCAGGCGCCCGCGGCCTTCTTTGCGCCGGCACAAAGAGCGGCGATGGCGGGTGCTGCATGATGGCGGCAAAACGAAAGGACCCTTCCATGACTTCCATGACGGATGCGCAGTTCGGCCTCCTCGTCGCGGCGCCGGTCATCGCCGGCTTCGCCCTGATGCTCTATCGCATGGGCGTGCTGCAGGGAGCCGGAACGTTCTCTGCCGTCGGCGCCTCGGTGGTCATCGCCGCCGTGCTGTTCTTCGGCCAGTAGGAGGCGGTGATGAACGTCCCAACCCTTGCCGCCGCCGATATCGGCCGGCTCGAAGCGCTTCATCGCGACCTGCTCGACCTGTGCCTGCGCCTTGAAGCGGCGGCGGGCGAGCCGGGGCTGGCCGGAGAGCTGTGCGAGCTTGCCGATACCGTTCCGCCGCTCCTCGGCGCCGTGCACGAGCTTGAGGAACGCCTGCTCTTTCCCGATTTCGACCGGCACGCCGGCTCGTGTTTCGCCGCTATCGCGATCGAGCGGCTGAAGGCGGAGCACCGATGCGACCGGCTCGCGGCCGACGAACTGTCGCTGACGCTGAAGGCCGTCGCCGACGATCGCTGCGGGCTCTCGCCGCAGACGGTTTCGCGCATGATCGGCGGCTTCCAGGAGAGCCTGCGCCGCCACGTCTTCTCGGAACAGATGATCCTGGAAGCGCTTCTCTCGGCAAAGGCGGAAGCGCGCGACGTCTTCGCCTGAGCCGCCCCTCAGTCGCGTCCCGTCGCCGCATTCCGCCCGCGCGAAACCCAGGCCGCGCCCTCCTGCCTGTGCAGGAAGCCATTCGAGAAGCGCACGCCGGGATAGACCCTTGCCAGGCCCGCGATCGCCTCTTCGCCGTCGATCCGGCCATTGAGCAGCGCACGGTAGAGGCCCGCCACCTCGACCATGTCGCAATCCTGCGGCGACAGCCGGATGCGTGAAAGACCCGCCTCGACCAGCGGCGCCAGATCGTCGACAAGCACCACGCAACTGTTCGACATGGTCTGCACGCCGTTCAGCACGAGGAAGGACTGGCGGTCGAGCGTGCGCAGCGGCAGGCTGTCGGGTTCCTCGCCGCAGACGAACTGGCAATTGTCCTTCGTCAGCCCCTTGGAGCGTGCATGGGCGCAGCGCGCCGAGATGGCGAGAGGCATGCGGCCGAAGGCAAAAATCTCGAAGGAGAAGTCCGGCATGGCCGCCAGCATCGGATGGATGGATGCAGCCGGCAGTTCCGGCGGCAGGCAGATGTTTTGCGCCCCGCGGGCGGCGAGCAGCCGCGCGGTCGCCGCATTGTAGACGTTGACCAGCGGCCCGATCGCATGCGGCCTGCCCTTGAGGAGGCCGAGCGCCGAAAGGTCGTTGGCTTCGATGGGGTGGATGCTGTCGGCGATCAGGTCGCGCACATGGCGGCTTTCCCGCGGCAGCGTCACCATGGCGAGGGAGGAAAGCGTCACCCGCTTGCCGGCCGCCTCCAGCCGCTCGACGACCTCGGCGATATGCGGCTCGCTGAAATGCTGGCGTTTGGAACAGACCGTTTCGCCGAGCGTCACATGCTCGACCGCCGCCTCGTCCGCGATGCGGAAATAGAAATCGCGCCATTTCGGCCCGTCCCAAAGGAAATAGACCGGCCCGAGGCTGAGCGCCGGCTTGCCCGCATTTGTCGTCATCTCGTCTCCTATCGCCAGCGCTTGTCATAGGCGCCGGCGGTGGTGCGTTGACCCTCGCTCATCGTTCGCAACCGGGCGACGAGCACGGCCCGTTCCGCAGGCGTCGCGTCAAGTGCCTTCTTCAGCGAGGACACCACTTCCGCGACATAGGCCTTGCCGCGCTGGCGGCCCTCGATCTTGAGTGCCGAGACGCCGGCCGCCCTCAGCGCGTCGATCTCATCGATCACGTCGAGCGAGACCGGATCCTCGAAGGCATAACCCTCGACGCCGCCAACATCGAAACGCCCCTTGCAGAGCGTCGGATAGCCGGAGGCCTCGCCGGGGCCGAAACGGTTGATCGTATAGGCACCCAGTTCGGAAACGAGATCCGCCCCGTCCTGCCGGTAGCGCACATGACTTGCCGGCGAGCAGACGCCGTTCATGTTGGGCGATTTGCCGGTGGCATAGGAGGAGAGCGAGCACCGCCCCTCCGCCATGACGCACAGCCCGCCGAAAGCAAAGACCTCGACCTCGCAATCGATCTGCCGCGTCAGCCGGGCGATGTCCTGCACCGTCAGCACGCGTGGCAGCACGACGCGCCTGGCCCCGAAGGCTTCGACGAGGAAACGGATCGCATCCGCGTTCGAGGCAGACGCCTGGACGGAGACGTGCAGCCGCTGCTGCGGGTATTTTTCCGCCACATAGGCCATCAGGCCGAAATCGGCCAGGATCAGCGCATCGGCGCCCAGCGCCACGGCATCGTCGGCAGCCGAATACCACAGCGCCTCATCGCCCGCCCGCATGAAAGTGTTGAGCGCGACGAAGGTCTGCACGCCCTTGCGCTGTGCCAGCGCAGTCGATTGGCGCAGCTCCTCGCGACTGAAGTTCAGGCCGGGGAAGTTACGGGCATTGGTCTCGTCGCGAAAGCCGCAATAGACCGCATCGGCACCGGCCTCCACCGCCTCGCGAAAAGCGGCGGGCGTGCCGGCGGGGCAGATCAGTTCCATGTGGTGTCCCTTCCTTCCAGCGCTTTGCTGCGAATGAATCGTGCCGTGCCCGCAACCAGGAACGAGAGCGGCCCGGCGAGCCTGCCAAGTTCGCGCGGCAGGTCGATGGCGCTGTCGTCGAGCGCATTGCGCAGCGCCAGCATGGCCTCCATGTCGCCGGTAACCGAAAGCTCGCGCGAGAAGAACAGCGCATCCGCATCGCAGCGGCCTTCGAGCAGGCCGAGCAGCAGCAGCAGCGGCCCCTCGACGCGCGCATCGGCTTGCGGCGGCTGCCCGCGTGAGACCGCCAGCGTTTGCGCCGCCGGAACGACGGTGAAATGGAGCGGCAGGTCGGTCGGGGAAAAGCAGTAGCGCGCCTGGCGATAGGTGCCGAGCCGTTCGAAAAGATCGGGGTGGGCCTTCAATACACCGGAAAAGATCAGGCGCGCCACCCGCTCCACCAGCCAAAGGGGGGCGACGTCGACCGGTTTTGCGAGAAAGAGCGGAAGGGATTGCATGCGGCTAGCCTTGGAGAGAAGCGTCAGGCCGAACCTAGGGAGCCCGGCGGCAAAGGAGTTTGCGCCAGGTCAAAGACCGCGCCATTTTTCCCCGGCAAGGAAAGGTATGAAAGCCGATGCCCCCATTCCGCGCCATTTTGGCAACCTCCAGGATTTCGTCGCTTTGCTAGAGCGGCGGGCACGGCTGAAGCGCATTTGCGAGCCCGTCTCGCTGGTCCACGAGATTACGGAAATCCATCGCCGCGTGCTGGCCGAGGACGGGCCGGCGCTGCTCTTCGAACGGCCGGTCGATGGGAAAGGTCGGGTCCAGCCGATCCCTCTGCTTACCAATCTCTTCGGCACACGCGAGCGCATCGAATGGGGTTTCGGCCTTGAGACCGGCCGGCTGCCACACCTCGCGGCCTTCCTTGCCGACCTTCGCGAGCCGCAGCCGCCGCGCTCCATGCGGGACGCCTGGCAGAAACTGCCCAATCTCAGGGCCGCCCTGTCGATGAACCCGCGCGAGACACGGCGTCCGCCCTGCCAGGAGATCGTCTGGCGGGGCGACGACGCCAATCTCGACGACCTGCCGATCCAGACCTGCTGGCCGGGTGAACCTGCCCCCCTCGTCAGTTGGCCCCTCGTCATCACGCGAGCACCGGACGATCCTGCCGACGTCAATGTTGGTATATACCGCATGCAGAAGCTCGGCCGTAACCGGTTGATCATGCGATGGCTGGCGCATCGCGGCGGGGCACGGCACCATCGCCTCTGGAAGGCGCTGGGACAGCACATGCCGGTCGCTGTCGTTATCGGAGCGGATCCCGCAACGATCCTTTCAGCCGTCATGCCGCTGCCGGACGGCATGAGCGAATTGAGTTTTGCCGGTGTGTTGAAAGGCCGGCGACAGGAGACGGCGCGCGGCGTGACTATCCCCACACCCGTACCGGCCAGCGCCGAAATCGTTCTCGAAGGAACGGTTTCTGCCGTTGAGACTGCCGAGGAAGGCCCGTATGGCGACCACACAGGCTATTACAATTCGGTCGAACCTTTCCCGGTGATGAAGCTAACGGCGATCACAATGCGCAAGAACCCGCTCTATCTATCCACCTATACCGGCCGTCCGCCGGACGAGCCATCGAGGCTCGGCGAGGCGATGGGCGAACTCTTCGTACCGTTGGTAAAACGCCAGTTTCCAGAAATCCTCGATCTGTGGCTGCCGCCGGAAGCCTGCTCTTACCGTGCGATGATCGTTTCCATCGACAAACGATATCCGGGACAGGCGCGCCGAATCATGATGGGCCTCTGGTCGATGCTGCCGCAATTTAGCTACACGAAGCTGATCATCGCAGTGGATGGCGACATCGATGTCAAAAGCTGGCGGGACGTGATCTGGGCGCTCTCCACGCGCTTCGACGCCAGCCGCGACGTTATGCTAGTGGAAAACACGCCGATCGACTATCTCGACTTCGCCTCTCCCAAATCCGGCCTCGGCGGCAAGCTGGGCCTGGACGCCACGACAAAGATCGGCACGGAAGTCGGTCGCGACTGGGGTCAGGTCCTTACGATGACGCCAGAGGTGACGGCTGGGGTTGACGCACTTTGGTCTTCTCTCGGCCTGGGGGAGGCCGGCAGGTGAATCGGGTCGTCATTGGTATCTCCGGCGCTTCCGGTGCGGCACTCGGTGTGCGCATTGTCGAACGGCTCGCGTCACTGTCCACCGTCGAAACGCATCTCGTCATCTCCGATGCGGCGCGGCGCACGGTGGATTACGAATGTGGTCCGGAGGCACTGACTCGCCTCCTCTCCATCGCCACCCACCATCACCCGATCGGAGATATCGGCGCTTCGATCGCAAGCGGCACATTCCCCGTTCGCGGGATGATCGTCGCCCCGTGCTCCATGCAGACGCTTTCGGCAATCGCCACGGGACGCAACGATTCACTGCTGACGCGCGCCGCTGATGTCCAACTGAAGGAACGCCGCCGGCTCGTGCTGCTTGCGCGAGAAACTCCGCTACATCTCGGCCACTTGCGCAACATGTGCGCAGTGACCGAGATTGGCGCCATCGTCATGCCGCCGGTTCCCGCGTTCTACCATCACCCGAAGTCAGTAGAAGACATCGTCGACCATCTCGCAGCACGCGCGATCGATCTCCTCGCCTTGTCTCACGCCCCGCTTTCGAAGAGCTGGCAGGGGACATGATACAGAGTTGACGACGGCAGCAAGATCTTGCAGCGCTGCGGACAATACTGCTCTGCTTGAATTGCATGGGCTATTTTACACATCGGTCTTCAATGTGAAAAACTGAAGACCGCGGCTCTTCACCCGTAGCGCCGATGTGGAAATCGAGGTGAGTCTTGTGGAAGGCTGCCCAATGCCAGGCTGCTGGCTTGTTCCAAGCTTTCGAGCATCGCGGCGAGCAGTTCGCTATCGACAGCCGAATGGCTGTTCAAAGCGCCGAAGACGGCCTCAATGTGCTCTTCTCGCCTGAAAAACAGGGCGCGATCATCTGGATGAATTATCAACGTCAGGAAATCTCCCTAATAGCTCTCAAATCCGCGATTGCTTGTTCTTCAAATCTCGAGTGGCGGGAACATGACCGAGTGTTTGCCGTTCGACATCGCCATTGCTCGTCACAATGCCTTGCCAGGCCCTGTTGCCGCAACGCAGCGTCAGCCTCCAGAGACCGTCGTCGTCGCCCACGCCCTTCTCCACGACGCTCCTGAAGAGCTTCCGCGTCATAAGCGCGCGCACTCGAGCCTCGCTCATATCGAAGGTTCTCGCGATAAACGCCACGTCCAGGAAAAACTCCTTGTAAGAGCTCTGTTGTGACGACGGTGCATCTTTTGCGATCTTTGTCATGGCGCTCCGCCAGCCAGCTCAGGCCGAGAACATAGTTGATTTCGAAGTCCGACCGGTCCTCATGTTCCTGCCAACGACACAATCGTGTTTTGGATCGGCTCGTACTTAATGTCTCAGTTGAGAGAGATTGCGTAAGGAGCCGGAGGGAGATCGTTTTCTCCGGCCCTCTTCTTCGATTTGTTCGCGTGTTTACAGGCCCAGCCCTGCGATGGCCGCATCCATGCGCTCGCGAGCCTTCTTCGGCAGCTTGCCGGTTTTGACGGCCTCGAGGTTGGACGGTGCATCGCCGACCACGACGACGCCCACCATGCCCATACCGACATGCGGTGTGCATTTGACGCCATAGGCGCCAGGTTTGTCGAAGGTGACCTTATAGGTCTCGTTCATTTTGCTCTTGAAGGCTTCTGCCCCCTCAGGGATGAAACCTTTGATCGTTTCGACATTGTGGCCCTTTTCGGTGGGAATGAACGTGACGGTATCGCCGGGGGCGACCTTAACGAAAGCGGGCTCGAACACCATGGCGCCTTCGGCGCCCTTGTTGAGCATGTGCACTTCGAAGTCTGCCGCACCCGCCGGAAGGGCAAGCGAGATGAAGGTTGCTGCGGCGCCGACGATGCACTTTGCTATGATACGCACTAAAGTTCTCCTTGCTGACGAACGTCATACGTTCATATGCAAAGGATAGGCGACGGGGCATCTCCCTTCTTTGACGTTGATCAAACAACGGGAAGAGATGCGCCTCGTCGGCAGAACCGTGCGTGCAAACTTGCCTAAGGCCGCTGACCCTCTCATCTCATACCAACATGGCGGGGATCGCTCGCTGATCCTAACGATAGGCCGCCGTCATCGAGCGTGGTACGGTTGACGCTCTTACCCATGGAGGAGGCTGGAATGGTGATCGCATTGATCGGCAGATTTCACGAGATGCGGCAACAACTGTATAATTCTCTCCATCACTGTGAGGGTCCCGTGTTTGATAGTTTGGATAAAGGCGTCGAGGCGATCTTCGAGGCCATTATGAGCTACAAACCTCGCAATTTGGCCGAGTACCGAGAGACTTTATTATTTTTGATCAATGCGATTTCCCGCAACGACGACGGTAATAACAGCAGGCTGATCTCGAGACTCGAGGAATTAATCAACCAAGCCGTGGACGAACTTCGCGTGATTGGAACAATCAAGACGTTATCGTAGAGATTAGCTACGAGACCCCATAATGAGAATTTGAACAAGCCTTAGGCGAACCGGTCAGCGTAACGAGAAATAAGACCTTCGCTAAATTAGTCGCTTCATAATTAGTCGTACCTTTGATAAAACTGCGGGATTTTGGCAACGCGTTCTCCGGCTGCCTACCCGCGTTGCTTCGGCAATTGCCGCTGCGCAAAGAGGTCTCATTGCACCGTTCTGGCCTAAACTTGATTTTCGTCAAGTTCTAGCTTGAGATTGTCGTGCCAACTTCATTTAATCCCACCACGTCCTTGACTTCAGGTTTGCCAATATGCGTTCCTGAACACGAGCGCGTTGCAGTGTCTCGTGCCTTGAAGTTGGTGAGGGAGATCGGAGATGGGGCAACTCACGACGGGGGAACGGGACTTCGGTGCGATCATCCTGATCGTGCTCGCAATCATCGGCATCGCAATGGCCGCTGCGGGACGATCCGATGTGCTCGGCATCCACGGGGCTATGGTTCTCGTCTACTGTCTCGCGCTGCTCTTCTTACTCCTCTCCGGCGCCTTCGGCACGCCGCCGAGCGCCGCCCGCCTCACCCGCTACTATGACGATCCGATCAAGGTCGGCGTGGGATTGACGCTGTTCTGGGCGATTTTCGGCATGTTCATCGGCGTGTGGGCAGCCGCGCAGCTCGCCTGGCCCAGTCTCAACTTCGATACGTCGTGGGCAAGCTTCGGCCGCATCCGCCCGGCACATACGTCCGGCGTCATCTTCGGCTTCGGCGGCAATGCGCTGATCACCACCTCGTTCCATGTCGTTCAGCGAACATCGCGGGCGCGCCTTGCCGATCAGCTTTCGCCCTGGTTCGTGCTCCTCGGCTTCAACCTCTTCTGTCTAATTGCGATTTCCGGCTATTTCCTCGGCGTTACCCAGTCCAAGGAATATGCGGAAGCCGAATGGTACGCCGATATCTGGCTGGTTATCGTCTGGGTCACCTATTTCGTGCTTTATGTGCGTACGCTTGCCCGCCGGAAGGAGCCTCATATTTATGTGGCCAACTGGTACTACATGGCGTTTATCATCGTCGTAGCCATCCTGCACATCGTGAACAATCTCGCGGTTCCGCTCTCGTTTGCTCATGCGAAGAGCTACACGATCTGGGCGGGCGTGCAGGATTCCATGGTGCAATGGTGGTACGGGCACAATGCCGTGGCGTTTTTCCTGACCGCCGGCTTCCTGGCAATGCTTTACTACTACCTCCCCAAACGCGCGGAGCGGCCGATCTTTTCCTACCGGCTGTCGATACTCAGCTTCTGGGGCATCACCTTCTTCTACATGTGGGCGGGCTCGCATCACCTGCACTACACCGCCCTGCCCCACTGGGTGCAGAACCTCGGCAT
>NZ_JBPEHL010000027.1:0-35511 GCF_051201095.1 Shinella sp. BE166 | reverse complement strand
CAAACACGTCAGGAACGGGATGCTGTCGCCCGTCGAGTTCGAGAAGCAGCAGAAAATCTAACCCGAGGGTGTCTACGAAACTCGGGGCTATTCACAATGAGGGCAAGCCGCTTGAATTGAAGTTCAAGTCCGACAAGGTCAACAGCGTCTCAGCCGTAAACGGCGTGGGCAAAACATCCGTATATGATGCCATCCGGTATGCGATATTCGGGCGGCTGCCGTGGTTGGAAGAACTCCCTCCGGGCGATCGTGACGGCGAGTACTACCTCAACAGATTCCATCCTGCCCAGACAGCGACTATCAAGCTCTCGCTGCGCGAAATGGTGACTAACCAATCCTGTGAAATCGAGGTCAAGCGGGGTAGCTCGGGAACTCGAACGGTATCCGCATCCGGCACTTGGGATGGCAACGCCATCCTCCAGTCCCTCAATCGTGAGTTCGTGCTGCTCGACGGGCCGACCTTCCAAAATTTCATCGCGGCCAAACCCCAGGCGCGGGGCCGCACGTTCGCGGGTCTGCTCGGGCTCTCAGATTATAGCAGGATGCGCCAAGCCCTTGCGGCACTGGCAAATACGCGGGCGTTCAACAACCACTTCGGCGCGCAGGCCCATACACAAGCCCAAGCCCACGCGCAGAAAGGCGTCAATGACGCGAGGGATGCCCTGAAACGCGACCACCTGATCCTAACGGGCGCCGAATGGGGCACGATGCCGCTCGCCGATGGCCTCGCCAAGTGTTTCTCGGCACTGGAGCAGATCGGCCCGCTGACGGCACTCTGCGCAGGCAAGACGTTCCGTGAGATCGACGTGGACGCGTGTATCGAAGCCGTCAAGGCTGCCGAGGGCGGCCCGCAACGGGAGCGCCTCGGGGAATGTGTCCGGCTCCGGCAGGAACTGGTCACGCTGAACGTGCAGGCGCCCGATGCCGAGCGCACCAACCAGCTGGCGAATGTCGCGAAGAACCGCGAGGAGGCCGTCGCCAAGACGGCCGGCGATGTCATCCTCCAGCTCTATCAGGCAGGAGCCAAGGCTCTTGAGCTGCCTGAATGGGCGAACGCTGGTATATGCCCGCTGTGCGACAGTGCAGTTGCCCATGACCTTCACAGCCATGTCGGCACCAAGCTCTCCGCATTCACCGCACTCGACGAAGCGACGCAGGCGGCCGGCCTCGAATGGAACGAGGCGGGCTGGGCTGACCTGACAGGACTTGAGAAGCTGTTAGAACCCGATGCCACCAAGCGCCCGATCGCTGCCCTGTCGGATACGGCGCACAAGGGGGTGCTTACCGAGGCGCAGGCCAAGGACCTTGCCGTCTGGCTGGGGACGTTGCGCGAGCGCGCGGGCGCCCGGGATACGGCGCTGGAGAAAGAGCAGCGTGAGCTGGAGAAGATCCTTCCTCAGTCTTCAGTTGAGGTGACTAAGAAGGTTGAGGCGGCCCGCCGGATGCAAGAGAGCCTCGGCAAACTCGACGCCGCACAGACTGACCTTGACCGAGAGAAGGCTCGCGTCGGCCGCGTGTCGCGTTTGAAGACATTTCTGGACCGGGCCTCGGAAGATTTCGGGGTGGCAGAGGCGGCAATCAGCAAGGCCCGTCTGGCCGCCGTGGAACCCGTGTTCAAGACCAACTTCGCGGAGATGTCATTTTTCGGTGTCACGCCGGAGGTCGTCAAACGGGCCAACAGCGAGGATCTTCAGATCCGCTTGCAGGAGTTCCACGGGCTGGCCGACCTG
Source organism: Shinella sp. BE166 (assembly GCF_051201095.1). Lineage (NCBI taxonomy): Bacteria > Pseudomonadati > Pseudomonadota > Alphaproteobacteria > Hyphomicrobiales > Rhizobiaceae > Shinella > Shinella sp. BE166. The sequence continues at coordinate 33,781 of NZ_JBPEHL010000027.1, read as the reverse complement.
TCACCCCAGGCGCTGTTGTCTGAAAGCTACCGCAATGCCTTCGCCATCGCGCTCTATCTTGCCGCCGCGTCACTGTACGGAGGGATGCCCAAGTTTATCGTGCTCGATGATGTGACCTCCAGCTTTGATGCGGGCCACCAGCTCTATCTCGTGGAATTACTCCGGAAGAGCTTTGCCCGGCCGGCCAACCCGGACGGGCTGCAGGTGATCCTCTTGAGCCACGACACCATGTTGGAAAAGCTCTTCAATAAGCACACTGGCTCCGGCGTCTGGTGGCACCAGCGGCTCGAAGGCAACCCTCAGTTCGCGGTGCTGCCGCAAGCCGGCGCGGTAAACAAGGTGCGTGATCTTACAATTTCAATGCTCCAGGCCGGACAGGCTGACTTCGCCAAGGAGGGAGTCCGACAGTATCTCGAATACCGGCTGAGCGATCTCATCAGCAAGCTGCGCATCCCCGTACCTGTGGACGTCGCCTTCAATGACAACAAGCAGCTGGCGGGGGAATTCCTCGGTGCGATCGACGCCGCCGTGAAACTCCACAAGGCGGGGGGATCCCTCATTCTCGAACCCGCTCAGGAGGCAGGCTTGAACGCCAATATGGCGACGATCGTTGGAAACTTCACCAGTCACTGGGGAACGGGCCAGGCTCTGGCCTTCACAGCGCCGGCGTTGCTCGGCGTCATGAACGCGATCGACCAGTATTGCGACTGCTTTACTTTCGTCCCAAATCCCGGTGATCCTCGGAAATTCTACAAATCTCTTAGCCAGAGGCTGTGACGAGGATCATAGCGTCTAGTACTGGCCGTCAAACAGGTCGCCCAGCGCTCGCGTCGTGAGAAAGGCCAGTCTTCGGCGCCACATATGCTCGGGCCGGTCATGGATGATATGGTACCGCTGGCAGAACGCCCGGAAATTCCGCTGGTCATTATGACCGGGTTGTCGTCAAGATGTCAATCGGCTTGGTAACGGGACCCCGTATCGGCTCCCAAGAGGGACCCCTGCCTCTGGTTGCATAGGGTCAGCGCGCGTGGGCCTGGAGCTTTCAATCTAGCGCAAGGCCTGCGGGCGCGGATTGGTTGCCTCTTCGGCTTTAGCTTTGAGAGCGGTTTTTGAAGCGCCAGGATTCGTTTCCGGTTTCTACGATCTCACAGTGGTGTGTGAGCCTGTCGAGCAGAGCGGCAGTCATCTTTGCGTCTCCGAACACGGCCGGCCACTCGCCGAAGGCCAGGTTGGTGGTGACGATGATCGATGTTCGCTCGTAGAGCCTGCTGATCAGATGGAATAGAAGCTGGCCGCCGGCTTGAGCGAATGGGAGATAGCCCAGTTCGTCCATGATGACGAAGTCGAGCCTGGTGATGAAGTCGGCAAGCCGCCCCTGCTTTCCGCTCCGCGCCTCTGTCTCCAGCCGGTTGACGAGATCAACGACATTGAAGAACCGGCCCCGTGCTCCATTGCGGATCAGCGCACGGGCAAGCGCGATGGACAGGTGGGACTTTCCTGTGCCGGTCCCGCCGACCAGAACGATGTTGTGCTGCTCGGCGAGGAATTCTCCGGTTGCGAGCTGGCGTACCAGCCCTTCATTCACGGGCGTGTTGGTGAAGTCGAAGTCGTTGATATCCTTGGCCAGTGGCAATTTGGCGAGGGTGATCTGGTATTTGATCGACCGTGCTTGCTTCTCGGCAATCTCCGACTGCAACAGGTCTCCGACGATGCGCGGCGGTTCGTGCTGGCGCTTGATGCCGGAGGCCATTGTCTCGTCGTAGGCGCTGCGCATGCCGAACAGCTTCAGCGTACCCATCATGTCGAGGATTTGGGATCGTTCCATATCAGCTTGCCTTCCTGAGGCTGTCGTAACGTGCGCAATCGGCCAAAGGCTCATGGGTCAGGCGAAGCGCATCGGGAATTGAAAGAATGGCGGCCGGCTGCGGATCACGCTTGCGGGCCAGAATGTTGATGATGACGGCTGATGAGAACACGCCCTGATCCAGCGCCTCCTGGCAGGCCGCTTCGACGGTGGGAAGCCCGTCGAGTTCGACACATTCCAGGATTGACACCATTTGTCGGTCGCCATCATGCACCGCCTTCAACCGACGGCGGACCTTCTCCATGGCGGCGGGCAAAATCCAGTCATGGAAAGGCGCACCGTTGCGCAGCGCGCCGGGCTTGCGGGTCAGGACCGGAACATAATGCCATGGATTGTAGATCGTCTCGCCACGGCCGAAGTTGCGGTCATGGCGGCCGATCTCGACGCCGTCCTGACGGATAATGATGCGATCGGCATAGGCCTGTATCTCGGCCGGGCGACCAACCGCGGTGGACAGAACCGAGTATTTGTTGTTGTCGAAACGCACGAGGCAAGTCTTGCCGATCGAGGCCTGCACCGCATGGAACCCGTCGAACGTGCCGGGATATCCGATCAGGTGCGGCCGCTCATCCGCGCCGCCTATGACCGGGGCGTCACGTTCTTTGATTCCGCCGAAGCCTACGGCGCTGCGAACGAGGAGATGGTCGGCGAAGCCGTCCAGCCGTTCCGCGACAAGATCGTCGTCGCCACAAAGTTCGGTTTCAGGAACGGCAGCCCCAAGGATGGCCTCGACAGCAGCCCGGCCCGTATCCGTCTCGTCGCGGAGCAGTCCCTCAAGCGGCTCCGCACCGACGTCATTGACCTGTTCTACCAGCACCGCGTCGATCCGAACGTGCCGATCGAGGACGTCGCCGGAACGGTCAAGGATCTCATCGCAGAGGGCAAGGTCAAGCACTTCGGGATGTCGGAAGCAGGTGTGGAGATGATCACTCGCGCGCACGCCGTCCAACCACTGACCGCTCTCCAGAGCGAATATTCGCTTTGGACCCGCGAACCCGAAGAGGCGATCATCCCGCTCCTCGATAGGCTCGGCATCGGCTTCGTGCCGTTCTCGCCGCTCGGCAAGGGCTTCCTGACGGGCGCTATTAGCGAAGGTACGTCGTTCCCCGAGGGCGACATCCGCAATACGCTTCCGCGCTTCGAGGCCGACGCCCGCACAGCCAACCAGGCGCTGGTGAACGTGGTGGGCGAGATTGCGGACGGTCGCAAGGCAACCCGCGCCCAGGTCGCCATCGCTTGGCTCCTGGCGCAGAAGCCATGGATCGTTCCGATCCCCGGCACCACGAAGCTGCATCGTCTGGAGGAAAATGCCGGATCGGCGGCCGTCGAGCTGACCGCCGAGGACCTCTCCAGGATCAAGGAGGCGCTGTCCAAGATCAAGGTGGTGGGCTCCCGTTATAACGCCGCCCAGCAGGCGACGATCAACCGTTAAGCATTCTCGCGTTTCACCCAACCCGGACATCGAACTCGCGCGCCGCATGACAGGGCGCGCGGCGACGGCCCCACACGCCACCAAGGAACATCGTCATGGAAATGCAGTCACTAAAGGGCCGCGTCGCCCTGATCACCGGAGGAAGCACCGGGCTCGGGTTTGGTGCGGCGAAGAAGCTGATCGAGGAAGGCGCTATCGTCTACATAACGGGCCGCCGCCAGGCGGAGCTGGATCGGGCCGTAGGCGAACTCGGCTCGTCGGCCTCGGCGATCCGGGCAGACGCCGCCAGTAAGGCCGACATGCTGCGGGTGGCCGACACCATCAAGGGCGCCCACGGCCGGCTCGACATTCTTTTCGCCAACGCCGGCGGCGGACACGCGACGCCGCTGGAGGAACTCACTGAGGAACAGATCGACCGGGAGCTGAGCGTCAACATCAAGGGCGTCGTCCTCACGGTCCAGAGCCTTCTCCCGGTGCTCCGCGACGGCGCGTCGGTTGTCCTCAACGCCTCGATCACGGCCGACATGGGCCTACCCGGTTTCGCCGTCTACGCCTCGACTAAGGCAGCGGTCCGCTCGCTCGCACGAAGCTGGACCACCGATCTCAAGCATCGCAGGATTCGCGTCAACACGATCAGTCCCGGCGTGGTGCCGACCGAAGGTTACAGTCACGTCCAGAAACTCAGTGACGACGATATCGCCGCGTATGCCACCCGCGTTGCGACGGAAATCCCGGCCGGCCGCGTCGGTACTGCCGAGGACATCGCCGGGGCCCTCGTTTTCCTAGCGTCCGACTCCAGCAAGTACATCACGGGGATCGATCTCGTCGTCGACGGTGGCATGACGCGCGTCTACGCAGGCAGGAACTGATCATGGCCGCGGACAAATCCGAAGAGCGCCACATCATCTGCGAACTCCGGTGCGAGAGCGCCAACCGCGAACGGGTCAGGGAATTGATCCTCATGTTCGTGGAGCCGGCCCGCATGGAGGAGGGATGCATCTACTACGACCTTCACCAGAAGATCGACGACTCCAACACGTTCTTCATTCTCGACGGATGGACGAACCAGGACGCCGTGGACGCTCACGCCGCCAATCCGCATGTCGCCGAGGTCATGAAAGACCTCGGTCCGCTCCTGACGTTCGGCCCTTCGATCACCCTGAACAGACGGGTCAGCGCCTGAACGACTGACCGAACCAAAGCGATCAGCCTAGGGCGCGCCGCAGCCCTATCTATCGTGGGACTGAACAACGGCACGAAGGCACCGGCACGCGGCCTCGGTGTCGCTCGGTCGAAGCAGTAACAGGCCGCCTTCGTTGTAGTCGCCGTTCAGAACGACGGGTACCTCATTCACAGCCTCACAGCTAGATTCCAAAGATTCGAGGAAGAACAGCATGCACACTACCGAACCTACACGACGGTCTCTTCTCCTTTCCGGAATCACAGTTGCCATCGGCGCGCTCGCACCTCGTAATAGGGCAGAAGCGTCACCGAGAATTTCTCCGAACATCTCGCTCGAACCGGTAAGCACCCGTCCCCAGCCACAGGGAGAAATCTACGGAGTCGGTGTGTACAACACGCAGGAGGTTGCTGACGAGCTCGTTCGCATCGACCGGAATGTCCGGCCACTTGAGGGCGAGCCGAAGCGCGCACTCATTACCGGCTCAACCGCCGGCGCCGGCCAGCTTGTCGCCGCCTACCTTTTGAAGCGCGGCCACACGGTCGTCGCCCACGCCCGCGATGCCCAACGCGCCGCCGACGTTCGACGCGACCTGCCGCAGCTTGCGGAGGTTGTAATCGGCGATCTCCGTCATCTCGACCAGACCCGAGCACTTGTGGAGCAGATCAATGCCCTCGGAGAGTTCGACGTAATCATCCATAACGCCGCCGAGTACCGCTCGTCCGGCCCCGAGCTCCTCAATGCCAACTCGCTGTCGCCGTACCTCCTCACCGCGCTCGTCACACCGCCCAAGCAGCTGTCATATCTTTCTTCTAACCAACACCTCGACGGCGGCCTCAGTCTCGAGGAGGTCCGTTCTGGCGGCGGCATCAGCTACCCGGACAGCAAGCTGCACATGGCTATGATCGCGATGGCCGTCGCCCGACTCCGGCCCAAGTGTCGGGCCAATGCGGTCAATCCCGGCTGGATTCCCACGTGGATGGCCCTCCTAGACGGGCCGTACAGCCGGGACGACCTGCGCGCCGGTTACATGACTCAGGTGTGGCTAGCCGAAGGCGTCGAACCCGGTAGTGACATTACCGGCGAGTACCTCTTCCACCAGCAACTTGAGACCCGCATCAATGATCTCGTGCACGACGAAAGCGCTCAGGATCAGTTGCTCGCGGCCTACGCTGAGCAGTCCGGAGTGACATTGACCTGACTTACGGCATCCTGAGGCTGTGTGACTTTCAGTACGGTTCAGTTGAGAACGCTTGATCAATAGGGGCGTCAGTAACCCGGTGCCGGCAGACGCAGGCCGCCAATCCAGAATTCATAGAGATGATAGTTCCACCGGTTGAATGCGGCCTGGATCCCGAGATGAAGGTGCTCCAGGTGCCAATGGGCCGGCAGGATAAGACGGCGCCAGCTGTCCGGCTCGATCTCATCGATGGAAACTTTGACCTGTACAGCGTTTGCTTCAAACATTGCCTAGTGAACGAGGTTTATGGAAGATTGCTGAAAGTAGCCCCGAAATATGCCCCGCTTCAAGCTCCTGGTGTTCACGACGATAGAAAGCTCGCGACATCGGCATCAGTCAATGATGATCCCGCTTGACTCCGTCCGCTTAAGCCAGGAGTCTGCGATGAAACCACACGGACGGAGTTAAGGCATGGTTCAGTCGATCGTCGAGTTGCGGAATGTCGTCGGCACGGAAGCCGCAGTGGGTTGGGCCGGAGGCCATACCATCGTGATCGATAGGCCGGAGGGCAAGGCCGGTGGTTCGGGCCTCGGCTTCAACGGCGGGCAGTTACTCGCTTTGGCGGTCGGCGGTTGCTACTGTAACGACCTCCGATATGTTGCCCATGATCTCGGCGTTGAGATTGGGAGAGATAGCCGTAACGGTACAGCTGGAGCTGGACGGCGTGCCTCTTGTCGCCACCAACGCCGTCCTATCCGTGAGATGCACGACATTGGATGGTTCCGATCCAAAGATATTGATCGATCATGCGTGGTCGATCTACACGGTAGCGAATTCTCTCAATCGTGGCGTCCCCACGACGCTGAAGGTCGCCTGATTGCCGGAGTGCAGCGATCCGTTGCGCGAAGGCGCGGATCCTCGATTGAAGGTCGCCAATAGCGGGACAGGCCCCTTGACGAAGCGGTTGCTGAGCTCTCAAACGGCGTTATTCTTGTAGCCGCGGCGAGCGGGGAAAAGCTCTTTAGATGTGGCCCGCCCCGGCGGATGGGGCGGGCCACGCTCATCTAATTAGAAGTCCATGCCGGCGCCAGCGGGCAGGGCCGGCGCGGCGTCCTTCTTCGGCTTCTCTGCGATCATCGCTTCTGTCGTGACCAGCAGGCCGGCGACCGAGGCTGCATCCTGCAGTGCAGTGCGAACGACCTTTGCCGGGTCAATGACGCCCTGAGCGTAGAGATCACCATACTCACCAGTCTGGGCGTTCCAGCCGAAGGAAAGGTCAGTCTTTTCGCGCAGCTTGCCGACGATGATCGAGCCTTCGGCTCCGGCATTTTCGGCGATCTGCCGCACAGGCGCTTCGATCGCCCGGCGGACAATGTCGATGCCAACCCGCTGATCGTCGTTGGCAGTCGGGAGACCATCCAGGGCCTTGACCGCACGTAGCAAGGCAACACCGCCGCCCGGCAGGATTCCTTCTTCGACGGCTGCGCGGGTTGCATGAAGCGCGTCATCGACGCGGTCCTTCTTCTCTTTCACCTCGATTTCGGTCGATCCGCCGACACGAATGACAGCAACGCCGCCGGCGAGCTTGGCAAGACGTTCCTGCAGCTTCTCACGGTCGTAGTCTGAGGTGGTCTCCTCGATCTGGGCGCGGATCTGCGCGACGCGACCATCGATCTCGCCCTTGGAGCCGACACCATCGATGATGGTGGTGTTTTCTTTCTCGATCGCTACCTTCTTGGCGCGACCCAGCATGTTCAGCGTGACGTTCTCCAGCTTGATGCCAACGTCTTCGGAAATGACCGTGCCACCCGTAAGGACAGCGATGTCTTCCAGCATGGCCTTGCGGCGATCGCCGAAGCCCGGGGCCTTGACGGCCGCGATCTTCAGGCCGCCACGCAGCTTGTTGACGACGAGTGTCGCGAGCGCCTCGCCTTCCACGTCCTCGGCGATTATCAGCAGAGGTTTGCCGGACTTCACCACGGCTTCCAGCACCGGCAGCATCGCCTGGAGGTTGGAGAGCTTCTTCTCGTGGATGAGGATGTAGGGCTCTTCGAGCTCGACCCGCATCTTGTCCTGATTGGTCACGAAGTAGGGGCTGAGATAGCCGCGGTCGAACTGCATGCCTTCGACGACTTCCAGCTCTGTCTCGGCGGTCTTAGCTTCCTCGACGGTGATGACGCCTTCGTTGCCGACCTTTTCCATGGCTTCGGCAAGATACTTACCGATCTCCTTGTCGCCGTTGGCCGAGATGGTACCGACCTGCGCGATTTCGGAATTGCTGGTGATCTTGCGAGCGTTCGCCTTCAGTTCCTTGACCACCGCGTCAACAGCGATGTCGATCCCACGCTTCAGGTCCATCGGGTTCATGCCCGACGCAACCGCCTTGGCGCCTTCCTTGACGATCGCCTGGGCAAGGACCGTCGCGGTGGTGGTGCCATCGCCGGCGAGATCGTTGGTCTTCGACGCCACCTCGCGCAGCATCTGGGCGCCCATGTTTTCGAACTTATCTTCCAGTTCGATTTCCTTGGCGACCGAGACACCGTCCTTGGTGATGCGGGGCGCGCCGAAGGACTTGTCGATCACGACGTTGCGGCCTTTCGGGCCGAGTGTAACTTTCACCGCGTTAGCGAGAACGTCGACCCCACGCAGCATGCGTTCGCGGGCATCGGTGTTGAATTTGACTTCTTTTGCAGCCATTTGTTCACTCCTTCAATAGGCAGCTTTTTGACTGATGTACGCGCGGCCTTACGCGGCCTGCTTCTGTTCGGCCTGGGCTTCGATGATGCCCATGACGTCGCTTTCCTTCATGATCAGCAGGTCTTCGCCGTTGATCTTGATCTCGGTGCCTGACCATTTGCCAAACAGGATGCGATCGCCGGCCTTGACGTCGAGCGCCTGGACCTGGCCAGCGTCGTTCCGGGCGCCGGAGCCGACGGCGATGACTTCGCCTTCCTGCGGCTTTTCCTTGGCGGTATCAGGGATGATGATGCCGCCCTTGGTCTTTTGTTCGGATTCGACCCGGCGGACGAGAATGCGATCATGCAGCGGTCTAAACGACATGTTTTCCTCCATGGACAAACAAGATGACGTTGATCCCCGCGCCGAACCGGATGACCGGTCCGGGCGGGGTGCGAAGCCTCTTTGAGCGCTTCGCGCGAAAATTTATTTTCGAGATTTTCCGATTTCAAGAGGGTTCCGCAGAAAAATTAGCACTCGCGCTTGTCGGCTGCTAACACGCTGGAAAGGAACGATAATCGAGGCAGCGAGTTGAAAAATTATTGATGCCGCAGCAGACTTGCGTCATCCTTCTGCCTGTCATGAAAAGGAGATGAAGCATGCAGTTCTCATCGGATCTTGAGCGCCAGCTCAATGGTTATGGCCTTACCACAGCGCATATCCTCTATCGCATTCCCGATTTCGAAACCGTCCTGCAGAGCTATGTCTGGCAGGACTACGACCTGGCTCCGGATTTCCCCGAAATGCGTAAATTCCTCGATTTCTGGCAGTCGTCTCTCGACGGGCCGCTGCACTCGGTTCGCTACAGTCATCAGCGACCGATCGGCCCCAACGAATGGCGGCGCGTCGATGGTGAATTCAAGCTGCAGTGAATCTTGAATTTGATTTTTTCACTTCCTAGCTCACCCGGCGATCAGGGCTTGATGAGCCCTGTCGCTTGACCACGTGTGTATGGAGTGAAACCAAATGGAAGAGAGCATCAAAATCATCAAGAGTGCGAGCGTCCCGGAAAGGGAGGAGATCATCGTGGACTTCGCCCGGTGGCTTGAGACTGCCTCACAGGAGGCACTCGTCTATGGCGAAGGGCGCTTTGCCGTGATGTCTGCGAATATGGCAAAAGCAATACGGGTCAATGCAGACGAACTTGCACGCGACAATCCAGAGGCGGCCGAGCGTGTCCTGCAGCAAGCGTGCACCATGATATCGCAATTCAAAGCTGCCTATCCCCATCGGGTTCTCAGTCGCTCCGTTCATTAAACCGAGGCACCAGACGGATCGACTTCTCATGCTTCGCATCAATCATGGAAGCGGCTGTCGTCGAGCATCCTGCGACCGTCAGGCCGGCCGGGTTTGCGCTCCACGAGAGACATTACCGTTCCTCCAGCTCGAAATAGCTTGGTAAGACGGAATGCAGTTGCCCGACTGACTTCTAGTTCGGCAGCCAGAAGTGTCATATCCCCGGCTGCAACCTTGCCTGATCGACGTATCAGAAATCCTCGGATGGCCTCGGCTCGTCGACACGCCTCATCCCAAAGCGCTTCGTCAACCTCATCAGGGAATGGATCAGTCATGCAGAAACACCGTCGATTGCGTCGACGAACGAATCTCACATTAAGTGCCAAAATCCAAGATGGAATCTCAAGTTAAGTGCCAAGTCTCAAATTAAGTGCCAGGCTATCTTGTTGAAACTGTTAGGGGCGGAATCTTACGGTTAAATGCAAAACGACAGCTGGTCTCCGGACGTTTGGGCTGGTTGGTTTGCTCGGTGGAATCTTTGCTGCGCTCTCCGAGGCGCTAGGCTCCGGGGTGCTGATCGCTGGCTTCCTCGGCTTTGCCGCGATCTTCGCGTGGTTCTCGGCGCGCGAAGCCGAGCACGACCAGAACTTCAGCGTGACGGGCGTCGTGGCTGGCCTGATCGTCTTTGCCCTCGGCGCGCTGGCCGTGGTCGGTGACACGCGTACTGCCGCTGCCGGCGGCGCGGCACTCGCCGCCGTCCTCGCCAGCCGGGAGGTGCTGCACGATTTGCTGCGGCGCCTGACTTGGATCGAACTCCGCTCGGCAATGATCCTCGCTGTCATGACGGCCATTGTCTTGCCGTTGCTGCCCGATCGGGCGATCGATCCCTGGGGCGGCTTGAACCCGTTCGAAATCTGGTTCTTCACGGTTGTCATCGCGGCAATTTCCTTTGGCGGTTACGTTGCGGTGCGAGTTCTTGGCCAACCCCGAAGAACTGATGTTGGTATCGGTCGCATGAGCAGGCTGCACACAGAGAAGCATCTCGTCTCGCGGATCGGATGGTTGCGGGCGGCCGTGCTCGGCGCAAATGACGGCATAGTTTCCACGGCTAGCCTCATCGTCGGCGTTGCCGCCGCGGCACAGGGGACTTCGGAGATCCTAGTCGCGGGAATCGCCGGGCTGGTCGCCGGATCAATGTCGATGGCGGCAGGCGAGTATGTGTCTGTGAGTTCGCAGTCGGACACAGAGCAAGCCGACCTCGCTCGCGAACGGATGGAACTGGAAACACAGCCTGAATTTGAGAAGAATGAACTCGCGCAGATTTACGTCGGACGCGGTTTGTCGGATGAGCTTGCCCAGCAGGTTGCCGCACAGCTGATGGCCAGGGATGCACTTGGCGCCCACGCAAGGGATGAGCTCGGACTCTCCGAGGCGACAACGGCCCGTCCTATCCAGGCGGCATTGACGTCGGCGGCGACCTTCGCCGTCGGCGCGGCGATGCCGCTGGCCATGGTGCTTCTGGCGCCGGCCGCTTCGTTGGTCTGGGCGGTGTCGGCCGCCTCGCTGCTGTTTCTAGCGTTCTTGGGAGCCATCGGCGCAAAGGCGGGCGGAGCCAACGTCATGCGGGCCACATGGCGGGTCACTTTCTGGGGGGCCTTGGCGATGGGGCTCACCGCAGGAATCGGCGCGCTGGTCGGTCAGGCCGTGTGAGCGATGCTGGCGGCGGGCATCGGACCAACAACTGACCTTTGATCGCGAGCGCTAGAGAGCTGAGACCAATTTACCACCGAAGAAACCGCAACACCGAACCGGGCGGCCACCGTCCGGCAGCTATCACCGGAACCAACCGCCGCCACAACACGCTTCCGCAGGTCGTTGGAAAGAGGTGCCGTCATAAGATGCTGGCCTCCTGCCCAGCCACTTGAATCACAAATCCTTCAAGCAGGGAATCCACACGATTCTATAAATCCGTGAACCGCTCTAATCAGTTGAACGATTAGCTTGAACCGATTCCGGCCTAATAGGACATCATCACAGGAACGGGACAGTTTTCGAGTATCGAGCGGGTCATCCCGCCCCATACCGTTTGACGCAGACGCGAATGCACGAATGCACCCATGACCAGAAGTTCCATCTGCTCGCTGGCAAGAAACGAGCGTATCGGCTCGCCCTCGTCGTCGCCCGGCGGATTCGCGACCACCGCGATTTTGGGCTCAATGCCGTAGAGCCTGAGATAGTTGCCTAGCTCATCGGCTGATTGCAGTCCCTCCGATCCCTTGGTGTCCAGAACCGTCGCGATGCTGACCTGATCGGCCATCATCAACAAGTCGATGCTGTCACGAACCGCGCGCGCGGCTCTTGCACTCCCGTCCCAGGCGATGGCCACCTTGGCTGCTATTGGCCGACGCCCTTTCTGGGTTACAAGCACGGGTCGGCCAGTGTCGAAGATCGCGTGCTCGATCGCCGGACGGGCCCAAGAGCGTGATGGCTCGGCCGCCGGAAGGATTGTCAGATCATGAACACGTGCCAATGCGATGAAGCGCTGGTAGCGCCCTTCGAAGGGCGAGTGGGCATGTTCAAGCGCCACAGCCACGTCCTTTTCAGCTGCAAGCTGGCGAACCGACCGCGCGGCCTCTTCAGAGGCCTGTTCGATCCTGTCCTCCTCTTGTTCAATCCAGATCGAGGAGGAGCCAAGCGTCAGCGGGAATGGCTGCAGCAAGTCTGGAGCGAACACGTAGACCGTGAGCGTCGATCGGTAAGCCAAGGCCATGTCCATTGCACGGGTCAACGCCGGAGCTGACGCGGAGCTATCCGCATCTACGCCAACAAGGAGGCTTCGCAGACGGCATGATTCCAAGGCCATGTCCTTCCAGTTCTATCGTTTTGCAGCGCTATCGCTCCTGCATTGAGGCCTGGGCGGCCGAGCTTCAGTCGCCGAGGCTGCTGATATAGGCAAGGATAGCCTGGATCTGTTCCGGTGTTGCAACGAATTCGGGCATGTCGGGATGCCCCGTGGAGATGCCTTCGGCAAATGCTTCCTCGAGCGCATCAATGGGGTAGCGCTGCGAAAGCGTCCTGAATGGTGGGGCGTCGGAATGACTGCTCTCGCTGGTTCGATCCACGGCATGGCAGCGCGCGCAGTTGAGTTCCACCAGCGCCTTTCCCTCGGCAATGTTGTCTGCCCCGGCCGACGTTGCGACAAGCCCGACAAGAATTGCCATTCCGACTATTTTGACCAACCTTTCGGACACTGACCTAGCTCCCTGATCGTGATTTCAGTCTCGTAGCACGAAAGAGTTCTACCTGTTCATTGACAATCACCTTGATAAGCTTCCTGTGTTGATTTCGATCAACGCTCGGAGAAATCGCAGCGGTATCTCAGACGTCGCACGTCCTTGAGCTGTTGTCCAAGTAATCGACACGCAGCGTACAGGAGGTCGACGGACGTACCCAGCAAGATGAACGTGGGACAAAGCTTACCTTAGGGTCGGAAGCGATGGCCTAATTACTGGTCGGTATGCGAGCGTGGAGTGACTTCAGGATGGCAGACGTAAGTGACACCCAACTCGGTCTAATTGACCGCTACTGGCGAGCCGCCAACTACGTATCTGTCGGCCAAATCTACCTGATGGGCAATCCCCTACTTCGAGAGCCTCTTGCGGCCGAACACGTTAAGCCACGGCTCCTCGGCCACTGGGGAACGACACCTGGCCTGAACTTTATCTACGTGCATCTGAACCGCGTCATCAAGGAAAGGGATACGGACGTCCTCTACATCTGCGGGCCCGGCCACGGCGGACCCGCGATGGTGGCGAATACCTATCTTGAAGGCTCCTACAGCGAGATCTATCCGGACATCTCGCAGGACGAGGCCGGACTGCGGAAACTGTTCCGCCAATTTTCGTTTCCTGGCGGTATACCCAGCCATGTCGCCCCCGAGACGCCGGGTTCGATCCACGAAGGCGGCGAACTCGGCTACGCGCTTGTCCATGCCTTCGGCGCCGCTTTCGACAACCCCGACCTCATCGTGGCCTGTGTCGTCGGCGACGGGGAGGCGGAGACGGGACCGCTGGCGGCAGCCTGGCACTCCAACAAGTTCCTCAACCCAAAGGTGGACGGCGCGGTTCTGCCGATCCTCCACCTCAACGGTTACAAGATCGCGAACCCGACCTTGCTGGCGCGGATGGCGGACGCGGAACTCCGGGACCTCTTCCGGGGCTACGGCTACGAACCGCTGTTCGTCGAGGGTCAGGACCCTGTTCCGATGCACCGGGCCATGGCTGATACCCTGGACAGGGCGATGGACAGTATCCGCGAGATCCAGCTGCAGGCCCGCGCTGAAGACTGGTCCGGCGAGCGGCCGCGCTGGCCCATGATTGTCCTGCGCAGCCCGAAAGGCTGGACCGGACCGAAGGAAGTCGACGGGAAGAAGGTTGAGGACTTCTGGCGATCGCACCAGGTCCCGGTATCCAACGCGCGGGGTGATGCCGCCCACCGCCAGATCCTCGAAGACTGGCTGCGCAGTTATCGACCGCAGGAGTTGTTCGATGGCGACGGTCGCCTCCTGCCGGAACTCGCTTTGCTTGCTCCCGACGGTGACAAGCGCATGGGAGCGCTGCCGCATGCCAATGGCGGAGTGTTGAAGAAGGACCTCGTCCTGCCGGACTGGAAGAGCCTCGCCGTCGATGTCCATCGACCAGGCGAAACCATCGCCGAGACGACCCGCTTCATGGGCGCCTATCTGCGCGAGGTGATAAGCCTCAATGCCGAGGCCCGGAATTTCCGTCTCATGGGTCCGGACGAAACCGCCTCGAACAGGCTCGATGCCGTCTTCGAGGTCACGGATCGGGTCTGGATGGAGACGATCGAACCCTATGATGTGCACCTGGCGCGCGAGGGCCGGGTCATGGAGATTCTATCGGAACATCTCTGCCAGGGATGGCTGGAGGGCTATCTGCTGACCGGGCGGCACGGCCTGTTCTCCTGCTACGAAGCTTTCATTCACATCGTCGATTCCATGGTCAATCAGCACGCCAAGTGGCTGAAGGTCACGGCGGAACTGCCCTGGCGCAAGCCCATCGCATCACTGAACTATCTCCTGACGTCCCACGTCTGGCGGCAGGACCACAACGGCTTCAGCCACCAGGATCCGGGGTTCGCCGACTTCGTCGCCAACAAGAAGGCCGACACTGTCCGCCTCTATTTTCCGCCGGATGCCAACACGCTGCTGTGGGTCACCGACCACTGCCTGAGGACCTGGAACCGGATCAACGTGATCACGGCCGGCAAGCAGCCTCAGCCGCAATGGCTCACAGCCGAGCAGGCGGAACGCCATTGCGAGGCGGGCGCCGGGATTTGGAAATGGGCGTGCACATGCCCGGCCGACGAACAGCCTGACGTGGTGATGGCCTGCTGCGGCGACGTGCCGACACTGGAGACACTCGCGGCAGTCGATCTGCTCCGCCGCGAGTTGCCCGGTCTTCGCATCAGAGTGGTCAATGTCGTCGACCTGATGACCCTGCAATCGCACACGACCCACCCGCACGGATTCACGGACGAGGAATTTGACGCGCTCTTTACCAAGGCTAAGCCCGTGATCTTCGCCTACCACGGTTATCCCTACCTCATTCACCGACTGACCTATAAGCGGACCAATCACCACAACTTCCACGTTCACGGCTTTCAGGAGGAAGGCACCACGACCACGCCCTTTGACATGGCGGTCATGAACGAGATCGACCGCTTCCATCTGGCAATGGCCGCGGTGAGGCGTCTGAAGGACCTTGGCGCCGACGGCAACCGGGTGATCGATACCTGCGAGCATTCGCTCGAGGAGCATTCTCGCTATATCCGCGAGCACGGCGAGGACATGCCACAGATCCGGGACTGGAACTGGCCTCCCACGACTGAAGCAAAGGCGGGAAACTGACATGGAACTAACGCTGAGCTTCCACGGCGCCGCGCATGGCGTGACCGGCTCCTGTTACGAGCTTGAGGTGGGCGACCGGCGGCTTCTCATCGACTGCGGAATGTTTCAGGGCTCGAAGTCGGAGAAGGCGCTGAACTATGGCGAGTTCCCGTTCGACCCCGCCACGGTGGACGCAGTCATTCTCACGCACGCCCATATCGACCACAGCGGCCTGCTTCCAAAACTCTTGAAGAAGGGCTTTACAGGGCCGATCCACGCAACGCCTGCTACGATTGACCTTTGTTCCGTCATGCTTCCGGATTCGGCTCACATCCAGGAGATGGAGGTCGAGAACCTCAATCGACGCAACGCCCAGCGGGGGCGTCCGACGGTCTCCCCGATCTACTCACTGTCGGATGTGGCTGCATGCCTGCTGCAGTTTCGTTCGGTCGAATACGCTGCCTGGACGACAATCATGAATGGGGTGCGCGCCCGCTTCTGGAACGCCGGCCATATGCTGGGATCGAGTTCGGTCGAGATTGAAGTGGCCTCCGAGCAAGGTGAGCCCCCGCTTCGCATTCTCTTTTCGGGCGACATCGGCCCCGGCCAAAAGCTCCTGCAGGCTGATCCGGAAGGTCCGCGCGACATCGACTTTCTCATCTGCGAGGCCACCTACGGGGACCGCGATCGACCCGACGTCACCCGTGATGAGCGCAGGCGCCTCCTCGGCCAGGAAGTCATGCACGCCGCCAAGGTCAACGGCCCCTTGATCATCCCGTCCTTCGCGGTCGAGCGGACTCAGGAACTGCTCGTAGATCTGTTCCTGCTCGCGCAGAACAGCGACATTCCCGAGAATCTCTCCATTTTCGTGGATTCACCGCTTGCAACCCGAGCAAGCGCTGTTTTCGGGAAACACGCCGGAGAGATACACGACGGGGATATCCTGAAACGCGCTCTGGCCTCGAAGAATGTGCGCTTCACGGAAACCGTCGATCAGAGCAAGGCGATCAACAAGCTTAACGGACACTACGTGGTCATCGCCGCCAGTGGCATGTGCGATGCCGGGCGGATCCGTCACCACCTGAAAGCGAATCTCTGGAAGAGAAACGCCTCAATCCTCATGGCAGGCTTCCAGGCGCAAGGGACGCTCGGACGGTTGCTTGTGGATGGCGCTTCGCGCGTGCGCATCCAGGGTGAGGAGATCAAGGTGAGAGCCCGCATCAGCCAGTTTGACCTCTATTCGGGCCACGCGGATGCCAGCGAACTGGTGTCCTGGGTTAAGGACCGCGTTCCGGTAAGGCATGCAATCTTCCTGACCCATGGCGAGGAAGATGGCCTGAATGGGCTGAAGGGCCGGTTAGGGGCCGCCCTGCCGGAAATCTCTGTAATCCTCCCGTTGATCGACGACGCATTCCAGATCGGACAGAAGGGCGCGCGACAGGTTGACTTGAACAAGCCACTTCGTCTGAAGCCCGAGAGCGTCGCCCGGCTGGACTGGCACAATGACCTGTCCAAATTCCTGATCGAGGTCAGCGAAACCGTGACTGCTGCCGCCGACGAAAAAAGCCGCGCGGTCATCATCCGTCGCCTACGGCGAGCCTTGGAGGCAGACCAGGAGTGAGCCTCCGGTCCCAATACCACCGGTGCCGTCGCAGTGCTGGCGCGCAACCGCACCGAGCCTTGTTGTACTACTTGTGCGTTGTCGGACCGCGGATATCGGCAAGAAACGCGGTCATCGGTTCAGATGTGAACCAGTTCACCGGTCCCTGCCGCCTCTATCCCGGCCGCGTTGGCCTCGTCGGTATCGATGTGTACTTCGGTGAACGCGTTGGCGCCCACGCGGACCAGGGTCCGGCCGAAGGTAAGGCTGCGATCCTCGTCGCCCACACTTATGTCGACATAGTCGCCGTCCTGAATGCCTAGCCGCGCGGCATCGGCAGGATTCGCGTGGATGTGCCTGGCTGCGATAATCAGCCCGTCCGTGGCGATGCTTCCCGCCGGCCCCAGGATCGTCACCTGCGGTGTTCCCTCCAGCTCGCCGCTGTCGCGCACGGGCACGTCGATGCCGAGCGCAAAACTGTCGGTGCGGGATACCTCGATCTGCGTACGCTCCCGCAACGGTCCGAGGATCGCGACGCGCTCCAGTCTTCCCTTGGGCCCGACGAGTGTTACCCGTTCCCCTGCAGCCCAGTGTCCCGGCTGTCGCAGCCGTATCGCCTGATCGAGCATGTAGCCCTTGCCGAACAAATCATCCACCGCCTCGCGGGACAGGTGGACGTGCCTGGCCGACACCGCAATCGGCAGACGTAGCTCCCCACCGGACCTGCCGCCCGCGAGTGCTGCCGCCGTCTCGCGCGCGATCATCAACTGCTCGGCTGTCTCGGTGACGAAGACGCGGACCCGCGAACCGTAGGCCTGGATCTGTGGCGCTGCACGGTGCGACAGGTTCACGGCCATGTTGCGGTCATGGTCGAGCTGCAGGCCCATGAAATCCAGCCCGTCGCAAATGCGTCGGCGCATCGAGGGAGAGTTCTCGCCGATGCCCCCGGTGAAGACGACCGCGTCTAGTCCGCCCATGGCGGCCGCGTAGGCACCTACATATTTCCTGGCGCGGTATGCGTAGATCTCGATTGCCAACTGGGCCTGGGGGTCGCCCTTGGCAGCCCTGTCCTCGATGTCGCGCATGTCAGACGAGCCTGCCAGCCCCTTCAGCCCGCTGTCTTCGTAAAGAGCGTCCTCGATGTCCTGCACGGACAGCCCCAGCCTGCGGGACAGGAAGCCGAATGCGCCCGGGTCAACGTCTCCGGAGCGCGTCCCCATCACCAGCCCTTCGAGCGGTGTCATCCCCATCGAACTGTCCATGCTCTGCCCGCGGTTGACGGCGCAGACGCTGGCTCCGTTGCCGAGATGGACGCTGACAAGCTGGAGATCGGAAATCGGCCGGCCGATCTCCAGCGCCGCCCGCATTGCCACGTATTTGTGGGACGTCCCATGGAAGCCGTATCGGCGCAACCCCGCCTCCCGCCAGGCCGCCGGCACGGCGTAGGTCGTTGCGGAGGGAGGATTAGTCAGGTGGAAGGCCGTGTCGAACACCGCGACCTGAGGCAGGTTCGGCCACAGCCCGCGGCATAGCCGAACGGCTTCCAGGTTTGCCGGATTGTGCAGGGGAGCAAGCGGCGTCAACGCCGCGATGGCCTCGACCGTTTCGTCGTCGAGCAGCGTCGGCGCGGAGAATCGTGAGCCGCCATGAACGATCCGGTGTCCAATCGCATCGATCGAGTCCAGGTCAAACCGCTTCAGCGCGTCCGGTACGCCCTTCAGCGCGTCGCTGGGACTGGCGAACGCCGCCGCGCCGCGTTCGTCCGTCTCGCCGTGCCGGAAGCGGTATTCGCAGCTTCCGTTCTGGAAGCGTTCGTAGGAACCCTTGAACACCTCGCGTGTGTCATCACCTGCACTGAAGACGCCGAACTTCAGGCTCGAGCTCCCCGCGTTTAGAACAAGTACTAGCATCCCGTTCCCTGCTGCTTTCCGTCGCGTTGCGTTCTAGTATGCCGACAGGCCTATGGATGTCTCGCTGTCATTTCAAGCTTCTGGTTGCGCCTCGACAACGACTATCGCAGCGCAGGCGCTTATCATGGCTCGTGGACGCCTAGGCGGCGATATTGCCCAGCCCTGCCGCTGGGACACCACGGAGGACGTAGCATGTACAAACACATCCTGATCTCGACCGATGGATCCGAAGTCGCGCAGAAGGGGGTGGACCATGGGCTTTCGCTTGCCAAGAGCCTCGCCGCGCGGGTTACCGTCATCACCGTCACGGAGCCGTTCCCCTACTACGCGGCGGCTTCGTCGGCTGGATGGGCGCCGCTACCGATTGATATCTCCGGCTACGAAGAGGGACAGAAGGATCTCGCGGACAAGTTGCTCGCCGGCGTGAAGGAAGCCGCCACCAAACTCGGTGTCGAAGCATCGATCCTGTACGTACCGAACTCGCGGCCTGCCGAGGCGATTGTGGAAACAGCCCGAACGCAGGGTTGCAGTCTGATCGTCATGTCCTCGCATGGCCGGCGTGGACTTGGCCGGATGTTGCTGGGAAGCCAGACTGCGGAAGTGCTTGCCCATAGCCCCGTGCCCGTGCTCGTTGTCCGCTGAAGCCAAAGATAGCCGAAGAAGGACCGTCAACATGAAGATCCGCTCTTTCCTGCCTCTCCTTACCTATCCGGACGCGAGCAGCGAGGCTTCCATCCGCAATGCTGCCGCGCTGGCGAGTCTGGCCAGCGCGGAACTGCACGTGGTCGCTCTGGAGGCGGATATCCCTCCGGTCACCCGCGCGCTTTCCCGCGTATTGATGAACCTGCCGGAGGTCATCCGCAACGCGGAGACACTGAGCGCACAGGCAGGAGCAAAGCTCATGGATATCGCCCGCGGGAAAGCCGAGGCAAGCGGACTGCCGGTGACCGTCGGAACGCTAAAGGCCGCGCCTGCGCTTCTTGGCGAAGTCGCCGCATACGAGGCGCGCTACTTCGATCTCGCACTGGTTGGCTGGAGTTCCGGAAACCCGGGAATTCAGATGCTGGCGGAGGCAGTGATTTTCGGCTCGGGACGTCCGACGATCATCGTGCCCGAAGGTGCAGAGGCTAGCGGGATCAGCCGCATCGCGATCGCCTGGGACGGCAGCCGGGTGGCTGCGCGGGCTCTTGCGGATGCGACCCGTCTGCTGGAACGCGCCGAGGAGATGCATGTCATCACGGTGACGGATGAGAAACCGTTGGCAGACAAAGCAGCGGGCGACCGTCTTGCAGAAGGTCTCCGGCAGGCAGGCGTGAAGGCCAGCTTCTCGCCTATCCGGGCCGAGGACTGCCCCATAGCGGAAACCTTGCAGCGGCACGCCCTAGAGTTGGACGCTCAACTGCTCGTCATGGGCGGGTACGGCCATTCCAGGCTGCGGGACTTCGTGCTCGGCGGCGCCACGGCAGGTGTGCTGCGCGATCTTCGGATGCCCATCTTGCTTTCGCACTGAACGCGGCGTCTGGCGGTGGCGAGTTCGGTTGGAGAGGCTGCGGCAATGGCGTTGCGGCCGCCCGGAAGCCTAGCCTGTTTGCCGCGGAATCTTCCGCCGATAAGACTGGCGTCGAAGAGCGGGCGCGGACAAGGCATGTCCTGAATTGCTTGCCGACGCGGACTTCTCCTGGCGATCCTGCCGCATCGGCGCCGCCAGCAGGCGCAGGCCGTTCAGGACGACAAGCACGGTGCCACCTTCATGGCCGATGACTGCAAGCGGCAGGGGGAGGTCGAAGAAAAGGCCGCCGGTGACCAAGACTGCCATGGCAAACAGCGCGAAAGCCAGATTCTGCCGGATGATTGTTGCGGTGCGGCGTGCCAGGTCATGGGCTGCCGCAAGCTGGCCCATTTCCTCCGAAAGCAGCGCAACATCTGCTGCCTGCAGCGCGACATCCGAGCCCGCGGCGCCCATGGCGATCCCGACATCCGCTCGTGCCAGCGCGGCCGCATCGTTGACCCCATCTCCAACGAACGCGACCTTACCCGAAGCCGCGAATTCTCCGACCATGCGGACCTTGTCCTCGGGCAGCATGTCAGCATGTATCTCCTCCGGACGGAGACCTAGCTCCAGGCCGATCCTGACGGCAACCGGCCGACGGTCTCCCGTCATCATCACGATCCGCTTCACGCCGCTGTCCCGTAGGGCAGCAAGCGCAGCTGCGGAGGTTGGACGCACCCCGTCAGCAACGGTGACGGCACCAAGCACCGTCGAACCCTTTCCGAGGTAGATGACGGTTTGGCTGTCTGCTGCGAGGACCTCGAGTGCCGGATCGTCGACCGAGGCTCCCATCTCCGACACGAGACGCGGATTGCCGGCCCAGATCAGGCCTTCTGCGTGTTCACCAACGATGCCGGCGCTCGGCCTGGTGTTCACGTTCAACACGTCCGCCGCGACGACGGATCGGCGCGCCGCCTCCTGCCTGATGGCGGCCGCGCTGTGATGTTCGGATTGCGCCTCGATTCCTGCCAGGAGGGAAAGGAACACCTCTTCGTCGCCGTCGAGCGCCACCACGCGGGTCACCACCGCCTTGCCGGTGGTCAGGGTGCCGGTCTTGTCGAAGGCGAATGTGTCGACCGCCGCCAGCGTTTCAAGCGCGGCGCCACCCTTGAAGAGCACGCCTCCACGGGCCGCCGCCGACAAGGCCGAAAGGATCGCCGCGGGAACCGATATGACGATGGCGCAGGGGCTGGCGGCGACCAGCAGTGTCGCGGATCGATAGAGGGCATCCTCCCAGTCGCGCCCGAGCCAGTAGAAGGCGGCGAAGGCGAGCGCTGCCCCCGCCATGACCGCGACCGTATAGCGCTGGCCGAACCATGCGCTGAACTGTTCCGAAGGGGCTTTGGCTGCCTGCGCTTCCGTCACCAGCGCGATCATGCGGGCGACGGTGCTGTCTTCGATGGTCTTCGTGACCGCGACCTCGAGAACGCCGTCCAGATTGACGGTCGCCCCGAACACCTGCGCGCCCGGATCCTTTGCCACAGGCATGGATTCGCCGGTGATGCTTGCCTCGTCCAGAGAGCCGCGACCGCTGCTGATGATCCCGTCGGCGGGAACGCGGGCGCCCGGTCGCAGCACCACGACGTCGCCGACTTCGAGCTCGATGGCGGGAACCTCGGCGACGGTGCCATCCGCTTTTTTTCTCAGTGCTGTTTCCGGCCGCAACGCCATCAGGGATTCGACGGCACGGCGGGCACGGCCGAGGGCCTGTTGTTCCAGGGTTGTGGAAACGCTGAACAGGGTCAACAGAACCGCACCCTCGAAAGGCGCGCCAACGGCCGCTGCGGCGACCGCCGCCACAACCATCAGAAGATCGATGTCAACGATTTGCTCCTTCCACAAGGTCTCGAGGGCACGCCAAGCGGCCGGTAGGCCACCGGCGAGATAGACGAGGCAAAGCCCGGCGAGCGAGGATCTATCAGCAACAACCCCTGTGAGTGGCCAAAGGGCGGCTACGGCCAGGAGCATGCCCAGAACGGTCAACACCGTTAGGATCACCGGAGTGTCGAACGTGAACCGTCTTTGCATCAAATCTCACTTTCAACCAACTCAATTGTGATCCGCGCATCCAGCTCTACAGATTAAGACGATGACCTTCTTCTATCCCTAAGACAACTGCTTACGGCCCGATGTCAAACCAATCAGTCCCGCCCACATCGCAGTTGGTTGTTCATGCGTTGGCACCCGGGCATAGCAAGACGGTGTTGTCTACCAATCTGAACGGCTCACTGTCAGCGTGCCGCGCGTGTGGCCTCGTTTGTCCATGTTTGGCAAGTCCGTCCCAACTGCGCTTCCGCGCTGCCGCTGATCTCCGTCGCCTTGGGAAGCGTCGATCGGGCAGCTTTATGGAAGACATCAGTCGTGGGCGGCTGCCCCCAACGATCCGTGGTCTCGTCGTCCGCAGCGCGGCTTGAGAGTCGATCATGCCCTGGCAATCGCGGCCTCGATCTTAGCTACCGTGTGCCCGGTGAGGTCCTTGGCGAGTTCACCAACGAGCTTCAACCTGATCGCGTCGTGAAAATGGCGGCGCATTTCTCCGAGCGTCCGCGAGTCGGCTATTACAAATAGCGACGCAATGCTGCCCGTGATCGCCTGGTGATTGAGATAGGAGGCTGCCTCAGCAGCGAAATTGTCTTCATCCAGCCGCCTGTCGTCCGGATTGGCCGAAACGCTCCGGTGACGCGCCCCCGAGCCCGTATTGTCCGCGTCGATCTCCGGAGCGTCCAGCGCGACCAGCCTGATGTTAGGCTCGACGCCCTTGTTGCGAAACAGGCGCAGTTTCTTTCCGTCGGCGACGGCTACTGTCGTGTCGTTTGGGAGGATCATTTCCAGCTCCTGCTTCTCGAAGAGGTCTTGCTATAGATCTTTATGCGATATCATGAGGCATCTCGGTCGCTTGGTCGAGAGCGGCGTATGTCCGCATCCGATTGCCTTTCCGATCTCGCGAAGCCGGAAGCCATGACTTGAGTCAAGGAGATGCCGGGGAAGTGGATTCGCGTCATTGGGGCCAAGAAGGCATCTCGATGTTTGGGCAGGCCTCTCATGCATACCCGCGTTATCCGCAAGCGGTCGGGCGGGGCGACAATCGGCACGCCTGGAGGCTTGATCCGACTAGGCGGCGTAGAGCAGCGGATGGCGCTGGTGCTGGGCGCCTTCGGTTTCGGCCACTGGAAGCGGATACTAAACAAGCCATGAGCCTTATCCATGTTGTCCCGGCTCTGCCTGTCAGGCAAGGCGTTCCCTTAACTGAACTTGCTAGCCGATTGGGGTCGATTGGTTAGCTGACAGCGATCTCGCCTCATGGGCTTCGACCGGCTGCGCGACGCGCGTGCGTTTGAAAACGCTCTATTGGATGTCCGTTCTCTGGTCCGTATGACCGTGGTCCGCCCTCGGCCATGACGCAGGAAGAACCGGGGCATTACTTGTTGGCGTAGCGCTTGCAATTTGTGGGTACTTGCGGATTTTAGAGTTGGGTAGTCGCTTGGCTATTGAGGGTTATTGGGGGGTGAGCTGCTGATTCCGATCCTCGTCCGTCTTTTCGGGTCGATATATCGGAAAGCGTGTCCCTCGCTGTCAGCCTACACACTTTTCGGTGAAATCCGTTGACAGCAACCGCATGTTCCTGCTCGTCATTGCGGCTGGGTCGTGTTCCTGACCGTTTATAGGCGGTCCAACGCTTGGATCGTTACGCCATCGAACCGAACGCTATTGCACCTTCGATCGCGATGGGAGCATCGCGGGCACATTGATCGGCAAGCGAGTTCTTCGAATTGATCGAGCGCAAGGCAGATGGGCGAGATTTATCCTCTGTTATGAAGTAGAATTAAAGAAACACCGGCTGACGAGGGGATAAATCCATGGCTGAAGATTGGGCCGTCGACGTCAAGAAGTACGCGAGCGACGCAGACGAAAAGGCGATTGCGGGGATTGTGCGTCACTGCGGCATCGCCCTGCAAAAGAGAGATTCTTCGCTAGTCTCCTTTTCGGACAAGGATGAGGTCGCGCGTGTACGCGATAATTTCCTGAAGAAAAAGCTCGGCTTGAACAGCCCGGACAGCGAACTCGATCAAGCCATTTCGGCTGTGGCGGCAAAAATGAAGGGCGATCGCACGAAGAACCGGGTTACGGTCTACTACCTGTTGGCGGAACATTTCGGAAAGCTCTCGACGTTCATTTGACAGGTTGGATGCTGGATCGCAGATTCACGGGAGGAAATTGCCATGAAGGGCTTTGTTGCCGATATCGAAGAACTGACCGAGGAAAACAGCGACTTCCGCCGGGTACTCTACACGGGAAAGAAACTTCAACTCGTTTTGATGGCGATTAAGCCCGGCGGCGAGATCGGCGAGGAAGTGCACGAGGATCGTGATCAGTTCTTTCGCGTCGAAAAGGGAAAAGGCGAAGTGCTGATCGACGGCAATCCCTCGAAAATCAAAAGCGACGACGCGATCATCGTGCCGGCCGGTGCTCGCCACAACATTAAGAACACCGGCGACAAGCCTTTGCGGCTATATACCCTTTATGCTCCGCCCGAGCATCGCGACGGCACGGTGCATGTGACCAAGGCCGACGCTGACGCTTCGGAAGAGCATTTTGACGGCAAGACGACCGAATGATTGCTTCCGCCCGAGTAACGACGCCCCTGCGTTTGCCATCCAATCGGAGTAGGTGGTGATGGATGCGGATTCCTGGGTCCCGCTGCTAGGTTTCATCGCCGCTTCCTTCCTTGCGGCTATGACTGGTTCCTTCTTCCGACCGGGCGAATGGTACGAGCGCTTGAACAAGCCGTCATGGCGCCCGCCGAACCGGCTTTTCGCTCCGGTTTGGACGGTTCTCTATGTGATGATCGCCGTTTCTGGCTGGCTGGTTTGGCGGGAGGTGGGATTTGCCGGCGCGGCACTAACCGTCTACGCACTTCAGCTCGTGCTCAACGCCGCATGGACACCGCTCTTTTTTGGCCTGCACCGTCCCGACCTCGGCTTCTTCGACATCGTTCTGGTCTGGCTATCCATTGTCGCGACGATCGTGCTGTTTATCCCAATTCATGTTGGAGCCGGGTTGCTTCTCGTGCCCTATCTAGCGTGGGTCACTTTCGCGACGGCGCTTAATTTTGCGGTCTGGCGTTTGAACCCTGAGGTGGTACGACCCTAGCGCGCAGTACCGGGGACAAACGGTACCTGTCGTCCGCCCCCGTGCGGCAGGTCAAGACGCTGACGCGCGGTAGCACCTTTCGTCGAGATCGCGTTGGCTGCGAGTTGAGCAACTGGCTACCTGCCAGAAGAACACGCATTCGTTGTGCGGCAGCAAGGACGTGTACTGCCTTTTTGGGCCCTTGAGCGAATACTCGAGACGAACCGGACGAACGTGGCGAATGGCGCGACAAGAAAGACTCAGGAACCGTTGGCTGCTCGTCGCCGCGCTTCTCGCGGCGGCGGCAATCTATGTCGGTATCGAGCGGCCGTGGGAAACGAAACCCGTCACGGTCGCTGTGGAGACTCTAGCATCCGGCCACGTGTCCCAAATTCTTGCCGTCAACGGTCGCATCGCAGCGCGCAACTCCGTGACCGTGCGCGCGCCCGTCTCGGCTAAGGCGCTTTCCGTGCATGCGGACGAGGGTGACCACGTCATGGCCGGCCAAGTGCTTTTGAGTCTGGACACGGCCATCATAAACTCGCAGGTGGAACAGGCTGCTGCCGCGCTCGAATCCCAGCAGGCGCAGCAGCGCCAGGCTAGGGCCACCGTCGACCGCGCACGCGCACTTGGACCCAACAGTCCGCGTTCGGCACTGGAGGATGCCGAATTCCGGCTGACCAGCATCCAGCAAGAAACGGCCCGACTCGAGGCCGCGCTGCGCCAGGTACAGAGACAGCTCGATGAATTCACGATCCGCTCACCGATGACTGGCGTCGTCGTCACGCGGGGCGTCGATCTGGGCCAACTCGTCGACCTGCAGACCGAGCTATTTGTCATTGCTGACACCGGCGATCTCGTCGTTGAGACCGACGTCGATGAACTCTATTCCGCCTATGTGCGGGAGGGGCTCAAGGCGCTGCTGAAGCCGGTCGGTACCAGCATCGTTCAAGGTGGCAAGGTGGTTTTCGCCGCACCCATGGTGGACAGCGCGACGGGCGGCCGCGAGATCAAGATCGCTTTTGACGAGAAGGTTTCGCTGCCGGTAGGACTGACTGTGAACGCGAATCTAATCGTCAACGAGGTTGAGAACGCGCTGTCGCTGCCGCGACGCGCCATTGTGACCGACGGCGGGCGGAGCCATGTTCTTGTCCTCGAGAATGGGGTCGCGGTGCGACGCGAAATCGGCTTCAGCGACTGGCCTTCGGAGAGGGTCATCGTCACCGAAGGTCTGTCGGAGGGCGACGCCGTCATTCTCGACCCAGGCGCGGTCAAGCCCGGCGACAAGGCCGCACCGGGTAAGCCATGATCTACTGTTTCAAGTTCGCCTGGCGGTATCTCACCTCGAGCAAGTTGCAGACGGGTCTGCTGGTGCTCGGCGTGGCGGTGGGCGTTTTCGCCTTCGTCTTCATCAGCGCGCTTATAGGGCCCGGTCGGCCCGAAGCTGCGATTTTGGCCAAGTTGAAGAACGTTGTGGGAACAAGCGCAAACTGATTGACGGCTGCACTTTGGGCGAATGACGTGCCGCTCCGGCTATAGGAGTGGCGTGATGGGTTTGGGTATATCGAGCGAGGATTTCATCGGCCGCTGGAGCCTGAGCTTTTCCGACACTGATTTTGTGAACGGCAAACCCGGACCGGCGCGGCTGGGACTGGCGCTTCAGCTTAAATTCTTCGCCGCGCACGGCTTCTTCGTGCAGGATCATGCGGCGCTCCCCGCCGATCGTGTTTTGTATCTGGCCGAGCAGTTGGGCCTCGAAGCTGACGCCGTGAATCACTATGATTTCTCCGGTCGCACTGCCCGTCGGCATTGCGCGGAGATTTTGCAGCACCTTGGCTTTCGACGTTTGAAGCGGGCTGATCGGGAACAGCTGACGTTGTGGATGGCGAGCGAGTTGTGCCCGAGTGGGCAGTCGGTCAGCGCCATGCTCGAGCATGTTTTTCTGTGGTGCCGGGATCGGCGTATTTACGGGCCTTCGCGCAGGGAGTTGGAACGCCTGGCGCGGTCGCAACGACAGCACTATCTGGATAGCTGGTTGGGCGGCGTGCACGACCGGCTTTCGGCGAGCACGGTCGCTTTGCTGGAGGCTTCAATCACCGATCCGGACGGCCAGACCGGGTTTAACACGATGAAAGGTGACGCTGGCCAGGCTTCGCT
This sequence comes from Shinella sp. BE166, assembly GCF_051201095.1. Lineage (NCBI taxonomy): Bacteria > Pseudomonadati > Pseudomonadota > Alphaproteobacteria > Hyphomicrobiales > Rhizobiaceae > Shinella > Shinella sp. BE166. Next base: position 5,899 of record NZ_JBPEHL010000027.1, on the reverse strand, counting down.
CGACAACATGCTCGGCATGACGGCGAAACTCGCCTTCATTCAGAAACTCGATCTGCCTCAGGATCTTCTCGCGACGACCGGCAAGGCTTGGGTAGAGCAGATTGTTCGTCGCGTTGGAGGCGAAAAGGCTTCGGAGATGCGCCGGCACGCGCCTGCGCGGCAGATCGGGCTGTATGCGATTTATCTTCTGTTTCGCGAGGCGCAGTTGACGGATGCGATGGTCGATCTTCTGATCGAGACGGTCCACAAGATCGGCACGCGCTCGAAACGCAAGGTCGTGAGCGATATCGCAAAGGACATCGAGCGGGTCTACGGAAAGGAACGGCTGCTGGTCGAGATCGCCAGCGCCTCGATCGAGGAACCGTCCGGGCGCGTCTGCGATGTGATTTTCCCGATTGTCGGCAAGGATAAGCTGGCGGCGATCGTCAAGGAAAGCCAGGCGAAAGGGGCGCTTGATCGGCGTATATATAAGGTGATGCGCTCTTCCTGGGCCAATCATTACCGGCGCATGCTGCCCAGCCTGCTTTCGGTTCTGGAATTCCGGTCGAACAACACCATGTGGCGCCCGGTGCTTGCGGCGCTCGACTGGATTCGGAGCAAGATGGATGACGGCTGCCGGTTCGTGCCGGTGCAGGACGTTCCGATTGATGAGGTTATTCCCGCCAGGTGGCGCAGCTCCGTCATCGACGACGATGGGCGTGTTAACCGGATCAGCTACGAGCTTTGCGTTCTCACGTTGTTGCGCGACCGCATTCGCTCCAAGGAAATCTGGGTCGTTGGCGCGGACCGTTACCGGAACCCTGACGACGATCTTCCCAAAGACTTCGAAATCCGGCGTGACGCCTACTATTCCGGCCTCAACCTGACACCAGACGCGAGGACGTTTACGTCTGCCATCTGTTCAGAGCTTGAGCGGGAACTGTTGCTCCTCAATGCCAATATCCCGGACAATGATAAGGTCCGGCTTCTGTGGCGTGGCGAAAACCGCATCTCGATCACACCGTTCAAGCCTGCACCCGAGCCGAAAGGCCTCGATGCGATCAAAGGCGAGATCGGCGGACGCTGGCCGATGACCGGGCTGCTCGACGTGCTGAAGGAGGCTGCACTCGATACCGGCTTTCTGGATGCTTTCGAAACGTACGCCTCTTCGGGCTCCGGTCTGTCGGGCGCAACGCCCGGTGAAAGGTTATTACGTCACGAGACGGCAAAGCATAAATTCAAGTGACGGACTCGGGGGCCGAGCGCGGAGCCACGCCATGCCGCAGCCCGCACATGGGCCGCAGAGGCGCGGGATGTTGCCTACCGCATCAAGAGCAAGCCGGCCCGCGATGTCCTGAATGCGCTCTACAGTGCTATTGCGAGCCGAAAGCGACGGAGAGCAGCGAGCTCGCCACCGTGGGAAAGCACTGACGCCTTCTCCGCACACCGCCGTCACATGGCGGGCTCTTCGAAGCGCGGGAAGAGGACCTTGTCCTCAAGATGCATGTGCTCCACGACATCGTCGACGAACTTCCGCAGGCCCGTATATAGCGCGGTCCACGAGCCACAGGCCTCAGCTGGCAACGCCATGCCGTGGGCGGCGTGCTCGATGTCGCGCAGAAGCCGGGCGGCATCCTCATGCTCATGGCGCATCTGCGTGAGCGGCTGGGAGATGCGCACGGTATGGCCCTGCCGCATCAGCGGGAAGACGATCTGCTCCTCGCTCGTCATATGCCTTTCCAGTTCCTCGCCGAGCGCGCTCAAGGCCCGCGCGAGCCCGGACGGCGCAACCGGATGATCGCCGTGGACGCGCTCGACCTTCTCGGCGAGCGGGATCAAGAAGGCGAGTTCCTGCCGATGGGTGTCGTGATAGCGGGAGACGAGATGCTCGATCAGCGCTTCCGTCTCCTGCGGCGCATCGCGGCCCGCCGCCTGCTGGAGCGCAGCAAGCTCGGAGAGCAGATCCTCCGGGGACAGGCCGGCACGCTCGGCCGCCTCGCGCAGCGGCACATTGCCCCCGCAGCAGAAATTGATCGCCGAGCGACGGAACTGATCGGCGGCCCCCGGCAGCTCCGTCGCGACGATCGTCACGGTCATGTCAAGTGAAAGCGTTTCCATCCTGGCTCCTTTGCTGTTGCGCGTCCCTTTCCCCCATCTTTTGCGCAACCGGAAGTCCCCTGTCTTTGACCCGGCACAAAGAGAAGGCAAGCGCGGTGGAGGATGATGAGCACCATCGGCTTTGCCTCGTGCCGGGCACGCTGCAGCGCGCCGCCGTACTTTTCCTTTCAGGCAACAGGAGGATACCATGAACGATGACACGCTCTCCGCCGCCGACATTCGCCGCCTGGAGACGCTCCACCAGAGGCTGCTCGACCTCTGCCTGATGCTTGAGGAAGCCGCCGGCGAGCCGGATTTCGGCGGCGAGCTTTCGAGTATCGCCGAGGCAGTCCCTCCCGCCCTGAAGGCAGTGCAGGATATGGAGGAACGCCTGCTCTTTCCCGATTTCGACCGCCATGCAGGCTCCTGCTTCGCCGCCATGACCATCGAGCGCCTCAAGGCCGAGCACCGTTTCGACCGGCTGGCGGCGGACGAGCTTTCCCTGACGCTGAAAGCCGCGTCGGACGGTCGCTGCGCGCTATCGCACGAGACCCTCGCCCGCATGATCACCGGCTTCCAGGAGGCGCTACGCCGTCACGTATTCTCCGAGAAGGTCGTTCTGGAGGCCTTGCTCTCCGCCAAGGCCGAAACGCGCAGTGTCTTCGCCTGAAAGACGACCTGACCCTCCCACCGCCTGAAGGTCGCGGACGCGTCGGTTCAGGTGCGGACGCGTCAGGAAGGCTCTCGCGCCTCATACCGCATCGCACTCAGCACGGGAAAAGGGGCGGGCTTCAGCAAAGCCGGCAGATGGGCCGTAAGAAACAGCATCCAGGCGGCGGACCAGCCGATACCCGCCACGGTCAACCATAGCGGCGTTTGCCCGGGCAGTTCCGCCAGCACGCGCGCGACGGCCGCACAGAATACGAGCCCAAGGCCCCCCCAGTGCCGGCGGCGGGGCTGAAGCTCCGCCCCCGCCGGCCGCCGCATCGTCACGCGGGCGGCGACCGCAAGGATCATCGGCCCTATGGTCGCCATGGTCAGGCCGTGCAACTCAACCAGTTGCGGCACCATCCCTGACCGCGCCGCGGCGATGGCAAGCACCCCGGGAACGAGGCCGGCATAACCGAGGCACAGCATCCGGTTCGCCTGCCCGAGCCGGAGACCGTCGAGGCTATGGACGACGACCCAGAGCATCGCGGCAATTAGCGCGAGCGTTCCGAGGATGCCCTCCTGCAGGAGGCCTGCTCCCAGCAAGGCAGAACCCAGCCAAAGCGGGGGTCTTTCCAGTGCGCCAAGACCGCGTCGGCGACGCGCCTCGGTCACGAAGGACGGGACGAACCGCCCGCCGATGATGAAGACGAGGGTTGCAATGGCCACGGGAAGAAGTCCGGCAAGATCCGGCCGGTCGAGAAGCCACGCCTCTGCCGCGACAAGCATCAGCGGCACCATCGCCAGGGGCACCTTATCCCATCGTCTCGCCTGAAATACCGGCCACGGGATCATCAGGGCCACCGGCAGCGACAGCAGCATGAGCGGCCAGAGGTCCCTCGGAAAGCCCAGCGACGTCAATCGCGCACCGAGGGCGAGCGCCGCCATGAAAAGCGCCGGCATCGGAGGCTGGCGTCCCGTCCAGGCCTTCTGTGCCGTCAGGACATAGCCGCAGATAGCCGTGCCGGCGAAGCCGAACAGTCCCAGCCTGGCATGCGCAAGCCTTGGGTCCTCAAGCGAGAGGAGCCAGAGCCACGGGAGCGCCGCAGCCGTGAAGGCCGCAAGCGCAAAGAACACGCCCGCCGGATGGAAAATCAACAGCAAGCGGCTTTTAACAGCGTCCTTCATTCGCTATGCCTTCTGGCACCGTCCGCAGGGCGCCTCAGCTTGACGACGAGGGCGCGGGCCGGAAAGCCCTCACGCGAGCCGGATCCGTATCGATCCATCCCGCCCCGATCAGGTCGAGGCAATAGGGCACCGCGGCGAAGACAGCATCGAGGCTGAATCGGATTGAACCCGGCTTTCCCGGCAGGTTAATGAGCAGCGTCTTGCCGCGGGTTCCGGCCAACTGCCGCGAGAGAATTGCGGTTGGCGTCTGCTCAAGGCTTGCGCGCCTCAACTGCTCGCCGAAGCCCGGCAGCTCCCGTGTCACCACTTCGCGCATGGCCTCCGGTGTCTCGTCACGCGGAGCGGGTCCCGTTCCGCCGGTCGTGAGGATGAGGTCTGCATGCTCCTCGTCGCACAATGCCAGAAGCGTGTCGCGGACCGGCTCGACACCGTCGGGAATGGTCCGCCTGACGATTTCAAACGGCGTCACGACCGTCTCTCGCAGCCATGCCTCGACGGCGGGACCACTCAGGTCCTCGTACTGTCCGCGGCTGGCGCGATCCGATATCGTAACGACAGCGATAAGCATGTCTGGTCTCCGGGAGCGCCCGTCAAGCCGGCGTCAGGAAGAGGGAGGAAAATCCGCTGGCGGGGTAGACCGCGCGGACCGGCTCGGCGCCGGGGAGAAGCGAGAAAGGTTCCAAGCCTTCGAGCAGTTCGTCGAAAACGATATTCAACTGCATCCTCGCCAGTTCCGCTCCCGGACAGATATGGATGCCCGCGCCATAAAGCAGGTTCTGCGACTGGTCGCGCCGGAGGTGGAACTCTTCCGAATCTGCGAAAACTGAGCCGTCGCGGTTTGCCGACGCCCACATCACCGTTATCCGATCCCCGGCCTCAAGCGTCCGCCCGCCGATGGTTACCGCTCGCGTGGCGACGCGGCGATTGGAGATCAACGGCCCGTGAAGTCGCAGGATTTCGTCGATCGCCTGTGGAAGCGCGCCCCGATCCCGGTGAAGCCGGTCCTGGATATCGGGGCGCCCGGCGAGGAAATGCAGGATAATACCAACGCAGGCCGCGATGGTCCCAAGCTCGCCCACCGTCCAGTTGCGCAGGATGCTGACGATCTCGGCATGGTTCAGCCGCTTGCCGTCGACGGTCTGGCGGAGCAGGCAGGTGGTGAAGTCGTCGACGCCGGCAGCGCCGCCCCCTTCGCGCATCGCGAGTTGCGCGCGGATATGACCGTCGAATTCAAGCGCGACGGTCGCCATCGCCTCGGTATCGCGGGCAAGCGTCGCCGCACGGTTCCGGTAGATCCATTCCAGCAGTGGGACATGCAGGCTTTGGGGCCAGCCGAGAAAACCGCACTGGATGCGCACCGCATAGGGCTCGGCGAAGTCCCTGATGACATCGCAGGACGGGTTGGCGCGGAGATGCTCCACTAGCTCACGCGCGATCCGGCGGAAGGCGGGCTCGAACGCCGCGATGTATTCCGGCGCGAAATAGGGCTCTATCATCCGGCGGTGGGGCGTATGCTCTGGCGGGTCCATTCCGTTCGGAACCGAAGGGTGCCGTGAAACGACATTACTGAAGGTTTCGTGTTCGCCGAGAACGCGCAGGACATCCTCGTGACGGAAGAGGGACCATCCGAGATAAGCGCTATATGCGACCGGACACGTTTCGCGCATCCGGTCATACGCGCCGATTTGGTCGCGCTGGATCTCGGGGCTTCGCGGGTCCCAATCAGCCGGGCATTTATTGATCTGTTGCCCTGACCCGCAGGCCTCGCGGACGTCCGTTGCCATTCTTTCCCACCGCTTCTGTTGTTTGCGGTACGTAGTGCAGCAGGGGTTGACGTTCTTTGTCGTCACACAAAGAATTTTGCAATAGTGATACTTCGGCATGGAAATGCTGATCGTGTCCCAGGATGTGGTGTAGCTGGATTTCATAGCCATCGGTGATTTCCGGTAGGGTCGGGTTGCTTAGAGCCAACCTGAAGGACACCACC
>NZ_JBPEHL010000026.1:0-47752 GCF_051201095.1 Shinella sp. BE166 | reverse complement strand
GCAAACACGTCAGGAACGGGATGCTGTCGCCCGTCGAGTTCGAGAAGCAGCAGAAAATCTAACCCGAGGGTGTCTACGAAACTCGGGGCTATTCACTTTCAGCAATAGCGTTGATCAAGGTGACCGGATTGTAGAGATCTGTGAAGAAAACCAGAAGGCACCAGACAGAGAGCAGCCAAAGCGCCAACGTGATTACGCTGCGGTGCCAGGGCCGGCGAGTGAGCGCCCGCGCCATCGCAGCATAATCCCACGCGGTAAGGGTGTAGGTGATCTGGTACTTTGGCTCGTCTAGCATTGAGATCCTCAGTGGCAGCAGCGCAGTCTGAAATAACCCTGAAAAAGACGCTTTCACCAGACGGCCATCGACATCAAATCAGATTTTTGGCTCGATGTAGGAACCCCGTCCGCATAGCGGGCAGAACAAAGCGTTTTAGCTGCTAGCTTTACTTTGTCGGCTGAGACCGTGCGGTAATTTTATGTCCGTCCGGATCGCGAAGATAGGCGACGAAGGCCCCGTTCGGACGCTCTTTTGGCGGGCTCTCGATTGATATCCCACCATGCGTGGTGCCGGCCTCGTGCCACGCCAGAACATGCTGGCGGCTGGCAGCGGCGATACCGATCGTTCCGCCGTTGGCGGTGGTCGCCGGCTTACCGTCGATCGGTTTCGTGATCATTAGTCGACCGCCATCGTGCAGATAGATCAGCCTACCTCTCGCATCCATCTCGCCGGGCTGACCTCCCAATGCAGCGAACGTGGCATCGTAGAAGTCTCTCGACCGCTCCAGGTCGTTGCTGCCGATCATGACGTGCGTGAACATGGTCTTATCTCCAGTCTGGTACCCAGGGGCTTCGATCCGAGGTATTTGTCCGCCGCGGGGGGCAGCCACAAAATGCCTGAATTGATAACTGACAGTCGCGAAGCCGCAAAGGGGAGATTGCTGATGCTAAAGCGTACAGCCGGCTGAGTTCGCTTACAGGGGAGTTAGTGGAGCAAATTCGCTATGACGCGAAAAAGGGCCGGAGACGATGTCTCACGGCCCAAGTTTTTCTCAACGACGCGCAGGGAGGAGATCGCGTCGGAAATTCCAAACTAGCGGATCATGGTTAACAAAGCGGAAACGCTGGGCGCGGCGTGGGTGTCGCTTGCGGCTGTTGCTCTAAAGCGGAAATTTTCCGTTCCATGATCTCACGACGTCAGAACACGAACCTTTGCAACTGATCGGTAGCTTTAGCGTTCAGGCAGACTCGCTGTACTTCCGTTTCGATGCCCTCGACGACGAACGTCACGCCGAGACGTCCGCCGAGCGCCAAATTGTCTGGTGACCGATTGGTCCGGCCGGAGCCCGTCAAGCAGGATAGCGAAACAGACATGCGTTATGACCACTCGATAGCGGGTCTGACAGTTTCAACGTGCTCTTGAAGGGAGTCGAACCGTCGACCTGCTAAGTCCAAGCCAGTTGAAATATTCAAATATCGGCTCAGCTTCGTCCGCATTGCACTCGGTGGACTGGTGACGACCTGCATTGCGTTTCATTCCCAGAGTATGCAAAACATTCAGCGATCATGTTGATCTACCCACTTCCGAGGCTTTCTGGCGAGGCAGTCAAAGACCACCTCGCCAAGACCTGTTACTTGCCGTGCCCGATCGCAAGCGCAAACAGCCTGGCCTGCCGGTCCGCAAACGCGCGCGGGTTGGCGGGCTTGTCCCCATCAAGAATGCGTGCTTCGTCCAGCAAAAGCCACGCCGCATCCTCGCGAAACGTTTGATCGCCCATCGATGCGATGTTTTTAACGAGCTCACTTTGCGCATTGATCTCCAGGATCGGCTTCGATGCTGTCTGCAACCGCCCTGCCCCTTGGAGGAGTTTTTCGAGCTGGCGATCGAGGCCATGTTCCGACGCGACAAGGCAGACCGCGCTTTCGGTCAGCCGATCGGAAACCCGCACGTCAGCGATTTCCTCACCGAGAGTGCTTCGAGCGAAATCGATGAACGCTGTAACTTCGGGAGAAGCTAGCCGCCCCCCCTCATCGGTGCTGCCTTCGCCGGCCACAGCGTTCAGATCGGCAAGACCCTGAGTGACCGATTTAAAAGCCTTGCCCTCGAAATCGGGGGCGTTGGTCGGCCAGAAACTGTCTACGCCATCTGTAAGAAGAAGGACTTCGATACCCTTGGCCCGAAAACCCTCTAGTTGCGGCGACGATTTCAGTTGGTCGAGACTGGAGCCGCTGATGTAATATATCGCCGACTGCCCCTCCTTCATTCCGGCCACGTAGTCGGCCAGGCTCCGAGTTGCCTCGGCGGACACGGTACTACGGAAGCGCGCAAGCTTCAGCAACTGCGCGCGCCGCTCGAAGTCGTCGTAGATACCTTCCTTGAGAATCGCGCCGAACAGATCCCAGATCTTAGAGAACGTCTTGGCGTCGCCTTCGGCCATCTTCTCCAGCGCGGAAAGAATTCGGCTCGTCACGCCCTTTTTGATAGCGGCAAGCACGGGACTTTCCTGGATCATCTCCCGGGAGATGTTAAGCGGCAGATCCGAGGTGTCAACGATGCCACGGACGAACCGCAGGTAGCGCGGTAGCAACTCAGCTTCGTCAGTGATGAAGACGCGCTTCACATATAGCTTCATCCGACCCTGTCGGTCTGGATCGAACAGGTCGAATGGTTGAGCACCGGGGATGAAGGCAAGCGTCGTATATTCGTGGCGTCCTTCAGCGCGGAAATGCACGTTAGCCAGCGGCTCCTCGTACTGGCCCGAGACACTACGATAAAAATCGTCGTAGTCCTGCTTAGATATCTCGCTCTTCTGCTTGGTCCAAAGCGCTGCACCATCGGAGACCTGTGACGGTTCGGCGCCGTCTTTTTCAACGAGACGGATAGGAACGGGCACGTGGCCGGATTGATCACGAATGATCTTCTCTACCGTCCATTTCCTGGTATATCCTTTAGCATCCTCCATGAGATGCAGAATGACACGCGTTCCCCTCGCCGGCGCTTCGGCGAGATCGACTGCTACGACGTGATAACTTCCCTTGCCGTCGGAAGACCATTTCCAGGCCTCGCCCTCGCCGGCGCGTCGGGATATGACATCGACGCGATCGGCGACCATGAACGAGGAATAGAAGCCGACGCCGAACTGGCCAATCAGTTCCGCCTTCTCCCCAGCTTTGGCCGCCTCAAGCCGCTCCATGAACGCTTTTGTCCCCGAGCGCGCAATCGTGCCAAGCGCGTCGATCATCTCGTCGCGGTTCATGCCGATGCCGTTGTCCTCGATAACGAGTGTCTGCGCCTCCTCATTGACCGACACGAGAATTTCCGGCTGGGTCCCATCGGACGAGAGCTGCGGCTTGGAAATAGACTCATACCGCAGCTTTTCGCAGGCATCTGCAGCGTTCGAGATCAATTCTCGGAGGAATACATTTTTATCTGAGTAAACCGAATGCACCATCATATGCAGGAGCCGGCTGACATCGGCCTCAAATACGTGTTGCTCGGGCTGCCGCTCTTCTACTGTCGTCATTGATACCTCCATCCGTACAGAAATCGCCGGTCAAATGGTTTTTCTGGGATAAGAATTCAAGCGCCGTACGCCGCGTGACGAGGGTCGGGGTGATGTCTTTGGACAGATTTTGCCGCCCTCTCCACATATGTTGATCGGCAACTCTCCAAATTTCTTCAGGTTTGGCCAAAGTTTCCGCGGAAACGGTCTGGGTCCTCGTTCCGTGGACGTTTTAGCAGGCTGAATTACCTATCGCGTACTCTTGAAAGGATGCGAACCGGCCAATCTGTGGCCGGGTGATATGATGACGCGGCTTGTTGCGGACCCGTGCATCCAGTAGTCTTGTCCCGCGGTTGCTACACACCTATCGTCGCGACATAGGCTATAGCGGGTTGCGATGTTCGCTGCCAACTCAACTTCCTTACAAGGAGTATTCTTTTGCGCTATATTCGCCCAAGCTCATTGAAGGAGGCCGTTGGACTGCTGGTTGAGGCGTCAGGCAGGGCCGCGATTTTGGCGGGCGGGAGCGATTTGCTGGTAAGAATGAAGGGCGGTTTCATTGAGCCGGAACTTATCATCGACATCAAATCCATAGACGCTCTGGGGCACGTGATCGAAAATGACGAGGGTTTCGTCATCGGCGCCGCGGTGCCTTGCGCAGTCCTTGGCGAGAATGCAGCGCTTCGGCGCGCTTGGCCCGGCGTGGTGGAGGGAGCCAAACTTATTGGCTCCAAGCAGGTGCAGGGACGTTGCACAATTGTTGGAAACCTCTGCAATGCATCCCCGGCAGCTGACGGCGTACCGGCATTGGTAACCGCTGGCGCCAAGGCGCTGATCAGAGGGCCAGCCGGCTCCCGCACGATTGCTGTCGAAATGATACCAGTCGGCCCCGGCAGAACATCGCTTGCGCCCGGCGAGATCATCGAAGCCATACTGCTCGACAAGCGCCGGCCACGTTCTGGCGACGCCTATCAACGGTTCACGCCGCGCACCGAGATGGATATCGCCGTCATTAGCGCCGCAGTAAATCTCACCCTTGATGATCACGGCGTCGTCGAGTCAGCCCGCGTCGCGCTCGGCGCCGCCGCGCCGACAGTGCTCCTGGTCGAAGAGGCCGCCAGGATCCTGGTTGGCTCCCGCATCGACGACGGCACGTTGAACCGCCTTGCCGAAGCCTGTTCCGACGCCTGTCGCCCCATAGACGACAAGCGAGGCACTGTGGAATTCCGAAAGAAAGTCGCGGGCGTGCTGGCCAAGCGGGTCGCGCTGACCGCCTATCAACGTGCAGGACAAAAGTGATGGCAGGCATAGCAGTTTCGACGACAGTCAATGGCGATCACGCTGAGTTTCTCTGTCATCCCGACGAGACGCTGCTTGAAGTGCTGCGTGAACGTCTAGGGCTCCTGGGTGTAAAGGAAGGTTGCGGCACTGGCGACTGCGGCGCCTGCAGCATCATCCTCGACGACCGCCTGGTTTGCTCCTGCCTGGTGCTCGGTGCAGAGGCGGAAGGCCGTCAGATCGCCACCGTAGAGGGCATGGCGCTGGGTGACAAGCTTCACCCGCTGCAGCAAAAATTCCTTGAGCATGCCGCCTTGCAATGTGGGATCTGTACACCCGGCTTTCTTATCGCTGCCAAGGATCTTTTGGCCAAAAACCCGGACCCGACCGAGGAGGAAATACGCTTCGGCCTTGCCGGAAATCTCTGTCGTTGCACTGGCTATGACAAGATCGTGCGTGCCGTTCAGGACGCCGCCAGCGTTATGAGAGGAGCATGACCATGACTTTTGATCCCAGCCACGCGGCACGCAGCTTCTCGTCCGTTGGCACGAGGCCCATCCGACCTGATGGGGTCGACAAGGTGACGGGCCGTGCGCGCTACGGGGCCGATTTCAACATGCCCGGCCAGCTAATCGGACGGATTTTGCGCAGCCCCCATGCCCACGCCGTCATTCGCAAGATCGATACGTCGAAGGCCGAGCAACTTCCTGGAGTGAAGGCTGTGGTGACGGCGGCGGACCTGCCCGATCTCACCAACGGCGACACGTCGATGTATGATATTCTTGACAACTGTATGGCGCGCAAGAAGGCGCTTTACGACGGGCATGCCGTGGCCGCCGTGGCGGCGATCGATGCACGCACCGCCAAACAGGCGCTCAAGCTGATAGAAGTCGAGTATGAATTGCTGCCACACGTCACTGACGTCGACCAGGCATTTGCTGCAGATGCTCCACTCATCAACGAGACGATCATCACAACGGGCGTTGATCCAAAGCCGGATCGTGCTTCCAACGTTTCGATGCGCAGCCAGTTCGGGCATGGCGATGTCGATGCCGGCATGGCGAAATCGGATTTCGTGGTCGAGCGGACTTTCAGGACCGAACAGACCCATCAGGGCTATATCGAACCTCATGCCTGCGTGGCCAATGTCAGTTCGGACGGCACCGCGGATTTGTGGGTCTGCACGCAGGGCCACTTCGTCTATCGCCAGCATTGCGCGCAGCTGCTCGGCATGGATGCCTCGAAACTGCGCGTGACGTCGTCGGAAATCGGCGGCGGCTTCGGCGGCAAGACGCATGTCTGGGCCGAACCGGTCGCGCTCGCGCTGTCGCGCAAGGCGGGCAGGCCGGTCAAGCTGGTCATGACGCGTGACGAAGTGTTTCGCGCAACCGGCCCCACCAGTGCCACGTCGATCGACGTGAAAATCGGCGCGATGAAGGACGGAACGATCATCGCCGCCGATGCGACGCTTCGCTATTCGTGCGGTCCCTATGCCGGATCGTGGGCCGAGGTCGGTGCCATGACCGCATTCGCCTGCTATAAGCTCGAGAATGTCAGAACCGTCGGCTACGAAGTGCTGGTGAACCGGCCGAAGACTGCGGCGTATCGCGCGCCTTCAGCGCCGATGGCAGCGTTTGCCGTGGAAAGCGCCATCGACGAAATTGCCAAGAAGGTCGGCATGGATGCCGTGGACTTCCGTATCAAGAACGCCGCACACGAAGGGACCAAAGCGTCTTATGGTCCGGTCTATGGCCCGATCGGCATTGGCCCGACATTGGAGGCTGTAAAAAACCATCCGCACATGAAAGCGCCGCTTGGCAAAAATCAGGGGCGTGGCATGGCATGCGGCTTCTGGTTCAACTTCGGGGGCCAGACTTGCACCGATCTTAATATCGGGATGGATGGCACGGTCTCACTTGCGGTTGGCACGGTGGATGTGGGTGGTTCGCGCGCATCGCTCTCGCTGGTGGCTGCAGAGGAGCTCGGGATCGACTACGCGCAGGTCAGAGCGGTGATCGCCGATACGTCAAGCCTCGGTTACAATGACATGACGGATGGCAGCCGCGGAACCTTTTCGTCCTCGATGGCCACCATCTCCGCCGCCCGCAACGCAATCAAAATCCTGCGCGCGCGTGCGGCGCAAATGTGGGACATTCCTGTCGAGGATGTGACCTGGGAAAAGGGCCATGCCGTTGCGAGGGGCGAGACGCACGGAAACCTTCCGAAACTGTCTTTGAAGGAGATCGCGGCCGCATCCGGCACCACGGGCGGCCCGATTGCCGGTCATAGCGAGATCGTCGCCGACGGCGCTGGCGTGTCCTTCGCGACCCATATCTGCGATATCGAGGTCGATCCAGAAACCGGGGCAACCAAGGTCCTACGCTACACGGTGGTACAGGACGCCGGCAAAGCCGTGCATCCGACCTATGTCGAGGGACAATACCAAGGCGGTGCCGCGCAGGGCATCGGCTGGGCGCTCAACGAAGAGTATATCTACGGCGAGGATGGCCGGCTACAGAATGCGGGTTTTCTCGATTACCGCATTCCAGTGTGCTCGGATCTGCCAATGATAGACACGCAGATTCTGGAGATTCCCAACCCCAATCATCCCTATGGGATACGCGGCGTCGGGGAAACATCCATCGTCCCCCCACTGGCGGCGGTGGCCAATGCAGTGTCCAATGCCATGGGCGTGCGAATGCAGCATATCCCCATGTCCCCGCCTCGGATCCTGGCGGCGCTCGAAGCATAAGGAGGCCCGGATGGTCGAGGTGACGCTCTGGGGTGCCCTCGCCGCAGCGGCCGAGGGAAATACCAAGGTCGAGATCGAGGCAAGGAATATCAGGGAACTGTTCAAGAGGTTGAGCGAACGGTTCCCTGGGCTCGCGCCACTGATGGATCGCGGGATTGCGGTTGCGATCAATGGGACGATCTATCGAGACACATGGTCGAAGGAACTACCGACGGGTGCGGACATCTATCTTCTCCCAAGGCTGGTGGGCGGATAGTACCGACAAAAAGTTTGCGTCGTCGAGGTTCCGTTGAAAGCCAAGACCTGCGGGCTGCATTCCAGAGGAGTTGATTTACCCATAAGGCTCGCACCGCGTTGCGCTCGCGTCATGTTCGCGAGTGCCTCCGCATCGAGATGCGGGGGCGGATCGTCTTATATTGCGCGAAGCTCAGGCGTGCGTGATCTTCGTTCCGAGGACATTGAGGCACTCGCGCATAAACGCGGCAAGCCCGGTCCAGCCTTTAGCCGAAACCATATTGCCATCGACGTAGGCTTCCGTGGGCTTTACGTCGATAAAGATGCCGCCGACCGCCGTCACTTCGGGCTCGCAAGCGCCGAGGCCGGCGACCTTTCGACCCTTGAGCACACCGGGGACGGCCATGAGGATCTGCACGCCATGGCAGATCGTGAAAATCGGCTTGCCGGTCTCGTGGAAATGGCGAACCATATCCTGGATGCGCTTGTCGGTGCGGATGTACTCGGGGCCGCGACCACCCGCGGCATAGACTGCGTCGTATTCTTCGACCCGAACCTCGGAGAACGTCTTGTTGATGTCGGCATAGTGGCCGAGCTTTTCCGTGTAGGTCTGGTCGCCTTCGAAATCGTGCAGCGACGTCTTGATACGGTCTCCGGCCTTCTTATCCGGGCAGATGACGTGGACCGTGTGGCCCACCGCTTCCATCCCCTGCTGGAAGACGAAAATCTCGTATTCCTCGGTGAACTCGCCGGTCAGCATGAGGATCTTTTTGCCGCTCATGTCATATCTCCTGTTGTCAATGATGGGACGATGCCCGGACTGGCCGGGCATCGCTAAGGGTCAGAACGGGGAATCGGGGAAGTAGAACTGGTCGGCGTTATCAGGCGTGATCAGCGGAGCTCCGAGCAGCAAGGAACCGCGCACCGGCGCCTGCCCGTTGAATTGGGCCGCAGTCATGTAGATGGCGGACTTGATCATCGACGGCGGATACGGCGTCGAGATCGGCGTGCGCTTGTTCTTCTCCTTCACCATCTCGATGACCTGCTTCATGCCGTTGCCGCCGAGAGCGTACTTGATGTCCTTGCGACCGGCATTGTCGACGGCCTCGATGACGCCAAGCAGCATGTCGTCGTCGTTTGCCCAGACGGCATCAATCTTCGGATACTTCGCAAGATAGTCCTGCATCAGCTTGAAGGCTTCGTCCTGGTTCCAGTTGGCATACTGGATATCGAGGATCTTGATATTCGTCTTGGCGATGACGTCTGAGAAGCCCTTGATGCGCTCGTCGTCGATCACGGTCGGAATGCCACGCAACACGACGATCTGCCCCTCGCCTCCGAGCTTGTCGGCGAGCCAGTGCGCCGTGTTGGCGCCGACCGCGATATTGTCGCCGGCTACATAGAGATCCTGGACCGAAGGGTCCGTGAGGCCACGGTCGACGACGGAGATGAAGGTGCCCTTCTGCTTGATCTGCTCAACCGGCCCGGTCAGTTCTTCCGACGTGAAGGGCAGAATGACCAGCGCATCGAGCTTTCGGCTCGCCGAGAGGTCTTCCAGCGCGGAAACCTGCGCGGGAGCCGAAGAAGCGGTGGACAGGACTACATCGATGTTTGGGAATGCAGCCTCGATTTCCTTTTCGGCCTGCTCGGCGTGATAGACGACACCCCCCGTCCATCCGTGTGTCGCCGCCGGGATAGAGACAGCTATGGTAACCTTCTCACCTTCCGCCTGTGCGCTGCCAAGCGGCAGGGCCAGGGTGAGTGCGACAGTCGACAACAATAGACCGGTTTTCCGGATAATAGACTTCATTTTCTCCTCCTTTGAAGTCAGTGCTGTTTTCAGCGGTTGGCGGTAAAGCGATGCGCCAGCATGGCGATGATGATGATCGCGCCCTGCACGGCGGCGACGAGGTATTCGGAAACCATGTCCGAGAGGACCATGACGTTGGCGATGACCTCGAGAATGAGAGCGCCGGCCACGGTGCCGCCGATGCGCCCCCGTCCACCGCGCAGAAGAGTGCCGCCGATCACGACGGCGGTAATGACTTGCAGTTCCCAGAGCTGCCCGGTCGTCGGCGTCGCCGCACCGAGGCGAGGCACGTAGCAGATGGCCGCGACGGCGACGCATACACCCTGGATCACATAGGCGATGGTGCGGACGGTCGCGACATTGACGCCAGAAAAGCGTGCAACCTCGACATTCGAGCCGGCCGACGTCAAGCGGCGGCCGAACTTCGTCTTGTAGAGCAGGAACGCACCCAGCATCACCACGACGAACGTGATCAGGACCGGATAGGGGATGCCCAACAGGCTACCGAAATAGACCGGCCGATAGGCCTCGCGCAGGCTCCGGTCGATCGGCAACGATCCACCGTCCGTCATGAAGGTAATGAAAGCCCGGAAGATGCCCATCGTGCCGAGCGTCACGATGAAGGGTTCTATCTTCCCAATGGTCACGATGAGCCCGTTGAAAAGCCCGCACAGCGCACCGACGACAAGCGCCACGCCTGCCCCCATCGGAAGGGCCCATGTCCCGAAGGCCGGCGCGAGATGGTTCATCACAATAATCATGATGCCCGTGACGAAGGCCATCATGGAACCGACCGAAAGGTCGAGGCCGCCGGACGAGATGACAAAGGTTGCTCCGACCGCGATGATCGCGATGAAGGCGCTGCGCGTGATCACATTGATCAGGTTTGCAGGCGCAACGAAGTTGGAATTCACCAGCGCCCCCAGCAAAACGATCACTGCCAGAGCGATGAATGGCGCAAGGTCTGCCCAGCGGATGCGGCTTCCTTCGTCAGTGGGGATGATGGTTGCGGTCGCTGCGGTCATGTTCGTCCTCCCGGTCACCTGCATGCCCACCAACGGTGGCTGCATAGACGACGTTTTCCTCATTGATTTCTGCGCCGCGAAGTTCGGCGACGATCCTGCCGGCCCGCATCACCAGGACACGGTCGGCGAGCCCCACCAGCTCCGGCATTTCCGAAGAGATGACGATGCAGGCCTTGCCTGCCCGCACCATGGCGTCGATGAAGTCGTAGATCTGGCTCTTATTGCCGATGTCGATGCCGCGCGTCGGTTCATCGATGATCACCACCGAGGGATCGGCGAGCATAACCTTGGCGAGCAGCAGCTTCTGCTGATTTCCCCCCGATAGTTTTCCCGCTTCAAGGCGAAGAGAACGGACGCGGATATCGTAGTCCGCCACCGTCTTCGCAAGGCGGAAAAGCTCGCCCCGCTTGTCCAGAACAGCACCCGGGTTGACGGCATCGAGTGCCTGAAGTGTGAGGTTCGGACCAAGCTTCTCCTCCAGAAGCAGGCCCTTTCCCTTTCGATCTTCGGTCAGATAGACGAGGCCGGCTTCCATCATCGTGCGGACCGACCGGTGCTTGATCTCCTTGCCGTTGAGAACGACATTGCGCGCCTGTGAGGGACGAAGGCCCATCAACCCTTCGATGAGCTCGGTGCGCCCCGCACCGATCATGCCGCCGATACCGAGCACCTCGCCCGGCCGCACGTCGAAGCTGACACGATCCGCACCATGATCAACCGCCAGATCCGCAACGGAGAGGATCGGCGCATCTTCAGCCGGAGGGCGCTTTGGGGGATAAAGCATCTCCAATTCGCGACCGACCATCAGCTCGGCCATTTCACGCTGGCTGAGGCCCGCCGCCGGCCAGGTGCCGATCATCCGGCCGTCACGCAGAACGGTGATGCGGTCGGCAAGCGCCTGCACCTCGTCGAGGCGATGAGAGATATAGAGCACGGCCACGCCGTGATCGCGCAGCATCCTCACGATGCCCAGCAGGGCCGCGACCTCGTCATTGGCCAAAACCGCCGTCGGCTCATCCAGGATCACGACCTTGCGATCGTCCAGAAGTGCTCGTGCGATCTGCACCAACTGGCGCTGGGCAAGCGGGAGTTCCCCGACACGATCGCGCGGGTGCGCCGTCGAGCCTACTTTCGCAAGAAGTTCGGCGGTCCGGCGGTTCATCGCGCGATCATCAACCAACAGACCGCGACCGATTTCACGCCCCAAGAACAGATTTTCCGCAACAGTCAGATCCGGTGCCAGCAGAATTTCCTGATGGACCAACACGATGCCGGCTTGTTCCGCCTCTACCGCGTTACGAAAATCGATCGGCTTGCCGTCCAAGAGCAGCCGGCCTTCCGACGGCGCGACGTGACCGGACAACACCTTCATGAGCGTCGACTTGCCGGCGCCGTTTTCACCGATGATGGCATGAACCTCTGCGGTACGTACATCAATCGTTATGTCGGAAAGGACGGTGATCTGGCCGTAAGCCTTGCCCAGATTTTCGGTTCGAAGGGCTGCGACCGCCGATCCCATCGGCGGTGCGAGGGATTGGGGAGAAAGGACCGCGTTCATTCGAAAGCCGAAAGGAGCCGGTCGCGCGAACGTTCGATATGAATGCGCATGGCGTCAGACGCCGCCTGCGGATCACCCGAGCGAAATGCCGCGAGCAGGTTTTCATGCTCCTCAAGAGCCTCCTGCGTCACGCGCGTGTGGAACATGAGCCGGAAGATGTGCAGGTGAACATGCTGATTCGAAAGCGTGTTACGGATGACCTCATTTCCCGCGATCTTGAGGATCTCGTCGTGGAAA
The DNA here is from genome assembly GCF_051201095.1 of Shinella sp. BE166. Lineage (NCBI taxonomy): Bacteria > Pseudomonadati > Pseudomonadota > Alphaproteobacteria > Hyphomicrobiales > Rhizobiaceae > Shinella > Shinella sp. BE166. The sequence continues at coordinate 35,358 of NZ_JBPEHL010000026.1, read as the reverse complement.
TGCGCGTCGGCGCGAGCGAAGCGCGAATAACGCGTGTTGCGATCGAGGGGTGCCGCACCGTTGCCCATGTCCGCGGCGGAATTTTCAAGCTGCTGCAGAGCGTCGGGGGTCATGTTGAGCGCGGCCAGTCTGGCAGCCTCCGGCTCGACCAGCAGGCGGAAAACGTAAAGATCCTCGAACTGCTTCCTAGTCCATTGTGGTGCTGCGCTGTATCCGACAAGATGCTCTTTGCGCACGAGACCTTCGCGCTCCAGGCGGCTCAGGGCCTCGCGGATCGGTGTCTGAGAAACGCCGATTTCACGGGCGAGCACGTCGATCGGAATCCGGGCACCGGGCGCGATCTCCAGCGACATCAGCCGATGGTAGATATTGTCATAGACGCCATCGACCACACTGCTCGGTCGAAGGCTGGCCCCTCGGGCTTCCCGTTCCGTTGCAAATGCCACTTCCGTTCTCCAGCTGCTTCTTGACATGTCGGCATTTGTTGCAAATAAGATATCGCATGTCAAATACAATATCGTATATGATCTGATATAGGGTTTAAAAATGAACGTCGCGCCGGAATGGCTCCGTGGGTTGGCGAGCGCGCTCCTCGAAGCACGCAACGTCCCTTCCGCCAATGCTCGCCTTCAGGCTGATCTTCTTCTTGAAGCCGAGTTGCGCGGCTTACCTTCCCATGGCCTGCAGCGGCTGCCGCTCATCCTTTCACGGCTAGACAAGGGCTTGGCCGATGGGCAGGCATACGGAAGCGGAACATGGCGCAGGCGCTCCTTTCTCAGCGTCGATGGCGAGCGCGGCCTCGGGCCGGTGGTGGTCATGCACGCGTTGCAAACCATGCGCCCCGTCGTGCACGAGGCGGGGATTGCCATGGCCGCAATTCGCAACGCCAACCATATCGGCATGCTCGCCTATTATGCGGAGGCGGCAGCGAGGAGCGGCCTGATCGGCATCGTCATGTCGACCAGCGAGGCGCTCGTTCATCCTTTCGGCGGAACGCGGGCAATGCTGGGCACCAATCCCGTCGCCATCGGAATCCCTTCCGGCGATCAGCCCTTCCTCCTCGATCTTGCGACGAGTGTCGTCTCCATGGGCAAGATCAACCATCACGCGATACGTGGTATGTCCATCCCGCCCGGCTGGGCCATGGACGCAGATGGCCGGCCGACAACGGATGCGACCGCGGCCAGGATGGGTGCCATCGCCCCGTTCGGCGGCGCCAAGGGATACGGGCTGGGCCTCGCGATCGAGCTTCTGGCCGCCGCCCTGGCCGGTTCGGACCTCGCGCCCGATGTGCACGGAACGCTCGACGATATCCACGCCGCCAACAAGGGTGATCTCCTCATCCTCATCGATGCGGCGGCGGGAGACGGCAGCGTCCGGTCGCTTGCATCCTATCTCGACCATCTGCGCGGCTCTCGCCCGTCCGATCCCGCAAACCCGGTGGCCGTCCCCGGCGATGGCGCCCGCCAGCGCCGCGCCGCGACGGAACGCTCGGGAATAGAGCTGCCCCAACCGCTTTTGGAACACCTTTTGGCGCTCGAAGCCGCCTGATTATCGGAGGAGAAACGGAATGAACCTTTTCGGCACATTGAGAGCGCCGCGCGAACTGCTGTTTGGCGCGGGGCAGCGACATGCTCTCGGCAGCATCGCCGCAAGGCTCGGCCGGCGCGCACTCGTTATCACGGATACGCGCCTTGCCGGAGATCCGGATTTCCTCATGCTTGTCAGGCAGCTCGAAGACGCCGATATCGCGGTCGCCATCGACAGCTCCACCCTAGCGGACGCTCCCGTCGAATCCGCCGTACAAAGCGCGCAGAATGCCCGGAACTTCGCGCCCGACCTCGTCATCGGCATCGGAGGCGGCTCCTGCCTCGACATGGCCAAATGCGTCGCCCTGCTTCTCATGCATGGCGGACGACCACAGGACTATTACGGCGAGCACACCGTTCCCGGACCGGTCATGCCGCTAATTGCTATTCCCACCACCGCCGGCACCGGTTCGGAAGTGACGCCCGTCGCTGTGCTTTCCGATGCCGAACGAAGCCTGAAGGTCGGCATCTCAAGCCCGCATCTCATTCCGACTGTCTCCATCTGCGACCCGGATCTGACCCTCTCCTGCCCGCCCGCACTCACGGCGATCGCCGGAGCCGATGCGTTGACGCATGCGCTCGAGGCCCTTACCGCAATCCGCCGCGACCCTGTTCCCGGCATCGCACAACAGCGCGTCTTCGTTGGCAAGAACGAGCTCTCCGATCAGTTCGCGCTCAGCGCCATCTCACTGCTCTGGCAGGGCCTGGAAGCGGCATGCACCAATGGCGGCGACCGTGCGGCGCGCGAAAAAGTCATGCTTGGCGCGACGCTGGCAGGGTTGGCCTTCGGCGTGGCGGGGACCGCGGCAGCCCATGCCATCCAATATCCGGTCGGTGCCCTCACCCACACCGCGCATGGTCTCGGCGTCGCCTGCCTCATGCCGTATGTCATGACATGGAATGCGCCCGTTATCCGGCACGAGCTTGCCCGGATAGCGCAAGCAGCGGGGCTGCCAGGGCCCGACGATGTCATTCCCGAGCTCGTTTCCCTCTTTGCCCGGATTGGCATTCCATCGACGCTGCATGAACTTGGGCTTGAAGAAAGCCGGCTTCTCTGGGTGGCCGAACAGAGCATCGGCATCGCGCGCCTCATTCAGAACAATCCCCGCCCCTTGAACCTCGACGAAATGCGAAACCTTGTCGCCGCCGCCTACCATGGCGACTGTTCGAGCCTGAATTGAAAAGGATTCCCACCATGACACTCCAAGCCAAGATCACCGGCTATGCCGATCCCACCATGCACGCCGCCGGCCTTTACATCGGCGGCAAATGGCACAAGGGCGACGGAATAGCGGTCATGAATCCGTCCACGGGCGAAAAACTGGCCGACGTCGCGGATGCCACCGTCGAGGATGCGATGCGCGCCGTCGATGCCGCAGAGGCCGCAGCCTCCGGCTGGCGGGCCACGCCGGCGAGGCAACGTTCGGAAATATTGCGCCGCTGGTTCCAGCTCATGACGCAGCACGCCGAGGAACTGGCGAGCCTTATCTCGCTGGAGAACGGCAAGGCCCTGCCAGACGCCCGCGGCGAAGTCGCCTACGCCGCCGAGTTCTTCCGCTGGTATGCGGAAGAGGCAGTCCGTGTGCCCGGCGAATACCGTCACACACCTTCCGGTTCGCATCACATCCTCGTTGATCACGAGCCGGTCGGCATTGCCGTGCTGATCACGCCCTGGAATTTTCCGGCCGCAATGGCCACCCGCAAGATCGGCCCGGCGCTGGCGGCCGGCTGCACGGTGATTCTCAAACCAGCATCCGAGACGCCGCTGACGGCCTATGCCATGGCACGCCTCGGCGAAGAGGCTGGCGTGCCGCCCGGCGTCGTGAACGTGCTCACGACCAGCAAACCGGGAATGGTGACGAACGCCATGCTTGCCGATCTGCGTGTGCGCAAACTTTCCTTCACGGGCTCGACGGGTGTCGGACGAACACTTCTTGCCGAAGCCGCAAAATCGGTCGTCAGCTGCTCGATGGAACTCGGCGGCAACGCCCCCTTCCTCGTCTTCGACGACGCCGACCTGGAAGCCGCTCTCGACGGCGCGATGATCGCCAAGATGCGCAACGCTGGCGAGGCCTGCACCGCCGCCAACCGCTTCTACGTCCAGGCCGGCATACACGATGCCTTCGTCGCGGGCCTCACGGCTCGCATGGCCGCGCTGAAGGTGGGACCGGGATATGATCCCGCCACGCAATGCGGCCCCATGATCACCACGAACGCCGTCCGCAAGATCGACAGGCTCGTCTGCGATGCCATCACCCTGGGCGCACGCGCGACCACCGGCGGCAAACCTTTGACGGAAAATGGTTATTTCTATCCGCCGACAGTCCTCGAAAACGTGCCCACCGACGCGGCGATCGCGCGTGAGGAGATCTTCGGGCCGGTCGCGCCGGTCTACCGGTTCGAAAGTGAAGATGAGGCCGTCCGGCTTGCCAACGATACCGAATACGGCCTCGCCGCCTACATCTACAGTCAAGATCTGAAACGCGCCATGAGGGTTGGAAAACAACTCGAAACAGGCATGCTCGGCATCAACAGGGGACTGATGTCCGACCCGGCCGCCCCCTTCGGCGGCGTCAAGCAGAGCGGCCTCGGCCGTGAAGGGGGCGTCACCGGCATACTGGAATTCATGGAGGCCAAGTATTACGCAGTGGATTATTGACTGTGAGGGAAACCACCATGACGTCCCAGGACCTCTACCGGATTCGTGACTTCGTTCCCGATTTCGATGCCATTGCCGCCGAATTTGCAGAACGCAGCCGGAAGCTTGCGGAAAGGGCGGAGGTCTTGGCCGATATCCGCTACGGCGCGCGTGGCAGGGAGGTGCTGGACGTCATTCTGCCTGCGTGCCTCAAGGCCGGGGCACCCCTGCATGTGTTCGTCCACGGCGGTTACTGGCGTTCCGGTGAAAAGGAAAACTATCGCCTTGTCGCTGCGCCGGTCCTTGCGGCCGGCGGTGTGGCCGCCATCGTTGAATACGACCTGATGCCCGGCCAGCGCCTCGACGTGCTGGTCGGCCAGGTACGGCGATCCGTGCTCTGGCTCGAGAAACACGCCGGCGATTTCGGTGCAGACCCTCGAAAGCTCACGGTCAGCGGCCATTCGGCTGGCGCGCACCTGGCGTCCTTTCTCGCGGCGGCCGGCCCAGAGGAGACAGCAAGCCCACCCTTGCCCTCCATAAACGGACTTCTTCTCGTGAGCGGCATTTACGATCTCTCGGAAATTCCGGACAGTTTTCTGCGCGACGAGGCCAGGATGACGCCGGCGGAAGCGGCGGCATGGTCGCCTCTGACCTCGAACCAGCTTCCGTGCCTTCAACGGATCATCGCCTTCGGCGCGGAGGAAACACTCCCCTTCCACAAGCAGGCGACGGCTCTGAATGCACAGCTCCATGCACAGGGCAGCGCCTCCGAACTCCTTCCCGTCCCGGATCTCAACCATATGAGCGTCGTTCTGGATCTGGCAGATCCCGCAGGCCATTTGGGCGGCCGTGTCACGAACATGATCTCATCGCTTTGAGATGAAGGCACTTGGGAGAGATCAACGCGTTATATGAGAACATGTGGGGCCGACTGCGGCAATCCCAGGCTGGTGCCGAGTTCGTAGCTCGTTGCCTCGAGTGAGCCAGCCGCACCATCCTTGCTGGCCTCCACCGAGGCCACCATCGCGATGAACCCTAAAGGTAACAGGTCTGATGAGCACCTATCTCCCGGACGCCGAAATTTACGCGAGACACGCCAGTGGCATCGAGAAATCTTCGAGCGGGTTGGCGCAGTGTCAGCGAATGCACAGGCAGGAAGGGTAGCATTTCTCGCAGTCGAAGGGTTGTTTTTGCTGCGCATTGTCGGCATCGACGAGGACGGCACTTGGGCCGGCCTCCTTGACGATATCGAAGCGGTGCTGGACAGGCTATTGGACCTTACTGGAGGATGAGTACGGCAAGAGACAGGATCAACGCCGGGGTCATCACGACGACGCCGATCTTTCGCGGCGGCCTCATGCGGCTTCACAGCGCCATTGTCTTCCAAAACTGACATCGTCGTCTCCTTTTGTTGAGTGGAGAGGGTTTTATCAGTCACCGGCCACCGCTACCCTGAACGTCGCGGTTCAGGTTGAGTTAAGCCTCCTGCGCATAGACGTCAGGCATTGTCATGGGTGAATCAGACATGCGTGTGCTTCTCGTCGAAGACGATTGCGACCTTTCAAAGCGGATCGCCGCAAGCCTTAAAGCCGAGAGCTTTGTGGTCGACATCGCCCGCAACGGCGAGGATGCCGAGCATCTGGGACTGACCGAACTCTATGACGCGGCGGTCCTCGACCTCGGACTGCCGAAGATGGACGGTGTCTCGGTTCTAAAGTCCTGGCGATCTACCGAGCGCAATTTACCGGTTCTGATCCTGACGGCGCGGGACGGCTGGCCGGACAAGGTCGAAAGCTTCAAGGCTGGCGCGGACGATTTCCTGACCAAACCTTTCAAAGTCGAGGAACTGCTGCTGCGCCTGCGCGCGCTCGTACGCCGCTCCAACGGCCATGCCGCCGCGAGAATTAGTTGCGGTCCGCTGGTCTTCGACGCACAGCTCGGTACCTTCGACTACGACGGTTTGCCGCTCAAACTGACGGCCCTGGAATGGCGCGTCCTCTCCTGCCTCATCCTTCGAAAGGAGGTCATTGTCGCACGGCTCCGCAGGAAGATCGGCGCGGAGCGCATCGAGACCGTTCGCGGCCGCGGCTACATGTTGACGGCCGCATCATGACGCCTGTCCCTGACAATCGCCAGCCTTCGATATCGAGACGGTTGATTACGTTCTCGGTCGTGTTCGTCAGCGTGACCATGCTCGTGGCGGCGGTAATCCTCTATCTGATCGTTGCGTCCGTAGTTCGTGAGCAGGTCGACCAACGGCTCGATACCCAAATCGAGGGTTTGCGCGGCGCGCTGTCCATCGGCGCAAACGGCAATGCCGTGGTCAATGCCTCGATGGACGGGCCACCGTTTGATCGGCAAGGATCCGGATGGTACTGGCAGGTTCTGGGCAGCGGCATCGAAATCACCTCGCTCTCGCTTGCGGGCGCAACGATTGACAATCCGCCACCTCCTTTCGACTGGCGGCACACCCTGAGCGGCGAACCGCAAAAGCTCGATAAAACCGCGTTTCATGGTGAGACGTTGTATTCGCGGACGGCGAAGGAAATCGTCGGCGAAAAAACCGTCGACATTACTGTTACGGCGCCCCGTTCGGCGCTCGCTGCGCCCGCCCGCCGGGCATTGATGTGGCTCATCCCCGTCATGGCCTTTCTGGGTGCCAGCCTTGTCGCCGGGATTTTCTGGCAGGTGCGGTATGGCCTGTACCCGCTTCACCAATTGGCGTCCAATCTCTCGGCTATCTCCGCCGGCACCCGCGACAGGGTGTCGAGTGCCGAGGTGGCGGAACTCAAGCCGGTCACGCGGGAAATCAATCGACTGATCGAACAGAACGCTGAGCGGCTGGCACTAACGCGCCTGCATTTTGCAAACCTCGCGCATGCGCTGAAGACACCCGTTGCAAGCCTTTCCGTGGCGCTGGACCCTGCCAATGACCCCGCTGGCGAGCTTCGCGCGCTGGTCGACCGGATCGATCAGCGCATTCGCTATCATTTGTCTCGCGCACGTAAAATCGCATCAGGCGGCATCAACGCCGCCACGTCGATCAAGCCACGGGTCGACGACCTCCTGCTGGTTATGTCCCGCGTCTATGCCGATCGCGGTATCGAGGCTAAGGCTGACATCCCAATTGATCTCAAGGTCGCCTGCGCCGTCGAGGATCTGGACGAAATCCTCGGCAACCTGATTGACAACGCGTTCAAATGGGCGCGCGGCAACGTCGATATCTCTGCGCGAAAGGATGGCGCCGATATCGTCCTCACGATCGCAGACGACGGACAGGGTATTGCGGATACCAATGTTGCGGAGGCGTTTCTTCCTGGAAAGCGACTGGACGAAACAGTCCCCGGTGACGGCTTGGGTCTGACCATCGTCAAGGAACTGGTCGAGCTTTACGGCGGCGAGATCAAGCTGTTGCCGTTGGAAAACGGCGGAACCGTATGGTCACTCATCTTGTCGAATGCCACATTCTAATAGTTCAGCGACCTATGGCCGGGGTAGGACCCATTTACCTGAGCCCCCGAGCGAGTTTCGGCACAGGCGTCGATAATACTATGCTCTTGAATGGATATGAACCTATGATCCCGATGTTGAGCAAAATATCTTTCCGAGTTTCTCAATTGGGTCAGGTATCTGCTCTGCGGAATGAGAGTTGTCGGGCAGTATTCAGACCGCCGACTTTTTGGTGCAGGGGATCGAATTGCTGTCGCTAGAGGAAATCCGCACCCCAGATGGTCGCCAACGCTTCCTCACCGACAGTGACAAAAACTCCACTGTTACCTTTCATCACGGGATGAACCACACCGGGTTTGCCGGAGGCCATTTGGTTTGAATTATGCGGCCATGGCCGGTTCGTCCAGCATGGCGTAGTAGCGTTCTTCAGCCTCGGCTGGCGGTATGTTTCGTTGGTGGTCAGTTCAGTATCGCTAACTTTGAGCGTCATGACGACGCACCGATAGGTGCCGTTCGGTGAAGGCAATCTTCTGCGACAAGGTGCTTTTGACCGCGGCTCCGCATCTTTTCCCGCAACTTGTTGGGTGTCATGCCGAAATTTGCTCGGAATCGCCTGCAAAAATGCGAGCTGTTTGCGAAGCCGACGTCGAGCGCGATCTCAATCACGGTCTTGGATGTTCGCTCGACCAGCTGCGCGGCCTTTTTCATGCAGATCTTCTCGTAGGCTGCAGCAGGCGAAAAGCCAGTCTTGTTCTGGAAAATCCGTTCCAGCTGACGTCGGGAAAGGCCAACGCGATCAGCGATCGTCTCGATATCAAGCCTATCGTCCATATTTTCCTCCATGCAGAGCAATGCCACGCGAATGCGGTCGTCACAGTGAACGGGCAGAGTGATCGGCGTGCGGCTCTGCAGATCCGAACCTTCTCTACGGCGATCGAGTTGAAGGATTTCCATGGCATTGCGTTCTGCGCCCTCGCCGACATGCCGCCGGACCAGCAACGCGGCAAGATCGGCCACGGCGCTTCCTCCGGCACACGTCGTCACCGTTCCGTCCTCAACGAAGAGCCGTTGCGATGTCAACCGGATCGCCGGGAAGCGTGCCTTGAATTCGGAGTGATGCAGCCAGCTGACACACGCCGTCTTGCCGTCCAGCAGTCCGGAATTGGCAAGAACGAAGCTGCCGGTGCAGGCGCCGATCAGCCTGACGCCCTTCTGGAGGGCCCGCTGAAGAAAGCTGACAGATTCTGAGGGCAACTGTTCCTCGACGTCCAGAAGGCCGCCAATCACGACGACATAGTCAAAGCGCTCCGGATCACCCAGACCCGTGGTCGGAACAACCTGTACGCCGCAGCTTGATCGGATCATATGCGTGTTCGGGCTCAGGACATCCCAGTCGCACAGGCGGCGGCCAGACTTGTCCTCCACGTCGCTGGCGAGCCGCAACGTATCAACGAACAGCGCGAAGGCGCTCAGGGTGAATTTCCGGGTAAGGAGAAAGCCGACCCTCAATCGCTTGCCGGGTCCACGATCGGCGCCCTGGTTCTTGCCGCGTCCGGCGACGACATATCCAATTCCACGCTCCAGCATCGGCTCTCCCCGCTTAAGTCGACGGCCGATCGCCGCCCCTCTTCCTGAAACCCTATAGAAGCGGATGCCGCGACGGAAATTTCGATCGCAAATGACGGGATTAGCAATCCGCAGGAAGTTCGAATTCCTTATGCCCGCATTGGAACTTCTAATTTTCCAGCGGCCGCTAACCTTCCTACCCTCGGTATCGTCAAACAGCGCGATTGGCCGCGGAGAAGGAGTTTTTTACATGAACATGTTTGCGCGAGGGATGCCGAACCAGCTCCTGCGGTTGCAGGAGATGCACAATGGCGAGAAGGTACAGCCGACTTTCTCGGCGGGCGAAATGGAGCGGCGACAAAATGCGATGCGTGGCATTCTGGAGGAGTTGAAACTCGATGCCGCGATACTGACCTCCTACCACAATATCTGCTACTTTTCCGATTTCCTGTATTGCTCCTTCGGCCGGCGTTATGCCTTCGTCATCACGCCGGAAAAGGCGACCTCGGTCTCCGCCGGCATCGATGCCGGCCAGCCATGGCGCCGCACCTTCGGTGACAACATCACCTATACCGACTGGCAGCGAGACAATTTCTTCCATGCGCTGCAGCAGCTTCTGCCGAATGTCTCACGGATCGGTATCGAGTTCGACCAGGTGAATCTCGACTTGCGCCGACTGTTGGAAGAGGCCTTCCCCAGTGTCGAGTTCGTCGATATCGGGTCGCCGACCATGTGGTTGCGCACGATCAAGTCGGCCGAAGAAATCGTGCTCATCAAGGGAGGGGCCGCAACGGCCGATATCGGCGGCGCCGCTGTGGCGAAGGCCGTGCAAGAAGGCGTGCCGGAATATGAAGTCGCGCTTGCTGGGACGCAGGCCATGGTCCGCCACATTGCGGATCGTTTTCCCCATGCCGAGCTGATGGATACATGGGTTTGGTTCCAGTCGGGCATCAACACCGACGGGGCCCATAATCCGGTGACGTCGCGCCGCGTCCAGAAGGGAGACATCCTCTCTTTGAACTGCTTCCCGATGATCGCCGGTTATTATACAGCGCTCGAACGCACACTGTTCCTTGACCATGCCAGCGACGAGCATCTTCGCATCTGGGAGATCAACTGCGCCGTCCATCGCCGCGGCCTTGAACTGCTGAAGCCGGGTGCGCGTTGCGGCGATGTGGCGACGGAGCTCAACGAGATCTACCGCGAGCACGGCCTGCTCGGCTACCGTTCCTTCGGCTACGGACATTCCTTCGGCGTGCTCTCCCATTACTACGGCCGCGAGGCGGGCGTTGAACTGCGCGAGGACATCAACACCGTGCTGCAACCCGGCATGGTCGTCTCCATGGAGCCGATGCTGACTATTCCGGATGGCATGCCGGGTGCCGGCGGCTATCGCGAGCACGACATCCTCGTGATGACGGAGACCGGCAGCGAGAACATCACGGGCTTCCCCTTCGGCCCGGAGCATAATATCCTCCCCGCCTGACCCGTATGCGGGCAACTTGGAGCGGGCCGTCCGATCGGCCCGTTTCCTTTTGGAAGCGGTACCATACTCGTGAGAAACATCCCGACCGATCTTCTTCGTACTTTCCTTGCGGTCATCGATTTGCGCAGTCATACGCGTGCTGCCGAGCAGCTCGGCCGCACCCAGCCGGCGATCAGCCTGCAGATGAAGAAGTTGCAGGAACTGCTCAATGTCTCCCTCTTCGCCAAGGATGCCAGTGCCCAGCCGACCGAGGCCGGCGAACTTGTGGCGAGCTATGCCCGTCAGATGCTGACACTGAACGACGAGATGGTGCTGCGCCTCTCCCGGCGCGACCAGCATGGCAAGATCCGCCTCGGCATTCCCAATGACTATGCCGACCATTTTCTGCCGAAGCTGATGCCGCGCCTTGCCCGCAGCGGCCACGATTTCCGCTTCGAGGTCGTCTGCGACCTTTCCCATATGCTGCTGCAAGGCTTGCGCAACGGTCTATACGATCTCGTGGTAGCGATGACGCCGGACGGGCCGGCAGAAGGCGCGTTCATGACCTGGAAGGAGCCGCTCACCTGGGTGGGCGACGACGAGACCTCCATTGTTGCGGATGGCGTTGGCAATCTGCGCATCGTCTGCTACCCGGAGGGCTGTCTCTACCGTCGGGCGATGCTGACGGCCCTGCAGCGAGACGGACGTGGTTATGACCTCGTCTATACGAGCCCTAGTCTTTCGGGCCTCGAGGCCGCAGTCGGTTCCGGCTTCGGTAACACGGTGCTGGCCCGTCGCATCGTGCCGACCAAGCTATCGACGCTTGTCGACGCCCTCGGCCTTCCCAGGCTCGCGGACGTCGTCGTCGGTATCTATCTGAGTTCCGACCGCAAACGCTCCCCGGTGGCGGAGAGCTTTGCTGCGCATTTTGCCGACGCTTTTCTCGCCGACACACGGGACGGGTGATCAGGTCCGTCGCATCCGACGGATGAGGTTCAACACCAGGAAGAGGGCGATGGAGACGGTGGTGAGCAGACTGGCCGCTGCCATGATCGTCGGGTTGATCTGGTCCCGGATGCCGGAGAACATCTGCACCGGCAACGTGCGTTGCTCGGCGCCTGTAAGAAAGAGGGCGACGATCACCTCGTCGAAGGAAACGGCGAAGGCAAGGAGCGCACCCGAGACGATGCCGGGCACGATGAGAGGCAGCGTGACGGCGAAGAACACGCTGACCGGCCCGGCGCCGAGGCTCGCACCTGCTCGTGTGAGATTGGAATCGTAGGTGGAAAGCGCCGAAAGCACCGTGACGACCACGAAGGGAATGGAGAGCGCCGCATGGGCCAGCACCAGCCCCGTGCGCGTGTTGGTGAGCCCGAGCGTGCCGAAGAACATGTAGGCGCCGACGGCAACAATGACGACGGGCATGATCATTGGCGAGATCATCAATGCCATGACGGCCTTGCGTGCAGGAAAACCGGGACGGCTGATGCCGAGCGCGGCCAGCGTGCCGAAAAGCGTGGCGAGCGCCGTGCTGAAGAGAGCCGCGACGACGCTGTTGAAAAGGCTCTGTGTCCATCGCGAGTTCTCAAAGAAATCCGCATACCAGCGCCAAGAATACTCCTGGATCGGAAAGGTGAAAAAAGGATCCTTTGAAACCGACAGTGGAAAAACGACGAAAAGCGGTCCGATCAGGAAGATAAGGACGGCGAACGCGAAGGTGACGACGCCGAAACGGCAGAGCCGCTCGCTTCGAGTTGCATAGGAAGGAAGCCACATGGTTTTCATCCGAGCTTGATGCGCTCCGCACCGACGAGGCGCAGGAACAGGAGGTAGATGGAAAGCGTCATGACGAGGAGCACGCAGGCGAGCGCCGCAGCCATGCCCCAGTTCAGATCGCGGTTTATGTAGTTGGCGATGAAGTTCGACATCATCTGGTCTCTTGGCCCACCGACGAGCGCTGGCGTGATGTAGTAGCCAAGCGACAGGATAAAGGTCATCAGGCAGCCGGCGGCGACCCCTGGCAGCGTCTGAGGTGCATAAACCCGCCAGAAGGCGAAGAATGGTGGCGCGCCAAGTGAGCGCGCGGCGCGCATCTGCCCCTTCGGAATAGACTTCATCACGCTGAGAATCGGGAGAATCGTGAAGGGTAGTTGAATATGGGTCATGGCCGTCACCGTACCGAAGCGTGTCAGCATCAGCTGCAGTTTTTCCGTCGTGAGGCCGAGTGCCAGCAGCATCTGGTTTAAGATGCCGTCCGTTTGCAGCAGCACGACCCATGCGGTGGTACGCACCAGAAGCGAGGTCCAGAGCGGCAACAGCACCATCAAGAGCAGGAAGCCGGCGATGCGGGCAGGCGCCAGCGAAATGACATAGGCGGTCGGAAAGCCGAGCAGCAGCGTCGCGAAGGTTACCAGCGCGGCAATCCACAGCGTGCGGCCGAGGATGCCGAGAAAGACCGCCTGGTCCTGTGGCACCTTGACGAGGCTACCGGACGCATCCTGCCCTAAATCCACAGCCGTCAGAAGATAGTAGGGCGTCACGGGATCGGCGTTGCGCTTGAGGATCGCCCAAAGATCCGGGCTCGCCCAGACAGGGTCGAGTGCGGCGAACTGTGGGGCGAGAGCCCCCTCCCGGAAATTGCCGAGATGGCGAACAACCGACATGATGCGGCTGCGCATGCCGGCGCTTTCATAGTTCAGCCTCTTGCCGAGCGCGGCTGCCGTATTGTTCTCCTTTGCCCGTGCAAGATCCGCCGCCAGCGCGACATAGACGTCTTCGCCGGGGGTGGATCTTCCGTCCCAGCCGTCAAGCGCGACAATCGTTTGCGGCAGGACGTCGCGCACTTCCGGATTGCTGACGGCCGTCGTCAGGAAAATGCCGATCGGGGCAGCGAAGGTTACGAGCAGAAACAGGAGCGCCGGCAATGCCAGCGCGAATGCCCGGAGCCGGTTCGGTCTTTCCGCACGGCGGAGCGCCGCACCCAGATTGGCGTCGGCGGCGAGAGGGGCAAGAGACATGGTCTGCGTCATGGCTACCTCGTCAGCGTTCGGCAATCAGCCGCGAAACAGGTCATCTCGATGTGGCTTTCCGGCTGGATGGCTGCGCCAGACGCCGCCGGCAGTGAAGCAACGAGGCGATTTCCGCCGAAGGCTTCGAGTGTCAACCGCACCCGGTCGCCGAGAAAGGTTTTGTCGAGCACGCGGGCACGGATGCGGTTTTCGGCAGTGCTGCGTTCCGCACTGTCGAGATCAAGGCGCTCCGGGCGCAGTGACATGGTGAGGTTCGACGGGGCCTGGCCCGAGGCACCCGTTGTCAAGAGCCGGGTTCCATCCGCCATTCGCACCACGTTGAAGCCGTTTTCCGTCCCGACAAACTCACAGGAAAGCGTGTTGTTGTCGCCGATGAAGCCGGCGACGAAACGGTTATCGGGCCGGTCGTAGAGCGTGACCGGATCGGAAAGCTGCTGGATTTTGCCTTCGTGGAAGACAGCGATCCGGTCGGACATGGTGAGCGCCTCGGACTGGTCGTGCGTCACATAGACCATGGTGATGCCGAGGCGTTGCTGGATTTTTCGGATTTCCACCTGCATGTGCTCGCGAAGCTGCTTGTCGAGAGCGCCGAGCGGCTCGTCCATCAGGATGAGCTTCGGATTGAAGACCATGGCGCGGGCGAGCGCCACGCGCTGCTGCTGCCCGCCCGAAAGTTGCGCAGGACGACGCTCGCCAAGGCCGGTGAGCTTGACCATGGATAGCGCTTCCTCGACACGACGCGTTGCGTCGGCACCCCTGACGCTGCGGTAGCGAAGGGGAAAGCCGACATTTTCAGCGACCGTCATATGCGGAAAGAGTGCGTAGTTCTGGAAGACGAAACCGATATCGCGGCGCTCGGGCGGCAGGCGCTCCACGGCTTGCCCTTCGAGCAGGATGCGCCCGCTTGTCGGCTGTTCGAAACCGCCGAGCATCATCAGCGTGGTCGTCTTTCCAGACCCGGAAGGCCCCAGCATGGTGAGGAATTCACCACGTCGCACAGTAAGGTTCAAGTCTTCGACAACAAGCGCTCGCCCATCATAGGTTTTTTGCACATGCTCGAAGGCGACCATTTTCTCGACAGCATTCTTGGTTGGCGGCGCTTCGTCGAAGCGCCCCCTTTCCAGGATCATCGTGTTCATCCGCCGTTCCTCAGTTGGAAAGCCAGGTGGTGAAGCGCTTGCGGATTTCGTCGCCGTGGTCTGCCCAGAAGGCGTTGTCGAGTGTCAGCGAAGCCGTCAGGTTGGCGGGGCTCGTTGGCAGGTTCTTCGCATCTTCAGGCGCCACTTCGGCGGCCGCGCTCGCGCGGACGGGACCGTAGGGTATATACTTCGCGATACCCGCCAGAATCTTCGGTTCTACGGCAAAGCGGATGAAGGCAAGCGAACCTTCTAAATCCTTGGCGCCCTTGGGAATGACCCAGTAGTTGGAATCGAGGATCTGATTGTCCCAGACGATGTTGAAGTTGCGACCTTCCTTGTTGGCATTGAAGATGCGCCCGTTCCAGGCGGTCGTCATGGCCACTTCGCCGGAGGCGAGGAGTTGCGGTGCTTGCGCGCCTGCTTCCCACCAGACGATCTGGCTCTTGATTGTATCGAGCTTGGCAAAGGCGCGGTCGACACCCTCTGGTGTTGCAAGCGTCGCATAGACATCCTGCGGCGCTACGCCGTCTGCAAGGAGTGCGAATTCAAGATTGGTCGCGGGGTTTTTCCAAAGACCACGCTTGCCGGGGAAGTTGGCGAGATCGAAGAGATCGGCAAGCCGCGTCGGCGGCTTTTCCAGCTTGTCCTGATCGTAGGAGAGAATAGTCGCATAGACGATTGTCCCGACGCCGCAATCCGATGTGGTGCCGGCGAGCCAGTCCGACTTCGGGCCGATCTTTTCCCAGTCGATTGTTTCAAAAAGACCTTCGTCACAGCCTTGGAACAGGGTCGGCGCGTCAACGTCCACCACGTCGATCGTCGTGTTGCCGCTGTCAATCATTGCCTTGATTTTGGCTATTTCGCCGCCGTATTCCTGCTCGGATATCTGTCGGCCGGTTTCCTCGCTGTAGGCGCCGAATACGGCCTTTCGCTGGGCATCCTGATAAGCTCCACCGAAGCTCATGACCGAAAGCGGCTCGGCCGCGAGTGCCACGCCGAGCGTCAAGCTATAGGCAAGCGTTGTCGCTGCCAGAAACATTCTTGTTCTGAACATTGGAATTCCTCTCTGGAGACAGATTTGATCTACCCGTCGTGACGCCCGTCTTGCTTGCGAGCTATGAGGAAAGCCTATGTTGCGACATGCTGCGGCGCAAATAAGTAGCTGTCATGTGAGCATGAGCGCCGCTTATCGGAGCTGCGGGCTAATTCCTGTACCCTACCACAAGATCACGCCGCAGACCGCGGACACTCGCGGCTATATATGTGAGCGAACCGGTGCATAAAAAGTCTTTTGCCAAGATCGACGATAGCCCCGAACACACCCAACCATTTCGACGTCTAAGCAACAGAGGTGAGCGTCCCAGAAGCCCCTCGCTGCTCCTCATGCGGCTTCTGTTTCCGATTGCGCTTAAACGGTCCATGGGGAATTTCGGGCGGGGCGAAGCTGTCGGCACTGGCACGGTCCCATCGATCGTGCCAATCCGCTAGTTCGGGGATCTCCGCGCGTGACACAAGGAACCCCTCGGGTAGGTAGGGGTAGGCTTCGTTGCCGTCCAGGAACTCGTTGTCCTTCTGCCGGAACATGAAGTGGTAGGGCATGAAGTCGCTCGGATTGCCGAGACCGGCGGCGCCTGCGATTTCACCCAGCGCACGCATCGTGTTGCGATGGAAGCGAGCGACGCGGTCGCTCTTGTCGCCGAGGTCGATCGCACGCTGGCGTATCGGATCCTGGGTGGCGATCCCCACGGGGCAGCGGTTGGTATGACAGGATTGAGCCTGTATGCACCCGATGGCGAACATGAAGCCGCGCGCGGCATTGCACCAGTCTGCACCGAGGGCTAGCGTGCGGGCGATGTCGAAGGCGGAGACAATCTTCCCGGCGGCACCGATCTTCACCTGGTCGCGAATGCCTGCACCGCGCAGCGTATTGTGAACGAAGGTCAGGCCTTCCAGCATCGGCATTCCGACACGATTGGCGAACTCCACAGGGGCTGCCCCCGTTCCGCCTTCCGCACCGTCGACGACGATGAAGTCAGGAACAATGCCCGTCTGCAACATCGCCTTGACCATGCTCATGAATTCGCGACGATGCCCGATGCACAGCTTGAAGCCGACGGGCTTTCCGCCGGAAAGCTCCCGTAGCTGGCCAACGAACGCCATCAGACCCAAAGGTGTCGAGAACGTGCTGTGCGCCGCGGGCGATGTACAGTCTACCCCCATCGCAATGCCGCGCGCTTCGGCGATCTCGGGTGAGATCTTCGAGGCCGGCAGCATGCCGCCATGTCCCGGCTTGGCGCCCTGGCTCAGCTTGATCTCGATCATCTTGATCTGGGGATCGGCCGCGAGTTGGGCGAACTTCTCCGGAGAGAACCGGCCCTGCCCGTCCCGGCAGCCGAAGTAGCCCGACGCGATCTGGAAGATCAGATCGCCGCCGCCCTGCCGGTGGTAGCGGCTGATGCTGCCCTCCCCCGTATCGTGGGCGAAACCGCCCTTCTTTGCACCAGTGTTGAGGGCAAGTATCGCGCTGGCGGAGAGTGCGCCGAAGCTCATGGCCGAGATATTGTAGAGGCTGGCTTCGTAGGGCTGCTTGCAGGCTGGACCGCCGACCCGCACCCGGAAGTCTGTGTCGGCAATAGTGATCGGTGTGGCGGAATGGGTGAGCCAGGCGTATCCGGAACCATAGACATTTTCGATGGTGCCGAAAGGCCGCTTGTCTTCCACACCCTTGGCACGCTGATAGACGAGACCGCGATCCTGTCTGTTGAACGGAACGGCGTCGTTGTCGCCTTCGATGATGTACTGGCGTATCTCCGGCCGGATGCTCTCCAGGAGGAAGCGAAGATGCCCGACTACCGGATAGTTGCGCAGAATCGCATGCTTGTGCTGACGCAGATCGTGGATACCGAGCAGGAAAAGCGCACCGCAGATCGCGGCAATGATAAAAAGCCAGCCATTGTAGAAGACTCCACCGCCGAGAGATGCAGCCGTGGCCACCCCGGCGCCGAAAAACACCGCATAGCGCTGGTTGGAAACGAGAGCCTTTAACATGATGTCTTGTCCGAAATTCGCTGATATCGAATGAGAGCCGGTATACCGGGGATACGCAGAGAGATTGTGGCGAACGGCACGCCCCTCCTACAACCATCTGTGTGCAACAGAATGCTTATGGGATGACAACGGGCGACCGTTCGCCGCGAGCAGGCCGTTAGAGGCTTACGCCTTCCAGTTTCCCGATCAGCGTGTTGCGATCATTGATGGATTTCAACCGCACCGTGAGCGCCTCGCTCTTGACCGGCACCTGGGGCGGCAGGGATACGGGAACACCCGGAATGTTCTCGGCCGCCCACTGCTTGAAACGGGGCAACTTGTTAGGGCCGCTGATGGGGAAGGTATGGCTGTATCTGAAAGTCATTTCTGGTTCTTTCCGTATATGGGCAATGCTTCGGCACAGAGAGGCCGGGTTGCTCCGCAGATTTCAGTCTCGGATTCGAATAATGCCTGACGCCACTCTTACCATCGCAGTTAGTGACGCCAGGCAGTCAGCGTCCGGCACTGACCCTGCGGGTGGGAAAGACGGAAGGTATCTGGCCTGCGAAACCTGTCGGAAACATCGTGGCCACCTCAGCTTCCAGGTGCACGCAGGCTGCTGAAAGACAAACTTCGCCGATAGGAGAAGCCGCTTGCTTCCAGCCACTCCGGGTCCGTTTCTAGCCCTCTTACGAACTTGGCAAGCTCGACATCGTCGAGCTTGTCTGCTGCCGCTTCGAGAGAAAACCATCGTCGCTGTCTTTGCCCCTTCTCGCGCCAATGGCTGAGCGTACCACGCACGTTCATGCCGAACACGGTAACGCGGCAAGCGACCTGCGATCCGTCGTCCCGAACCTTCATGTATCGATAGGCGGTCACTGGAACCGACGAGATATCACCGATGATCCCTGCCTCCTCGAAGGCTTCTCGCGAGGCCGCGACGAAGGGCGGATATCCCTTCATGGGCCACCCCTTCGGCACGATCCATCGCCCCCGCCTGCGCGAGGTAATGAGCAGAAGCTTCCGCTCGCCATCACGCCGGATACGCCAGGGAAGCACCCCGACCTGCTGCAACTCGCCCGTATCGCAAGCCATCCGGACGTTATCGCTGGTTATCGTTGCGCAAGTCATACTCCGGCATCCTCCCTTAGCCAGAGAAAAGCCTGTCGAAACACACTGCGCTTGCGAATGGCAGCACGGCGGGCAGCAGTTGAGGGAATCGACGTCTTGCACCACGGGCAGCGGGCCGCAGCACCCGGCAGATGCCGGTTACACGTGACACAGGTGGGACGAGATCGAAAAGGGGACATGGATACACTCCATTGACACGTCGCATGAACGACGCGAAACGAACCGCACTTTCAAAAGTGTGGTTCCCGGAGCGGCTGGGGTCTGTGGCGGCGTTACAGGATCAGGGCTGCCAGCTCCGGGTAAGGGAGCATGCTTGATCGGTAAGCCTAAAGCGATTGAGTATTGTCTTTTGCATTACACCCATGTGGGCGGAGATTGCGTATTCTGCAAGGCGACCTTTCGCCACATGGAGAGGAAGCTCAGCGTACACGAGCCCCGACCTTGAGCAAGAGGGGTTTGCTCGCTTCCGATTCGCACGGCTGAACCGCGTCTCCCCAGCTTCGAGGTCTCTAAGCGGCGCGACATGCTTTCGGTCCTTCATCCCAGGTCATTGGAAGGGACACGATGTGTAGCGTCTGCGCTAGATTCCAGCTTACGCCGAGGCTGGTCGACGGCCATCCGCCACACCCAACCTCACCGGCAGCCTAATCGTTCACAGGGCACGGTTCTTTAGGAGATGTTTCAATTGATAGTGGCTGTCGAGCGGGACCACTGATGCGGTATAGGTCCTCACAATGGCTGGCGGCTAGGCAACGCGACAGAAAACGAAAGGCGAAGACCTGTGCCATGTAAGTCGCAGGGACTGGTTTGAAAATTCGCCGTACAATGCCCTTTCGCGGCATGCTTCAACGTGGCGAGTTGCCTGATATTCAGGCAGCTTGACTTTGTGTCCCGAGTGTCCCACCTATGCATCATGTCGATTGATCGTTTTATCATAAAGCTCGAACGAGCTCTGCCCATCTGGGCCACATAACCCCCGGCTCGGTCCCGTCGCGCCTGGCCGCGGGGCATACATATTGCTGAACTGCGATATGCAGCAGATTCGGATCGCGACAAATCACCCATAGTCAAACTTTCGAACGTCGAAGCTCATAGCGTCGGCGACCGCTCATATGTAGAAAGGTCTCAACATGACCACCATCACCGGCGCGCTCAATCCTGTCATCACGATGACGCAAAGTAACTATGAGACGCTTTCCCGCCTCGCTGAATCCTGGGCATCCAAAGATCTTGAGGTGTCAGAATTTGTTTGGGCTGAACTCGACAGGGCTCGAGTAGTGGAAGACAGGCGGATCTCAAACGACGTTGTCCAAATAGGATCAACTGTACGGTACACCACTAATACAGGGGAGACCCGAACCGTCTCTTTGGTGTTTCCAGGAGAGGCTGACATTGCATTGGGAAAGGTATCGGTTATGACGCCCATCGGCGCGGCCCTCATCGGTCTTTCACCCTCGCAATCGATCGAGTGGACCGCCCGGGACGGCCGCACCCACAAAATGACCGTTGAGCATGTTGAAAAAACAGACGCCATTCTCTCAGAACGGCGACATGCCGGAGTTTTGGCAGCATAGTCATATGGGCCGCAATCGCCGGATTTCCGGCGATTGCGGCGTTTCTGGAAAGACTCATTCCAAATGCACCTTTCGATCACGGCGCCTCCGGAGACTCCCCCGGTATTGGTTGTAATGGTGCGATGCGGCAAAAGCCTCTCTGCTAGGTGAGACTTTCCGGAAATGAGTAAAAATCAGCAATAATCGAAGCAACCCGCGACAAGAAGTCGCGTCAATGCGGGTCATATTGAAAACATCCCAAGATTAAATTAATTATTACTTATGTCACACGTCTGTCATAGCAAAAAGAATTGCGGTTTCTTAGCGCCACTTCTGACACGCTCTTTTCCCCGAGCGGCGTGAACTCTCGCGTTTGCGGGCTCGAGGATAACAATCACCCATTTTCCTGCTTTGAACTCCTCTGGGAAGCACCAGCGGAACTTCATTCCGACACGCTTCAACGCGTTGGCTCGATGAACTTTGTGAAGTGGAGCAACAATCAATGTCAAAAATCAATCGGTCGTCAGTCCTGAGCGCATGGCATCTTCTGCCCACCGTTCGTGCAGGCTTGATTGGCCTCTTTCCTGGCGTCGTAGCGCGCTGGCACCATCGGCAGACCTTGGCCACGCTTTCTCAACTTGACCGCAGGCAGTTGGAAGACATCGGAATGTCGCGCAACGACATTCTTCGCATTTCGGCAGTCAAGCTATCGTCAAGATCCTACCAAATGAAAGATCCTTGGGGACGCTTGTGCCACGTAATCCCTAAAGATCGCGCGTTTGAGTGAGGAGGAAGGAGATGGATCTGGCAACAAAAACGATCGTGGCCGCCGGCCTTCTTTCGCTCATGATCATCGCATTCGCGTTGATCTGAACTCTAAGCCGAATTTTGTAATTCTCAACGCTTCTGCAGACCCCGATATTGTTTACGGGGAGCCAACGGAGAGTGCATTGGACAATCACGAGCTATTTCTGGCTATGGACATATCTCTTGGCGCCATCGTGCCGAACAAGGAGGCGGCGATCGCCCTTGCCGCTGACCGACTCGCGGATAGGGCTGGTATGGCTTATGGAGATGTCAAAGCGGCGCTCACTGGCAGAGAAGCGCTGGGTTCCACCGCTCTTGGCAAGGGAATCGCGATGCCGCACGCTATCGCCCCGGCGTGTCTTCGCCCGGCGGTCTCACTGATCGGGCTGGCAACTTCCGTCGACTTCGATGCTCCTGACCACCGCGACGTCGATGTGGTTCTTGCACTGATTTGGCCTCACCACAGAGCCGGAGATTTTGTCCGATTTTCCGTATTGACCAGTCGGGTTCTCTCAGATCCTACCCTTGCTGAGGTTGTTCGGCAGTCAGATGATCACGGCCGCATTCGTCGTCTTCTCCACGCTCGCAGCCGCGCACTTCGATCTCTCACCCCGCTTCGCGTTCGCACGGCAGGGTGCGCCACGTTCTGATCGCAGGTCTGGGAATGTGCTTCACGCCACGTGCAGCACTTACATTCGGTCGGCGATATTGCCGATATTAGGCATCGCTATATCCACACCGTCCGCCCCTCGCCTTCGCAGCCGAAGGCATCAAGCGTCGCCTTGGGAACGTTGAGTACGCGTTCCGCGCTCGCGCTCAGGAGAAACGCCGATGTCTGCGGCTCCCGATAGGCGAGGATTTCAGCGGGCGAAGCCGCGCTGTAGATGCCGCGCAGGGCGCGCAGGCAGCCGCTATGGGTCACGGCGACGTGCGGGCGGTTCCGGTCGAGAGATTTGAGCCAAGCCCGCAGCCTTTCGGTCAGCACCGTTCTGCTCTCACCGCCCGGCATGGCGTATTCCCAGGGATCGGATGCATGGGCGCCGTACTGTTCGGGTAGGTCGCGTTCGATCTCGCCGTGCAGGCGTCCTTCCCAGGCGCCGTAACAGCGTTCGGCCAACAGAGGTTCGTGACCGAAGCGGTCGAAAGGCAGAGACCAGAGATCGGCGAGGATGGAAGCCGTCTGCCGCGCGCGGCCAAGAGGGCTGACCCAATACGCCGCCCCCTCCAGGCCGGCCACCGCCTCCGAAAGACGCACGGCGACCGCCTGCGCCTGTCGCACGCCATTGATGGTCAGCGGCGTGTCGAGGCTTCCTTGCAGGCGTCCGGCGACGTTCCATTGGGTCTCCCCGTGGCGGATGACGAGGAGGGTGGGCAGGGTATCAGTCATGTCTTGTGGCCTCTCGCATGGGGAGCCTTCGCCGCGGGCGCGGCGAAGGCGGTCTTTGTCAGTCGGCAAGCCAAAGTGCCGAGGCCGGCTTGATGCCGAGCACTGTGCTGCTGCCGGGCGCAAGCAGGCCGTCGCCGGAATGGAAGGGCGCGTCGACCAGCACGGTCGCCGTGCCGACCTCCACGCCGTAGCGCACCGTCGCACCCAGGAATTCGCGATGAGCGATGGTGCCGGATAGCGGGACAGCATCGGCTTCCACCGTGCCGATCGTCGCATATTGTGGACGGAAGACGAGCTTCGCTCCCGCCGGCACCTCGACGCCCGCCGGCACTGGAATGCTGTCGCCGCCAGCAACCTCGAAGCTGCGCACCGCGCCCTCACCCTTCACGCTGCCCTCCAGGATGTTCGCCGTGCCGAGGAAATTGGCGACGAAGAGGTTGGCCGGCTTCTCGTAGAGATGCATCGGCGTGCCGACCTGCTGGATGCTGCCTTCGTTGAAGACGGCGATGCGGTCGCAGACCGTATTCGCCTCCTCCTGATCGTGGGTGACGAAGATGGTGGTGAGCTTCAGGCGCTGCTGGAGTTCGCGCAGCTCCCGCCGCACCTCCACGCGCATTTTCGCGTCGAGGTTCGACAGCGGCTCGTCGAGCAGCAGCACCTTGGGCTCGATGGCGATGGTGCGGGCGAGCGCCACACGCTGCTGCTGGCCGCCGGAGAGCTGCGAAGGCCGCCGGTCGGCAAGATGCGACAGGCCGACCAGCGCAAGGGCCGCGGCCACGCGCTTTTCCACCTCGGCGCGGGGCAGGCGCCGCTCCTCCAGGCCGAAGGCGACGTTGCGCGCCACCGTCATGTGCGGCCAAAGCGCGTAGGACTGGAACACCATGCCGATGTCGCGCTTCCATGGCGGCATGTCGAGCACATCCTCGCCGCCGACGACGACCGCGCCGTTCTGGGCCTGGTTGAACCCGGCGATGAGGCGCAGCAGCGTCGTCTTCCCGCAGCCAGACGGGCCGAGGAAGGCGAAGAACTCGCCGGGCTGGATTTCGAGGTTGATGTCCTTCAGCACATGCAGCGAACCATAATAGAGGTTCACGTCGCGGATGCTGATGGCCTTGGCGGGGCTTTCCGCGAGGGCAGCCTTGTCGATATTGATGGTCATAGTCCGTTCCTCCCGGATCATTTGCCGATGCCGAGCGCCTTCTGGCGGCGCTCGATGACGTAGTGGGACAGCAGCGTGCACAGCGCGACCATGACGACCGCGATGACGCCGAGAGCCGCGCCGGGGCCGCGGCCGGCCGGCGATTGCATGAAGACATAAAGACCGTAGGCGAGCGGCGCGTCGGAATTGCTCTGGATGAGCATCAGCGTTGCCGACAGCTCGACGGCGGCGGTGGAGAAGCTGGTGACGAAGCCGGCGAGGAGGCCCCCCGTCATCAGTGGCAGCACAATACGGCGAATAGTCCGCTGCTTGGTCGCGCCGAGGTTCTCCGCCGCTTCCTCCAGCGATTCCGATACCTGCTGCAGGGCGGCGTAGCAGGCGCGCAGCGCATAGGGCAGGCGGCGGATGGCGAGCGCTAGCACGACCATGATCCAGAGCGTGGCGAGCGGCGTACCATCCGGCAGGGAGACGCCATAGAAGGTACGCAGATAGCCGATACCGAGCACGACGCCGGGAATGGCGAGCGCCGAGGTCGCCGCCCAATCGAGCCAGCGCCGGCCGACGATCTTGGTGCGCAACACGAGATAGGCGATGGCGCCGCCAACGACCACGTCGATGAGGCCGGCGAGCGTGGCGTAGATCAGCGTGTTCTTGATGTAGATCGAGCTTTCGCCGAACACCCGGCCGTAATGGGCGAGCGTCACGGCATCCGGCAGCGGGCTGAAGGACCACACCGTGGCGAAGGACAGCATCAGCAGGCCGATATGCGGCGAGAGCACGAGCAGCAGGATGAGGCCGACGACGCCATAGGCGACGATGCTCTCCCGAAGGCCGAGCTTGCGACGCGACAGGCCGCCGCCGCCGCGCTGGGTGGTGGAATAGTCCTTGCCGCGCATGGCGACGGCCGACAGCCACATGGCGAAAATCGAGACGACGATGAGGATGACGGAGATGACATAGCCCATCGGGTCCGTGAGGCCGACCGAGGTGACGCGCAGATAGGCCTGCGGTGCCAGCATGTCCTTCACGTTGAGCAGAAGCGGCGTCGCCAGATCGTCGAAGACCTTGACGAAGACCAGCGAGGCGCCGGCGAGATAGCCGGGCATGGCGAGCGGGAAGACGATGCGGCGAAAGAGCCGCATGCCGGACGAGCCGAGGTTCTGTGCCGCCTCCTCCATGGAGCGGTCGATGTTGCGCAGGCTGGTGGAGAGGTTGATCAGGATGAAGGGGAAATAGTGCAGCGACTGCACGAAGATCACGCCGTTCAGCCCCTCCATAAAGGGAATGCGGATGCCGAACCAGTCATTGAGCAGCAGGTTGACGGTCCCGTTGCGGCCGAAGAGCAGCTGCATGGCCACCGCGCCGACGAAGGGCGGCATGATGAGCGGCACGAAGCCGAGCGTCTGGATGACCAGCGCCCCGCGGAACTCGAAGCGCGTCGTCAGCACTGCAAGCGGCAGCGCGATGGCGCTCGCCCAGACCACGGACATGGCCGAGACATAGACCGAGTTGAAGAAGGAGCGGCGGAAGAGATCGGTGTTGAAGAAATCGACGAAGTTCACGGCGGTGAGCGCGCCGGTGCCCTTCTCCGTGAAGGCGGTGTAGATCACCGTTCCGGCGGGGATGACGAGGAAGATCGCGAGGAACAGCGCGATCAGCGTCACCGCCAGAACCTGACCGGGCCGCGCCGTGGTGCGCCGGGCAGGAAGGGATGAAAGTGCGAAGGCCATGAGGCAGTCTCCGGAGTGAGATCGGCCGGCCCGGCGACCAAGGGCGCCGGGAGGAGCGAAGACAGGGCTGGGAGGGAGGCCGCCCGCCGGGCGGGCGGCCCTGGCAACATCAGTTGATCAGGTCGAGCGCCTGCTGGGCCTTGGACTTGGCGGCAGCGTATTTCTCGCTCGCGAAGGCCGCCCAGATCTGCTCCAGTTCGGCCTGACGGGCCGTCTTTTCCTCGCCGCCGGTGAAGGCCGCGCGCATTTCGTCGGTCGCCGCCTCTTCCGCCGAGACCGGCATGCGGGCCATCAGGCCATGGGCCTCCGCGATCAGCGCGCGCGCTTCGGCCTGGTCATTGGCTGCCAGCGCCTTTTCGGCAGCATGGATCGCCTTCGTCGCATCGCGCAGATTGTCGAGCTGGAAGGTGATCAGCTGGTCGTAAAGGGCGTCGACAACATCCGTGCGCTGCTTGGAGACGTCGGAATCGAAGGTGATCATCGACTGGAAGCGCGGATCCTCGAAGGGGTTCGGGAAGCCTTCCGGCGCATTCTTGTAGAGCGCCGGATTGATCGGCAGGCGACGGATCGCCGGTTCGAGCAGAACGGCCTGCCCCTTTTCCGACAGCAGGTAATTCACGAAGGCTTCGGCGCCCTTCTGGTTCGGCGCATTGGCGATGATGCCGACATTGGCCGGCACGACCGTCGTGATCGACGGATAGCTGAACGAGACCGGGAAGCCGCTCGCCTTGGCGGAGAAGGCAAAGAAGTCGATGACGATGCCGATGCCCGTCTGGCCGGAATTGACCGCATCCGGCACGCCGAAGGAGCGCTCCGTCACCTGCTGGAGGTTGCCGCCGATGCCGGTCAGCGTCGCCCAGCCCTTTTCCCAGCCCTCGCCCTGCAGGATCGTCTCGATCGTCAGGTGCGTCGTGCCGGAGCGCGAGGGCGCAGCGATGGCGATATGGTCGTGATATTCCGGCTTCAGGAGGTCGCTCCATTCGGTCGGCTGCGGCAGGTTGTTGGCTTCCAGATAGCGGTCATTCGACATGATGCCGTAGCCGGACGCGGCAAAGCCGAAATAGTAGCCCTGCGGA
The DNA here is from genome assembly GCF_051201095.1 of Shinella sp. BE166. Classification (NCBI taxonomy): domain Bacteria; kingdom Pseudomonadati; phylum Pseudomonadota; class Alphaproteobacteria; order Hyphomicrobiales; family Rhizobiaceae; genus Shinella; species Shinella sp. BE166. The sequence goes on along the minus strand of NZ_JBPEHL010000026.1, from coordinate 8,612 downwards.
TCGTTGACCGGATAGGAACCGACCTTTTCCGGCAGGCCCGTAACCGATGGCGTGAACCGGGCCAGCAGGTCGCGGCTCTTCAGGTTCTCGAAGGCGTCGGGCGCGGAGGCCCAGAACAGGTCGACCTGGTTGTTGCCCTTCGTCTCGTCGACGAACTTGACGCCCGAGCTCGTGCTCTTGTTCTGAACGTCCAGCGTATAACCGGGATTGGCGGCCTCGAAGCCGGCCTTGAAGGGATCGGTGACGTCCTTGGAGAAGGACGTGATGACGGTGACTTTTCCGCCGTCCTGCGCGTGGACGGTCGAAAGAACGGCAGCGGACATCAGCATCGCCGCGGCAATGGTCTTGAGCATATGGTTTCCTCCCAATGGCCCGCCGGCTTTCCGGCGGTCATCGGGATATCAGCAAGGCCCGTGCCAGTTTCGAAAATGCCGGTTTTCCAGCATTCCCCCGCGAAAAATGGGAAAGAAAGGTAACATCGACCCCGTTTTTCGGGGTCGAAACGGTAACGTCAGACCTCCTCGTCTCCGCCGAGACCGTGCTTGCGCATCTTCAGGTACAGCGTCTTGCGCGAGATGCCGAGCATGTCGGCGGTCGCGCCGATGCGGCCGTCCCGCTCGGCGAGGCTGTCGACGAGGATCGCCCGCTCCACCCGGTCCATGCGCGCCTCCAGCGTCTCGCCGGCCGCGCCGCCACCGGTCGGCAGGTCTTCAAGGCCGAGCACGTAACGTTCGGCGACGTTGCGCAGCTCGCGCACATTGCCGGGCCAGTTGCGGCGGTCGAGATCGGCCAGAAAGACCGCATCGACATGCGGGGCCGCACGGCCCTGACGACGGGCAGCCAGATCCAGGAAGTGGCGGAAGAGCAGCGCGACGTCGCCCCGGCGCACCGAAAGCGCCGGCAGCTCGACACGGGCGATGTCGAGCCGATAGGCGAGGTCTTCGCGGAACCTGCCCTGCCGGGCAAGCTGGTGCAAATCCGCCTTCGTCGCGGCGACGACCTGAAGGTCGACCGCCACCTCGTCGTTCGAGCCGAGCCGCTCGATGACCCGCTCCTGCAGCACGCGCAGCAGCCGCACCTGTGCGGGCAACGGCATGGATTCGATCTCGTCGAGGAAGAGCGTGCCACCATGGGCATGCTCTATCTTGCCGATGCGCTTGTCCTTCGCCCCGGTAAAGGCACCGGCCTCGTGGCCGAACAGTTCCGATTCCAGCATGGTCTCCGGGATCGCGCCGCAATTGACCGCGACGAAGCGGCCCTTACGGCCGCTGAAATCGTGCAGCGCCCGCGCCGTCACCTCCTTGCCCGTGCCGGTCTCTCCGAGCACGAGGATATCGGTCGCCGCGCCCGCGATGCGTTTCAGCCGCTCGCGCAGCGTCACCATCGGCGCCGAATGGCCGATCAGCCGCGCCTCCCAGCCATCGGCCGCGATGGAAAGCCGCAAGCGCCGGTTCTCGACGAGCAGGCGGCGATGATCGCGCGCACGGCGCACGGTCTCGATGAGATGCACCGGATCGGCCGGCTTCTCGAGAAAATCCCAGACGCCATCGCGCATCGCGCGCAGCGCCATCGGGATATCGCCGTGGCCAGTCATCAGAACGATGGGTATTTCCCTATCGATGGCCTGCACGGCGGTAACGAGGTCGAAACCATCCTGCCGCGGCATGCGCACGTCGGAGACGACGACCGCCTCGCTATCGGCCGCAAGCCCCGCAAGCGCGGCGGCGACGGACCCATGCGCGGAAACGCGAAACCCCTCGATCTCCAGCAATTCGCGACAGGCGTCGAGCACATTGGCGTCGTCGTCGACGAGGATGATGTCTGTCAATGCGGTCATGCCGCTCCTTTCAGGGACACGATGAAGCGCGTACCACCGGGTCCGGTCTCCAGCACGGCGATATCCGCGCCGAAGTCCTTGATGATGTTGTAGGAAATGGAAAGGCCGAGCCCGAGGCCCGCACCGACTGGCTTGGTGGTGAAGAAAGGATCGAAGACCGCATCGCGATCCGCAGCGGCAATGCCCGCGCCGGTATCGCCGACGATCAGGCTCGCCCCCTCGCCGCTCGCCTCCGCCATCACCGTCACCACCCGTTCGGGCCGCTCCGCCACGGCATCGAGCGCATTGGCGACAAGGTTCACCACGACCTGCTCCAGACGCACCGGCTCGGCCATGACCTGCGGCAGACCGGGCGGCAAGGCAAGCCGCAACGTCACGCCCTCTTCCTCGAAACGGTGTTCGAGCAGGCTCAGCGCCTCGTGCACGACGGCGGCAAAATCAACCGGCTGCAGTTTCGCATCCGGCCGGCGCGCGAAGCGACGGATATGGCTGATCTGCCCGGCCATGCGCGCCGTCAGAGCGCGGATCTTTTCGAGGTTGTTCAGCGCCTGCTCGCTGTTGCCGCGGGCGATCAGCGTGGAGCCGCTGTGGATATGCGCACGGATCGCCGCCAATGGCTGGTTCAGCTCATGGCCGATGCCGGCCGCCATCTGGCCGAGCGCCGCAAGTTTTGCCGACTGCACCAGTTCGTCGCGCGTCTGGCGGAAAAGGGTGAGTGCGCGGGCGAGGTCGGCCAGTTCGTCGTCGCCGCCCGAGGGGATGGGCGCGGCCGGATTGCCCTCGCTGATCGCCGTCGCGGCATGGGCCAGTTGGTCGATGCGCCGGAGCAGGCTGCGATGCACGTAGAAGACGCCGATGACGATGGCGAGCACGACGGCCAGCACGGCGATGGCCGCAAGCAGCTTTCGCCCGAGATCGATGGCCGCGGCCGCCCTCTGCGCCGCCGCGCCGGCGCTCGCCTCGATGGCCACCACCTCCGCCTCGATGCGCTGGCCGAGCGCCGCCACCAACCGGCCGTTCTCCTTCGCCAGTTCGCCGAGGCGCTCCGCCTCGCGCATTTCGGAGCGCTTGCGGTTGGGCGTGCCCGTCCCGGGGTCGGATTGTTGCAGGATGCGCCGGGCAAGCTGGCGCACCGTCAGGCTGTCCGGCCAGCCCTCCAGCGTTGCAAGGCGCGCGGCCAGTTCGTCCGCGCTGTCGCCGAGAAAGGCATTGGCCTCCTGCACCTCCTCCGCCGTCGCGCTGCTGACGAGCCGGGCGATCAGACCCGTCGCGAGATTAGCCTGCGAGACCACAGTCAAAAGCGCCTCGCTGCGACGCTGCTCGCTGAGCGCCGCGGTGCTGCGGCCGTTGCGCGTTTCCGCCTCGATGTTGAAGCGGATGTCGTCGACCAGCGGATCGGCCTCCTCGATGAGGTCGGCCTGTACCCAGCGCAGTTCCTCCACATCCGCACGCATGGCCTCGGCGAGCGTGAAGCGCTTGCCGGCCGCAAGGTCGATCCGCGCGAGATTGCCGTTGATCTCGGCAGCCAGCGGCAGGAGCTTCTGCACGGAAGGTTCGGCCTCGTTGTCCTCCAGCAATGCCTGCAAGGCCGCGAGCCGTTCGGCATAGATGCGGCGGGTCTCGTCATATTCCGCCCGCGTCTCCGCACCCGTCAGCGCCGCCGTGACCGAGCCGATATCCGCGCCCGCCTTGGAGAGCCGCGAGGCGAAGGCAAGCTGCGGCATTTGCACCTCGGCAATGCGCGAAAGCTCGCCCGAGAGTTCCCGGTAGGAAAGCCAGCCGACGAGGCTGGCGCCGACGGCAAGGCCAACGATCGCGACGAAGGCCGCGCCGAGGCGCGCGCCGATGCCGAAGCGCCAGCGCCTCGGCCCCTTCCGTCGTGATGCATCATGGGTCTCCATCGCGCCAGCTTCTACCATCGCCGGCCGGGCGGGGTCGAGATCGTCACCAGCAGGCTTTCCGCCCGGGCAAGGTTCTGCTCCACGACGCCCCTTATGTCGCGCGCGACGGTCTGCTGCGCCGCCGTGCGGGCAATGCCCCGCGGCCATTCGCCCTTCAGCTCTTCCGCCAGTTTCTCGACGTCACCGGCCGAAAGCGGCGGCGTGCCGAGCAGCCGGCGCACGCTTGCCAGCGTGCTGCGCCGCGCGGCATCATCCGTCGCCTCCCCCTCGAATTGCCGCAGCCGCGCCCAGAGGCGGACGAGCATCGCCCGGCGGCGGACGATATAGTCGTCGAAGATCAGGTTGACGATGCCGTAGCGCTCGGCCGAAAGGCGCGCATCGAAACCGTTGGCGGCAAGCAAGCCGCCGGTGCTTTCGGGCGGCAGCAGGCCAGCATTCAGCTCCGCCCGCACCGGAATGCGCCCGATGGCCGGACGCAGGAGAATATCCTGCCCCTCCTCAGAGAACAGGAAATCGACGAAGCGCTCGGCCGCCTCGCCGTTCCGCGCCCGCGAAAGGATGGCGATGTTGGCCGGCACGTAGATCGGGTCCGGCGTCAGCGCGAAGACATTCTCGCTACCAGCGACATCCGGCGCCTTCGCCAGGAAATCGATGGTGACACCGATGCCGAAACGGCGTTGCGCCACGCCCGAGGCGACGCCGAAGCTGCGCGCCGTGACGGTTGAGAGATTACCGCCGATCTCCGACAGCAGCGCCCATCCCCGCTCCCAGCCATAGGCCTGCAGCAAGGCTTCCACGATGAGATGCGTGGTGCCGGAACGGGAGGGCGAGGTGATACCGATATGACCGGCATAGACGGGTTTCAGCAGATCCTGCCAGTTCTGCGGCGCCGGCAGGTCGAATTGCGCGAGATAGGCCGCATTATAGACGAGCCCGTAGCCGGACAGCGCAAAACCGAGATAGAAACCGTCGGGATCGTTGACCGCATAACCGAGAATGCGCTCGGGCGCGCCGGTCTGCCGCGCGCGGATCGCCCGCAACGCCCCCTTGCGCTTCAGAAGCTCGAAGGCATCCGTCGCCGAAGCCCAGAAGATATCCGCCGCGACCTCGGGCTTCTCAAGGATGAAACGGCTCGCGCTGCCCGTGTTGCGCTGGACGACCGTGACACGCACATCCGGATTGCGCGCCTCGAAGGCCCGCTGGAACGGCTCGTAGAAGGACGGCGGATAGGAGGTGATGATAGACAGCTCTGCTGCTTTTACGCTGTTAAGCGTAAAAGCTAGGGAGATCACAAATGCAGAAACCGATTTAAGCAACGATCATGTCCTTGCCGATCCAAAGCCGAATTCGTCGATTCAAGAACTGGATCGCGATACGCGCAGCGCCAAAAATATGACCGCGTTCCGCGCGGATGTCACCTATTCCGCCAAACCTGCTCATTATCCTAATGCACAGCTATGGTCGAACCATCCTTCTCATCATTTGGTGCAATGTGACTACGTTCGATTTTACACAATTGCTAATTACTGGGATGAGCGCGGCGTGCTTCACCTGATGGGCAAAAGCTCTCGAAATGAGCCGAACCGCTGATCTCGCGGTGACTGACGACAGTGAACTGATCTGGCTGTTCATCTAACAGACCCACATGTCCCGGCAACATCTGAACACGAATGCCGACTTCCCCGGTTTGCTTCGTGTCGTTGTGAGCGTGGAAACTTCGGCTGCTGCGCCCAGACACGGCCTTCGACCGTATTTCGATAGCCGATGTCATACACCGTGCGCATGTAGCTCCCGTTCAGCGGGTCGGTCATGGAATAGGGCACCTGTTCATCGATCGAAGTGATATTGAGATCAATGGCGGATCTCCGCCCATAGTTGTAAAGGGCGATCAACCCTTGCTTCGTTTGTGACTTGAGGAGGATCGCGTATGCTCGTGCCATAATTGGCAACGCCCTTTCAGGTGACATCGAAAACTCCGGAATGAGCGCGTTGTTGATGATCACATAGATGTGCAGGTTCTCGTTGCGTGCCTCACCCGATGCGACGAACAGATGTTCGGGCAATGTCAGAAACTGCGACGAGCTGCCTCCGTCAGAGTGCAGTTCACGAATCTGCCTCCCATCCACCACCGCCCGGATAGAAACCGGCGGAAAGATGCCGGGAACGCTTGCTGATGCGATCAGTATCTGGCGCACAAGGGCGAGAGCATCCCGGCTGCCGCTATCCGCGATGGCGCCTATGTTCCAGACGACGGCCCGCTGCGTGTCGAGGTTTGTGGTCATCACCAGGAGACGGCGTCCCGCTTGATGTTCGCGCGCGATTTCGCGCAGGATTTCATCCGTAATGTTGTCTTCGACCATCTTTCTAAGAGCATCCCCCTGAAGGAGGCTTGCTGAGAGAAGGCCAAGCCCTCTCCAGTCGATGTCGACAAGGCTGCGAGCTTCATCGGAAAGATAGAGGCGTCTCAGCTGCGCATCATAGGCGGAGCCCAAGAACGCGAACGGCGCAATCAGGGCGCCCGTGCTCACGCCGGTGACCACCTCGAAGCGTGGTCGGTTGCCAAGTTCGCTCCAGGCGGAAAGAATTCCGACGGAAAACGCGCCTCCCGCGCCACCGCCCGATATGGCCAGCATAACCGGCTTTTGTTTACCGACAACGGGTCGCCAGGACGCGTGCACCGACTCCGAGGGCTGGGGATCATCGACGTGAGCCCTTATATTTTCAAAGCCGACGATTTGTGCCCGCCCGGCTTCCGATGCGGTGTATGTCGGGCGAGCGGGTGCCGTACACCCGCTGAGAATGAGGAGAAGAGATAGCACAATGAGATTTGTGCAAATCCCGCAGGAACATGGTACGGAGCGCATCGTCACGCTTCAGCGCCGCCCTGACGCGGAAGCCGGGTCGCCGCTATGATCGCGCCAACGATTGCAACGGCTACGGCAATGCCAATCCATAGACTATAGAGCGCGTATCCAAGGATGAACCCACCGAGAACCGGTGCGACAATATCTGTCACCGCTAGCAGGGACTGTGCTACGCCCAGAACGACGCCCTGCCGCTCGGACGGGACATGGATAGATAGCGCAGCGAGATAAGTCGGCTTCGCAAGAGCATCGCCGGTGCTGACGCACACAACCGCCACAATCAGCACCGGTATGCTGCTAGCGATACCAGCGGTGATGAACCCCAAGCAGATCAGAAGGAATATCAGGAGGATCAGGTTCCGTTCGGTGAGGTGTTTGCCAAGCCAACCGAGTAGGAACAACTGGGCAACGACGTTGACCGCACCGTCCATCATGATGAGATAGCTCAATTCCTTCGCCCCGAAAACACGACCATTCCATTGAAACGTCTCCGCGAGGAAGACCGGCATTTGCGAGATGTATGTCCCGTAGGCGAAGAAATGGCATAGCATGACGATGACGAGAGCACGGACGACAGGCGACGCGAGGATCGCGCGGAACGATATGTTTCCGCGGTGGGGCTGCTCTTTTGAAGTCTTTGTTGGACGTCCTCCACCCAGGCAAAGAGATGTAACGACAAGGGAGGCGACCACAAGCCCCAGCGCCGCGAGTACGGGCATCATCAATGATATGCCGGAGAGAATGCCTGAAAGCCCCGCGCCAACAATCCCGCCAAGGCCTGCGCCGCCCATGAGGATGCCCATGGCGGGCCTGCGATTTGCGGCATCGGTATGATCCGCAATATAGGCCGCAGTGACAGAGATATTGCCCGAAGTTAGTCCGAAAAGTGCACGAGCGACGAGGATGAACGCTACGCTCGGCGCGACGGCAAGCAGAGCTAGGCTCACCGCCGCAACGCACTGGCTCGTCAACAGGACATGCTTGCGGCCGAAGCGATCCGAGAGCTGCCCAAGAGCAGGAGCAGAGGCGAATTGGCCGACTGCCTCGGCGGCGATGACCATTCCCAGAACAAGCGGTGTGCCGCCCATTGCACGGACATGAAAGGGCAGAACCGGCAAAACGGAAGCGGTGCCGGCGGCGTTCGCGCAGACGATTGCGAAGACCGGAAGGATGATCCGCCAATCGAGCGGCTTGGATGGACTTATGTCGAATTGCGGTTTGGTCGTCATATTCCATCCCCCCCTATACGGCCTCGCCTGCCGGCAAGCCCACGCGTTCGAGATAGGCTTCCAGTTGCGCCACGCCTTCCGCGTCAAAAGCCAGAATCGCACCGACATACCCGTCTGGTCTGATGAGGACGCACTCATCCGCCTCCAATCCGTACGCGGCTCGGATATGACCGAACGCATCGAGCACGTCGCCGCGCTGGCCGAGGCGGTGGATATGCAATCCCGGCCGCGATGCCACGCTCCATTCTCCGTTTACGAGCAGCGTCCAATGCGGCCCGATGAACAAGCTGAAGAGCCGCGAAGGCTGCCCTCCTGCCCCCTTAATGGGCGCGTCCGGTGCGCGATCGCCCGCCTGCAGACCGCTGTTGCGGCTTGCTGCGCGCAACGCGAGAGGCGATTGCGGATATCCGATGTCGAGCTGCTGCACCTCGCGCCCGCGACGGATCTCGCCATGCTTTCCCGCTTCGAGCAGTCGACTTGACAGACCCAGAACCTCCTCCGCCACAGGACGGCGCTCGGCCTGGTAGGTGTCGAGAAGTTCATCGCCGGCTCCACAAAGCGCGGCCGCGAGCTTCCAGCCGAGATTGTAGGCATCTTGAATGCTGGTATTGAGACCCTGGCCGCCGGTGGGCGGGTGGATATGAGCAGCGTCGCCCACCAAGAATACGCGATCGACCCTGTATCTGTCGGCTAGTCGGGCGTTCATAGCGTAGGCCGATGCCCAACTGACGTCGTGGACCTTCACCTCGTTGCGGCCCGTCCGCTCGACGATCAGCTTTTC
>NZ_JBPEHL010000025.1:0-48948 GCF_051201095.1 Shinella sp. BE166 | reverse complement strand
GGTCAGACGGGCAAGGTTGTCGCGCCGCAGCTCTACATCGCCTGCGGCATTTCCGGGGCCATCCAGCATCTGGCCGGCATGAAGGACTCCAAGGTCATCGTGGCGATCAACAAGGACGAGGAGGCGCCGATCTTCCAGGTCGCCGACTATGGCCTCGTCGCCGATCTCTTCGAGGCACTGCCGGAGTTGCAGAAGGCGCTCTGAACGGGCACGCATCGACTTTACCGTCATCACCCTGAGGCTTGAACCGAGGATGACGACGGTGAGGGAGCCCGCGAGTCGGCTCAGGCTAATGGGTAGCGGAGAGATGCCGGCCAAGTTCACGGAGGGTGGCCTGGGCATCCATCGTGGCAATCGTGGAGGCGATCGCGTGGGCTTGAGCGGGTGGCACGATGCCATCGCAGAGCGAGAAAAACTTCTGTTCAATCCTTTGCCGCCCGACAGGGCGTTCCGCGCTGCCCGTGCGATGGGGCACGTCCGTCTCGAGGACCCGGCCGTCCGTCATGCGTGCGACGGCGGTGACGCGATGACGGTTCGCGGCGCCGCCGGCGTCGAGCTCCGGCTCATGCCTGAATTCCATCTTCGCGATGAGCGTGAGCACGTCGGGATCGGCGAGGCGATCCTGCCTGTACTGCTTCACGAAGGCATCGCCTTCGAGCAGCTGAATCGCCGCGGCAAAAGATCCGTTCATCTGCGCTGAGACGATATCCACCGGCTGGTAGGGCCAGCCGACATTCATGGCGCCCTTCTTGCTGAGGCTGATGGTAAGGTGCTGGAGGTTATCGGCGCGAAGGCCTGCTGCTGTCAGCTCCCTGACCGCGTCTATCGTCGTGTGTGCGCTTGCGCATGCCGCGTAGAGCTTGAAGCCGACACGTCGGCATTCCCAGTTTTCCCCCAATCCTTCGAGTATTGTCTCGGGATCGAACTGTCCCTTCATCGTGCTCATGAAACCGCCGGACTGCGCCTCGATCCCATTGAGTGCGCCGGTAAATCCCTTGCGGGCCAAGAGGGCGGCGAGAACACCGCTTTCGGCGGCGCGGCCGGCGTGGAAGCGTTTGGCCATCGCGCCCTTGCGCGCCGCATAGAGGCCGCTTGCCTGCGTGGCGCCAAGCGCAATCGCATGTGCGCTCGCAGTCGCGTCGAGCTTGAGACAGGATGCGGCGGCCGCGGCCGCGGCGAACGTCCCGACCGTCCCAGTGACATGGAAGCCGCTGGTCGAGTGGCTGACGCCGGCGCAGATGCCAACGCGTATACCGATCTCATAGCCGGCCGCAAGTGCCAGGAGCAGGTCGCGTCCGCTGCGTCCTTCGGCTTCGGCCACTGCCAGGGCTGCGGGAATGGTGACGGCTGCCGGGTGCAGGGAGGACGAGACGTGCACGTCATCGATCTCGTAGCCATGTATGGCCGTGCCGTTTGCGAGCGCCGCATTGGGCGGGCTCGCCGTCTCGCCACGCCCGAAGAGTGTTACGCCGGGCCTGCCGCCGAGCTCCGAGGCGAGTCCCGACACCATCGACCCCCAGGGCTGGCGAGCGCCGAAGAGGCCGCAGCCGATGCCATCAAGCAGGCACAGCTTCATGTGCTCCACGACGTCGGACGGAAGATCCTCATAACGCAGTGAGCTCAGCCACGCGCCGAGCCGGGCGATAACCGTCGTTGACATGGTGTTCATGCGAGTACCTCGCGCCGCAGCGTCAGGCGCTCCAGCGCCGTCTCGTCGATGGTGATGCCGAAGCCGGGTCCGTTCGGCGCGCGGACGTGACCATCCCGGATCTGGAAGTCGTTTTCTGCAGCGATCGGATCCGGACCCATGACGCCGAGCCCGAAAATGAACTCGCCGGCGGGCATGACCTGCCGCGCGGGCCGGCTGGCATAGAAATGCGCGCCGGCGGCGGCCTCGAGCTGTGAGAGAACAGCAAGCCCCCCACAATTGATCTTGAGGTTTGCCGCTTCGGCGAGTGCCGCAATCTTGCGGGCCGGCGTGATGCCACCATGCTTGTAGAGCTTGATGCACAGCACATCGGCGGCGCCCGCAGCGATGATCGCATGCGCGTCCTTGATCGTCCCGCAGGCCTCGTCCGCCATCAGCGGCACGCCGCTTGCCGCGGCCCTGATCGCCGCCATGCCTCGCAGGTCATGCCGGTCGATTGGCTGTTCGAGGTAATCGAGGCGATAATCCTTCAGCGCCTCAAGGACGCTGAACGTGTCGCTACAACTCCAGCCGGTATTGGGATCCATGCCGAGCACGATGTCGAGCCCGATCGCCTCGCGGATCTTGCGGAAGGTTCGCACGTCCTCGCGCCAGCCGTTCGGATGGCCGGCCTTCATACATAGTACGGTGATGCCGAACTGCGAAACCGCGCGCTGTGCATCCTCGACCACGCGCGCAATGTCGCTTGCCATGCTGATCGACCATTCGAGCGGGATGAGCTCCTGACAGAGACCGCCGATCAGGTTGTAGACCGGCTGGCCGAGCGCCTTGCCCATGGCGTCGTATAGGGCGTGGTCGATGAGGGCGCGGGCATTGACGTTCTGCGGGCCGCGATTGTCGAACATCGCGTGGATCGCTTCCACGTCGAAAATCGACCGGCCGATCAAGTGAGGCCCGTACACCTCCTGGATCGCGGTAATGATGCTGGCATAGGTGTCGGGTATCGAGTGATGCGGCGAAAGCGGGCGGATCTGGCCGTAGCCGACAACACCTTCTGCAAAGATTTTCACCAGAACCGGCTTACCGAGCAGGTCGCCCGAGCGTCCCGTATCATAGGAGCCGGTGGAACGCATACGCTGCAGGCGCTGGGTCAGGTCGCTGACAATGATTTCGATCCGCTCGATTTTCATGATTCCCCCGTTTTTGAACACCGGGAGAACCCGGACGACGCTATGTGTAGCGCTTGAAATGCTATTCCATGGTGTGAAACATATTGATTTGACTCCCGGTGCGCAACCCAACTACGATAAATTTGTGGAACAACATTTCACATCATGAAACGGGAGGAGTTTATGAAACCTATCAAGAGTTTGGGTCGACTCATGGTCGCGGCTGCGGCCATGTGGGCGAGTGCAGCCTATGCGCAGTCAGCCGATTTCGGCGGAAAGCGTGTCGAGATCATCGTGCCCTACGAGGCTGGCGGGGGAACCGACCTTTATGCGCGCTATCTCGCCCCCTTTCTTTCGGCGAAGCTGCCCGGCAACCCCACGGTCATCGTCACGAATGTGGAAGGCGCTGGCGCGATTGCCGGCAGCAACCAGTTCCAGGAGCGTGCCAAGCCGGATGGGTTGTCGCTCATTGCGGTCGCGGCGTCGGTTACGTCAAACTATGTGTTCCGGGATGAACGGGTTCGCTACAAGCTCGACACCTGGATTCCGATCATCAGTTCGCCCGCCGGCACGGTGGTCTATGCTCGGCCGGATATTGGGCCGAAAACGCTCGGAGACATGGCGTCTCTCAAGGGCAAGCAACTGGTTATGGGGGCGAACAACCCTTCGGGCGGCGACATGCGCGTGCTGCTGAGCCTGGATCTGCTGGATCTCGACCTGAAGCCGATCTACGGCATCAACCGCGGCGATGCCCGGCCCGCTTTCGAGCGCGGCGAGTTCAACGTCAACTTCGACTCGACCCAAGCCTATCCGACACAGGTCAAGCCGCTGATCGAGGCGGGCGAGGCCGTGCCGCTCTTTGCCTTCGGCATTGCCGACGAAAACGGAAAGATCGTGCGTGATCCCACGGTCCCCGACCTGCCGACCTTTGTCGAAGTGTATCGCTCGATGTTCGGCAAGGACCCGGAAGGACCAGGCTTCGAGGCATGGAGAGCCGTCTTTAACCTCAATGTCATGGCCTCGAAGGCACTTGCGCTGCCAGCGGACACGCCGAGCGAAATCGTGGAGGCCTATAATACCGCGATGAAGGAGGTGCTCGTCGACCTGCGCAAGCCGGAAAACGTCGAGAAGTCCGACGAGATCGTCGGTCCTTATCCGCAAGCGCTCGGCGCACAAGCCGGCAGGATCCTGCGCGGCGCCGTGGCCTTCGACGACGCGACCTTTACTTGGCTTCAAGAATGGATCGCGAAGGAAACTGCGGGCCGGCAGTAATGGCTCGGGGTGCCGCACCGACAAAGCGCGGCACCCCTTGCATTTCGCTGATGCATAAAACCAAAGGCGTTGAAACGTGCTGATACGCGAATGCCCCGTCGCCGTGGTGGAGAAGGTGAGCCATCGGGTGGTAGTTATGCATCTCGCTGAGATCGTCGAGATTGGTCCGCGCCAGGCCGTGTTCGAGAATCCGCAGCATGCCTATACGCAAAAGCGGATGGCGGCAGTCCCTGTACCGAACCCGTCGCGGCGTAACATCAAACGGCCTGTGTCAACCGACGAGATTCGGAGCCCAATCCATCACATCGGCTACGAGCCGCCAAAGCGCTTGTACCAAGAGGTCTCAAAGGGGCACTTTGTGCAGGCGGGATCTCATTGAGCGTCCTCGCTGCCAGCAAGTTGCTATCGTCACCCTTGCCGCGTCGGTTCGTCCATAGTTGCGTCTGCGAAGCGCTGGCTGAATTTTCACCGGCAGGCGAAGCGGCGGCGCGCTTGGCGCGTTTGAACTGACCATATGCGGCATCGGATTGCTTAGAAAATCTAACAAATTCGCTCGACTTTCTAAATTGAGCTAAGCGCTTATCGGCCGTACCTTCCTTCCGAAGCTGCTCGGGAGGCGGCTGGGAGTGGCGGCGAATTCGCCCTCCTCGGAGGAGACCAAGCTCATTGCGACGATTGTGGCCGGTGAAGCGCATGCGCTTTGCCGTTCACTCGACGATGCGCGGACTTCGGCGGGGCACTCCTCACAATCATCCCCAAGCTGAGGACCCTGTCGATGAACCTTTATTCCCTTCTTTCCCTGCGTGCGGCCGAGGGCCGTCCCGTTCGTGTGGCACTGATCGGCGCCGGCAAGTTCGGTTCGATGGTCCTTGCTCAGGCCCAGCGCATTGACGGCTTGCACATGGTTGCCGTCGCCGACCTTGACGTCGCCAAGGCACGCGAATCCATGGAGCGGGTCGGCTGGACCAAGGAGCGCTACCAGGCACGGAGCTGCGGCGAGGCGCTGAAAACCGGCCAGACCTTCGTAACCAACGACGTCAACGCGATCTACGGCTGCGACGAGATCGAATGCGTCATCGAGGCAACCGGCCATCCGATCGCCGGTACGCGCCATGCGCTTGCTGCTATCGAAAGCCGCAAGCATGTTGTGATGGTCAATGTCGAGGCCGACGTCATGGTCGGTCCGATTCTGGCGGAGAAGGCCCGCGCGGCCGGCGTGATCTATTCCATGGCCTATGGCGACCAGCCGGCCTTGATCTGCGAGCTTGTCGACTGGGCTCGCGCCACCGGCTTCGAGGTCACCTCTGCCGGCAAGGGCATGAATTTCGAGCCGCGCTACCGTTATTCCACGCCGGACACGGTATGGGGACTGTTCGGCTGGACTGAAGAACAGGTTGCCGCAGACAATCTCAACCCGAAGCTCTACAACTCCTTCACGGACGGCACCAAGGCTGCAATCGAGATGGCCGCCGTTGCAAACGGCACGGGTCTCGATTGCCCGGATGATGGTCTTGCGTTTCCGCCCGCTGGTCTCCACGATCTCGCCCGCGTTTTCCGTCCGGTGAGCGACGGCGGTCGCATGGCCCGGTCCGGCCTCGTCGACATCGCGGCCAGCCAGGAGCCTGATGGCCGCGAGGTCTTCAACAATATCCGCTACGGCGTCTTCGTGACTTTCAAGGCGCACGACGAATATGCCCGCGCCTGCTTCAAGCAATATGGCCTCCTTACCGATCCGTCGGGCTGGTATGCCTCCATGTGGCGCCCCTTCCACATCATTGGCCTCGAAACTTCCATTAGCGTTTTGTCCGCAGTGCTCCGCAATGAACCGACCGGCACATCCAAGGAGTTCCGCGGCGACGCGGTTGCGACTGCCAAGAAGGACATGCAGCCCGGCGAAATGCTGGACGGTGAGGGCGGGTACGCCGTCTGGGCCAACGCCATCCCGGCGACGCGCAGCCTCGACCTGAAGGCTCTGCCGATCGGCCTTGCTCATAACGTCAAGCTCAAGCGGCCGATCAAGAAGGACCAGATCGTCAGCTTTGATGATGTCGAGATCGTCAACGACCTCGATGTCGTCACACTGCGCCAGGACATGGAAGCACGCTTCCGCCCCGGCCAGGAAGCGGCAGCCTGATCGCGCGGTAAGAGGACGGGAAGATGGAAGCTTTCGTCGTTGTTGCCGAGTTTCGCGTGTGGCCGGAGAGGCTTGCGGACTTTCTGGAGGCCGCGCGCGACGATGCGCAGCATTCGTTGGCGGATGAACCGGGATGCCGCCAGTTCGACGTCGCCCAGCCGCAAGGAGAAGACGGCACTGTCGTCTTCTACGAAGTCTACGACAGCCGCGCAGCGTTCGATGTCCATCTGCAAACGCCACATCTCAAGCGTTTCCGGGCGGCCTTCCCATCCTTCATCCTGGAGGAGCGGCCTGTCCGCTTCCTTCACCGCCACTATCCGTGAAGAGGGTGTGCCATGGCCGAAAGTGTGAAACGGATCGCCGTTATCGGAACGGGCATCATGGGCGGGCACATGGCCGGCCGGCTGGCTGATGCGGGTTTTCAGGTGGCTGCCTGGAACCGGACGCGGGACAAGGCCGATGTGCTGTCGTCCCGCGGCATCGCCGTCTCGGGCTCGGCGGCGGAGGCCGCCGCCGGCGCCGATGTGGTGATCTGCATGCTCAGCTCCGGCCCGGTCTGCGAGGACGTGCTTTTGGGCGCCGGCGGTGTCGTGGCCGCGATGAAAACGGCCGCCGCGCTCGTCGTGATGAGTTCCATTCCGGTGGAAACAGCGGTGCACATCGGCGAGCAGGTGGTCGGTCGCGGCCTTACCTATAGCGATGCCCCGGTTTCCGGCGGTGAGAAAGGCGCGCGGGATGGCACGCTTGCCATCATGGCGGGGGGCGTCGAGGCGGATGTTGCGGCACTTGCCGCCGTCTTCGCCTGCCTCGGACGGGTTACGCACGTCGGCCCTGCCGGCAGCGGCGCACTGACGAAACTCGCCAACCAGCTCATCGTCGCTTCGACAATCTGTGCGGTTGCCGAGGCTCTGACACTCGTAGAACGGGGCGGGGCAAATCCAGCCCGCGTTCGCGAGGCCTTGCTCGGTGGTTTCGCCGATTCCACCATCTTCCGTCAACACGGCCTGAGAATGGTCATGGGCGATTTCCAGCCGGGCGGTTCGGCGAAATACCAAGTGAAGGATACATCCACGGCCCTGGCATTTGCACATAGCCGGGGATTGAGGCTACCGGTCGGCGAGGAGGTCGACCGGCTCTACCAGGCCATGGTCGACAACGGCGATGGCGATCTGGATCATAGCGGCATCATTCTTGAACTTCGGCGCATGAACGATACCGCGCAACCGACGGCTTGTACCTGACATCAAATTCTTTGGGAGGAATGACATGAAACTCTTTACCATTCGCGGCCTCGTCGCGGCAGCAACGCTCTTCTCGGCCTCGTTCGCCGCGGCCGAAACCCTGACGCTTTCAACACCGGATGCCGATACGTCGGAAATCACCCTTGCCGCCAACAAATTCGCCGAGCTGGTCTCTGCCAAGACGAATGGCGAGCTGACAATCAAGGTATTTGCCAATGGCACGCTCTACGGCGGCGATCCATCGGCTGGCGTCAAGCAGCTTGCGGGTGGTTCGCTGGATATGCTCTTGAACTCCACATCGCTTTACGCAACTTTCAATCCAAAGTTCACGGCAATCGCTATCCCCTACCAGTTCCGGGACATTGAGCAGCTGCGCGCCTATCTTGACAGTGATCTCGGCAAGGAGCTCCAAGGCGATCTTAGCAATATCGGCATTCTCGGTCTTGATCTCTGGTCCCGACCACTGCGCCAGATTACCAATTCGAAGCTTCCGATCACCGCACCGACTGACCTCAAGGGCATGAAGCTACGCGTGCCGAACAATCCGCTCTGGGTTGAGTTCTTTGGCGCGATGGGTGCTGCGCCGACGCCAATGGCTTTCGCTGAAGTCTACAATGCGTTGCAGTTGAAGGTGGTCGACGGGCAAGAGAATCCGATCAACGTTCCAGTCAGCGCCCGCCTGTTCGAAGTGCAGAAATACGCAACGATCAGCAACCACATCGCCGACGCTTGGGTGCTGGGCATGAACCCGGCACGCTATGAAGGCTTGAGTGATGCCTTCAAGTCCGCGTTGCAGGATGCTGCCAAGGAAACCGAGGCCTGGAAGGCCGAGAACGACGCTGCGGATATCGCAAAGTCGCTGGAGACCCTCAAGGCAAAGGGCATGGAGGTCAACGAACTGACGGAAGAGCAGCGTCAGGAGTTCGTTGACGTCGCAGCCGGGCTGTCGGAGACGTTTGCCGCTCTCGTGAAGGACCAGTCCTTCTTCGATCGCACCCAGTCTTTCGCCAAGACGAACTGACGTTTGGGCCGACACCTTGTCTTGGGACAGGTGTCGGCCCAGGCTTCTGTTTCACTCCCGCGGAAAGGTATTTCCATGCGTGCTCCCCTGCGCTCCCCGCTCGGCACCTTCGTGAAGATCATCGCCGATGTCGCCGCCGGTGCTGCGTGCGCCGGCATCCTGGTCGTCGTGCTGATCCAAGTCGTCGGCCGTCTTGCCGGGCACCCGTTTCCGTGGACCGAGGAAGCGACGCGCTTTCTTTTCATCTGGATGGTGTTTCTCGGTCTCGCCGCCGGCTTCAGGACCGTCGAGAGTGCTCGCGTCGTTATTTTCCTCGTGCTTGCGCGCCGGCTCTTCCAGAATCTCGCCGTGCCGATCTATGTCCTGTCTTCCGTCCTTTTCTTTGCTTTGATGGGATGGACCGGGCTGACGCTGGTGCGTCAGCAGATCATGATGAACGAGACCGCCGCGACGCTGCCCATTCCCATGTGGGTGATCGGCATGGTGATGCCCGTCTCCGCGGCGATCGCGATCCTGGCGATCTTCGATTCCCTGCGCCGCCGCCGCGACCTCATCGCACTTCCAGAACTCGGCCTGCCGGCGGGTGAAAGTGCCCATGCCGACATCTCCATATCAGCGGGACATTGACCCATGTCGCTCTTTCTCCTCCTTTCCTTCTTCGGGCTGAGCATGCTCGGCATACCGCTTGCGGTAGCTCTAGCGCTCGCCGGTATCGCTACGCTCTGGCTGTTCACGTCCATGCCGATGGATCTCCTGTCACAGACGATGTTCTCGTCGATGAATTCGTTCCTGCTGGTGGCGGTGCCGCTCTTCATTCTGGTCGGGGCCGTGATGGAGCGCGGCCGGGTCGCCGAGCGCATTTTTGACTTCGCCGAGGCGATCGTCGGCTGGCTTCCGGGTGGTCTCGGCCATGTCAACGTGATTTCGTCGGTGATCTTTTCAGGCGTGTCCGGCTCCTCCGTCGCCGACATTGCCTCCGTTGGCGCCATCGAGATCAAGGCGATGGAGCGGCACGGCTTTCCGAAGGGTTATGCCGTCGGCATGACGCTCTGCACCGCCACGCTCTCCTCGATCATCCCACCGTCCATCCTCGTTGTCATCGCCGGCTCTATCGCCAACGTGTCGATCGGCACACTGCTGGTCGCCGGTCTCGTGCCGGGCCTGTTCATCGCCTTCGCCTTCCTGGTCTTCAACCATTTCTATTCGGTCTACTACGGCTACAATCCGCCGAAGCCCTTCAATTTTCGCCTCTTGGTGGTGACGGGCCTGCGCGCCATCCTGCCGATGCTGACGCCGCTGATCCTCATCATCGGTATTGCGAGCGGTCTGTTCACGCCCACCGAGGCGGCGGCAATCGCCGTGGTCTATGTCGCGGTCCTCGGCCTTCTGGTCTACCGGACCCTTCCGCTCCGCGAGATTCCGGAAATCCTGATCTCGACGGCGCGCATCTCCGGCACCATCCTCTTCATCGCCGCCACCTCGCAGCTTGCCGCCTGGATCTTCACCTATGATGGCCTGCCGGAGAAGGTGGCCGAGCTGATGCAGGTCATGAGCCTCGGCCCGCTGACAGGCATGCTTGTCATCTTCTTTTTCCTTTTGATCATCGGCATCTTCATGGAGGCGATCCCCGCCATGTTCATTCTTATCCCCGTGTTGATGCCGCCGGTGCAGGCGCTGGGTATCGACCCGATCCACTTCCTGATCGTCACCGTCATGACGCTGACACTCGGCCTCGTGACTCCGCCCATCGGTGTCTGCCTCTTTGCGGCGGCGCAGGTGGCCAACATGAAAGTGGAGGATGTCATCCGCGGCTCGCTGGCGCCGATGGCGGTATTGACGCTGGCCATTTTCGCGCTGGTGCTCTTCCCGATCCTCACTCTCGGCCCGATCCGTCTTTTGGGAATGTATTGACGATGGCTAAGGCAGTTCAAAGTCTGCGCCCTGAAATGATGCAGGCGGCTTACATTCTCGTCATGGGCATTGCGGGCACGGGAAAAAGCGTGATCGCCAGCCGTCTCGTGAACTCCCTTCGCGGTACCTTCGTTGAAGCGGATGCTTATCATAGCCCCGAGAATGTCGAACGCATGCGCCAGGGTATCGGTCTCACAGATAACGACCGTTGGCCGTGGCTGACGGCTGTGGCGGAAGCCGCGATTGGCGCGGAAGGCCGGCCCGTCATCATTGCCTGCTCCGCCCTCAAGCGCAGCTACCGTGACGTCCTCCGCGCGAAGATCGGAGCGTTCCCGATCCTCTTTCTCACCGGCGCCCCGGAATTGATCGGCGAGCGGCTCGCCGACCGTCAGAATCATTTTGCCAGTGCCTCGCTGCTCGAAAGCCAGTTGCAGACCTTGGAGCCACCGGCAGAAGACGAGGATGTCGTGTACCTCGATATCCGCATGTCGCCCGATGAAATCGTCGTGTTCGCGCTTGCCCAGCTCGATGGGCGGACCTCGACCGGCGGCTGATCCTCAGCGCCTTGCCGCCCAGGCATCCCGTTCTTCACGCAGCCAGTCTAGGAAGGTGCGCACCTTCTTTCGCCGCAGATGATCGAACGGGCAGACGATCCACTGGGTCACCAGCCGGATTGCCGGGTAGGACGCGACGGGGCAAACGAGGCGGCCGGAAGCGAGTTCCTCCTCCATCATCAGCGTGCTTTCCAAGGCAATGCCCATGCCGCGTGCGGCGGCGTCGATTGCCATATGGCTGCGGTCGAACAATACGCGCTGCCAACGGTCTGTGGATGTCACTCCCGCCAAAGGAAACCATGTCGTCCATTGAGCCTGAGACTTGGCGGAATGGATGAGGCGGAACTTCGGCAAATCCTCCGGAGAAAGACTATCGGCTGCGGCGTAGCCCGGCGAGCAGACCGGCATGAACTCTTCTTCTACCACACCCTCGACAAACAGGCCTGGCCAGCGCCCGTCGCCGTGGCGAAGCTCGATATCGACGATCTCCTGGCTGAAATCAGTCGGCTCGTTCGTGCCATCGAGGCGCACTTCCAGGTCGGGCTGCTGGTCGAGAAACGAGGCCAACCTCGGAAGCAGCCATTTGTTGGAAAGCGTCGGCGTCGCGCGAATGGTGAGGCTGGTGACGGAGCGGAAACCCTTGATGGTCGCAGTCGCCTCGGCGATGTGCTCGACCTGGTCTGCTATCATCGAAAAATAGCGTTCGCCGGCCTCTGTCAGCACAATGCCGCGACCCGCCTTGGCCAATAGGGAGACGCCGAGCTGCAGTTCAAGCGCCTGGATTTGCTGACTGACGGCTGATGGTGTGACGCTGAGCTCTTTAGCGGCGCGCGAAATGCTGCCCGCGCGAGCCGCTGTATGGAAGACAAAAATCGGCTTGATGGGGATGTGCATCAGGGATTGTCCGCATAAGGTTCGCTTTCTTAAATCATCTACCTTCCGTTCCGCCAAGCGTCGAGCAAGCTGCAACGCTGCAATGCGCAATCTGCACGGCGTCGCTGACACGGCAGGTTGTAGATTCACGCCGGAAAGCGAGGACAGTACGATGCGTTCGACAGACAAAGCGAAATCACAGAGCACTGCCCGCCGCCTCTGGGCGGTATTCATGTCGGTTCGCGCCTATCAGGCGCGACAGTTGCTCAAGAATCGCTGCAATTAACTTTTCGTTCCCGCGCATAACGTAAGTCGCTCGAGGGGAGCCGGCTCTCGCACCTATTTCGCCTCAGGAATGTGACTAGCCGACAGATGCCGTCAAAAAGCAGCCGCCCAGCAGCGCTGGACGGCTGTTGAAAGGCTGAAACACTCAACCCTGGGCGAAGGGGACCGTCACGAAGGTTTGCTGGTCCTGCCGCTGTACCAGAAGCAGGACGGCCTTGCGGCCTGCCTTGCCCGCTTCAGAAACTGCGGTTTTGGCTTCACCGGCCGAGCCAACCGGCTTCTGATTCACCGAAAGGATGACGTCGCCCGGCTGGAGGCCGGCGTCGGCGGCGGGCTTGTCTGGGTTGACACCCTCGACGACCGCGCCGTTTTCATCCTTCGGCAGGCCGAGCGATTGCCGCATGTCCGCCGTCAGGTCACCAAGCTGGACGCCGATGGTCGGCACATGTTGTGCCGCCTTGCCCGATTTGCCGCCAGCATCGGCTATGATCTGCCCACTGCCGTCCTCATTGTTGCCGATGGTAATCGAAAGGTCCTTGTCGCCGCCATCGCGCCAGACCGTCAGGCTTTCCTTCGCGCCGGGGTTGAGATCGGCAACCATGCGTGAGAGATCGCGCGGCGAGGTCACTGCCTTGCCTCCGAGCGCGGTGATGATGTCGCCGGAACGGATACCGGCTTTGCCGGCCGGTGTGCCGTCATCGACCTTCGCCACCAGTGCACCCGTCGGTTTGGCAAGCCCGATTGCATCGGCGATGTCGGCGGTCACGGGCTGAATCTGCACACCGATGAAGCCGTGCTCGATCGAGCCGTCCTTCATCAGCTTGGCGACGACCGCCTGCGCCTGGTTGGAAGGTATGGCGAAACCGACGCCCACACTGCCGCCATTCGGCGAATAAATCGCCGTGTTGATGCCGACGACCTTGCCGTCGGCGCCGACAAGCGGACCGCCCGAATTGCCGTGGTTGATCGGTGCATCGATCTGGATGAAATCGTCATAAGGTCCACTGTGCAGGTCGCGGCCGCGGGCCGAGACGATGCCGGCCGTTACCGTCGTGCCGATGCCGAAGGGGTTGCCGATGGCGAGGATCGGATCGCCGGCGCGCAAGTTATCCGATTCGCCCCAGCCAATCGTGGCCAGCGGCTTGTCGCTGTCGATTTTCAACACGGCGAGGTCCGACTTCGGGTCCGCACCGATGAGCTTCGCCGACAGTTCCGTGCCGTCGTCGAGCGTTACCTTGATGGTGTTCGCCTTGTCGATGACGTGGTTGTTGGTGACGATGTAACCGTCACTCGTCAGCACGAAGCCGGAGCCGAGCGCCTGGGCCTTTTCGGCAGACCGCGGCTGCGGCATCTGCCGCTGGCCGAAGAAGTCGCGGAACTGCTGGTCGAAGGGCGAACCGCCGCCGAAGGTGGAGGTGCCATCGGCACTGGCATCTTCCGCATTGAGGGTTGTCGTAATGGTGACGACGGCTGGCTTGTCGGCCGATACGACCGAGGCGAAGGAACCCTCGGCGAGCGGTGAGCCGAAGCTTTGCGGTGCAGCAGCTTGCGCGGTTTTCGTGCCGAGAAGGCCGGAGGCAGCCATCGGCAGCACCAGCAGGGCGACGCCGAAGAGCGCTGCGACACGATGTTTTTCAAGAATTCTGGTCATGGTCGTCTTCCTTTGTTCGGTGCTCCGGTGCCTGCGAGACAGGCGCCGGAGCGTACGAGACCGGACCGCAGGTGCAGGGCGGCCGCTCTCATGTTCAGGGCTGGGGGGGGGGGAATGTGGTCGAACGTCGCCGACGGGTACCGAAGGTCAGCTCAACCGTACGATATCCTGGTCGAGCTTGCGGATGTCGCTCTTGAGGCGTTTGTAAGTGGTGTTCGGGATCGCGCCGGCATGGGAGTTGGCGGCGGTCATTGCCTGGTTGTGGATGCTACCGGTTTCGCTTTCTAGTTTGCGCACGGCGCTTGCCGACAACCGATGCATGGCCTCTTCTTGTTGTATCTTCTCGTCGGCCGAACGTAGCCTGATGAGAACCTGGTTGAGGCGCGGCTTGTAGAGAAGCGCTGGCATATACTGCGATGATGCCTGGGGATCGGTAGAGTCGTGATCATGGGTCGAAACACGCCCCGAGGGAGGCTCGTGCCGGCTGGCGGCGAAGGCGCCGCCTACGGCAAGCGAAAGAGCGATAGTGGCAAAGGTGATGGTTTTCAATGTCGAGCGCATGACGCGTATCCTCGAAGAAGGAGGGAAGACGTACCCTCCACCCGGCTGTCCGGTGTCGTCGCGTCGCGGTTCCTTCCCGCCGGCGGCATCCAGCCTGTCATCATCTATAGGCCCGCCCGCCCAGTCTGGTCATGTTACAATTAAATAAAGTTTCGGGCGCCTTTTTCGCCAAATTAATGCCCGGATTGAGGAGCTTGCCCGGTAAGTGTTCTCGAATTACCGTTTCTTGTCAATGGTTTGCTTTTCTCTGTGTTGCGCCGGGCGCAGGCACCAAACATGGCCGATCTGTAATCTTTCTCTCAGGCATCGAGTGGGGGTTTACTGCCGGGGCCAGCCGCGCCTTCAGCCCATATATGATGCGGTCGGCAAGGCCTTCGTATTCGAAATGATGCTTGCCTTCGACGTCGTCGACCTGGTGGGACATACGGATATCGTCGGCCGTCTAATACGGATTACGCTCGGGCGGAAGCAGCGCACAGTGGGAGACGGGGCGCACTCATGCTCGTCCATTTTACGGGTCGGCAGTCAAGATCCTTTCAACGGCAAATACAGCCGCAAATGACTATTTGTTCCCTCTAACTTTGGGCAGATTGCTCAGCAGAGACTCGCATGCCTTGGTGATGTGAGTAACGAGCAGGTCTGTCGCGAGCGCGACATCGCGCTGCCGGCAGGCGGCAAGAATCTGGCGGTGTTCTCGATCATCGACGCCGGTTCCGCCCGATAGTGTCAGCTGAATGCGAAGATATCGTTCGATCCGGTCGTTCACCGATCGGATGAGGTTGAGCAGGAAGGGCTTGTCTGCGTCTTCGTAGAGACAGGAGTGAAATTGCCAGTTCAGTTCTGCCCATCGCGCGACATCTGTCTCGCGGGCGAACTCGTCGCAATAGCCTTCAGCACGCTCGAATGTGCGCTCGGTCATTCTCGGAACCGAAAGTTTCAGCGCGTTGGCTTCCAGCATGGCCCGCACTTCGAAGATCTCGGCGATTTCCGGTTCGGTGATGCTCGTTACGACAGCGCCGCGGTTGCGTTGAAACTCGACAAGCCCTTCGGCTTCGAGACGTTTAAGCGCTTCGCGGACGGGAATCTTGCTGACGTCGAAGAGCTTGGCAATGTCGTCCTGGCGGATAGGCTCGCCCTCGTCCAGGACGCCGGTGACAATCGCTTCGCGAATGTATTTCGCGATGATATCCGAGGTCGGGGGCGTGCTGCCGAGCGACGGCAGGTTCTGGGCTTTCAGCGGCAACTTTCACTCCATGTTCGCTCGGCGCGGTCGCGTGGGGCGCTTCGAATACCGTAGCGTATATACGATCGGTGCTTGTCTGTCTTGACTCGTAATCGTATACGATATCCTATACAAGGAAAGAAGGAGAGCTGCGCGTGATGGACGGGCAAAAAACACCGGGATTGATCGGCTACGTTGCGCCCCTCAGCGCTACGCCCGGTGGCACTCTGGAATTCAAGGTTTCCTCTCAAGGCAATCGGTCGGTTGCTGCGCGGGGACTTCGTCTCATCTGCTGCGATCCGAATCCGGCAGGACCTGGCGTCAAGACCGAGGCTGCTGACTTCGGCCTCGCGGAAAGCTATCCGGCTTCAGAGCAGCATGCGCATCTCGGTTCCTGCGCGTTTGGTCAGATTCCGGATCTGAGCGACTATGTGTCGGTCGAGATCGAGCTGGTAATACAGCCGACTCTCTTTTCCGATAGCGCACAAACAGTCTTTTCCTTGCAGAACGCCAAAGGAACCACAGGCGTGGCAATGATTGTTCGCGGCGGCATGCTATTTCTCCAGCAGTTGCGAACGGATCGGGTATTCGATGTCGGCCTCGCTCTGCCGCTGAATCGTTGGTCTCGTCTTGACGTGACTTTCAAGCCCGATGGTTTCTCGGTTGTGATCGTGGAGGAGAGCCCCCGCGGCGTCGAAGGGAAGCAGGCCGGTTCTTCCCACGTTACGAGTGCGGCGCTGACTGGCGCTGATCACATCTGTATTGCCGCTGTGTGGCGAGGTCATCCCACACAGGCGTTCAACGGAGCCCTAGAAGGTCCTCTAGCGAGCGCAAGGCGACTGGAAACGTCCGCATGGGAAATCATTGCCAGCTGGAATTTCGGCGGGGACGCGCGTGACACCTGGGTGGCGGATGCGACGGGAGGCGAAGCGCGCCTTTCCCTGATCAACATGCCGATGCGTGCCGTCCGGTCATCGGCCTGGTCCGGGCGCAATCAGGATTGGAAGCAGGCGCCGCAAGACTATGCCGCGATCCGTTTTCATTCCGACGACCTCAGCGATTGTGCCTGGGAAACAACGATCCGCATGGTGGTACCCGAGGGCATGCAATCCGGTGTCTACGGGCTTGAGATCGACAACGGCGCCGGCAAGGACACGATTCCGTTCTATGTCATTCCGGGAGAGAGGACCAAGCGGCGGCGGATCGTCTTCCTGGCACCGACCTTCACCTACATGGCCTATGCGAATTTTGCGCGAGGCAACTTCGCCGGCGATCTCGCGGCAAGGGCCGCCGCCTGGAACGCCTATCCGCACAATCCCGATGAGGTCGGCGCCTACGGCTATTCCACATATAGCCGCCATCCCGACGGAACCGGGGTCACCCTGTCATCGCGCCTGCGGCCCATTCTGACCATGCGCCCGAACTATCTCACCTACTTCGATGCGAACGGATCGGGTATGCGCCATTTCCCGGCAGATTCGCATCTGACGGATTGGCTTGAGAAAAAGGGTTTCTCCTTTGACGTCATCACCGATGAGGACCTGGATCGAGATAGCCTTGCCGCCTTGTCACCCTATGACGTCGTGCTGACCGGCACGCACCCCGAATACCACACCCGACGCACCATGGAGGCGCTGATCGCGTATCGGGAAGCCGGCGGCAATCTCATGTATCTAGGGGGCAACGGCTTCTATTGGAAGATTGGCCGCAACGACGACATGCCGCATCTGATCGAGGTCCGGCGTGCCGAGGGCGGCATGCGGGTATGGGCGAGCCAGCCGGGCGAGTATTACCACCAGCTCGATGGAGACTATGGCGGCCTTTGGCGTCGCAACGGAATTCCGCCCCAGGCCGTTGCCGGCGTAGGCTTTACCGCCGAAGGCGGGTTTGAGGGCTCGTATTATGTCCGCACCGCTGCCTCCTACGCTGAGGACCTTGCCTTTCTTTTTGACGGCATATCGCCCGATGAGCGCATCGGCGATTTTGGATTGTCCGGTGGTGGGGCGGCGGGTTTCGAGATCGACCAGGCCGCAACCGATCTCGGCACGCCGGAATTCGCGACGATCGTCGCCTTCTCCGAAGGGCATGGGCCTTCGTTTCACACGACGTTCGAGGAGCTTCTTCTGCCTGATGTGTTCGACGGCGCGCCGCGGGCGCATGGCGGCATCAGCGCCAACATCGTCTACGGAAAGTCCGAAACGGGCGGCGGGCTCTTCGCCGTCGGCTCGATCACCTTTTGCGGGAGCCTGTCGCACAACAACTACGACAACAATGTCTCGCGGCTTCTCGAAAATTGCCTGAGGAGGTTTCTCGCTTATGGTTGAGAGAAACGAAACCCGAGACACCCGCCTTCGCTTTCACGAGCTGAAATCGCTCCTGAAGACGGTTTTCGTCAACGATGGCACAGCCGCGGAGACCGCCGAAATCCTTGCGGAAAACTGCGCCGGATGCGAAAGGGACGGTGCGCTGAGCCATGGCATCTTCCGCATGCCGGGCTATGTCGGTTCCCTCCGGTCGGGATGGGTGGACGGTCTCGCAGTGCCCGATGCCACGCGCCTTGGACCGTCCTTCATCCGCGTCGATGCGCGGAACGGTTTTGCCCAGCGGGCGCTTGCGGCCGCAGACCCGCTCGTCAGAAACGCGCTTCGCGAGACTGGAATAGCCATCGCCGCGATCCGCAATTCCCACCATTTCAGCGCATTGTGGCCGGATGTCGAACCTTTTGCGCTTTCGGGCTACATCGCCCTCACGGCGGTGAACGGTCTCGCGAATGTGGTTCCCCATGGCGGCAGGCAGGCGATCTATGGGACCAATCCCATTGCCTTTGCCGCGCCGGTGGAAGGTGCCCCGCCGCTCGTCGTCGATCAGGCCACCAGCGTCATGGCGAATGGCGAAGTCCGCCTGCAGGCTCTCGCCGGCAAGCCGGTGCCTTTGGGAACAGGTGTCGACCGCGACGGCAATGCCACGACGGATCCTCATGCGATCCTGACGGGCGGGGCATTGAACACCTTCGGCGGCTACAAGGGGTCTTCGATCGCCCTGTTCGTCGAAATTCTCGCGAGCGCCGTCACAGGGGGGCAGTTCTCCTTCGAAAACGACTTTACCGGTTATCCCGGCGCGCAAACGCCGAAAGCGGGGCAGTTCCTCGTCGTGATCGATCCGAACTGGGGTGGCTCTACCGGATTTGAAACGCGCCTTGCGCATCTGTGCACCCGGCTGATCGATGCCGGCCAGGATCGGCTCCCCGGCGCGCGGCGATTTGCGAACCGTGCGGCGGCCGAGCAGTCCGGCATCCCGATCGCACAGGGCGAACTCCAGCGGCTTCGAACGCTGGCGGGGGAGGCGCCGTGAAACCCGGAACGGATCGGCTCAAACAGGAAGGCCATGACATGACGCTCGACAAGAAGAGACTTGAACTTCGACGGGACCTCACGCCCGAGCAGGTGGACCAGTTGGTCGACCTCTTTCAGCAGGAGTGGTGGACCAAAGGCCGGGAGAAACCGGATGTCGAACGATTGATGAAGAATGCCGGGCCGGTGTTCGCCTTCATCGATCCGCTGAACGGAGAACTGGTCGCCTTCGCGCGCGCCATGACGGACGGCGTCTACAAGGCGATGATCTTCGACATCATCGTCAAGGAGACCTGGCGGAACACCGGGCTCGGCCGGCTGCTGATGGAGACCGTCATGACGGATCCCGTGCTCGCGGGCGTCAAGCATCGCGAACTCTATTGCCTCGAAGAAATGCGGCCCTTTTACGAAAAGTGGGGATTCACGGCCAACCTGCCCGGTCTTTTCTTCATGCGCCAGTCGTCCTGAGGCACGGCAAGTGGGGTTTCGAGCTATCATGGCTACCCATCAAACCATTCTCGACGTTGACTGTGCCGTTGTCGGCCTTGGCGTCATGGGCGCTTCAACGCTGTATTTCCTGGCCCAGTCGGGCGGGAAGGTCGTCGGTATCGACATATACAGCCCCCCGCATGGCCATGGCGCAAGCCATGGCGGCTACAAGGTGACGAGAGAAGCCGTTGCCGAAGGCCCCGCCTATCTGCATTTTGTCCGGCGCTCGAATGCGCTGCTGCGTGACCTCGAACACCGCTACGGCGTCAGCCTGATGCAGCGCACGGGAACTTTGATCATCGGGTCGGAGGCGACGAGCAGCGCCAGCGGTTTCCTGCGCGATACCATTGGGATTGCCCAGGCGAATGGCATTGTGCACGAAGTTCTACCGTCAAGGGAGTTGCGCAGACGCTATCCGCAGCTCATCGGCATAGCCGAAGAGGACACGGGTTATCTTGAGCCTGACGCCGGGTTCATCCGCCCCGAGCCGCTGTTGGATCTGCAGATCGCCCTTGCCGAACACGCGGGCGCCGAGATTTTGAGGAATACTGCCATCAAACGGATCACGTCGGTCTCCGGCGGTGTCGAGATCGAGGCCGAGGGGGTGCGGATCCGCGCCCGGCAGGTCGTCGTTGCTGCAGGGCGGTGGATGGGCGAACTCCTTGGCGACCAGCTTGCGAGCCTGCTGACTGTCGGCCGGCAGCGGACCTTTACGTTCAAAGTGCGTGATGCGGCTGCCTACCGCGCGGAGCGATTCCCGACCTTGATGTGGTTTCGCGAGCGTGTCGGTGGTGATTGCGCGACGGTTTTCCCGCTCGAAGGATCGGAGGAGGGGCTCAAGTTCTTTGTCGCGGACACGGAGGTCGATGCCCGCATCGGCCAGTCGAGCGATCGGTTTTTCGAGCAGCATGTCGCGCCGTTCTTCTCCGGGATTTCCCCGGAATTGCAGGCGACGGAGGCCTGCTACTACACGTCGACCTCCGATCATGGATTCCTGCTGGATTGGCATCCGGACATTGCGGGGATGTTCCTCGTGTCCGCCTGTTCGGGTCATGGGTTCAAACATGCATTGGGGATTGGCGAGACGGTATCGGCCGTGCTGACGGGAAGGCCTACTCCTGATCTTTCGGCATTCAGCCTGGAGCGATTTTTCGCCGGCCTGCCAGGCCACTGAACATATCGTCGATGCAAGGCGGTAAACGGCCTTGACACATTTGGTAGATCGTATACGATATCTGAAATAGAAGAATGAACGACGACGAACGGGTCGTCGGTGAGAGGAAGACACATGAAATTCGATCGCTTCCTGACCACAGTGGAGCTGCACACCTGCGGCGAGACTTTTCGCCTGGTCACCCAGGGCCTGCCCAAGATCCCCGGCAAGACGATTGTCGAGCGCATCACCTGGCTCGAACAGAACGCAGATCACTATCGACGCGCCGTGCTGCTGGAGCCCCGCGGCCACAAGGATCTCTACGGCGGCTATCTGACCGAGCCGGTTCATCCCGAGGCCGATTTCGGCGTGATCTTCCTCAACAACATGGGATACAGCCCCCATTGCGGTCACGGTGTCATCGCTCTTGCGACCGCCGCCGTGGAGCTCGGCTGGATCGAGCGGAAAGCGCCGGAAACGAAGGTTGGCATCGATGCGCCATGCGGCTTCATCGAAGCCTATGTCCAATGGGATGGCGAGCGCACCGGCGCGGTTCGTTTCGTCAATGTGCCCTCGTTCATCTTCAGCCGCGACGTAACCGTTGAGACGCCGAGCTTCGGCGAGGTCACCGGCGATGTCGCCTATGGTGGTGCGACGTATTTCTACGTCGACGGCCGCAAGCACGGCGTCGAAATTCGCGAATTCGATGCGCAGCGCGTCATGCAGCTCGGATACGAGATCAAGAAGGCGGTGAATGCCAAGATGCCGTTCGTGCATCCGGAAATCCCGGAATTCAACAATGTCTACGGCGTGATGGTTTATGGCGACCCCCGCCATGCGGGCTCCACACAGGCAAATTGCTGCGTCTATGCCGACCGCGCCGTCGACCGCTCGCCGACCGGTTCGGGTACGGCGGGCCGCGTTGCCCAGCTTTATCTTCGCGGCGAGATGACCGGTGCCGAGACGCTGGTCAATGAATCGATCATTGGTACGATCTTCAAAGGACGTGTGCTTTTCGAAACCAAGGTCGGCGACTTCGACGCCGTCGTCCCGGAAGTGGAAGGCAGCGCCCATATTTGCGGCTTTGCCAACTGGGTGATCGATGAAGCCGATCCGCTCAAATACGGCTTCCTGGTGAACTGACGATGGTCCAGCACTTCGATGCATCCTTCACCGAGACATTGCTGCCCTTCGACCTGTTGGTCGGGGAGCTGGAAAGAACCGTGGCCGCGTATGCCGACGGAAAGATCGTCAGTCCGGAGCGGCTGGTCATACCTCTGGCGGCCGGCGGTGTCATGCTTTCCATGCCCGCGAGCGCCGAGGACATTGCGAGCCACAAGCTCGTCAATGTCTGCCCGTCGAACCTTTCGCGTAATCTTGCGACGATCAACGGTGAGGTCGTTGCCTACGATGCCGTCACCGGCGTTTCCCTCTTCGCCCTCGACGGTCCGACCGTCACCGGACGGCGAACGGCGGCGGTGACGCTGCTGGCCATCAGCCGGCTTCGGAAAACGCCGCCGAAGACCATCGCGATCATCGGAACAGGCAAGCAGGCGTCCACACATGCACAGGCATTCGCCTCCTTCTTTCCCGGCGCAAACCTGGTCGTCGCTGGGATTTCCCGGGAAGTTGAAGACCAATTTTGTGCAAGGCATACCGCCTGCGCCGTCAGGCCCTTTGCGGATCGCGACTGGTCTCGCGTTGACGTCGTGGTGACGCTCACCACCAGCAAGACGCCGGTCTATGCGGAAGTCGCGACGCGGGATCGGCTTGTCGTGGGGGTAGGGGCCTTTACGCCGGATGCAGCCGAGGTTGGAAGGGAAACAGTGCTGGCCAGCACTCTGATCGTCGATGATGCCGCCGGTGCGCGGCACGAGGCGGGTGATCTCATCCAGGCCGGCGCCGATTGGTCCAAGGTGCTTTCCTTGTCTGACGTTCTGAAGGGAATGGCGGATGTCGCTGGCCCGATCTTCTTCAAGAGCGTCGGCTGTGCGGCGTGGGACCTCGCGGCATGCCGCGTGGCGCGTGCAATGATCGCTACGGACACTTCGGACCGGCCGTCGCGGTGAATTGGGAAGGTCATCGGATTCGTGTCAAGGCGCCTCTTACCTCTCTCCTTGCGGGGAATAGCGGCACTTTAGAGCGTATACGATAGCCAATATGCGAAATAATCCATAACAAGAGAGGAACTGCAAATGAAGAAAATGATCCCACTTATGGCGCTCGCCGCTGTGGCAATATGTGGTTCGGCTGCACAGGCAGACCAGCTTGACGACATCATCAGTGCCGGCAAGCTTCGCTGCGCCGTGCAGCTCGACTTCCCGCCGAATGGCTCGCGCGACGCGAACAATAACCCAATCGGTTTCGACGTCGACTACTGCAACGATCTCGGCGCGGCGCTTGGCGTCGAAGTGGAAATCGTCGATACGCCGGAAAATGACCGCATCCCGGCGATCTTGTCGGGTCGGGCCGACGTTGCGGTCGCCGTCGCTTCCGACACGCTGGAGCGTGCGAAGACCATAGGCTTCTCGATCCCCTATTTCGTGTTCGAGACGATCGTGCTGGCACGCGAGGATTCGGGCATCAAGGCGCCTGACGACATCAAGGGTCATACGGTCGGCGGTCCGGCCGGCGCCTATGAAACGCTCGCACTTGCCAAGGAAATCGAGAAGAAGAGCGATCCGGCGTCGAAGATGCTGACGTTCCAGACCCAGTCGGACACCTTCCTGGCACTTGGCCAGAAGCGCATCGACGCGACCTACACCACGTCGACGATCGCCGCAGCGATCATCGAATCCGGCAAATATCCGGGACTCAAGGTTGTCGGCCCCGCGCCGGTCGATGCCGACTACTGCGCACTGATCGTCAAGCGACAGGAACAGGGTTGGCTCAATTACGTCAACCTGTTCCTGAACCGCCAGGTGCGTTCGGGCCGCTATGCCGAACTCTACAAGAAGTGGATCGGTGAGGACGTCGGCGCAGCACCCGACCTCACCGTCCCCGGCGTCTACCGATAACCAGCATTCGTCTCATCGCAAGAAGGCACCCGGTCGCAATCGATCGGGCGCCACCTTGGGCGCGCATATGCGTCCGCGACAACCGAGCGCTGACAAAGAATGAGGTCGCAAATGGACTATGAATTTCAGTGGAGGCCGGTCCTGCGTTCGCTTCCCGAGATGCTGTGGGGCGCTCTGCAAACGATCGAGATCGCGGGCCTCGCCATGATGCTCGGAACGGTCCTCGCCATTTTCCTGGCCCTCGCCAAACGATCCGGCAAAAAATACCTGTCCTTGCCAGCCGACATGTGGATTGAGACGGCGAGAAACACGCCCGCACTCTTCCAGATATACATGTTGTATTTCGGCCTGGGCTCGCTCGGCTTGCAGGTCGGATCCTACGCCGCGCTGTTGCTCGGTATCACGTTCAACAATGCCGGTTATCTCGCCGAGACGTTCCGCGGTGGCTTTGCAGCCGTTCCAGAGACGCAGACACGGGCGGCACGCTCCCTTGGACTGGGGGCGGTGCAGACCCAGTGGCACATCGTGATCCCGCAGATGCTGCGCGCGGTTTTCCACGCCATGACCAACCAGATGGTGTGGTCCGTCCTGATGAGTTCGCTCGGGGTCATTGTCGGCCTGACTACGGACCTGACCGGCGTTACCCAGAAACTCAACGTCGTGACCTACAGGACCTTCGAGTACTTCTTCGTCGCGGCGTGCCTCTACTACCTCATTTCCAAGGCTTTCACGCTATCGGCGCGCGTCGTGGCCTGGCGCCTGTTCCGCTATTAGGAGGTCGCGATGTATTTCGGTGGATCATTTTCGTGGGGCGACTTCTTCTTCCTTCTGTCGGGAGCCGTGACCACGCTTTCAATCACCCTTGTCGCCGTCGTCATCGGTACCGTCCTCGGTGTCCTGTTCGGCCTGATCCGGGCCGGCGCGCCCTGGTGGATCGGCAACACGCTCGGCGCGGTCCTCGATGTCTTCCGGTCCGTGCCGCTCCTCATCCAGCTCGTGCTGTTCAACTCGTTCAACAGCATGCTCAAGCTGAACTGGCCGACCTTCACCGTCGGCTGCATCTGCCTGGGAATTTACGCCTCAGCCTTTTGCACCGAGATCGTCAGAAGCGGTGTCGGCGCAGTCCCTCAGACGACACGCCGCGCTGCCCGTTCTCTCGGCCTCACCTGGCGGCAGGAATTGACGTCGATCACGCTGCCGATCGCCACCCGGATCGTCTTTCCGAGCTGGATCGGGCTGACGCTCGGCGTGATGAAGGACACGGCGCTCGTCTTGTGGATCGGCATCGTCGAACTCCTGCGCAGCTCGCAGATCGTCACGTCGCGGGTTCAGGAACCGCTGCTGATCCTCGGCATCACCGGGCTGATCTACTTCGTGATGAGCTTTCCAATCGCGAGACTCGGTAATCAACTTGAAAAGAAGTGGGGCACGCAATGATCGCCATCGAGAACGTTCACAAGCAATTCGGCGCGCTGCATGTGCTGAAAGGTGTCGATCTGTCGGTGCAGAAGGGCGAGGTCCTTTCGATGATCGGCGGGTCGGGATCCGGTAAATCGACGATGCTGATGTGTATTAACGGCCTCGAAGGCATCCAGCAGGGCCGCATCACGGTCGATGGCGTGGAGGTTCACGCCAAGGCCACCGACCTCAACAAACTGCGCCGCCGCATTGGAATCGTCTTCCAGCAGTGGAATGCCTTTCCGCATCTCACGGTGCTGGAGAATGTCACGCTTGCGCCGAGAAAAGTTCTCGGCAAATCCAGGGAAGAGGCGGAGGCGATCGCGGTCGAGCAACTGTCTCATGTCGGGTTGAAGGAAAAGCTCGCCGTGTTTCCGTCCCGGCTTTCCGGCGGCCAGCAGCAACGCATGGCCATCGCAAGAGCGCTTGCGATGTCACCCGACTACATGCTGTTCGACGAGGTCACATCGGCGCTCGATCCGCAGCTCGTCGGCGAGGTGCTTGATACAATGCGCATGCTGTCGAAGGAGGGCATGACGATGATCGTCGTCACCCACGAAATGCGTTTCGCACGCGAAGTGTCGGATCGCGTCGCCTTCTTCCGCGAGGGGCGCATTCACGAGATCGGCTCGCCGGATCAGATCTTCGAAGACCCCCAGCAGCCGGAAACCGCGGCTTTCCTCAAATCCATTTGACCTCCATCTAGGAACCTGAACAGTGCGCTCATCCAAGATAGTCCATGTCGTGAGCTGCCATGCCGAAGGCGAAGTCGGCGACGTCATCGTCGGCGGTGTCGCGCCGCCTCCCGGTGCGACGATCTGGGACCAGGCACGCTGGATCGCGGAAGACGAAACACTCCGCAACTTCGTCCTCAACGAGCCACGCGGCGGCGTGTTCCGTCATGTCAACCTGCTGGTGCCGCCGAAGGACCCGAAGGCACAGATGGGCTGGATCATCATGGAGCCCGCCGATACGCCGCCCATGTCCGGCTCGAATTCGATGTGCGTGGCGACAGTCCTGCTCGACACCGGCATCATCCCCATGCAGGAGCCGGTCACACGCCTGACCCTGGAAGCGCCTGGCGGCCTGATCGATGTCGAGGCGGAATGCCGAAACGGCAAGGCCGAGCGTATCCGCGTGCGCAACGTGCCCTCATTCGCCGACAAGCTCGACGTGACGCTCGAAGTGGAAGGGATCGGCACGATCACCGTCGATACCGCCTATGGCGGCGACAGCTTCGTCATCGTCGATGCCGCGTCGCTCGGCTTGAGCCTCCGCCCCGAGCAGGCGCGCGACATTGCGCGCATGGGTGTGAAGATCACGGAGGCCGCCAACGAGCAGATCGGCTTCAAGCACCCGACAAATGGCTGGAGTGGGATTTCCTTCTGCCAGATGACCGATCCCGTGTTTATGAAAGACGGCGTCCTGCACGGTAAGAACGCCGTCTCGATCCGCCCCGGCAAGGTCGATCGTTCGCCCTGTGGCACAGGCTGCTCCGCCCGCCTGGCCGTTCTCTACGCCAGGGGCTTGATGAAGGCCGGCGACGGGTTCGTCGGCATCTCGTTGCTCGACAGCGAGTTCCATTGCAGCCTCGGCGAGGCGCTTGAGCTCAACGGTTTGCCAGCAATCCGGCCGACCCTTTCAGGCCGCGCCTGGATCGTCGGAACGAAACAACTGATGGTCGATCCCGCTGACCCGTTCCAGGGTGGCTATCGGGTCTCCGACACCTGGCCGATGCACAGGTGATCATTGCAATCCGGCTTTCGGAGCAGCAGTTTCTGCGCCACGGCGACGGACTGAACCGGCGGTGTGCGCATATTGCGATATCCACCTTGCGCGTGAGCAGGTCGCCCACCGACAGAGGCGTTAAGGTTGGTAACCAACTCCGGTAAACCACTTTGCCGCCCGCGGGACACCGTTCGGGGTCGCGCGGGTGGCGCGTGATTTTGTTCTGCCGTCAGGCTGCTTCACGGTTTTCCAAGTTTGTCGGCACCGTTGAAATCGTCTTCAGAATTTGGGATGCGATCTGATAGGGGTCGCCCTGTGAGTTCGGGCGGCGGTCTTCGAGGTAGCCACGGTAGCCATTGTTAACGAAGCTGTGCGGAACACGGATCGAAGCACCGCGGTCGGCCACTCCATAGCTGAACTGGTGGATCGAGGCGGTCTCGTGCTTGCCGGTGAGGCGCATGTGGTTGTCGGGGCCGTAAACGGCGATGTGGTCCGCACGGGCTTCGGCGAACGCATCCATCAGGCCCTCGAAATACATCTTGCCGCCAATTTCGCGCATGTATTTGGTCGAGAAGTTGGCGTGCATGCCCGACCCGTTCCAGTCGGTGTCCCCAAGAGGCTTGCAATGGTACTCGACGTCGATGCCGTACTTTTCCGTCAGGCGCTGCAGCAGGTAACGGGCAAGCCAGATTTCGTCGGCCGCCTTGCGTGAGCCTTTGCCGAAGACCTGGAATTCCCACTGGCCCTTGGCGACTTCGGCATTGATGCCCTCGTGGTTGATACCGGCTGCAAGGCAGATATCGAGATGTTCTTCGACGATCTTACGGGCGACGCCGCCGACATTGCTGTACCCGACGCCGCAATAGTACGGACCCTGCGGGGCGGGGAAGCCCGCATCCGGGAAGCCAAGCGGGCGGCCGTTCTGGTAGAAGAAATATTCTTGCTCGAAGCCGAACCAGGCGTCGTCGTCGTCAAGGATTCCGGCGCGAGTGTTGGACGGGTGCGGCGTCTTGGCGTCCGGCATCATTACTTCGCAAAGCACGAGGGCGCCGTTGTTGCGCTCCGGGTCGGGATAGACGGCGACGGGCTTGAGCACGCAGTCCGAACTGTTGCCTTCGGCCTGCATGGTCGAGGAACCGTCGAAGCCCCAGAAGGGGAGCTGCTCTAGCGTCGGGAAGGCGTCGAATTCCTTGATGAGGGTCTTGCCGCGAAGGTTCGGGGTTGGTTTGTAGCCATCGAGCCAGACATATTCGAGTTTAAACTTTGTCATACGAATTCCTTCACGCATGGGACCAAACTGAAGTCGACCCTCATCGACATTCGCGAGTTCAGAAGCAGGTATCGTGCCAATCTGGCCTGCCGCTCAACGCGCAGGAAATTGGGCGCATGTTGCGGCGAATTGGATAACCCCGCGTGTGCGGAATGAATGCGAATTAGGCACTCTGCACAAAATGTCGGCAAGCCTATTGCTCGGCAGTTCACGTTGCTCCGGCAGAAAAGCAATATGTTAATCTGGTGCTTTTTGCCGGACGCCTAAGCCCTCATAGGGGCGCTGGCGAGCTTGTGTACATGACTATTCTACCGCGGTGGATAGCATCTTCGTCTGGGCTGGCGCTCCGGCTTTGCAACAAACTGTTCCTCGGCCGTTTTGCAAGTGAGCTCAAAAGCTCCTCCGCTTCTGATAATGCTTCCTCTTGCCTGGCAAAAATATGTAAAGTTTGGACATTCCTTATATTTCCCTATCGCCCAACCACTCCGCCAGCACCTCGTCCGTATGCTCTCCAAGCAGGGGCGCGGGGCGGGTGATGCGGCCGGGCGTGTCGTGCAACGTCACGGTCACGCCGTGGGTCGTGTACGTGCCGACGGTTGGGTGTTCGATATCGACGATCTGGCCCCGGTGGCGAAGCTGCGGGTTTTCCGTCACCTCGCCAATGCTGGCGACCTTGGCGCAGGGCACGCCTGCCTTTTCCATCGCCTCAACGACGGCGCTTGAGGGATGCAGGCCAACCCATTGCTGGACGATCGCTTCGATCGCCTCCTGGTTGGCGAGGCGGGCGTCGGCCGTGGCAAAACGTGGATCGTCGAGCAGGTGCATCAGGTCGGCGGTTGCGGCGAAGCGGCGGAAGAGCGAGTCGGTGCCGGCTGAGAGGTAGACCCATTCGTCGTCGCTGCACCGGAAGCTGTTGACGGGTGCGGTGTAACGGTCGCGGCTTCCCATGCGCGTCATCGACTGGCCGAGCTGCCTGAAATCCGGGATGGCGCTCATCAGCAGGCTGGCGCTCGTTTCGAGCAGGCTTGCTTCGACGAGCTGGCCCTTGCCGGTCTGGCGGCGGGCCTCCAGCGCGCAGAGCGTGCCGATCGTCGCGTAGAGCGCCGTCGAGTAATCGACCATGAAGGTGCCGGCCATGGTGGGCGGTCCGTCCGGCTGGCCCGTTAGGTTCATGATGCCACCCATCGCCTGGGCGATCACATCGAAACAGGCGCGGCTGGCGAAAGGGCCATTCTGGCCGAAGCCGGAAATGCGCACGACGATGAGGCGCGGGTTGATCGCCGACAGGACATCCCAGCCGCAGCCCATCTTTTCGAGCGTTCCAGGTCGAAAATTCTCGATGAGGATATCGGCCGTGGCGGCAAGCTGGCGCAAAGTTTCCTGGTCCTTCGGGTCGCGAAAATCGAGTTCGACGCTGCGCTTGTTGCGGTTGAACGACAGGAAATAGGTGCTCTCGCCAGCAATCTTCGGATGGTTGAGCCGCGTGTCGTCGCCGCTGCCGCGCTTTTCGATCTTCACGACATCAGCGCCCATGTCGCCGAGCTGCATGGCGCAGAAGGGGCCGGCGATGAAACGGGAAAGGTCGAGAACGCGCAGGCCATCAAGGGGCGCGGCGAGGGGCGGGGTAAGCGACATGTCTGCTCCAGTCTATGCAACGATGATGGTTGATGGTTTCCAGCGGCTTGCGAGGTAAGCCTCCAGATTGTCAGTCGAAAGGGGGCTGCCGGGGTCGACCCGGCTCGGGGCCTCCGCCGTGGAATGGCGCACGATGATTTCGACCGGCAGCGTTACTGCGATCGGCGACAGGGCCTCGTCGGTAAAGCGTTCCAGCAGGCGCTCGCCGACGCTTTCGCCGATTTCGGTCGCCGGCTGGCGGGCGGTGGTCAGCGAGATCATCGGGAAGGCCGAGAAGAAGACGTCATCGACGCCGACGATAGACAGGTCCTTCGGCACGGAAAGCCCCATCTGCTGCGCCACGTCCATGGTGCCGAAGGCCATAAGGTCGTTGGCTGCGATCACGGCCGTCGGACGCTGTGGCAGCGACAGAAGTTCGCGCGCCCCGCGCATGCCGGCGATGAAATCGTAGCTGCCGTCCGCAACCAGTTCGGGGGCGGCGTCGAGGCCGAGGGCCGCCACGCCATCGCGAAAGCCTCGGGTGCGCTCGCAGGCGGCAGAGGATTGCTTGGGGCCGGTGATGAAGCCGATACGCCGGTGACCGAGATCGGCGAGGTGGCGGACGAGGGCGTAAACACCGCCGGTATTGTCCATGCCGACATAGTCGAAGGTCGAGCTCGGCGCATGCGTGGTCTGCCAGTCGGCGGGCGTGCGGTGGACGAGCACGACCGGCAACCCGCAGCCGGCAAGCTGGGCGGTCTCCTCGATGTCGAGACTCTGTGAAATGACGACGATGGCGTCGACGTCGCGCTTGACGAAGGCATGGATCGCCGCCTTGCAGGTCCGCCCGTCATTCGCGGTGCTGGCGACGAGCGTTGCGTAGCCGGCGGGCACGAGGATCGAATTCAGCCCACTGATGATCTCGTTGAACACCGGGTTGGCGAAATCCGGCAAGATCACGCCGACCGAGGAGGACTGGCGGGTGACGAGCGCGCGGGCGGCCGCGGATGCCTCGTAGTTCATGGCCTTCGCCATGGCCATGATGCGCGCCTTCGTGCGCGGCGCCACGATGTCCTTGTCGTGCAGGGCGTTCGACACCGTGGATGGCGCCACACCCAGTGCCTCTGCCACATCGACGATGGTGACGCCGCGTTTTGCTCGTCGTCTCGCTCCCATCCCTTGCTCCTCCGCCTGATGGTTTTTGTACTATGACCAATAAAAACGTTTGCAGAAACGTTTTTATATGAAAGTCTTTGTGTCGGGAGAAGATTTGCCAGGGAAACGGTATGTCCGGTGATGCGCCTTGATCGGCGTTCACGACATGCGTGCGGCTGTCTTGAAAACGCCGGCAGGGCCGGCGCCATACCGGTGAGGAGTTCTATGCACTACAAGGATCCGACCTTCGAATCCGTCGAACTGGGTGAAACATTCGGCCCCCAGGTTCTGGACATGGACGAGCATTACCTGCGCTCGGCCTGCTTTGCTTTGTCCGATTATTCCGACTGCTATTTTCATGCAGACCCGGCATTCGGATACCGCATCGCGCCTTCCGCAGCGCTGGTTCGCGACGGTGTTGCGCTGTTTTTGACCAAGTACAATCCGAACACCGTCGTCGGTCTGCACCAATCGGAAGAGCTCTGGTACCACGCCCCCGTTCCCTTCGGCGGCAAGGTGACGCTGACCGGCGAATATGTCGATAAATACGAACGGCGTGGCAAGGGTTACTGCGTACTCGACGTCGACGTGCGCGACGAGGCCGGCCGCCTTCTGGTGCGCCAGAAATCGACGGAGATCATGCGCATTCCCGAAGGCATCCGCATGGGCGAGGGCAGTTCCACGCCGGGGGCGGGGCGCGTTTCCGGCACGGTTTCCGAAAACGTTTCTCCAATCGGCCGCGCCCGTCTGGATATCCCCGCTGGCACACCGATCCCGTCGCTAAGGAAGACGGCGCACAACGACGAGATGGCCGTGTTCTCGGGCATCCACTTCAACCGGCACAATATTCACACGGACGACCACGTCTCAAGCGCTGCCGGCTTCCGCGCCCGCCTTGCGCAGGGCGTCCAGACGACGTGCTGGATGTCGGAAATGCTGGCGAATTTCTTCGGTCCCGCCGCCTGGTTCACCTCCGGCTGGATGAAGAACGTCTACCTGCAACCGGTCTATGCCGGCGACGAGCTGACGGCGCATGGCGTCGTCACCGGCCGCACGGATGACGGCCGGCTCGAACTCGAAATCTGGACGCGCAACCAGGATGGTCTCATGACCGCCGCCGGCTGGGCGTCTGCCAAGGTCGAGGTTTGAGGAGGCTGACGTGTCGAACGGAACTAACCTCAGCGAAAGGACACCCATGTTCGCCAAAGACAATCTCTCGGCGACCGTCAAGGACCTGCTGCTGCGCAACATCGCGGTCACCGGTCTTCTGGTGCTCATCATCATCTCGGCCTTCCTGTCACCCTATTTCCTGACGGCTGACAACCTGTTCAACGTGCTGCGGCAATGGACTATGGTGGGGTTGATCGCGATCGGCCTGACCTTCGTGATCATTTCCGGCGGCATCGACCTTTCGGGCGGCGCCGTGCTGGCGCTGGCGACTGTCGTCGGCGCTCTGTCCGCTCCGCTGGTCGGATCGGCCGGCATGATCGCCGTCGTCATTCTCGTCGGTGCGGCTTGCGGCTATATCAACGGCGCCCTCATCACCTGGGGCAAGGTGCCGCCTTTCGTCGCCACGCTCGGCATGATGACTGCCGCGCGTGGGCTTGCGCTCATCCTCAGCGAGGGACGCACGGTGACGGCCGATCTCGCGCCGGAATTCGTCTTCGCCTTCGGCCGCGGTTATCTAGGGCCGATCCCGATGCCGGTGCTGCTGACGGCAATCGTCTTCATCGTCGCAGCGGTGACGCTGAAATACACGGTCTATGGCCGGCATGTCTGCCTCGTCGGTGATAATCCGGTCGGCGCGCACCGCTCCGGGATTCAGGTCCAGGGCGTCATCCGCAGTGTCTACACGCTGCATGGTGTGCTGGCGGCGATGGCGGGCCTCTTGTTTCTCGGACGCCTTGGCGTCGGTGAGCCGACCGGCGGCATGCTGTTCGAACTCTCCGGCATTGCAGCTGTCGTCATCGGCGGCACGCCCTTCGTTGGCGGCGTCGGCAGCATCTTGCTCACCTTCGTCGGCCTGATGGTGATCGGGCTGACCTACAACATCCTGAACCTTCTCTCCGTCTCACCCTACGCACAGGACTTCGCACGCGGCGTCATCATCGTCGTCGCCGTGATGTTCAGCATACGCCGTGAGGCCAGGAGCCGGGTGAGGAAATAGCGCAGCAAACCCCGGCGCAGGCCGGATCAAGTCAAAACGGGAGGAAACCATGACTTACAGACAGACACTCCAAATCGCCATGCTGGCCGGCACGATCCTCGCCGCACCGGCGGCAGCGACTGCCCAGACGGTGGAAATCGGCGTCGCCCAGCCGAACCTCGAACATCCCTACCGCGTCGGCGGCATCGAGCGGGCAAAGACCTGGGGCGCCGAGCACCCAGACGTAAAGCTGACGATTGTTGACGGCCGGCGTGACAGCGCGACGCAGTTGTCCGGCATCGAGGATCTGATCACTCGCCACGTCTCGGCCGTCGTCATGTCGCCGAACGATTCCAAGGCGCTGGCGCCGATCGCCGACGCCGCCAAGCGCGCCAACGTTCCGCTGATCATCTTCGACCGTAAGCTCGACGTACCGGAAACGGATTTCGCCGCCTTCATCGGCTCGGACAATGTCGAGATGGGTCGCGTCGCCGCGCGCTTCGTCGTCGAGAAGATCGGCGAGGAGGGCAAGGTCATCCAGCTCGAAGGCACGCCTGGCGCGTCCGCGACCGTCGACCGAAAGACGGGCTTCGAAGAGGAAATCGCCAAGCATCCGGGCATCACGGTGGTCTCCTATGTCGGCCATTATCGTCTGCAGGAAGCCGTGGCGGCAATGGAAGACGCCGTCACCGCACATCGCGATGTGAAGGCGGTCTTCGCGCATAACGACACGATGGCGCTGGGTGCGGCTCAGGTGCTGGAGGAGCAGAAGATCGAAGGTGTCGCCACCGTCGGCATGGATGGGGCGAAGGAAGGCTGCGACGGCGTTGCCGCCGGCCGCCTGACGGGCTCGGTCTATTACCCCACCATGTTCCCGGAATCGCTGGAACTCGCGATGAAGGTGCTTGCCGGCGAAAAGGTCGAGAAGATGACCTTCCTCGATACGCCGATGATCACCAAGGAAACGCACGACACCTATTGCAAGTAATCGGCTGCGGTCGAGGGGCCATCCCCTCGACCGCCCAGAGGATATGCGTGATGACCCCATTGCTGAAACTGAACAATATCTGCAAGTCGTTCGGCGCCGTGCGCGCGCTGACCGATATCGATTTCGAACTCTACGATTCCGAGGTCGTGGCGCTGGCCGGCGACAATGGTGCCGGCAAATCCACCCTCATCAAGATCATCTCCGGCGCGCAGCCGGCCGATAGCGGCCAGATCTGGTTCGAGGGCCGCGAAGTGACGGTGCGCAAGCCCGAGGATGCCCGGCATCTCGGCATCGAGACGGTCTATCAGGATCTGGCGCTCTTCGACGATTCCAACGTCGCGGAAAACATCTTTGCCGGACGCGAGGCCGTGCGCAACGTGCTCGGCGCGAAGTTTCTCAAGGCCGAAGAGATGCACAGCCGCTCGAAGGATCTGTTGAAGTCGCTCAACATCCACATCCAGTCGACGCATTTTACCGTGAAGGGCATGTCCGGCGGCCAGCGCCAGAGCGTCGCCATCGCACGCGCCGTCGCCTTCGGCCGCAAGGTCGTCATCCTCGACGAGCCGACGGCGGCACTCGGCGTGCCAGAGCAGGAGAAGGTCCTGTCGCTGATCAAGGACCTGCGCTCGCGCGGCTTCTCGATCATCCTGATCAGCCACAACCTGCACCATATTTTCGAGGTTTGCGACCGCATCCATGTGCTGCGTCAGGGCCAGACGGCAGGGGTGCGTAAAAAGGCCGAAACCAGTCCCGACGACATCGTCAAGCTCATCACCGGTGGCAATCTGGTCGTGCATTGAGCACGACCAGGACGTCACAGACCGTTTTCGTAGAAGCGGAGCGCCAGCGGGATCTGTGGGCCGAACATCGCCTTGCCATGCTGCGTGCGGCAGCCGCGCGCCTCGGCCACCTCCAGAAAGGGCGTCATATGCGGGACGTTCACCACATCGCCGACGAAGATGCCGTGCCGCGTCGCCGAAAGGTCGACGGGCAGCGGATCGTCGGCCGAAAGACCGAGACTGGTGGCGTTTACGACGATGTCGATCTCTGCGCCGGGCGCAGCAGTCGTCACAGTGAAGACGGTCGCCGGGAAGGCGCTGCGAAGCCGGTTCGCAAGTGTTTCCGCGCGTTCTCGGTTGCGGTTTGCGATCGCGATGCGGCCGATGCCGGCTTCGGCGAGTGCACAGCAGATACCGGCGCTGACGCCGCCCGCACCGGCCACATGGGCCGAGGCACCGGCAATGGTGATGCCTGCGGCCGTCATGGCACCGACAAAACCGGCACCGTCGAGCTGGTGGCCGAAGAGCTGGCCATCCGGCGTGCGGCGGACGATGTTCACAGCGCCGGCAATGCGCGCCGTTTCACTGGCATCATCGAGAAGTGGCAGGATGCTCTCCTTGAACGGCATTGTGACGAAGAAGCCTGCGAGGTTTTCCACATGCCGCAAGCCGGTGAGGGCGGCGTCCAGCGATTCCGGCTTTACACCGAACGGGATCATGCGGCCCGGCAGCCCATGTTCGGCGAGATAGGTATTCAGAATGCCCGGCGAGCGGACGAAGCCTATTGGGTAACCGATCAGTCCATAGAGTCGATGTTCATCCGCCATCCGGCGTGTCCTCCTGCCAATGAGTGGTGTCTGTCGAGCTCCGGCCTAACAGAAAAATACCAAGCAAGAAACGTTTTTTGTTGCCAATATCCAGAAACGTTTTTATATCCGGTTCTACCTATCGGGAGGACCGCATTTTGAAAGAGAAACTGACGACCCTGGAGAGCGCGTTGTCTCCGATCGTGTCCGGCTCGTCCGTGGCGATCGGCGGCAGTCTGCTGCGCCGCCAGCCGAACGCCGCCGTGCGCCAGCTGATCCGCGCTGGGGTGCGCGACCTGACCGTGATGAGCTGGGCCGGCACGACGGCTATCGATCTGCTGGCTGCCGCGGATGCCATTCGCCGCTGGGAGGGCATCTATGTCGGCCTGTTCAACTACGGGCTGGCGCCGAATTTCCGCCGCGCTGTCGAGAGCGGGCGCATCGAGGTGCGCGATTTCTCCGAAACGGCAATGGTGGCGCGCCTGCGCGCGGCCGCCCAAGGCATGCCCTTCCTGCCGATCCGCACGCTGTTCGGCTCCGATATCGCCAAGGTGAATCCCGAGCAGATCCGCACCTTCGACTGCCCGTTCACCGGACAGAAGCTGCAGGCGATTGCCGCCGCCGAGCCGGACTTCACTCTCATCCACGGTTATGCCGGCGACAAATACGGCAATGTGCAATGGCCGGTCGTGCGCGATA
This sequence comes from Shinella sp. BE166, assembly GCF_051201095.1. NCBI lineage: Bacteria > Pseudomonadati > Pseudomonadota > Alphaproteobacteria > Hyphomicrobiales > Rhizobiaceae > Shinella > Shinella sp. BE166. The sequence continues at coordinate 12,754 of NZ_JBPEHL010000025.1, read as the reverse complement.
CTGACGATATGGACCAGCCGTTCGCTTCCGGCGCCAAGCGCCTGATCGTGACGGTCGAAAAGATCGTGCCGCACGAGGAGATCAAGAAGCAGCCGTCGCTGACCTACATTCCCGGCAATTGGGTGGAGGCAATCGTCGAGGTGCCCTATGGCGCGCATCCCGCGGCCTGCGACACGCTTTATGACGAGGACGACGCGCATCTGCGCGACTACATCGCTCGCTCGAAGACCGCCGACGGCGTGAAGGCCTATCTCGACGAATTCGCAAACGCTCTTCCGGATCACGCTGCCTATCTGGAAAAATGCGGGGGCCTCGCTGCGCTCGCCGCCCTCGACGTCAAGGGGAGGGCGTAAGCCATGGCCGACTTCACCAATAACGAACTCATCACCGCCTATCTCTCCCGCCAGATCCGCGACGACGATCTCTGCTTCGTCGGCGTCGGCACCAATGGACGCGCCTTCACGCTCGCCGTCGGCATGCCGCTGGCCGCCGTGCGGCTCGCGCAGCTGCACCATGCGCCGGGTGCCGCCGTCTACTGGGGCAACCTGCTGGAGCCAGACCTTTCGGTGATCCCGGAACACTTCACGCAGGATACGTTCACGCAATGGCAGGCCGCCGCCTGCCCGCCGGATACGGGCGTGAAATGCGACATGCTGGCGCGCGGACGGTTCGACGTGTCGTTCAATTCCGCCGCCCAGCTCGATCGCTACGGCAACATGAACATCACGGCGATCGGTGACTACCGCAATCCGAAGGTGCGCCTTGTCGGCAGCCTGGCGCAGCCGGAGCATTTCGCCTTCGTGCGCCGGCCCCTGCTGCTAATGGACCTCGATGCGCGCAGCTTCGTCGAGAAGGTCGATTTCATTACCAGCGCCGGCCATCTCTCGGGCGGCAACAGTCGCCGCGAGGCCGGGCTGAGCGAGGGTGGTCCGGCGCTTGTCGTCACCGACAAAGCGGTCTTCGACTTTGCCGAAGACACGCGCGAGATGCGGCTGAAATCGCTGCATCCGGGCGTGACGAAGGATGCGGTGCTCGCCGCCATGTCTTTTGTTCCGCTGGTTCCAGAAACGATTCCGGAGACCGAGCCGCCGACGGTGAAGGAACTCGCCCACATCCGCACCGATATCGACCCCAACCGCATCCTGCTCAAAGTCTGATCATGTCTTCAAACGCACAGTCCACGGTTTCGTCCCTCTCCGGCATCAAGGTGCTGGATCTCTCACGCTTCATCGCCGGCCCGCATTGCGCCATGCTGCTCGGCGATCTCGGTGCGGATGTCGTGAAGGTCGAACGCACGCGCGCCGGCGACGACACCCGTTCGCTCGGCCCCTACATTGCGGGCGAGAGCATCTACTTCATGATGTTCAACCGCAACAAGCGCAGCCTGACGCTCAATTTCCGCAATCCGGAGGCGCAGGACCTGCTGCGCCGCCTCGTGCTGGAGGCCGACGTGCTGGTCGAGAATTTCCGACCCGGTACGATGGAGAAAATGGGCTGCGGCTGGGAGGATCTGCGCAAGATCAACCCCAAGCTGATCATGGCCCGGCTTTCCGGCTTCGGCCAGAACAACAGCCTATCCGCCGAACCCTGCTTCGATGGCATCGCCCAGGCGATCACGGGCTTCATGGACCTCACTGGCGATCCGAAGGGCGGCCCGATGATGGCAGGCACCTTCCTCGTCGACTATGCCACTGCGCTGCATGCCACGATCGGCATTCTCGCCGCATTGAACCATCGCAACCGGACGGGCGAGGGGCAGGTCGTCGATGTCAGCTTGATCGGCGGCGCGACCTCCATGCTGATGACTGCCATTCCGGAATTCCTGGTCAACGGCCGCCGCATGACACGCGCCGGCAACCGCGACCGGTATGCCGCGCCCGCCAACACTTTCCGCGCCAAGGACGACGTCTGGATCCACATGGTCGCCGGCAACAATGCGCATTTCCCGCGTTTTGCGGCGATGATCGGCCGACCCGACCTGTTGGACGATCCACGCTTCTCGACGCTCGAGCAGCGCATGGTGAATGTCGAGGCGATCGAGGCGATCGCGGCCGCATGGATTGCGGAGCACACGGCGGACGAGGTGCTCGCGGTGTTGCGCGTTGCAGAACTTCCTTCGGCCCGCATCCGCACCGTCGAGGAGGTCGCGAACGACCCCTACATGCGCGAAGCCGGTCATATCGTCGATGTCGTGCATCCCAAGGCTGGCGTGGTGCCGATGCAGGGGCCGCCCGTCGGTCTCGGCACCACGCCGACCGCCGTGCGGCGTCCGCCGCCGATGCTCGGCGAACATTCCGACGACGTGTTGCACGAGTGGCTTTCCATGCCGGACGAGGAGATCGCCGAGCTTCGCTCGGCAACGGTCATCTGACAGAATTCATCCGCATTTTCAAAGGTTTCGAGGAGGATAGAACGTGAGCAAGGGTAACAGGAGCGGGGCGCATGTGATGGCGCAGGCGCTGAAGCGGCATGGTGTAGAGGTGATCTTCGGCCAGGCTATTCCGGCAGCGCTTTTCCTCGCGGCGCCGCATTACGGCATCCGGCAGATCGGCTATCGCACGGAAAATGCCGGCGCGGTGATGGCCGACGCCTATGCGCGCATTTCGCACAAGGTGGCGGTCGTAACGGCGCAGAACGGGCCGGCCGCGACGCTGCTGGTGGCCGGTCTGGCAGAAGCCTACAAGGCCTCGATCCCGATCGTCGCCATCGTGCAGGACGTGGCGCGCCCCTTCGCCGACAAGAACGCCTTCCAGGAACTCGATCATCTCGACCTCTTCAAGGGCGTGGCCAAGTGGATCAAGCGCGTCGCCGACGTCAACCGCATCGACGACTATATCGACATGGCCTTCACGGCCGCTGCCTCCGGTCGACCCGGCCCCGCAGTGCTGATCGCGCCGATCGACATGTTCGTCGATACGGCGGAAAGCCGTACCGAGGGGCGCATGGCATCGCTCGGTACTTTCCCGCTCGATCGCAGCGGACCGGATCCGGACCGCATCGCGGAAGCCGCCAAGCTGCTCGCCTCCGCCGAGCGCCCGCTGATCATCGCCGGCGGCGGCGTGCATGTGTCTGATGCTGCCGATGAGCTTGCAGCTCTTCAGGAACGCTTCTCTATTCCGGTGGCGACCACCGTAATGGGTAAGGGCGCCGTCGACGAGGGCCATCCGCTCTCCGTCGGCATCGTCGGCTATTTCATGGCGACGCGCAGCCGCACCAAGCACCTGCGCGCGCTGGTCACCGAGGCGGATGTCATCATGCTGATCGGCAACCGTACCAACCAAAATGGCACGGATAGCTGGTCGCTCTTCCCGAAGGGCGCAAAATACATCCACCTCGACGTGGACGGTCAGGAAATCGGCCGCAACTACGAGGCGCTGCGCCTCGTCGGCGATGCGAAACTCGGCATCAAGGCGCTCTCGGCAGCGCTCGATGCGGAAGATGGGGCGAAGCGCAAGGCGGCCCGTCCGGCGCTTGAAAAGACCATTGCTGAAGGCCTTGCCAAAGGCCGCCAAGATGCCGCCGCTGTCGAAACGTCGAATGCCAGCCCGCTTCGCCCGGAGCGGTTGATGCGGGATCTCGACAGCCTGCTGACGCCGAACCACATCGTCGTCTCGGATGCCAGCTATTCCTCGATCTGGATCGGCAACCACCTGACCGCGCGCAAGCCCGGCATGCGCTTCCTCACGCCGCGTGGCCTTGCCGGCCTCGGCTGGGGTCTGCCCTATGCGCTCGGCGCCAAATGCGCCCGGCCGGATGCGCCGGTCTTCGCGCTCGTCGGCGATGGCGGTTTCGCGCATGTCTGGTCGGAGCTGGAGACGGCTCGCCGCATGGGGCTGAACGTCGTGGTCGCGGTGCTCAACAACTCGATCCTCGGTTATGAGAAACACGCGGAAAAGGTGATCTTCAACGAATATTCTGATGCCTGCGATTTCACGCCAGTCGACCACGCGGCGATTGCTCGCGGGGCGGGTTGCGCGGGCGTGCGCATCGAGAAGGCGGAGGATTTCCTGCCGGCGCTGAAGGCGGCCTTCGCGGCCAACACCACGACCGTTCTCGACGTCTTGACCGACGAGCGCGCCTATCCGCCGATCACCATGTTCAACGACAATTCCGCGCTGAATTACTGAGGGAGGCGACGTCATGAAGAAATTGATGAACAAGCCCTCGGGCTTTGTCGATGAAATGCTCGACGGTCTCGTTGCCGCCAATCCCTCGCTGGCGCTCGGCGGCGACACCGGCCGCGTCGTGCACCGCGCAAAGCCTATCCGCAGCGGCAAGGTCGGTGTCGTTTCCGGCGGCGGCTCCGGCCACCTGCCGCTCTTCACCGGCTATGTCGGGGAGGGGCTGCTCGACAGCTGCTCGATCGGCAACGTCTTCGAAGGGCCGACGGTCGGCTCCTGCATGGAGGCGATCAAGCTTGCCGATGGCGGCAAGGGCGTGCTGCGCCTCTATGGCAACTACGGTGGCGACCGGATGAACTTCGACATGGCCGGCGAAATGCTGGAGGACGAGGGCATCCGCACGACGACCGTGCTCGGAAATGACGATGTCGCAAGCGCCGGCCCGGCCGAGCGGCAGAAACGCCGCGGCGTTGCGGGCATCATCTATGCCTACAAGACGGCCGGCGCGCTTGCGGAAACCGGCGCCGATCTCGATGCCGTGACGGCGATCGCGCAGAAGACGGTGGATCGCACGCGCACCATTGGCGTTGCACTTGCGCCCTGCCAGGTGCCGGGCTCCGACAAGCCGTCCTTCACGCTCGGCGAAAACGAGATCGAGATGGGCATGGGCATCCATGGCGAGCCGGGCATCTGGCGCGACACGCTGCGCGAAGCCGACGCCATTGCCGACGAGATGATTGAGCGCCTGCTCGCCGACAAGCCGGAGGGGGCGGGCAAGCGCGTCTCCATCCTCGTCAATAGCCTTGGTGCCACGCCGCTGGAAGAGCTATTCATCCTCTACCGCCGAGCGAGGGCGACGCTCGAAGCAGCAGGCATCGAGATCGTCCGGCCGCTCGTGGGCCACTATGCGACGTCGATGGAAATGGCCGGCGCCTCCATCTCGCTCTGCTTCGTCGACGACGAGATCGAGGCGCTGCTGGCCGCCCCCGCCCACTGCCCATTCTGGACGGTGACGGCATGAGCATTACGGTCGCCTCCATCGCCGCTGCCGTCACCCGCGCCGATAAGGCGATGGGCGGGCTGGAGCAGATATTGAACGACGCCGATGCAAAACTCGGCGACGGCGACACGGGCGGCATGCTCGCCCGGGTCATCGGCAAGATGGCCGAGGTCGACCTGTCTTCCACCGCCGATCCGGGCGCTGCCTTGAGCCAGCTCGCCAAAGCGGCGACGGTTGCGACGGGATCGAGCCTGGGCACTTTGTTCGCGACGGGATTGCTTGCCGCGGGCCGCGAGGCAAAGGGCCGGGCGACACTCGACGTTGGCGACCTTTCCAGCCTCTTTGCGACGGCGCGCGATGCGATGATTGCGCGCGGCGGCGCGTCGCTTGGCGACAAGACCGTGCTCGATTCGCTCGATGCCATTGCCGAGGCGCTAAAGGGCGCCGAAACGCCGGAGCAGGCGACACGGGATGCAGCGAAGGCGGCATCCGAGGCGCTCGAAACATTCCGTTCGCGGCCGAACCGCATCGGCCGCGCACGTATGTTCGGTGACCAGACGATCGGCATCGATGATCCCGGCATGCTGGCGATCAAGGAGCTTTCGGCCGCAATCGCGGTCTGACCCGCTATCAGCCCGGAGAGACGAGAGGCCGGCGTTCTGCCGGCCTCTTTGCGTTCCCGCCATCGGCAGGGGCCGCACAGGATGCGCGCAGGACCAACTCCGTCGGTATGATGACTTCACGTGGCGTCGGCGGGCGCTTGGAGTGGATGCGGCGCATCAGCAGTTCCGCGGCGGCAGCGCCCATTTCGCGCTTGGGCAGGTGAAGCGTGCTGAGATTGATGCGGCGCAGCCGTGCTAGATCGATATCGTCGCAGCCAAGCAGCGATAGGTCTTCCGGAATCGACAGGCCGAGTTCGCTTGCCGCATCCTGCACACCGAGCGCGCAGACATCGTTGCTGGCGATCACCGCCGTTGGCCGCTTCGAGAGTGTGGCGAAGTAGTGCATGGCGTCATAGCCGGCCTCGACGGTGTAGTCGCCGCGATAGATCAGGTCGGGGTCCTCGTCGCAGCCGAGGTCGGCGATGGTCGCCTCGAAGGCTTCGAAACGTTCCTGCGCCGTGCTGGAGGTTCCTGGGCCGGTCACGAGGCCGATCCGGCGGTGGCCGAGCCCGTGCAGGTAGGTCACGCTGTCGCGCATGCCCTGAAGATTGTCAGAGCCAACGTAGTCGTCGCGAAAACGTGAAGAACGGCGCTGGATGAGCACGAAGGGCGTCTTGCCGTCGAGCAGCTTGCGCACCTCCGGCGTGTCGCAGTGCTGGGAGATCAGGATCATGCCGTCCACCTGGCGATCCAGCAGCGTCTGCATCTGGCTGACCTGGCGCTCGACGAGCTCGTCGGTGTTGCAGAGCAGGATTGTACAGCCCTCGCGCACGGCGATGTCGTCGATGCCGCGGATAAATTCCGGGATGGCGGGATTGCTGACATCGGGCACCAGCACGCCGATGGTTGAACTCAGCTTCATGCGCAGCGAGCGCGCCACGGCGGAGGGTCGATAACCCAGCCGTTCGGCGGCTTCCTTCACCTGGCGGCGGGTTTCCTCGTTAACGTGCCGCTTGCCGGCCAACGCATTCGAGACCGTCGAAACCGCATGTCCGGTCGCCGCAGCCACATCCCTGATTGTAATCCGGCCATTGTCGGGCACGCTTCAAACTCCAGTTGCAGAACCGATTTTATCATGGCGCTATTTTCACGGCGCCAAGCGACATTAGCTGAGAATCGCCGACGGAAATAGTCAAATACTAACATTGACAGGTCGCGGGCAGGGGGCTAATCAAAACGACGAAAACCGTTTTTCGAAAAACGTTTTCTGAGGCGTGGAGGCCTCTTTCCGGTGGAGGAGTTTCAGGATGCAGCAGGACCGTCTGCGAACGGCGCTAGTAGGATGCGGGGCGTTTGCCAATGCCGCGCTGCTTCCAGCGATGCGCATAGCTGATATCGACATCGTGGCAGTCTGCGACCCTGATGCTGCGCGCGCTGAAGCTACGATGCGGGCCGCCGGCGCCAGCGCCTGCTACGCCGACATGTCCGCTATGCTCGACGCGGAAAAGGTGGATGCGGTCGTCATGGCGGTCGGCCCGACGATCTATCCCACACTCGCCGTGCAAGCCTTTGCCCACCGCGTTCATGTTTTCGTCGAGAAGCCGCCGGCGATCACGCTTGCCGAGGGCGAGGCGATGGCGCTGGCCGCAAGAAAGGCCGGCCGGCAACTCACCGTCGGCTTCATGAAGCGCTTCGCGACCGGCTACCGCATGGCGAAGGACATTTCCGAGACGGCGGATTTCGGCGCGGTACAGATGGTGAGCGCGCGCATCACCTCCGGCGTCTGGACGCCGGCCTGGTCGAAGACCTTGACGCCGTTCTCCTTCGTGCTCGATCACAGCGTGCACTTTCTCGATCTGATGCGCTTCTTCGGCGGCCCGGTCGATTGGGTCTCGGCCGTCAAGACACAGGCATCCGATGAGCGGTTCGGTTTCGCGGTGCTGCTCGGTTATGCCAGCGGGGCGGCCGGGCTGCTTGAAATATCGAATTACGAAAGCCGTGGCGTGCCGAACGAGCGCGTGCAGATCGCCGGCTCGAAGGGCGCCAGCGTCACGGTCGAAAACGTCACGCGCGTCACCTATACACGGGATGCCGAACCCATGGTGTCCGGTCGCGCCTTCTCGCCGGAGCGCGAGCGCTTGATCTGGGAACCGAACATGACGAACATTTCCGGCGAGAACGCGTCGCTCGTCCACATGGGTTATGTCGGCGAGATGCGCAATCTCGCGGCCGGTCTTGCGGCGGGCAGCGCGGTCACCCCGTCCATCGAGGATGGCATCGCGGCGCTGGCTCTTGCCCATGCGGTCGTCGAAAGCGATGGCCGCCGTATCAATCTTCAAAATGCAGGTGAGTTTCAACATGTCGCTGTCCATTGATCTGAAAGGCCGTATCGCACTCGTCACGGGTGGCGGAACGGGGCTTGGGCGGGCCGGTGCGGATGCATTGGTGGCGGCAGGTGCAACCGTCATCATCGCCGGCCGGCGTCAGGATGTGCTCGAAAAGGCTGCGACCGAGGCGGGAGCGCAGGCGATGACCTGCGATGTCAGCGATGCAACGGAAACACGCGCGCTCGTCGAGCGTATGGTCGCCGAACACGGCAAGCTGGACATCCTCGTCAACGCCGCCGGCCTCAACATCCGCGGCGATTCGTTCGACTATGGCGTCGAGGACTGGGACAGGGTACATGCGATCAACACGCGCGGCCTGTTCTTCATGTCGCAGGCGGCCGGCCGCGTCATGCGCAGCAATGGTTATGGCAAGATCATCAACATCGCCTCGATGGCAAGCGAGATCGGCATGCCGGCCATCGTCGCCTACGGGTCTTCGAAGGGCGGCGTCAAGCAGATCACGCAGGGCCTCGCCGTCGAATGGGCCAAGGCCGGCATCCGGGTGAATGCCATCGAGCCGGGCTGGTTCCGCACCGAACTCACCGAGCCGCTCTTCCACAACAAGGAATGGCTGGCGAAGGTGGAAAACCGCGTTCCGATGGGGCGTGCGGGAAATCCAGAAGAAGTCGGCGGCGCCATCGCTTTCCTTGCCAGCGCGCTCTCGGACTATATATCCGGCGCCGTTATCAAGGTCGACGGGGGAGCACTGGCAGCCTGATGCAAGAACAATCCGAAATCGTCGAAGCCCCAGAAAATCCGACGCTGCTCGAGCGTATCGGGGAAGCCGTCATCGTTCCGTTGATGCTCGCCATCATCGCCATAGGCTTTGCGTCCGTCTGCCTGCGTTATGTCTTCAACGGTCACTACGCGCTGTTCTGGTCGGAAGAGGTCATCCGCTATGCCTTCATCTGGCTGTTCTGGCTGGCCGCGCCGATCCTCGTCTGGCGGCGCGCCATGTTCACGGTCGACCTGTTCACCAACATGCTGCCAAAGCGCATACAGCGCGTCATCGCGATCCTTCTCGATCTTGCCGTCATCGTGCTGATGGGGACCTTCGTCTACTACGGCTGGCTGATGGCGCGCGTGAATGCGCCGCAATTGTCGTCGGCGCTGTCGCTGTCGCTCTTCTGGATCTATCTCGCCATTCCCGTCGGCGCGGCCCTCATCATATTTGCTACGATCGCACGCATGTTGCGCGACGTGCGTAACGGTGCACAGGAGGCAGGCCGATGACGCTCACACTCTTCGGCTGCTTCTTCCTCTTTCTGCTGCTCGGCCTGCCGGTAGCCTTCTCCACCGGTCTTGCGGCGCTCGTCGTCGTACTCAACTATCCCATCGTGCAGGAACGCCTGCTGATCACGAAAACCTTCGGCGGCATGGATTCTTTCACGCTGATGGCGATCCCGTTCTTCGTGCTGGCCGGCGAGGTCATGTCGCGCTCAGGCCTCACGCAACGCATCGTTGATTTGGCGATCGCCCTCGTCGGGCATTTTCGAGCCGGCCTTGCCTATGTCACGGTCATTTCCAATGTCATGATGGCGGGCGTTTCTGGCTCTGCGTCGGCCGACTGCGCTGCCACCGGCTCGATCCTGATCCCGGCCATGAAGGAGCAGGGCTACAAGCCGGAGTTCGCGGCGTTGATGGTGGCATTCTCGGCAATGATGGCGCCGCTTATCCCGCCGTCGATCTTCCTGATCATCTATGGCTCGATGTCCGGCGTTTCGATCGGACGGCTGTTCCTCGCTGGTATCATCCCGGGCCTGCTTGTCGGCCTTTCGCTGCTCATCCTCGCCTTTATCCTGACACGCTTCACGTCGTTCAAGGTGGAGACGGTAAAATTCTCCGGTCAACGCTTGAAGGAATCCGCTATGAAGGCGGGTTTTGCATTGGTCATGCCCTTCGTCATCATCGGCGGCATCCGGTTCGGCATCTTCACGCCGACGGAAGCCGGCATCGTGGCGGTGGTTTATGCGCTGTTCTACGGCTTCGTCATCGAACGCTCGCTGAACCTCAAGAACCTGCGCGAACTCACCATGTCGGCGGCCCTCTCGTCCGCCAACATCATGATGATCGTCGGCTTTTCGGCGGTCTTCGGCACCATTCTGGCCCTTGGCCGCTTCGAGCAGCAGATCACCTCGGTGCTGTTCTCGATCACCACAGAACCGCTGCTCGTCGTCACCATCCTGATCATCGTGCTGACACTGATCGGCGGCCTGATGGACGAAGTATCGACCGCCGTGCTGTTCGTGCCCACGCTTGCCGCCATCGGCCTGCAGATGGGCTTCGATCCGGTGCAGTTCGGCGTCGTCATGGTGCTTGCCATCATGATGGGCGCGGTCATGCCGCCGGTCGGCACGCTGCTGTTCATCGGGGTCAGCATCGCGCGCATACCGCTGTCGCGCATCCTCGTGCTGGTCTGGGTGTTCCTGATCCCGCTGCTGCTGGTCAACCTGCTGATCGCATTCGTCCCGTTCTTCACAACCTATCTGCCGTCCTTCATGTGACGGTGCATCAAGGCTCAACGGAGGAGTAGAGCATGTTCGTAGAAAAACGTTTCTTGATGGGTGCGCTGACCGCACTCGCACTTGCCGCCAGCACCGCGCTGGCCCAGGCCGAAACAACGCTGACGCTTGGCGACATCTATGCGGCCGACCACAGCAACACGCTGGCCGACAAGCGCTTTGCCGAGCTGGTCGCCGAGCGCACCAATGGCGAGGTGAAGATCGAGGTCTATGGCGACGCCACGCTCGGCAATGAGCGCGAACTGGCGGAAAGCGTCGTTTCCGGCTCGGTCGACATCGCGCCGAGCGGCATGTCGGGCATCGGTCGCTTCTTCCCGGAATTGCAGGTCCTGGAGCTTCCTTATCTTTATAAGGACCTCGACCACATGCAGCGCGTTGCCGCGGTAATTGCGCCAGACGTGCAGGAAGCCTTCCAGGCACAGGGCGTGCGCAATCTCGGTTTCCTCTACCTCGGCCCCCGGTCGATCGCCAGCAAGAAGGCAATCAACACGATCGAGGACATGGACGGGCTGCGGATCCGCGTGCCGGAATCGCCTCTTTATATCGGCTTTGCCAAGGCACTGAATGCGGTTCCGACGCCGATCCCGTTCCCGGAAGTCTATTCCGCCATTGAGACGGGTGTTGCGGATGCGACGGAAGGCGAGCCGGCGACGCTCTCGACCACCAAATGGTACGAGACGACGAAGAGCGTGAGCCTAACCAAGCACATCTGGCACTTCCGCTTCATCCCGGTGAATTCGGCGAAGTTCGATGCGCTCCCCAAGGAACAGCAGGACGTGTTGGTAAACGCGGCTGCCGAGGCGCAGGCCTATCAGGCAAGCCTCGTTAACGACTTCAATGACAAGGCGCTCGACGAGATGAAGAAGGCCGGCGTGACCATCATCGAGACCCAGGGTCTCGACAAGTTCGCAGCCCGTCTTGCCACCTTCCAGGACGAGTTCGCCGCCAGCCTCGGCGACAAGGCCGTCGCGCTTCTCGCCAAGGTCCGCAGCGTTCAGTAACCCGCATTCTGCCCGCTGCCGCAGGGTGGCGGGCTCCCATCTCGACAAGGATTCGATTGACGATGACGCCCCCGACCTTCAAGGACCCGACCTACGAAAACGTCTATATCGGCGAGACCTTCGGACCGGTCGACCTCGTGCTCGACGACTTTTTCCTGCGCAGCTACGCCTATGCCCTCGACGATTACAGCGGCATGCGGATCGTCGACGGCATGGTCCAGCCGGTCGGCGCGGTACCGTCCCACATGATCGTGTCGGATCTCATGCAGATCTTCCTGACGGTCTACGACCGCGACAAGGTGGTGGGCCTGCACCAGAAGGAAGAGGTCATCCACTACAAGCCCGTGCCGGTTGGTGCAAAGCTGACGCTCACCGGTACCTATGTCGACAAATACATGAAGCGCGGGAAGGGTTATACGGTGCTGGAAAGCATCGCGCGGGACGAAGAGGGCGACATCGTCATCCTGCAACGATCGACGGAAGTCATGCGCATGCCTGAAGGCGTCAAGGTCGGCACGGGCTCGGCCGAGCCGGAGCGGCGGGTCAGCCCGCGTGCGCTACCGGCCGAGCGGGCAGGACGTGTCACCGCGCAAACGCCGGTTGGCACGGCGCTGCGGTCGATGACGAAACAGGTGCGCCAGGCCCAGATGTCCGTCTTCACCGGTGCCGAATTCCACAAGCAGGGCATCCACACCAATCTGGAGATCGCAAAGAAGGCGGGCCTGCGTGAATGCATCGCCCAGGGCATGATGGAATCCTGCTGGGCGTCGCAATATCTCGCAGGTCTCTTCGGCGAAAGCTTTCTTTCCACCGGCCGGCATTTCTCCACCTACCTCATGCCGATCTATCCGAAAGACGTGATCACGATCGAGGGCATCGTGACGAGTAGGGAACCGTTAGATGGTGGGACCAGCGTTGAGATTGAATATTGGCTGATTAATCAGGACGGCCAAACGACCGCGGTCGGGTTTGGCGCGGCGGTACTGTGATCATTTCATGCGATGTCAATTAATGGACGTTCGGAGTCTAGGCTCAGGACCTATTAATTTGGTTTGAGCTGTGATTCACGGTTTCTGGAAGGAGACCGTGATGAGTGATTTGTTTCTGCTGAGCGAGAGCCA